>CAKZSI010000069.1 GCA_937918935.1 uncultured Chloroflexales bacterium | reverse complement strand
GCCGGGCACGATCGTCTCGCCAGTAGCCGGTGAGGGCAATTCACCCCGGGAGGCGGCTTCGAGCTGAGCGATCTCCTCAGGGGAGAGACCGAGGTCTTCGAGGGAGAAAGGCGTCAACTCGGGTTCGGCGGGGGCCTGCTCGGCGGCCTGGGCGGCTTCGAGCCGGGCGATCTCCTCAGGGGAGAGGCCGAGGTCTTCGAGGGAGAAGGGCGTCAACTCGGGTTCGGCGGGGGCCTGCTCGGCGGCCTGGGCGCCTTCGAGCCGGGCGATCTCCTCGGGGGAGAGGCCGAGGTCTTCGAGGGAGAAGGGCGTCAACTCGGGTTCGGCGGGGGGCTGCTCGGCGGCCTGAGCGCCTTCGAGCCGGGCGATCTCCTCAGGGGAGAGGCCGAGGTCTTCGAGGGAGAAAGGCGTCAACTCGGGTTCGGCGGGGGCCTGCTCGGCGGCCTGGGCGGCTTCGAGCCGGGCGATCTCCTCGGGGGAGAGGCCGAGGTCTTCGAGGGAGAAAGGCGTCAACTCGGGTTCGGCGGGGGGCTGCTCTTCACTCCGCTCTGCCGCGGCTTTGGCAGCAGCAACCCCGAAGATCGCCACATCTTCCCTGGGCAGTCGGAAGCCCTCCGCGAAGCGATTCTGCCCACTGGCATTCTCATCGCGCAACGAAACATCATCGTGCGAGAAATAGTCGCTCTGCTCTAGTTCCTCGTCAGCAATCGGGCGCAGTGGCTCAGGCTCCTGAGGTGGCAGGGCGGCTGCCCGCGCCTTCAAACGATCAAAGATACTTCCCTGACCAGGCGCTTCCTCCTCCTGCCGCTTGACGAAGCTCGGCTGCGGTCTGGCCGCAGGTTGCTGCCAGCTATAGGCCCCTTCCAGTTCCACTTCCTCAGCCGGTGGGAGGGCCGTTGCCGCGGCTGGTTCATCGATGGAAAACGGCCGTAGGGAGGGTGGCAGTTCGCCTTCAGCCGGTGCGAAACCCGGGGCATTCAGATCCAACTCATCCAGAGAGAACGGGGTGATCTCACCGAGATCGATCGCTTCAGCCGCTGGCGCCTCGGCAGTGGCGCCGGAACCGCTGGCCTCCCTGGACGGAAGCTCCTGCTCGTTCGGCAAGAAGGGCGCCGGTTCGGGCTCGCCAGAGTCGGCGGCCCGGGCGGCCTCGAGCTGGGCGATTTCCTCAGGGGAGAGGCCGAGTTCTTCGAGGGAGAAGGGCGCCAGTTCTGGCTCGGCGGGGGTCGCAGGAGTAGCCGCAGCTTCGTCTGCAGCGGCTTTGAGCTGGGCAATCTCCTCGGGGGAGAGGCCGAGTTCTTCGAGGGAGAAGGGCGCCAGTTCCGGCTCGGCAGGCGGGGCAGGGACTTCGCCCGCGGTGGCTTCGAGCTGGGCGATCTCCCGATGCTGTGACTGATGGGCAGGGGCGACGGACGGGACTTCGCCCGCGGTGGCTTCGAGCTGGGCGATCTCCTCGGGGGAGAGGCCGAGTTCTTCGAGGGAGAAGGGCGCCAGTTCCGGCTTGCTGGTTTCGGATAGATCCTGGTCCTGGTTGGCGTCGCTCAGATCCTCAACTGGCTCCTCGGCAAGGCTCGCGGGCAAAGCCACCGCTGGCGGGAGCGAAAGCGACTCAGGTTCGGCGCGCAGTTGGGCGATCTCCTCATCGTTCAAGCCAAGATCGGCGAGCGAGAACGGCTCCAATTCAGGCTCAGCCGGCGCCGCGACGGGTTGCTCGGCAACGCCGTCAATATCTTCCAGCGAAAACGGCACGACCCCGCTGGACGTATCCAGATCCACGCCGCGCTCAGTTGGTACGGGGGGTTCCATCGCCAGCAGGCTGGCGAGCAGATCATCAGCGTTAAAGCCGCCCTGGTCAGCGAGGGAGGCTTCGGCGGGTCCCCAGGCGGGCGCCAACCGTCCCGGCTCCGGTTCAGTGGCAACCGCGGCGGCGGCAACCGCAGCCTGAGCGGCGGCACGGCGCTCGGCCTCTTCCCGGGCGCGCCGCTCGGCCCAGAGCGTCTCGTCCCAGGCGGGGATCTGCACATCGGGGGTGGGCAGATCAGGGAACGTTTCGAAGAGGGTTCGCGCGACGTGCTGGTAGGGGTCAAGCTGTTGAGCCTGGCGCCAGAACCGCTCGCCCTCAGGATCGCCGGAGGCCAGTTTGATATAGCCAAGCAACAGATTGGCCTTCAGCACGTCGGGGCGCAGGGCAAGGATCTCGCTGCACACTTCAGCCGCCTGCTGCTCCTGTTGATTGCGCCACAGGGTCTCAGCCAGGCCGACGCGGGCATCAAAGCGCTCGGGTTGCTCCTCGATGACGCTGCGGTATTCCTGGATGGCCTGTGGCAGCATGTGGCCCTTGGCATAGAGACGCGCCAGGCCGGGCCTGCTCAGGCGGAGGGTGGCCCCGTCGCTACCCCAGATATCGGTGTAGAGGCGCAGGAGTTGGCTGCGCAGTTCGGGCATATCCGGGCGCACTTCGAGTGCCTGCTCAAACTCGGCTACCGCATGATCGAGCTTGCCCTGACGCTCGAAGGTGATACCCAGGCCGACGTGGGCGGGGATATCCTCAGGGTCGGCGCGCAGCACGCGTGTGAACGCCGCTTCGGCCTGCTCGAACTGTCGCCCGGCGAGATAGGCCTCGCCGAGGATGCGGTGAGCCTCAAGACTCTCCGGGAAATGCTCCAGGATATGCTGAGCCACACCGATCGCCTGCTCGACCTTATTTGCTTCAAGGTAGCTGCGGGCCTGATCGTATGCAGCTTGCAGGCTCATCGTCGCCATGCTAACGCCTCCTGTTGTCCCCTGGACAGGGTTCAAACCTGCTTTACACGGTTCCCCGCAACCCGAAAGCGCCACGGCCCGACATTCTGCCTTCTGGCGAGGTGCTACGTTGTCGGGTTGTGCAAGCCATCTGTCGCTTTCCTGAAACCTTGTCCAGGTCGCGATAAGGGGAAAGCTGTGATCATCGGTAGGGGCATCGTATCATGTGTCGCGCGAACAGAACATAATGTGTCAAGTATACGGCGACTACGGAACCGGTGTCAAGGTGAGCAGCAGGTCTTTTCTGCGCGCAGGTGCTTAAAAATGAGGCAAAATCATTTACTCGCGTGCTATTGTAGCACGCAAGCGCAACCTGTCGCAACACCCGGATCACGTTCCACAGGGCTATTGCAAGGTCCGCCACAGCGGGTTATGCAGTGGCGCTCCCGGATCACGGTTAAATGCTCGCGCATCCTGGTCAATTGCAAGGTCCGCCACAGCGGGTTATGCAGTGGCGCAGCCACCCCGGGGATTACCTTTGGGTTCGGGCTTGCCCCTTAGACTTTGCACAGACCCGGCTACGTCTGTCGATGATTGTTCCTGGGAGGGCTACGCCCTGCCGGACCCTCCCATCTTTACATATCAGGATAACCGGTCAGTATGACGGGAGCATTACCGGCAACATACACAAAGCGCGGCACATGCATGTGCCGCGCTTTGTGAACTGGTCGGGGCGACTGGATTTGAACCAGCGACCTCCTGAACCCCATTCAGGTGCGCTACCGGTCTGCGCTACGCCCCGTATTGTGATGGATTATAGCGCCTCACGGCGCTCGCGTCAACACAACCAGCGCATAGCGTGTGTGCATGTGGGGCCACGTCAACGTCGCTCCCCGCAGCTAAACTTCATCCTCCTCCCCCCATCTCCCGCTCAGGGAGAGGCGGCAGGGGGAGGGCTTTCAGCCAGAACGTTAACATGACCCTGGCGTTCATTCGCCCCTCCAATCAAGTTACGGTATCGTCGCGCCAGATCATTGAGGCAAATGTGCCCAGCACGGCCCCGAAGAAGAGGCCGCCGCCGCCCCAGGCCAGCGCCGAGCGCAGCACGAACCATCCCCAGAACGCCGCCCCGGCATCAGCGGGAATGGCCCCGATAGCGTAACCTACCAGGACGTTGAACAGGGTGCCAATCAGGATGGCAAAGGTCGCCAGGGCCAGCGCGCCACGGAAGGCCCAGCGCAGGCGCCGGCGCAGGGTTGGATTGAGCTGTGGCTCGGGAGCCATACGCGCCCTCTTGCGGAGAATCTGGAAAGGTGAAGGTCCAAAGAGGCCCTGCTACGATCCCCTGGGGCGAATGCAACGTCGTTGGGGCAGGCCCCAGACTCCAGTTTTTTCGTTGGTCATGGCGGTACAGATGCCATGAGCAACGAAAAAGCGCCTTCTCGGGCAGCCTGGTTGCCCCGAATCTCACCCCGGAGCCGGGGGGCACCCGGGTCACGCTGACACGAAGCAGCGTCAGCGTGCTACTGACGCTGCTCGATAGGGGTGTAGGGCACATCCAGCGGACCAATGTACTCCCCTTCGGGGCGGATGAGGCGATTGTCGGAGTACTGCTCGTAGACGTGGGCCGTCCATCCGGCGACGCGACTGATGGCAAAGATCGGCGTAAACAGGTCAATCGGCACGCCCAGGGTGTAGTAAACCGAGGCGGAATAGAAATCCACATTGACCGGGAGCGGCTTTTCCGTCTGCACGATGGCGCGAATGCGCTCGCTCATCTCGAACCAGCGCCGGTTGCCGGTGCGATCGGCCAGGCGGGCGGCCAGACGCTGGAGCCAGAGCGCGCGTGGGTCGTCAGCCTTGTAGACGCGGTGACCGAAGCCCATGATCTTCTTTTTGGCCGCCAGCGCCCCGCGCATATACTGATCGACGCGCTCGGGGTTGCCGATTTCGAGCAACATGCGCATCACCTGCTCGTTGGCCCCGCCGTGCAGCGGCCCCTTGAGGGTGCCGATGGCCGATACGATCGCGCTATGGAGGTTCGACAGGGTCGAGGCCGTGATACGCGCGGCGAAGGTGCTGGCGTTCAGGCCGTGATCGGCATGCAGGATGAGGCACTGGTCGAGCACCCGCGCTTTCTCCGCGTCGGGTTCAACGCCGGTGAGCATGTACAGGAAGTTGGCAGCATGGTCAAGATGCTCGCTGGGGGTGACCGGCCACAGGCCATTGCGAATGCGATCCCACGCGGCGACGATCGTCGGCAGTGCAGCCGTAAGGCGAATTGACTTGTTGACATTCGCTTCGAGCGAGTTGTCGCCGGTTTCGGGATCAAACGGCGCCAGTGCTGAGACGGCCGTCCGCAGCACGCCCATCGGCGAGGTTTTCCTGGGCAGCAGCAGCAGGAGGGCGATGATCTCGTTGGGCACGAGGCGGTTCTCGGCCATTTTGCGCTTGAAGCTATCGAGTTGTCTGGTGGTGGGCAGATCTCCGTACCAGAGGAGCGCAGTGGTCTCCTCAAAGGTCGAATGCTCGACCAGTTCGTTGATGTCGATGCCGCGGTAAAACAGGCGCCCATTGATCCCATCAATGAAGCTGATCCCGGTCTGTGCGGCGATGACCCCTTCCAACCCTCGGCTCGACGACGTCATGGCGCTCTCTCTCTCTCGATGCTCGTAGCTCTGGGGAAACCGATATCGCCGGATGGGGGAACCAGGACTGCCCGCGACCCTGCCGCATGGTGAGGGCCTGGGAGGGCAAAGCCCTCCGAGAACGTACCCGGGCGCCCCGGGTGTCCGGTCAGGCGTCTAGCCAATCACAATGCAGGTGACCGTGCGTTTAATGCCCTCGACGCCCTGGATCTGGTTCATCACCAGCCGGCCGATATTGCGGGGATCGGGCGTCTGCACCGTGGCGATAATATCGTAGGGGCCGGTGACCGCATCGGCGGCGCTCACGCCGTCGATCGCGCGCAGGGCAGTAAGCACTTCGGCGACGCGCCCGGACTCGGCTTCAATCAATACATACGCTTTCGCTTCCATCGTTCCTCCTCATTGTGGAACATTGCCGGCGCCAGGCGCCCTGAAGCCTGCGTTGTTGCTCCTTTGCCGAGTGGTTCGGAGGGGCGCAGCCCCTCCGAGAGAACAACGACACGGTCACAGGTCACTCCTGTGGGGTCAGCAACTCGCGCACAAACGCGGCTGCTCCGCCCGCGACCTGGTCGGGTGGCAGGCGCTCCAGATGGGCGAGCAGGGCGCTGCCGACGATTGCGCCATCGGCCAGACGGGCCACTTCGGTCACGTGGCTGGCGTTGCTGATGCCGAAGCCCACGACCAGCGGCAGGTCACTATGCCGGCGCACCCGGGCGATGACCTCGCCGAGGTTGGCGGCCAGGCTCTGGCGCGCGCCGGTAACCCCGGTGAGGGAGACAACGTAGATGAAGCCGCTGGCCTGGGCGCTAATCGCCGCGACACGTTCTTCTGGCGTTGTCGGGGCCACGAACATGATCGTATCCAGGCCGTAGGAGCGTGCGGCGGCCCGCAGTTCGGCCGATTCTTCGGGGGGCGCGTCCGGCACGATCCAGCCATCACCGCCGGCGGCGGCCAGGTCGCGGGAAGCGCGTTCGATCCCGTAGCGCAGCAGCGGGTTGTAGTAGCCCATCAACAGCAGTGGCGCCTGCGTGCCCTTTTCGCGGAGCGTGGCCACGGTGTGCAGGCAATCCGTTAGCGTGATGCCGTTGGCAAGGGCGCGTTGCGCAGCGCGCTGGATGGTCGCGCCGTCCGCGAGGGGATCTGAGAATGGCACGCCCAGTTCAAAGATGCTCGCGCCTGCTCCTTCCATCGCGGGCACCAGGTCCAGGGCGCTGTCGCGTTCGGGGAAGCCTACGGTGAGGAAGGGCATCAGAGCAATGCGGCCCTCGGCGCGCAGGCGGGCGAAGGTTTTGGCAATACGGCTCATATGTCTGCGTGGAGGTGACACGCTGGACCTCAGCCAGGGTTCATTGACGGGTATCATACCACACCTGGCCAGGGGTGTGCCGGAGCATGGTTAATGCTTCTCATACCGCTTTTTTTAGCTGCATGCTATAATACGACAAACCATCCACCAGATGGGAGCGCGCGGCTCTCCCCGGAACAGCGGTTCCCTGGTCGTCTGGATGAGGTGGGAAAACCGGGTTTCCCCGCGCCCCTGCCGTCTCCCCGGAACAGCGGTTCCCTGGTCGTCTGGATGAGGTGGGAAAACCGGGTTTCCCTACGCCCCTGCCGGAGGGGAAGGTCTGGGGGGGCAGCCCTCCCGGGGTAATCCCTCAGTGTATCCCGGTGGTGCCCGTGCAGCCAAGGGTGACTGGCGAGGAGTGTGACGATGGCAGCAGGCAGGATGCTGATGCGGCCGGTGGAGGGCGCCCGGCGCTGGCTCGAGCGCAAGCCGGCCGTGGCGCGCTGGATGGGGGTCCTCAGGCTCGGGCTATTTCAGTTTGGCATGGGCGTTTCGCTGGCGCCCCTGACCGGCACCCTCAACCGCGTGCTGATCGACGAGTTGCGCATCCCTGCCGTAGCGGTGGGTTTCCTGCTGGCCATCCACTACTTCGTGTCGCCGGCGCGGGCGATGATTGGCTTTCGCTCCGATGTTGACCGGGCCGCAGGCAACTGGCGCACACCCTACCTGGTTTTTGGCGCCATGCTCACCTACGGCGGCCTGGCAACGGCGCCCTTCTCGCTGATCCTCCTGAGCGGCGATGGGGCGCTTACCTTTCCCATTGCCATGATCGTCTGCACGCTGATTTTCCTGGCCTACGGCATCGGCGTGAATGCGGTCGAGACGATCTATCTGGCGACAGTAAGCGACATAACCCCTTCACGCGAGCGTGGTCAGGTCCTCGGGGTGTTGTGGATCATGCTGGTGTTGGGTACAATCGTCAGTTCGATCGTGATGGGCCAGTTGCTGGTCCGCTACGACCACATCCGCCTGATCCAGGTGATGCAGGGGTCGGCGGTGGTGTTTGTGGCCCTGACGTTCGTGGCGATGTACAACCAGGAGCGGCTTAAACCCGACGGCAAGCTCGAAGATGTCGGTGAGCCGATCCAGGTGCGCCAGACGTTGCTCGAGTCGGTGCGCTTGCTGGCTGCTCAGCGCCCGCTGCGGAACCTGTTTATCGTGCTCTTCCTGGCGACCCTGGGCTTCGCCACGCACGATGTGCTGCTGGAGCCGTATGGCGGCCAGGTGCTGGGGATGAGCGTGGCGCAGACCACCCGGCTCACCGCCTTGTGGGGCGCGGGGATGCTGCTAGGGATCGTTTTCGCAGCGGTGCTGCTGTGGCGCGGGCGCTCGCCAGTGCCGCTGATTGCCGGTGGCTGCCTGGTGGGTCTGGCGGGCTTTCTGGTGGTAACGCTCTCCAGCAGCGGGGCCCTGGTGAACCCCTTCCGCGCCGGAGCCACGCTGATTGGTGCGGGGCGGGGCGTGTTCATCGTGGGGGCCCTGGCTCTGGTGATGAGCCTGGTGGACAAGAACCACGCCGGTCTCTTCATCGGGCTGTGGGGCATCACCCAGGCCCTCGCGCAGGGCTTCGGCACCATCGGCGGCGGTCTGATGCGCGATCTGGTGCAGCGAGCTACCGCTGATGTGGCCCTCGGCTACACCGCGGTTTATGCCACTTCGATGAGTTTGCTGGCGTTGTCGGTGGTGCTGCTCGCCGTGCTGCGCCTCGGGCGCCAGATCCGCAGCGGGGTGGTGCGCACGCCCTGGTCGAGCCTTGACCAGGCGAATGTCGATCAGATTATCTTCTAGTCTCAATACGTTTTACCTAAGCGCGTTGCCCCCTCCCAGCCCTCCCCCGCCGGGGGAGGGCTTCTAGCTCCTCCGCTCCCTGTTGGAGTGGTCCGGAGGCATACCGACGCTCACCAGGGCGTGACCCGCCGCGCGCTGCCCCGCTCCTTCCCCCAGCGGGGGGAGGTTGGGAGGGGGGGCTGTGCCAGGAGCCTTGTCTTATTTGCAAGATATTGCTTCTAGTATTCCAACGAACTTGCTTCTCAGCCGGGCCGCAGGCCCCTCGGAACTTCTCTTACAAGGAGAAGGTCTCGTTATAGGACTCGCAGGGCTGAAGCCAGGGCGCAGCCGCCGCTTCGGCCCTGCGGGGAGTGGACCGGTGCAACCGGCGGGGCCAGCGCCTCGCCGGTTTCTTCGACGTCTTCCGTCCGTACCCAGCCGAGATCCCAGTTCCCGCCATGGGTGAAGACCAGCACCCAGCCGCCAGTTTCGGCCATAGGCGCCAGTCGCTCGTCGCGGACCAGGGTGCGCTCGACGGCGCTCTGCTGGTCGGGGCGCGCGTAGAGGGGCGCGTCTTCGCGCGCCGGGCGCAGCAGCGCGCGCCCCACCGGCGTGCGGGCCGCTGCGTCGGACGGATCATAGGCTGCCAGGTAGCGCAGGACGCCCTGGGCGATGCCCTCCGCGATCAGGTCGGGCCGTCCGAAGAGCAGTTCGCGATCCGCCGGATGGGTCATAAAACCGGCTTCAAGAATGACTGCCGGAGTTTCGGGCGCAATGCTGTGATGGTAGCGATAGTAGGCGAAGGCGTAGTAGGCGCGCATGTCGTAGGAGGGGCCGAGGGGGTCCTCGGGCAATCCGGTGATACGGGGATAGGCGGCGCTGATCGCCTCGGCCAGGGCGTCTGAAGCGGCGGAGGCGCGAAACGGCGTGGCGATCTTCCAGCCCCGCCGGGTGGTTGCCTGCGCGCCCGTGGCGCCGTCTACGTGTATCGAAACGAACCCATCGGCCAGATAGCCCGGCGGCACGGTGGCGGGGAGCAGATCAACCGCCACGCCTGCGGCCTCGAGGCGCTCCATGGTCTGCCTGGCGATAATGATGTTGAGTTCCCACTCGTCGTACCCGCGGTAGTAGGCCCCCGAGAAGCGGCGGAGCCTGGCCTGCTCGTCGGGATGTTCTTCGATGCGCCAGTGGCCCACCTGGAGGCCAACGCGGCGTGGTGCGGCGGGATCGGGCATAGCCGTTGGCGCCGCTTCAACCGTCGGTATGGCCGTAAGCGTGGGGGCCACCATGGGCGTTGCCGGGTCCGGCGGAGCATGCGGAACCAGCGGCGCCTGGGCGATAGGTACCCCACAGAAACTCAGGCTGGCCAGCAGGAACACAAGACCGATCAATCGCCACGGGCGCAGCCATTGTTGCCAGAAAGCGTCACGCGGAGGGTTGCTGCGCATGAGGCACGGCTCTCACGTTCACGGACGAGCGGGCAAAGCGCGGGTTGTGCGGAATGGGCGTGATTCGTTCCGCATCGTCATCCCTGTCTACACAGGCAAACAGGGCTTATCTGGTTACTTCCCCAGGGTCGCGAGGAACTCGGCGTTATTTTTGGTCTTCGCCATACGCGCGAGCATCAGTTCGGTACCCTCGTTATCGCCAACCATGCTGACCATGCGCCGCAGGGCATACGTCTGGCGCAGCGTGACTGGATCGAGGAGCAACTCTTCACGGCGAGTGCTGGAGCGCTGGATGTCAATGGCGGGGAAGATCCGCTTCTCGGCCAGTTTGCGATCGAGGTTGAGCTCCATGTTACCGGTGCCCTTGAACTCCTCGAAAATGACGTCATCCATTTTGCTGCCGGTATCCACCAGACAGGTGGCGATGATCGTCAACGAGCCGCCCTCCTCGATGGCCCGCGCCGAACCGAAGAAGCGCTTGGGCGGATAGAGCGCGGCAGGATCAATACCACCGGATAGTGTACGTCCCGACGAGGGCATGGCGATGTTGTAGGCGCGAGCAAGACGGGTGATCGAATCCATCAGGATCGCCACGTGGCGACCGTGCTCTACCTGGCGGCGGGCGCGTTCGAGGGTCAGTTCCGCGACCTTGATATGATCCTCGACTGGCTCATCGAAGGTGGCGGCAATCACCTCGCCCTTGACCGAGCGACGCATATCGGTGACTTCCTCAGGGCGTTCACCGATGAGCAAGACGATCAACTGGACATCGGGGTTGTTGGTGGTGATCCCATTGGCAATCGCCTTGAGCAGCATCGTCTTACCCGCCTTGGGCGGGGCGACGATCAGCCCGCGTTGCCCGCGCCCGATGGGGGCGATCAGATCAACCAGGCGGGTGGAGAGGATATTCGGTTCGGTAGCCAGCACCAGTTGTTGAAACGGATGGACAGGGGTCAGGCGTTCAAAGACGGGCCGTTTCTGGGCCTCGTCGGTAGGAACGTCATTGACCTTCTCGACCCAGAGGAGCGAGGGATAGCGTTCGCCTTCACGCGGCGGGCGCACGCGCCCGGTAATATGATCGCCAGTGCGCAGGCCGAAGCGCCGGATCTGCGATTGGGCCACATAGACATCGTCAGGACCGGGCAGCAGGCGCGGGCCACGCAGGAACCCGAAGCCTTCGGAGCCGATCTCAAGAATGCCGCTGCCAGTCGCGGTTGCGGCGCTCTCAGGGGGTTGGACATTTTCAACCGCGGCGCCGGCGCCATTCTGGGCCGCGCCATTCTGGGTCGCGGCGCCATCCGTGGCAGCGCTTTTCTTTGATGTACGTGCCATATACTTGTTATACTCCCAGGAGATACAGTGAACTGATTACTGCGATACGAGAAGGCTCACACCTGACGGGCCGTGCAGCGAGACCGTAGCCCCCATCGCCACGGTGCATCGAGATCATGCTTTCGCTCCGTGGCATGTTGCGTGACCGTCGGGAGGAGGTGCGGTGGGCACAGCCCTTGGCGATCCGGTTGTTCCGCCTGCGGCGGGCGCGCGCCATGGCGTGGCCAGAACGAGTCTACCGTCGCGGGCGGAACGGAGGTTACGGCGAGGCATAACTTCCTCGCGCCCCTCTAACAGTAACGTAGGTGCGAACCATGTCTCCCACACCCCGCCGGAGCAGAGAAGGTATGGGAGGGCAGAGCCTTGCCGGGCCCTCCCGCTTAGGAACTTGCTACATGCGCCACCAGCGTTGTGGATCGATCAGCGGAAAGCGGCATGGTCCCCTTCGAGACGGGGGAGACCGGCCCCCGGCAGGCGCAAGGGTGTATTTGGGGCGCAAGGCGGCACAAGTGCCGGCCGCGCCTGTGCGCGACAGGGAAACGTTCAGAGGTGAACGTTAGAGGAGGGCGAGGCCGGACTCAGGCCATCGCGGACTCGGTGCTGTCGGGCAGCAGTTCGTCGGTGGCCGAGTCATCACCTTCGGGCAGGGCAGGCTGTTCGCCACCCTCGAGATAGCCGGCTCTGGCGAGGTGGGTACGGATCTCCTCTACCCCCTTAGGGCCAAGGTTACGAATACTCTGCAACGCGCGCTCATCGAGTTCGAGCAATCGCCCGATGGTGGTGATATCGGCGCGACGCAGGCTGTTGTAGGTGCGTGTACTGAGGCCCAGTTCGTCGATCGTGCGGTTGTAAACATCGGGAGGAATGGCACGACCGGCGGGCGTGGGCAGTTCGGCAACCGGCTCGGGCTGATCGAAGGCGGCGATGCGCCCGAAGTGCTGGCTCAACACCTGAGCGGCATGGCCCAGCGCGTCGCCGGGTTTGATCGTCCCATCGGTCCAGATCTCGATTACCAGGCGTTCGAACCCCTGATCCTCCTCGCCTCCGATGCGCTCGACGAGAAAGTTCACCTGTGGAACGGGATTGAAGAGCGCATCAACGGCAATCTCGCCAATGTTCAGGCCGCTGTTGTTATCGGCCAGGCTTGTGCCCCGCCCTCGCTCCGCTGTGAGTTGCATTTCCAGCACCGAGTCGTCGTCAATCGTGCAGAGGTAATGATCGGGGTTGACAATCTCAACCGTGCTGGGGGCGTCAATGTCGCGGGCATAGATCGGACCGGGACCGCGCTTGATCACCTGCATCGTCACCGCGCGCTCGGAGTATGAGCGCAGGCGGATGCCTTTGACGTTCAAGACCAGTTGCGTGCCATCTTCGAGCACGCCGGGAATGGTCGAAAACTCGTGGATCACTCCGCCGATCTTGATGCGGGTAATCGCTGCGCCGGGAATGGAGGATAACAAGACGCGACGCAGGGCGTTTCCGAGGGGACCGGCGTGCCCCACCTGTAGCGGCTCGATGGCAAACCGGCCATAGTTGACGCCCGCTGCGACCAGATGGACCCGTGGCTGGGCGACCAGCAACTCCGTTTTTGGCATTGGCTCTCTCGTCGTATTCTGTCGCGCAATGGGGATAAACGACAATGTGGGCGCACGCAGCAGCGTCGCCCAAAATACTCGTGATGGCTCCTTGCGATCACACTGCAACTATTGTACAGCATATTGGTACAGATGCAAACCCCGATTCGTCCGGTTATGCCGCCCTCGACTGCAACTCTGGCGTCTGGGAGGGTGGATTGGCCGGCTCGCGTGTGCGGAGGAGACGGGCCGAATTGGCCAGAATGCCCAGATCGGGCAGCGATTGGGCCGCGGCGGCCAGCATCGGCGGCAAGAGACCAATGGCGGCCAGACTCAACCCGACCAGGTTGTAGACCACGGTAAAGCCCAGGTTGAAGCGCACCACGCGCATCGTGCGTTGCGCCAGGCGCAGCGCCTCGGGCAGGAGCGTCCAGTCGTCGCGCATCAGCGCCACGTGGGCGGCCTCGAGGGCGATGTCGCTGCCGGCAACCCCCATGGCCACGCCCACATCGGCCTGCGCCAGCGCCGGGGCATCGTTGATCCCATCGCCCACCATCACCACCCGGCGCCCACGGGCCTGATACTCGCGCACGATGGCGATCTTGTCCTCGGGCAGCAGTTCGGCCCGGTACCCGACGCCGAAACGTTCGGCCAGACCTGCGGCGGCGGGCGCGCTGTCGCCGGTCAGGATGACAATCTCACGAATGCCCGCCTGCCGCGCCTCGGCCAGGGCGCGGGCCACTTCGGGGCGCTCGCCATCGGCTGCGGCCAGCACGGCCGCCGGCATGCCGTCAATGGTAACAATAAACAGCGTCCGTCCGGCGTCCGCCAGGCTCTCCGCCACGGGCGGCAGGCTGAAGCCGGGCGGCAGCAGCCGGGCATTGCCGACGTCCACATCGACACCGTTCACCTCGGCGCGCACGCCCTGCCCGGGGAGGGCCGCGAAGCGTTGCGGCGCCGGGATGACCAGGCCGCGCTCAACTGCCGCCACACGCACCGCTTCAGCCAGGGGATGCTCGGAGTAGCGTTCGGCGGCCGCGGCCAGCGCCAGGACCTCGGCCTCCGAGCGTTCGCCCAGGGCGATCACCTCGGTGATGCGTGGCCGTCCAAGGGTCAGGGTGCCGGTCTTGTCCACCAGCAGCACATCGGCGCGCGCCAGGGCCTCAAGGTACCGTCCGCCCTTGATCAGCAAGCCGCGGCGAGCGGCCCCGCCGATGGCCGCCAGCACCGCCACCGGCGTAGCCAGGGCGAACGAACACGAGCAGGCCACCACCAGCACCGCAGCCGTCGCCAGCGGGTCGCGCCGGAGGAGCAGGGTCAGCGCGGCCAGAGTTACGACCACCGGCAGCAACCACCCGGCGAAGCGGTCGGCCAGGCGTTGCACGTCGGCGCGCCGGGCCTCGGCTTGCTCGACCAGGCGCACAATCTTGCCGAAGGTGCTGGCCTCGCCCACGCGGGTCGCGCGCACGCGCAGGCTGCCCAACTCGGCGATGGTGGCGGCAAAGACGTTCATCCCCGGCCCGGCTTCTACCGGCATCGGCTCGCCGGTGATCGCCGCCTGGTTGATCGTCGCCTGGCCGGTGATGACCTCGCCATCCACGGGGATGCGTTCGCCGGGTCGCACCACGACCACATCGCCGGGTCGCACGGCAGCGATGGGCAGTTCCACCTCGGCGCCCTCGCGTTCAACGCGGGCGGTCTGCGGGGCCAGCGCGTCGAGTCGGCGCACCGCTCGCCGCGCCTGTTCAGCGGTAAAACGTTCCACGCCATCGCCGACGCGCATGAAGAAGACCACTACCGCTGCCGTGGCCCACTCGCCTACGGCCAGCGCCGCCAGCACCCCCAGGCTCATGAGCGTGTGGGCAGTCACCTGCCGGTGCAGCGCCGCGTGGATCACCCCGGCAAAGACCGGCCAGCCGGCCAGCAGGACGAGGCCAGCGCCGATCCAGAACGGCACCCTGGCGGTGATCGTTTCGAGCAGGCCGAACCATTCGCCCACGACCACCACGAACAGCACCGCTCCGAAGATCAGGCCGAAGAGCATCAGCGCGCGCCGCGCCACGGCCGCGCCCGCCTCGCCGCGGCCCTGCGGCGTCGGGGCGGCAGGGACCTGGTACCCCGCCGCTTCCACTGCTGCCCGCAACACCTCGGGCGTGACCCGGGCGGGATCGGCGTGGACGATGGCCTTCTCCGCCGCCAGCAGCACCGTCACCGCCTCGACCCCGGGCAGGCCGCCGATGGCCCGCTCGACGTGCGCGGCGCATTCGGCGCAGTCCATGCCGCAAACAGGGATCTCAATCGTCTCGGCCATAACGATCGCCTGTGGCTTCACCATGTGCTCAAACGCAAGGGTCCGGGAGGGGGCGGCCCTTGCCGGAACCGGCGTTCCGCGCCCGGTTGGCGGAGCGTGGGGAAACCCGGTTTCGCCACCCCCCTGCCTGCGGGGAGGATGCGGAAGGGCGCGGCCCTCCCCGCAAGAAATCGGATACCCCGGGTATCCGAAAAGGCGTTTAATCGGCCGCAGCGCGCGGGGCTTCGGCCCGCAGGATCTCGCGCAGAAAGCGGCCGGTGTGCGACGCCTCGACCATGGCCACCGCCTCGGGCGGGCCTTCTGCCACGATGGAGCCGCCCCCGTCGCCACCCTCCGGTCCCAGGTCAATCACCCAGTCGGCGGTCTTGATCACGTCCAGGTTGTGCTCGATCACAATGACCGTGTTGCCCGCGTCCACCAGGCGATGCAGCACCCGCAGCAGGTTCTGCACGTCGGCGAAGTGCAGGCCGGTGGTTGGCTCATCGAGAATGTAGATCGTACGTCCCGTGGCCACCCGCGCCAGTTCTCTGGCCAGTTTCACCCGCTGGGCCTCGCCGCCGGAGAGCGTCGTGGCAGGCTGACCGAGCTTGATGTAGTCCAGGCCGACGTCGTGCAGTGTCTGCAGGATGCGCCGTACCCGCGGCACGTTGTCGAAGAACTCCAGAGCCGTCTGCACGTCCATATCCAGCACGTCGGCGATGGACTTGCCCTTGTATTTTACCTGCAACGTCTCGCGGTTGTAGCGTTTGCCCTTGCACTCGTTGCAGCGCACCCACACGTCGGCGAGGAACTGCATATCGATCTTGATTTCGCCGTTGCCCTCGCAGGTCTCACAGCGGCCGCCCCTGACGTTGAAGGAGAAGCGTCCCGGCGCGTAGCCCCGCAGGCGCGCCTCGGGGGTAGTGGCAAACAGATCACGCAGCAGATCGAACAACTTGACATAGGTAGCCGGATTGGAGCGTGGCGTGCGCCCGATCGGCTGCTGGTCAATATCAATCACCTTGTCGAGGTGCTCGATACCCCGCAGGGCGCGGTAGGGGCCAGGCTTGAGCTGGGCCTTGTTGAGGCGATTGGCCAGGGCCGGGTAGAGCGTTTCGGTGATCAGCGACGACTTGCCCGATCCCGACACGCCGGTAACGGCCACGAAGCAGCCCAGGGGGAAGCGCGCGCTGACGTCGCGCAGGTTGTTAAGAGTCGCGCCTTCAATCTCCAGCCAGGCTTCCTGGTCGGACGATACCGGCGCAGGCGCGGCGCCCCGCGCGCGCCGCAGCAACGGCGCGGGAGGCCGCCGGGCGATGGCCGAGACGGTAAGGGGCCGGCGCCGCCGCGCGGGCACGGCGATCTCCAGACGCCCGCTGAGGTACTGGCCGGTCAGCGAGGTGGGGTGGGCCGCGATGGCCTCCGGCGGCCCCGCCGCTACCACTTCGCCGCCCTTCACCCCCGCGCCAGGGCCAAAATCAATGATCCAGTCAGCCGCCTGCATCGTCTCCAGATCGTGTTCGACCACCACCAGGGTATTGCCCAGGTCGCGCAGGCGCAGCAGCGAGTCGAGCAACTTCCGGTTGTCGCGCTGGTGCAGGCCGATGCTCGGCTCGTCGAGAATGTACATGACCCCGACCAGGCCCGAGCCGATCTGCGAAGCCAGGCGAATGCGCTGGGCCTCGCCGCCGGAGAGGGTCGGGGCAGGACGCGCGAGGGTCAGGTAGTGCAGACCCACGTTATTGAGGAAACCCAGGCGCTCACGGATCTCTTTCAATACATCAGCGACGATCTGTAACTGGGTTTCGGTGAGCGGCCCCGCGCTCAGGCCGAGCACCCAGTCGAGGGCCTCGGTGACGTTGCGCTCGCAGACTTCGTGGATATTGGCCCCGGCCACCCGCACGGCGAGGCTTTCCGGGCGCAGGCGCGCGCCGCGGCAGGCCGGGCAGGGCTGCTCGCTCATAAACTGGAGGTAGTACTCGCGGGCGACTTCGCTGCCGGTCTGCAAGAAGCGCCGGCGGATCTCGGCGGCCAGGCCCTCCCAGGGCCGGTAGAACTCGCCGAAGCCGCCGTGCTCGTTCGACCAGAGGAAGCGGATGCGCTCCTGCCCGCTGCCGTAGATGATGGCCTCGCGCTGCCGTGGCGTCAACTGGTTCCAGGGCGTATCCAGGCTGAAGCCGTAGTGGGTGGCGATGGCGACGATGGCCTTGTAGCCCCACGAGTCGCTCT
The DNA here is from genome assembly GCA_937918935.1 of uncultured Chloroflexales bacterium. GTDB lineage: Bacteria > Chloroflexota > Chloroflexia > Chloroflexales > Chloroflexaceae > JACAEO01. Next base: position 53,907 of record CAKZSI010000069.1, on the reverse strand, counting down.
TCTTGCGCATCTCGCCCCAGTAGGTGACCGCGCCCTCGTGGATCGACAGGTCGCCGTTGGGCACGAGCAGGTCGGGGTCCACCTCCAGGCGCGTGCCCAGGCCTGTACACTGGGGGCAGGCGCCCTGGGGCGAGTTGAACGAGAACATCTGCGGGGTCAACTCGGGGAAGGAGATCCCGCAACTGAGGCAGGTATTGCTCTGGCTCATCAGCCACTCTTCGGGGGCGGGCGCGGCGCCCCCCTCCTCCGGTACCGCGCGCGCTTGCGGCTGGATGCTGATGATCACGCTGCCCTCGCCCACCCGCAGGGCCTGCTCGATACTATCGGTGAGCCGGGTCACGAAGCCGTCGTAGGCGCTGCCTGCCCCCGCTGCCGCCACGCCCTGGCTCGTCGCGGGGTCCTCCTCCGCGACCGCGTCACGCTCCGGCATCACCAGGCGATCAACGACCACCTCGATGGTGTGCTTGACCTTCTTATTGAGTCGGATTTCCTCGTCGAGGCCGCGGATCTCGCCGTCGACCCGCACGCGCACAAAGCCCTCGGCCCGGGCCTCGGCGAAGATGTCCCGGTACTCGCCCTTTCGTTGCGAAACCAGGGGCGCGAGCACCATGAAGCGCGTACCGGCTGGCAGGGTCAGCACGCGCCGGACCATCTGCTCGGCGGTTTGCGAGGCGACCGGGCGGCCGCACTGGTGGCAGTGCTGTGCGCCGGCGCGGGCAAAGAGGAGGCGCAGGTAGTCGTAGATCTCGGTCACCGTGCCCACGGTCGAGCGGGGGTTCTTGCTGGCGCTCTTCTGCTCGATGGCGATGGCCGGGGACAGCCCCTCGATGAGGTCAACGCGGGGCTTCTCCATCTGGCCGAGGAACTGCCGCGCGTAGGCCGAGAGGCTCTCGACGTAGCGCCGTTGCCCCTCGGCGTAGAGCGTATCGAAGGCCAGCGAACTCTTGCCCGAACCGCTGACCCCGGTGAGCACGACGAGCCGGTCGCGGGGGATCTCGACGTCGATCCCCTTGAGGTTATGCTCACGGGCGCCCTTGATGACGATCCTGTCCTTCGCCATAGGCTATTTCCACCCCTGCCGCGCAGACGAAAGCGCCGCCTGGGGTCGCGGCGGCGCTGGAGTTGAACGACCGTGCGAGTAGTATACCACCGATCGGGGAGGCCAACAATGTGTGGGGACTTGCCGGGGGTTGCAGAGTCTTTGGGGCAAGCCCGGGGGTACGGTGCAACCGCACCACATCAGAGGGCAGGGAGAGGGTTTCACAAAACCCCTTCTCCGCCCCCTCTGCGGTAAGCATGGCGTCCCCACGACTCCTTGATCCTGCCAGCGATGGCAACCTGGAGCTGATCCTGCGGCCCGGTCACCTTCGCGCGGGCGCCAGCGCTCGTCGGAACTCCGGCGTCGCTTCCAGGCGCTCGATGAACGTATGCATCGACGGCACGCGGCGCCGGCGTTCTGCCAGGCATTGCGCGGTGGCGTCGCGCACCAGGTGGACGAGTTCGGCGGAGATGGTCGGGCGACCCGTCCACGGTGTTCTGGCGCCGCGCTCAGCGGCGCCGTCCTCGTCTTCCAGGGCGCCGGTCAGCATTTCCTGCAGTGCGCGCCCCAGCCCGTACACGTCAACGTGCGGGGTGAGCGTTTCCAGGCCGCCGCCGCTTAACCTTTCAGGCGGCAGGTAGTGTCGGGTGCCATAGATGCTCCGCTGGCGCGGGGCGCGCAACGACTCCGCCGCACCCAGATCGATCAATGCAACGTCGGCGATACCCCGCGTGGGGCGCAGGATGATGTTCCCGGGCTTGACATCGTGATGGACCAGGTCGTGGCCGTGCAAGTGACGCAGGGCCTGGGCGATCTGATGGGCGATGTGCGCCGCCAGGGTTGGGTCGAGCGGCCAGCCGCGCCGCTGGCGCAGCAGATGGGCCAGGGTCGGCCCCGGCTCGAAGGCCAGAGCGAGGTAGGGTACGGTATAGCCGTCGCCGGCCTTACCCTCGGGCAGGTGTGCCAGGCCCAGGTCGCGCGGGCCAGGCTCGTCGGGGCGCCGGCGGCTGTAAAGCTCCACCAGGTGCGGGTGCCGCAACTCTGGGCGAGAGAGGAAGTCGTGTTCGTCGTGCAGGTTGGCCTGGTAGCCGGGATGGGCAAGTTTGAGGGCGGCCAATCCAGCGCCGCCACAACGGGGGCAGAGGCGCCCCGGCAGCCGGGCGGCATGTTCTCGCAGATCGCCGCGGCCCGCCGGTCGCGCCAGGTACAGCGTGCTCGTGCCGCCTGCGGCGATGGGCCGGAGAATCACAAACTCGTTGATTCGGTGTCCGGGCCGGAGGGGCGGAAGGTCGTGCGGCATCGTCGTCCTCGAGTCATGCAGTCTTCCTCTGTTGTACCGCCGCGATCCGCCGCGTGATGCGCCCTCCTTGCCGGTTCTCCTCTCCGCGGGCGGGGGCGTGGGGAAACCCGGTTTTCCCACCCTCATTCCAGCGCGGGCGGGGGCGTGGCGAAAACCGCTTGCCCCACGTTCCCTCCAGCGCGGGCAGGCGGGAAACCACTTGCCCCATACGCACTCCAGCGTGGGCAGGGCATAGGGAAATCAGTTTGCTCCATGCCCTGCCAACCGGTTATGGGAGGATCTACACACGAAAGGCCCACTCGCCCCCGCGCATAACCGGCTCGGCGCCGCCGGTTGCGGTGATGCCATCCACGTCCATCGCCGACGAGCCGATCATGAAATCTTCGTGGATCACGCTGAGGTTGCCTCCTGCCGCCCGAAACTCTTCCGCCGACATGCTATTGCCGCCCGAGAGACAGAAGCGGTAGCCCCCGCCGAGGGCGAGGTGGCTGGAGGCGTTTTCGTCGTAGAGGGTGTTGGCGAACAGTAGCCCGGTCTGCCCGACGGGCGAACTGCCTGGCGCCAGGGCCACTTCGCCCAGATAGGCGGCGCCCTCGTCGGTGGCCAGCAGTCGTCGCAGCACTTCCTCTCCCTGCGCTGCCGTTGCCTGTAGAACACGTCCGTCTTTGAATGTCAGGCTGAAGTCGCTGATCACGTTCCCCCCGTAGACCAGGGGCCGGCTCGACCGCACCATACCCTCTACACGCTCACGGTGCGGCAGGGTGAAGACTTCCTCGGTCGGCAGGTTGGGCACGAAGGCTTGGCCGCGCTCGCTGATAGCGCCGCCGCCCGCCCAGATATGGCCCGGCGCCAGACCGACGCGCAGGTCGGTTCCGGGGGCGCGGAAATGGAGCGCGCTGTAGGCCCGCGCGGTGAGGTAGGCGCCCCGGGCCTCCAGATCGGCGACGTGCGCTTTCCAGGTCGCCACGGGATCATCGGCGTGCAGCCGGCAGATGCTGGCAATGGCCCGCCACAGTTCGCTCACCTGCTCCTCCGGGGGCAGGTTGGGCAGGACGTGGGCCGCCCAGCCTGGCGAGGGGTAGGCCACTACCGTCCAGACGGAGGCGTTGCGTTGCAGCAGGGCGAACAACTCTTGCGCCGCCTGTGCCTCGGCGCGCTTCATGGCGCTCACCGCCTTCGGGTCCTGATCGATCATCAGTGTAGGCGTCTCCGAGGTTATAGCCAGCCGAACGTCACCCGCGCGCATATACTCGGCCGAAACCTGCGGGATCCATGTCACCGCTTCGCTCAGGGTGTCGCGCGCTGCGCTCTGGACGCGGATCAGCGCCAGTTGCTCATCGCTCCAGGTCACGTCCACCAGGCGCGCCCCGGCCTGGTAGGCCCGCCGCGCCACGGCCCGCACCAGGTCGGCCGTAGCCAGATCGGCACGGATAATCAGCCGCTGGCCGGGCTGGAGGTTCAACCCCACCTGAACAATCACGTCCGCGTAGCGCGCAAGCTCCGCCTGAGGAATCGGGGTTGGCATGGTTGCATCTCCCTGGTTTCTGATGTGAGAATCGGCCCCCAGCCGAGGGTCCGGGAGGACAAAGCTCTTCTGGGAACTGCCCGTTGACCATCGGAGGCCGTCCGGCTGCCCGGTGCAGGTTGGAAGAATGCGGGGAAACCGGGGTTCACTGCGCTCTCAGGTATAGGGTTTTCCTGCATCCTCGCGTCACATTCACCATCTGGGGCATTGGGACGCCCAGCTCCCCCCGCCCGCTCAGGGAGAGGGGGGCACGGGGGTGAGGATCGGAAGCGCATTGGAATGCCGAAAACCCCTTCGCGCTCGAAACACCTCCATCTGAGAGGGTCCCCCGTGCCCCTGTCCGCGAGAGGGCGGCGGCCGCGACGCCGGTTGGAGGCGGAAAAAGCGGGTTTCGCAGCCCCCACGGCGTATTGTAATCGCAAGATACGGATAGGGGTAGAGAGAGAAACAATATTTCTCTCCCTACCCCTTTACCGGTTCAGGCAGTGGCGCCCGTAGCTTATTGCGCAGCGACACGCTCGGCCTCGACCGGCGCGCCCTGCTCGACCGGCACGCCCTGACCCAGAACGGGCCACAGGCCCAGCGTCAACACCCCGGCGGCGCCGGTCACCACCAGTAGCCCCGACAGGTAAGGCGCCACCGGCCCGAAGGCGTCGAACATGGCGCCAGCGAACAGGGGACCAACCACCATCATCAGGCTGTTGAGCGATTGCACCCCCCCCAGGGCCGATCCCTGGGCCTGCGGCGAGACGCGCCGCGAGATCAGGCTGGTCAGGCTGGGTGTGGCCATACCACTGCCAATAGCCAGGACCGCGGTGGCCGGGTAGAGCATCCAGCCGGCGGGGACGAAGGCGATCATCCCGAAGGCCAGGGCCATAAGTGTCAGGCCACTGACCGCCAGGCGCGCCTCACCAAACCTCGGGGCCAGCCTGCGGATCAGGAAGCCCTGCATCACCACCGCCACCAGGCCGATAAAGGCAAAGACGAAGGCAATGTCGGTCGGGCCGAAGCCGAAGCGCGTGTTAGCGAACACGGCGAAATTGCTCTGCAGCCCGGCGAAGGCGAAGTTAAGCATCACCATCCCTAGCAGAAGGGGACGGATCGCCTCCAGGCCAATCACAGCGTACAAACGCTTGAACGGATTGATGCTCTGTAACTGCTGCGCGCGCTGCTCGACGGGAAGCGACTCGGGCAGCCGGAAGTAGCCAAAGACCACGCTGGCAAACACCAGGGCCGCAGCGACGAAGGCCGGGGTGCTCAGGCTAACCAGGCTGAGCAGACCGCCCATAGCCGGTCCGAGCATGAAACCCAACCCGAAGGCGGCGCCGATCAGACCCATGCCGCGGGCACGCTCCTCTGGAGGTGTCACGTCGGCGATGTAGGCCTGCGCGGCGCTGATGCTCCCGCCGGTGATCCCGGCGATGATCCGCGAGACAAAGAGCACAGCCAGCACGGCCTCGGCCCCAAAGCCGCGCAGGCTATCGGCCAGGCCGAAGAGGACGTAGGAGAAGGCCGCGCCGAGCAGGCTCAGCAGCAGCACTGGACGGCGCCCGAAGCGGTCCGACAGGCCACCCAGGATTGGCGCGAAGAGGAACTGGAACAGCGAATAGGAGGCCGTCAGCGCCCCGACGATGAGCGCGTGATTCGCCGCCAGCCAGGGCGTGCCCGTTTCCTCGATCAGCTTAACATAAAATGGAAGCAGTGGCAGGACAATGCCAACGCCCAGCAGATCGATGAAGACGGTCAGAAAAATAAACGTCAGTGAGGCACGATTGGATTTCAAGGTCTCTCTCCCGGTACTTTGCCTATAGGAATATTTCCCTGTGAAGGATACCACGATGAAATGGCTTTGTCAACCCTTTGCACAGATTTTGTCTGCTGGCTGCTTTTGCCGCGAGGATGTGGTAACATAGCGGGCAGGAGTGAACGGGTGCGGAGGAGGCCCATGGGGTTCACCGGCTTCTCAACCGACACGCTTGTGGGTCTGCCGCCGGAGTTGTTCAGCGAGGTGCTTCCCGCGATCACCCTCCCCAGCGAGCTGAAAGTGACCCTGCACATCTTTTACCGTCTGAGCCGGCAGCGGGTCACACCCCGTCGTTTGAGTTGGGAGGAGTTGCTGGCCGATCGACTGCTGCGCCGCTCGTTGCGTTCGGTCTCGAAGCTGCGCCCGTTTGAAGATCTGCTGGCCGAGGGGTTGGAGGCCGCCGTTCGGCGGGGAACGCTGCTACACGTGGCCCTGCCTGCCGATGGTCGTGTGGGCAACTGGTACCTGGTGCACACCGCCGCCAACCGGGCCTGGGTCGAGCGCCTGGCCCGGGCGCAGGTCGCGCTCGCCCCGGCCACCGAGGCGCCGATGCAGCGGCCCTCGCTCCTCGGCCTGTACGAACAGAACATCGGCCTGATCACCCCGATGCTGGTTGATGAACTGCGCGAGGCCGAAGAACGCTACCCCCGCGAATGGATCGAAGAGGCCATGCGTGAGGCCGTGCGCGCCAATGCCCGTTCCTGGCGCTATATTCGTAAGGTCCTTGAGAGGTGGGCGGCCCATGGACGACACGATGCGGCGCATCGCGCCGAACGACCTATCGATGTGGAAAAATACACCGGCGGCGCCTTCGGAGATCTCTTCCGGCGCGGCAGCGACGACACCGATCTCTGATCCGCCCTGCCCGCGCTGCAAGGGCGCCGGATACCTGGTGGCCGACGTGCCCTACGGCCACCCCGATTTTGGCCGTCTCTGGCCCTGTAGTTGCCGCACGGCCGAGCGCCTCCGGCGGCGTGGCGAAATGCTGCGGGCCATGAGTAACCTCGGGCCGTTTCTCAACAAGACCTTCGAGAACTTTGACGCCGGGGTGCGCGGGGTGGCGCGGGCCTATGCCCGGGCGCTCAAGTTCGCCGAACATCCCATGGGCTGGCTGATCCTCTTCGGCGGCTATGGCTGCGGTAAAACGCATCTGGCTGCCGCCATCGCCAACCGGCTCCTCGCCAATCACAACGAGGTGCTCTTCACCGTCGTGCCCGACCTGCTCGATCATCTGCGCTCCACTTTTGGCCCCCACAGCGAGGTGGGCTACGATGAGCGCTTTGAACAGGTACGCAGCGCCGGGGTGCTGATCCTCGATGATCTGGGCACTGAGAACGCGACCCCGTGGGCCCGCGAGAAGCTCTTCCAGATCTTCAATCACCGCTACAACTACCGCCTGCCCACGGTAATTACCAGCAATCGCGAACCCAGAGATATCGAGCCTCGCATTCTCTCGCGGATGACCGATCGTGATCTGTGCGATGAGATCATCATTATTGACGCCGATGACTACCGGCGCACGCCAACTGCCCAGCGCTTTGAACAGAAAAAGGCGCACCATTTGCAGCGCATGGGTCGCCGCGATGGCAATGCCTGATCGCCGCGCCCGGCGGGCCAGGCCTGATGCGACGTCTTCGGGGCGATTCCCAGACTCTGCTTTGGCGCTGGTTCTGGCAGCATAGCCGCCAGAACCAGCGCAAACGTGTTGGGCGCTCTGGCCCTCCAGTTCCATCGTCGAAGGCGGAAGTTCCATCGGCATCGGGCGGGCCTTCCTCCAAATGCTCGTAATAATCCTCTGCTATCATGGATTCCTGCATGCTACGGTGCGGCTTGAGCACCATGGTGACGGGGAGCGAGAGATGTTACAGCACTATCTGTCTGCGGGCGATCTGAGCCGGTCCGAGGCCGAGGCCCTGCTGGATCGCGCTGCCCGGCTCAAGGCCGAGTTTCGCACCAACGGCGGTGGGGCCCACGCCGGGTTGCCCCTCCAGGGGAAGACCCTTGCCCTCGTCTTTGAAAAGCCATCCTTGCGTACCCGCGTGGCCTTTGAGGCGGGCATGACCCAGCTCGGCGGCCACGGATCGTACCTCTCGGCGAACGACATTGATATGGGCGGGCGCGAGAGCGTGCCCGATGTGGCGCGAAACCTCAGCCGCTGGGTGCAGGCCATTGCCGCACGCGTCTTCAAGCACGCCACGGTCGAGACGCTGGCGCGCTACGCCTCGGTCCCGGTGATTAATGCCCTCTCGGATCGCGAGCATCCCTGCCAGGCCCTCGCCGATGTGCTTACCCTCCGCGAACATTTTGGGGCGCTGCAGGGGCTGCGCCTGGCCTATGTGGGCGATGGCAACAATGTCTGCCATTCGTTGTTGCTGCTGGGGGCGACCCTCGGGCTGGATCTGGCCGTGGCCTGCCCCCCCGATTACCGGCCCGACCCGGAGATCCTCGAACGCGCCGAGGGCCTTGCCCGCGCCAGCGGCGCTCGCATCGCCATCAGCGCCGCCCCGGCCGAGGCCGTCAGCGGCGCAGATGCGGTCTATACCGATGTCTGGACTTCGATGGGGCAGGAGCACGAAACCGCACGCCGCCGTCCGAGTTTCGCCCCCTATCAGGTGAACCCGGCCCTGATGGCCCGGGCCGCCCCTCGGGCCGTGTTTATGCACTGCCTCCCCGCCCATCGTGGCGAAGAGGTGACCGCCGAGGTGATCGATGGCCCGCAGTCGGTGGTCTTCGAGCAGGCCGAGAATCGTCTGCACGTGCAGAAGGCGTTGATTCTTTCGTTGTTGGGGGTGTAGCAGGGGCGTGGGGAAACCGCTTCTCCCCACTATCCAACTGGTGTTGGGGGGCGTGACATCCCCGTAGGCCAGGGAGACCTGGGAAACCCGGTTTCCCCATTCGAGAATCGCATTCCACGCGCAAAGAACAGAGCCATGGCAGGTAACCGCGCAATCTTCGACCGAGCGATGGAGCAGAGCCGTGAGGCGGCGCGCCAGGGTCAGTGGGACGAGGCGCTGCGCGCCACGGTTCGCGCCCTTCAGGAGTTTCCCCAGGATGCCGACGCGCGCACGGCGGCGGCCGTGGCCCTCTTTCATTCCGGCAAGCTCGAACGCGCGCTGCAACTCTTCGAGGAATTGCGCGCCGCGGACCGGCAGAACCCCTTCTTTCTCGGCTATATCGCCCAGGTTTACCAGCGCCAGGGTAACGTCGCGGCGGCGGTCGAGAGCTTCCGTGGCCTCGCCGATCTGCACCTGGCCCAGCGCCGGCCTGCCCAGGCGGTGGAGGCTTTGCGCGAATTGCTCAAACTGCGCCCGGAGGATCGCGAGCAGCGCCTGCGCCTGGCGCGGCTCTACGAAGAGATGCAGGCGCACCCCGAGGCGGCGCGTGAGCATCTGACGCTGGCCCGGCAGAGTTTCACCGACCATCATCTTGACCAGGCTGCCGCCTCCGCCGAGGCTGCCCTTCGCCTCGACCCCGACAGCCGCGAGGCCAAGGACCTGATCGTCACCCTGCGCGACGCCATGGCCCGCGAGGCCGGCCTGGAAAGCGCCCGTGGCCCTGCTGCCCTGTCGGTTCCCGAGGCCCGTCCTGGCCAGCACGGGGTCACCGGTGCGTTGCGCTCGCAGCAGTTTCAGGTCGAGAAACTGGTCGAGCAGGGGCAGAAGGCTCAGGAGGCGGGCGACATTGACGGCGCCGCCGCGCTCTACGAACAGGCCCTGGAAGCCGGGTTGCAACGGGCCGATGTACTCTACTCGCTCGGTCTGATCTACCAGGAGCGCGGTGACCACCGCGCCGCCGTAGACGTGCTGGCGCGGGCCGCCTCCGATGCGGAGTATGCCCTGTCGGCCCATTTCGCCCTGGGCCTGAGTTACCGCGAGCTTGGCCAGTTGCCGCAGGCGGCGCAGGAGTTCGAGCAAACCATCGCCCTGGTGGATCTGGAGTCGATCGGCAAGGCCGAGTCCGAGGATCTCATCCAGATGTACGAGTACGCGGCGACAACGTTCGAGGAGATCGGCGACATTGCCCACGCCGCAGCCCTCTACGGCGCCCTGGCCAGCTTCCTGGAGAGTAAGCGCTGGGGACGTGAGCGGGCCGTGGAGTTCAAGCAGCGCTCCAAGGATCTGGCCGATCGCAACATGTTCGCCAAGCTCCGTGAAATGGGCACCGGCATGCTGTCCCAACCGGCGGAACCCGAAGGTCCCCCGGTTGAGGAGCCGCCCATGGCCGAGAGTTGGGGCAAGATCCGCCCGATTACCGACTTCCTCCGCGATCATCGTCCCACAACCACGGAAGAATTGACCGCTCCCGGCCCCGAACCCCGTCCCGAACCGCTGTTATTGCTGGAGAGCCTGCCCGAGGTCGCGCCGAGTTTTGCCCCGGCTACCCCCCTTGATACAACCGGTCTCCCCGAAGACGTGAAAGGCTGGGTCGAACTCAGCGGCAAGTACCTTGACCAGGGACTGCTCGACGCCGCACTGGACGCCTGCATGGAGGTCATCCGCCTCGACATTGACTACCTGCCCATTCATCTGCGTATGGGCGAAGTCTACGAGCGCGAGGGCCGGCCCGAAGAGGCCCTGGCCAAGTACCAGTTGTTGATTGACACCTTCCGCGTGCGCGGCGAGCCTGAAAAAGCCATTGACGTCTACTTCCGCTTCATCGAACTCTCGCCCGACACGATCAATGCCCGTGCCCGCCTGGCCGAGTTACTCCGCAGCGCGGGGCGGACCGACGAAGCGGTGGCGCAATCGATCCTCCTGGCCAATACCTACGTGCGCCTGGGGCAGACCAATAAGGCCCTTGAGGAGTACCGCCGCCTCGTCCAGTTCGCCCCCCGCGATGCCCACGTGCATACTCAGTACGGCCTCACCCTGCTTAAGCTCGAACGGTACGAGGCCGCGCTGACGGAGTTCCGCAAGGCCCTTGAACTTGGCCGGCCCGACGATCCGGTGGCCGTGGCGCGCCTGAACCTCACTCTGGCCCTGATGGGCGACCAGCCAGAGGCTGTGTGGGACTCGTTCGCCACGGTGCTGGATCTGCTCAAGCAGCAGCCGCAGGAGTTTAACTCGGTACAGGCCGAGTATCGCGGCGCGTTGCTTCTGGCCGACGCGCCGATCCTGCACTACCTGCTGGCGATTATCCAGCAGCATGCCGGGCAGCACACCTCGGCCCTGCTAGAGTTGGAGCAGGCCATTGCCTTGCTCGCCGACGCAGTCGATCCGCTCCTCTCGCCGGTGCTGGTGCATCAAGCTGCCGCGGATAGCTGCATCGCCCTGGGACAGGCCGAAGAGGCCCTGGAGCATCTACGCCGGGCCCAGGCCGCAGCGGGACCGGGCGCGCCCGGCGGCGCCTCGAAGCACGCCTTTGCTACACCCTTGAGCCGGGGCGACCTGGTGCGCCGCATGGCCGAAGCCTATGCCGCCAGCGACGATCTGGCGGGCGCCGAACGGGCTTTGCTCGAGGCAAAGCACCTGCTGCCCTACGATCGGGCGATCTACACCAAGCTCGCCGACATTTACTTCCGCCAGGGCAAGCTCACCGAGGCCCTGGCCCAGCTCAACGACCTGGCGACCCACTACGAGCAGCGCCAGCAACTCGACCGGGCCATCGAGATGCTCGAGTACGCCATGAAGCTTGCCCCTAATCACATCGCGGTGAGCAGCCGCCTGGCCCGCATGCAGTTGCGCCGCGGCTACCTCGAGAAGGGGCTGGAGGGTCTGGCGCGCACTGCCGAACTGCAACGCAAAGCCGGGCAACTCAAAGATGCGGTCGCCTCGCTTCAGGAGGCTGCGCACGTCTACTGGATGCTCAGCGACCACGAGAAGGCCCGCCAGATGTACGACCGCATCGTACAGATCGCCCCCAATGACGTGGATGCGCGCCAGTGGCTCGCCCTGATGTACACCCTGGCCTCGCGTCGGGATGAGGCCATCCGCGAGAAGAAACAGATCGCGCGCATCTTTGCCCAGCAGCGCGACTACGAGAACGCCATTGCCGAGTTGCACCAGATCATCGGCCTCGACCAGAAGGACCTTGATGCCTACTACATGCTCGGCGACATGCTGATGCGCCGGCAGGAGTACGCTCAGGCCATCCAGTTGTACAACCGCATGCTCAAGCTTGAAGGTGTCGAGGTCGAGCGGGTGGAGGCGCTGGTGATCGCTGCCAACCGTATGCTACAGCAGCAGATGCAGTCGTAGCTTGAACGAGACCGTCGCCGCGGGCGGAACAGAAGAGGCGCGGAGAGCAGTGCCCTCCGCGCCTCTCCCGAAAGAGTGTGCATGCACCTTCACAGACGAGTGTAGTCACGCGGGGCTCGTACCCGCCATAGCCGCCCCTGACGGGGCCGGCTCCCTAGAAAGGAGGTGATCCATCCGCAGCTTCCGCTACGGATACCTTGTTACGACTTCGTCCCAGTCGCGACCCCTGCGCTCGGCCGCTGCCTCCCCGAAGGGTTAGCGCACGGACTTCACGCATTGGCCACTCCCATGACGTGACGGGCGGTGTGTACAAGGCCCGGGAACGTATTCACCGCGCCATGGCTGATACGCGGTTACTAGCAACTCCGCCTTCACGGGGGCGAGTTGCAGCCCCCGATCTGCACTGGGGCCAGGTTTGGCGATTTGCTGACCGTTGCCGGCGCGCGACGCACTGTCCTGGCCATTGTAGCGTGTGTGTCGCCCCAGGCGTCAGGGCCATGCTGACTTGACGTCATCCGCGCCTTCCTCCGCCCATCAAGGCGGCTGTCTCGGCAGACACGGGTAACTGCCGACGCGGGTTGCGCTCGTTGCGGGACTTAACCCAACATCTCACGACACGAGCTGACGACAGCCATGCAGCACCTGTGCCGCACCCTCGCAGGCGGCGCCGTTTCCGGCGCGTGCAGCGGCATGTCAAGCCTGGGTAAGGTGCTTCGCGTTGCGTCGAATTAAACCACACGCTCCGCTGCTTGTGCGGGCCCCCGTCAATTCCTTTGAGTTTTAAGCTTGCGCTCGTACTCCCCAGGCGGCCGGCTTACCGCGTGAGCTAAGGCGCCCAGGCGCCTTCACAGGCGCCCAGTCACCGAGCCGGCAGCGTTTACGGCGTGGACTACCCGGGTATCTAATCCGGTTTGCTCCCCACGCTGTCGCGTCTCAGCGTCAGGTCAGGCCCAGGCGGCCGGCTGCCCCACCGGCGTTCCTCCGGATCTCTACGCATTTCACCGCTACACCCGGAATTCCGCCGCCCTCTGCCTGCCTCCAGTCGCATCGTATCGGCACGCCTCGCCCGGTTAAGCCGGGCGCTTTCAGCACCGACGCACACGACCGCCTACACGCGCTTTACGCCCAGTGATTCCGGACAACGCTCGCCCCCTCCGTCTTACCGCGGCTGCTGGCACGGAGTTAGCCGGGGCTGATTCGGGGGGTACCGTCAGGCTCTTCCCCCCCAAAAGGAGTTTACAACCCGAAGGCCGTCGTCCTCCACGCGGCGTTGCTCCCTCAGGCGTCTGCCCATTGGGGAAAATTCCTTGCTGCTGCCTCCCGTAGGAGTCTGGGCCGTGTCTCAGTCCCAGTCTGCCTGGTCGTCCTCTCAGACCAGGGACCCGTCATTGGCTTGGGAGGCCGTTACCCCCCCAACTACCTGATGGGCCGCAGGCTCATCCCGGAGCGGCTGGCGCCTTTCCTCGCTCCCGAGCGTATGCGGGATTGCCACCGCTTTCGCGGCGATATCCCCCACTCCGGGGCAGATACCCACGTGTTCCTCAGCCGTGCGCCACGCAGCGGCGCAAGCGCCCTGCGTTCGACTTGCATGCATTAGGCACGCCGCCAGCGTTCGTCCTGAGCCAGGATCAAACTCTGCGTTGAAATGATTGTCGTACCGACACCCGCATATGCGGCTGCCGGACGGACGGGCACGCACGTGACTACACTCGTCTGGTAAGGTGCACGGGATGGGGTGCGCAGTGAATAAAAAACTAGCGTCACCGGCGGTGACCCTAGTCGGGAGGACGACAGCATTGTCCAGACCCGAATGTTTACACTGCTCAGTCTGCCTCCGCGCTGGAGTGAGACCGGGATCCACATCCCGGTTGTTAGTATATTCCAGTCAGCGGTGCGTGTCAAGGTGTGCTATCATAATGCAACCTGAAAAGTTGCACTGGTTCGGTTCCCCGGCGGGCAGGGGGAAGGAGTCCTCGATCAGTTGCCGCATCGCAACGTGGTCTCGGTTCCCCGGCAGGCAGGGGGAAGGGAAATCTGGTTTTCCCTGGTATCTGAGAAGAGGTCGTCATGCTCCGCTTGCGGTTTGCTGCGTTCGCGTGGGCCAATGTCGCCTACAATCTGCTGGTCATTCTGTGGGGTGCGTTCGTGCGCGCTACCGGCTCCGGTGCGGGCTGTGGGGATCACTGGCCCCTGTGCGATGGTCAGGTCATTCCGCGCGCGCCGAGCACCGAGATGCTGATCGAGTTCACCCACCGGCTGACCAGCGGTGTGGCGCTGCTGGGCGCAGTGGCGTTGCTGGTGTGGGCCTTCCGGGCCTACGAGCGCGGGCGCCGCGTTCGGCGGGGCGCGCTGGCGGTTATGGTCTTTATGCTGCTCGAAGCGCTGCTCGGGGCCGGGTTGGTGCTCTTTGAACTCGTCGCCCACAATGCCTCGGCCAGCCGTGCCGTGGCGATGGCCCTGCACCTCGTTAATACGTTCCTGCTTCTTGGGGCGTTGACCCTGACAGCCTGGTGGGCCTCAGGAGGCGCGCCGGTCAGTCTACAGGGGCATGGCTGGTTGCCGTGGTTGCTGGGAGCAGGTCTGGTGGGCACGGCGCTGGTCGGCTCGAGCGGGGCGGTGACCGCTCTGGGCGACACCCTGCTGCAGCACGGCGTGCTGCCCGGAGGTCTCAACCAGCCACTCGGCGCTGCGAGCCATCCGCTGGTGCAGATGCGCGTCATTCACCCGATTATTGGCACGCTGGTTGGCATCTACACCCTCTTCCTGGCCCAGGCCGTCACTGCGCGTCGCCCCGAGCCTCTGGCGCGCGGCTTTGCCTGGGGCCTGGTGGGGCTGGTTTTCCTCCAGATCCTCATCGGCGGCCTCAATGTCACTCTCAAGGCGCCGGTGTGGATGCAACTGGTGCACCTGCTCATGGCCGATGCGACCTGGATCTGTCTGGTGCTGTTGAGTGCCGTCGCCCTCGCTGTGCCCGAAGAAAGGACCGCACCCGCGCCATTGCCCCGGACCGGCTCCGCCCCCGCCCGCCCGTAGCCCATCTTCGGATCTGGGAGGCTTTTGCCCTCACAGACTCTTCCGTGAGGTCGAGGTGTAGAGACCTCCGGTGTCTTTCCACGGGCAGGAGCGTGGAGGAATCTGGTTTTCCCACGGTCATCTCAGTGCACGCAGCGAAATCCCAGAAAAACCTGGGGTATAATAATTATTGTGGCAATTGTCACATATTATGCTGCGCCAGTGAGAGGCATGCAATGAAAATTGTGCGGAGGTTGCTGGAGGGGAAGACCAGGGGCGTATGGAGCATCACACCGGATCGGACCGTGGAAGAGGCGGTGCGTCTGATGGCGGAGCACGACGTCGGCGCACTGCTGGTGGTTGTGCAGGGGCGTCTGGTTGGCATCGTCACCGAGCGCGACGTGGTGCGAAAGGCGGTGTTGCAGGGGCGCAACCCGGCTACGACACCCATCGCCGAGATTATGACTGAGCGGGTGCTCTATGTGCGCCCCGAACAGACGGTCGAGGAGTGTATGGCGCTAATGACCGACAAGCACCTGCGGCACCTGCCCGTGCTCGACGATGGCCGTATTCTTGGCATCGTTTCCATCCGTGACGTGGTGGCCGATCTGATTGCCGAGAAGAGCTTTATTATCGAACAACTCGAGAACTACATCTACGATATCCCCCCCTACAGCCGCGTCTGAGACCGGCGCCGCGACGGGCGCAGCACAGGCGCAGTGACGCGCCAGCCAGCGGTCTTGACCCCTCACCGATGAAGAAACTTTTATCATCCGGCAGGCTTACTCTTGCACACACTTTACTGAAACCGTTGTACCATGGCCCTGTCCGTCCTGGTGGTTCACCACACTGATGATGGTGGGCGATCTCACTTCGGGAGGGCCTGGCCCTCCCGATCCTTCCTGCCAGCGCCCACTATGGCGGCAATTCTCCCAGGTGAACTATGGTACGAAAGTACCCGCGTCATGTTGCGCCGGGACGTTGATGGATGCTAGGATCAGAGATGGCTGCCTGTGCCACTTTGTTCCGCGTCGCACCATCATCGCCAGGGAGCATATCGTGAAGTTGGAAGGTTCGCTTGGCACGTTCCCGCTGCGGGAACTGATCGACATGGTCACATTTAGCTCGGTCACCGGGGTATTAAACATCTACGGATCGGGAAAGACCGGGCATCTCTTTTTTCGCGAGGGGCGGTTGTACCACGCCGAGCGCGGGCTTGCTCGCGGAATGGACGCACTGGCCGAATTGCTGGCGATCGATGAGGCGCTCTTCAGTTTTGTCACCGATACCGTGTCGGAAGAGAAGTCGCTGTGGGGCGCCCCTGACTATTACCTGCAGAACGCCGAACGGTCCGCGGCCCGCTGGCGCCAGATACGCGCTTACGTGCCCGATCTTGAGCGCGTGCCACGGCTGCTGGTCGCGCCGGCCTGGATCGATCGTCACGTCAATCCGGCCCACCATCCGTTGCTCGCCGTGGTCGACGGGCGTGTGTCCCTCCGCGACATCGCCGCTCGCCTGGGTTGGGCCGCGATCGATGTGGCCGAGATTGCGGCTCAGTTGAGCCTCGATGGGGTGATCGAACTGGTCACCGCCCCCGCCGAACCACCCGCGCCCGCACCGCCCGCACCCAGGACCGGGCTGTTTGATCAACTCCTCGGCTCCAGTTCGTCCGCGCAAACGTCGTCCCAGGCTGACGCGCCCCCCGCCAATCCCCAGGAACGGCCGTACCACTCGGTCGAAGACGCGATCCTGCAACTCCTCCGCGGATCTGGTTAAGAGCCCGTTCCCAGCAGGGCCGTTGCAAAACCTTTGGGGCTTGCCCCAAAACCCGGGTTTTTCGTTGGTTTTGGCGGCGCAGCCGCCCCACACCCCGGGGGCGGAGACGGATGTTGCTCAAGCTCCGGGGAACCTGAGCCACGGCTTGCCGTCGGGTCGCCGGGCGTGCTACTATAGAGCCGGTCGCAAGCGGCGTCTGGCTTGCCCGGGCGCCATAGCATGTAGGCCGGCGTTGCCGCAGGAGCAGGCCCCTATGGTGAACTGGCTGCGCAAACTGCTGGAGCTCGATGCCGAGGCGGCGATTGACCTCGGCCCCGATGAGAAGATCCTCTTCGTGATCGGGCGTCACTGGATCGTCTTGCTCACCCGCATGATTCTTCCGCTGATGGCGCTGGTTCTGTTTGGCGGGTTAGTGATGTATCGGGCCGCAGGGGGCACGTTCCTGGTGTACGAGACCGGCTCACCCATCGGCCTCGATGCGTTGAACTGGTTGCTGGCCTTCATTGCCGGCGGTTTGTTGTTTGTCTGGCTGTTACTGTACGTGCGCGGCCCCAGGACGCGGGGACCGCGCCGGGTGTTGTTGTTGACCGCTGGCGTCGTGCTTCTGCTCCTCTACTATCGCTATACCGGTGGTCGTATCTTCGCCATTGAGGCGGAACTGGC
The DNA here is from genome assembly GCA_937918935.1 of uncultured Chloroflexales bacterium. GTDB lineage: Bacteria > Chloroflexota > Chloroflexia > Chloroflexales > Chloroflexaceae > JACAEO01. The sequence goes on along the minus strand of CAKZSI010000069.1, from coordinate 36,591 downwards.
GCTGGCGCAGCGCACCGATGTGTGGAACATCCTGCTGATCATCCTGGCCCTTGCCAGCGTCTTCATGTTGCTATTCACGTTCTATGACTGGCTGAACGACGAATTGATCCTTACCAATCAACGGGTGGTCTTCGACAACGACCAGGTGTTCATCCCGCGCCTGATCGAACAGCGCGTCCAGCAGCAGATCTTTCTCGAAGATGTGCAGGACGTGAATGCGAAAACCAACACCTATCCCCAGCACATCCTCAAGTATGGCACGATCACCGTGAAGTCGGCGCGCTTTGGCGGCAATATTGTCTTTGAGTCGGCCAGCCAGCCAATGGAGATGCAACGGCAGATTATGGACCAGGTGCGCGCCCTGCGGAAGCGTATGACCGCCGCGGATTATCAGCGCATGATTGACGAGCGCGTTTATGGCAAGAAAGCATCGCCTGGCAAGACAACGACCGTGATCAAACAGACCCGTCCGGCACGCTGGCTCAGCACCCTCTTCCCCGACAATCCCGAGGTTGATGAGAAGACCTCGACGATTACATGGAGGCCCCACTGGCTCTTTATGCTCCAGGCCCAGATTGGGCCGACGTTGTTGCTGGCAGGGGGGTTGTTCGTCGTCGCGCTGGCCAATAGTTATCTGGAACTGGAGGCGGGCTGGATTCTCCTGGCCACGTTTCTCGTCGTGGTCGCCTATATACTCTGGGCAGCGTGGGAGTTTGAGGACTACCGGAACGACAAGTACATCCTTTCCCCTACCAACGTAGTGGATATCGAAAAGAAGCCCTTTGGCCCGGAGGATCGGCGGCAGGCCAGCCTGGGGGCGATTACGAATGTCAGCTTTGAGACGACCTTTGTGAGCAACTTGCTGGGGTATGGCGATGTGTTGCTGGAGACGGCGGGTGCTGGCGGCAAGTTTACGTTTTTGCGCGTGCCTCGCCCCAATCAGGTAGTCAGCACGATTAACGAATACATTGTCAATTTCAAGCGTGGCGAGCGGGAGAAGAACCTCAACGATACGCTTGATCTGCTTGCGCAGTACCACGAGGCGCAGAAGCGCTACAAAGAGATCAATCCGGGATCGGCGTGAGGCCGGTTGCTTCGGCATGGAGATACTGGTGACCTTCTGGCGCTTCCTCCTCGTCCTCCTGCTCATCGGCATAGTCTTTGTCGGAACGCCCGCACGGGCGCAGGCGCCTCCTTCGATTACCCTCGAGGCGCAGGCCGGCTATGATGGCGCCGGCACGTACCGTGCCAATTTCTGGTTCCCTGTGGCGATCACGGTCACCAACACCGGCGGCGATAGCGTCGGGGTGCTGTCGTGGATCGTACCGGGCGATAGTGCCGCCGGGTCATTCGAGTACGTTCTCGACCTGCCCCGCGGCGCGCGCAAGCGGGTGATGCTCCCGGTGGTGATCACCGGTTCGAGTAACCGCGTCCGGTTGACCCTGCGGATCGATGACGAGCCAGTGGCGCAGGAGTCGATCCTGCTGAACCGCATTGGCATGGAGCGCCCGACGCTGGCGGTGATCAGTTCCGATGCGACGGTGCTCAACAGCCTGCAGGCAGCCCGATTCACGCCCGACGCCAACACGGCAGTGGTGCGCCTGGCGCCGGATCTGCTGCCCGATGATGCGGCCCTGCTGGCTGGCCTTGACGCTATCTTCATCCACGATCTGGCGACCGATGGCCTGAGTTCGGCTCAGCGCGAGGCGCTGCTGCTCTGGACGCGCATGGGCGGCCAGTTGATCCTCGGGGGCGGGTTGCGGGCCGAACGTACCCTGGCGGGCCTGGCCGACGTGTCGCCCGTGGACGTGGGCACGTTGCGGGCCAACGCCCCCGCCGCTGGGCTGGCCGACTTCGCCCAGCGCCCCGAACTGGCCGCGGAACTGCCCCCGTTGACGGTCAATGAGGTGCGCCTGCGGGAGGGCGCACGCGCCCTCGATGGGGCCGGTTTGCTCACCGCCCGTGCGGAAGGGGCTGGCCAGATCATCTTCGCGGCCTTTGATCTGGCCGCGCTGCGCGTCTGGTCCGGCGAGGCGGTGCTCTGGGAACAGGCGCTCCAGATAGAGCCACGGGCGCACATCGGCCCCGCCTTCCGCTGGCGGGGAGATAATCTGTTGCGGCAAACGCTGCAACGTGGCCTCGTCTGGCTGCCCTCGCCGTGGCTCGTGCTGGCGCTGATGGTGGCCTACATTGCGGTGATTGGTCCGCTGAACTTCCTGCTGCTGCGCCGGCTCCGGCGGGTCGAACTGGCCTGGGTTACCACGCCGCTGATCGCCATTGCCACCCTGGGGCTGACCTACGGCGGCAGTGTTGCCTTGCGCGGCCCGGAGGCCCGGGTCGTGCAGGTGGCGATCGTTCAGGGCTTCGAGGGGGGGGCCACCGGTCAGGCAACCGCGTTCTTCGGCATCTTCTCTCCCACGCGCCGGAGCTACCGCCTCGATTTCGCCGCCGAAAGCCTGATTACGCCATCGAGTCTGGGGAGCTTTGAAGTTGACCCGCTGACGGTGCGCCGGGATGCGACGAGTAGCAGCGTTCCCGAGTTGTTGATTGACGTCGGATCCCTGCGCAGTATGATGGTTGAACAGATGGTTGGCGACGTGCCGCAGGTCGAGAGCGATCTGCGGGTCGAAGGCGGGTTTTTGCGCGGGCAGGTGCGGCTCGGCGGCGACGTACCGCTGCGCGACGCGCAGATCATCGTCGGTGCGGCGTCGGGCTCTATCGGCGATCTACAGCCAGGCATGGCAGCGCCCGTTGATCTACGCCTCAACCAGCAGAACTTTCCCTTTGAGTTCCAGTCGAGCGACGCTGGCCTCGTCTACCGTAATCAGGTGCTGACCTCGCTGTTTGGCTTCGATCGCTTCAGTCTGGGCAATCCCTCCGTGCAGAGCCAGCAGGGCCATCCCGATACGCGAGGCGTCTACCTGCTCGGCTGGATCGAGCGCCCAACGCTGGCCATCAGCGTGCATGACAACAGTGTCGGCCAGCAAGGGGAAACTCTGGTGATCATCAGGCTACATCACAACGGAGCGCGACCGTGACGCCAATTGTAGAGACCCGCGATCTGACCCGGCGCTACGGCGCCACGCTGGCGCTCAATCATCTGAACCTGAGCATTCCGCAGGGGGCGATCTACGGTTTCATCGGGCCGAACGGGGCCGGCAAGACCACTACCATGCGCATTCTGACCACCCTGCTGGCGCCCAGTGACGGCGAGGCGCACGTGGCAGGCCATTCGGTGCGGCGCGAGCCGGCGGCGGTGCGGCGCGCCGTAGGTTTCATGCCCGATTTCTTCGGCGTCTACGACCGGATGACCGCGCAGGAGTATCTGGAGTTCTTCGCCGCGGCCTACGATGTGCCGGTAGAGCGGCGGGCGCGCCTGATTGGCGACCTGCTGGCCCTGGTCGAGTTGAGCCACAAGCGCGACGCCGATGTGATGGGCCTCTCGCGGGGCATGAAGCAGCGCCTGAGCCTGGCCCGCACGATGCTCCACGATCCGCTGCTGCTCATCCTCGACGAACCGGCGAGCGGTCTCGATCCGCGGGCGCGGGTGGAGTTGCGCGAGTTGCTCAAAGAGCTGCGGGTGATGGGCAAGACAATTATGATCAGTTCGCACATTCTCACCGAACTGGCCGAGATGTGCACCCACATCGGGATTATCGAGCGGGGCAACCTGCTGGCCTCGGGCGATGTCGCCACGATTATGCGCGAAATGCAGCCCCACCGCGTCTTCGAGGTGCGCCTGCTGGCCACCGGCGAAGGTGGTATGGCCGCGGCCCTGGCGGCGGCCGCGGAACTCGCGCGCGGAGATCCCCACGTGATCGACGCGCGGCCATTGCCCGAAGACGATCCGCCCCATCTGCAGATCGACTTTGATGGCGATGACCGGGCCGTAAGTGCATTGCTGGCCCGTTTGCTGGCCGGTGGAATCCAGGTGACCCACTTTGCCGGGCAGGTGAGCAATCTCGAAGAGATCTTTCTGCGGGTGACCGCTGACTCGGCCCACGGCGGTACGAGTTGACACGGCAACGATCTCCCCGTCGTGGGCGCAACCCCGAGGGTTGCGCTCAATTGTTTATCCCCGGCGGGCCGGGGCGTGGGGAAACCCGCTTTCCCCAAACTCCTCCAACCGGCGATGGTCACCCGGAGAGGGTGCGGAACGACCGCGCCTTCCCGGACCCTCCCGCCGGTCCGGGGCGCTACGGGAAAACATACTTGAGATCTGAAGAACTTTTCCTCATATGCGCCTCCATGGTAACAGATTTCTGGTATGCTATATGCAGAGTGTGTGCAACAACTAGACGAATATAGTGCAATGAGGAGTCAGACACCGATGCCTCGCCGAAATCCTCCGGCGCCCCCTACTGTCCCTGACGCGCGCACGGACAATGCCGAACCGATGGTCAAACCGGCCCCTTCCGACGACCCGCTGGCGGCGCTACGCTACAGCCCGCCGCCGGAAATTGAAGCTGAGCTGATCGCCAGACTGCGTTCGGAGCACGGCTCGTTGGCTCGTTCGGAGGCTGAGGACGCTCTGCGGGCGATTGCCGCGGCTGACACGCGCCGCCTCCCCCCGCGCCTGCGCCCGAAGACCACCAGGCATAAGGGCATTACCCGCATTGACCATCCGGCCAAGCGCACCTTTGGCTACTTCGTGCGGGTCACCTGGAACAAGCAGCGACGCAGCAAGTTCTTCTCCGACTCGGTGTATGGTGATCGGCTGGCGGCGCTGAGCGCGGCGCTGGAGTGGCGCAACAAGGCCGAGCAGGAGCTGGGGAAGCCGCGCACCGAGCGGCAGGTGATCGGGGTTTCCCGCACCAGCACCGGTATCGTAGGGGTGCGCCGTACCGTCAAGGATGGGCGCGAGGTCTATGAAGCCACCTGGCGTGAGGGTAACCGTATTCGCCGAACCTCGTACTCGATTGCCAAGCACGGCGAGAAGCGCGCCCTGAGCCTGGCGCGCCGGGCGCGGGAGCGTTACGAGCGCCAGCGCCAGCGCAGCCCGATAGAGCATTGATGGCACTGAGGCACTGAACTGAAGAGTGATGGTACCGACTCGCGCCACTGTGCCACAGACTTAAGGTGGGCGCGATGTGCCTTACGTGCAGATCCCTGTTCTTTGCGTTTCATCTGGGGGGCCACTGGCCCCCCGAACTTTTTCCTGGAGAACCTTTCGCGCGTCGAGTGCCCCACAATGGAGAGCACCTGACGCGCGCATACCTTTCAAAACACACAGAACCACGGGGCTTCCCCGTGGTTCTGCCTGGACAAAGATCAGGGAGGATGTATGTTCTCCCTGTACCCTGTGCCAGCTTAGTCGGCCGTACCCGCGGCGCGCACGCTCGCGCCCGCCAGATCGGGGTAGGCAACCGCGCCGTGCTCGCCGATATCCAGACCAGCCTCTTCCTCCTCCTTGCTCACGCGGAGGCCGATGGTGGCCTTGATGACCAGGAACATCAAGCCGGCGAGGGCGGCGGTCCAGACGCCGACAGCCAGGACGCCGACGAACTGCGAGATCAGCAGGGTGGCGCCGCCGCCGAAGAAGAGACCGGTGGTGCCAGTATTGCCGGGGAGGGACGCGAACAGACCCACGGCCAGGGTGCCCCAGATGCCGGCCATCAGGTGCACGGGCACGGCGCCGACCGGGTCATCGACCTTCATCCGGTCAAGCAGTTCGGCGCCCAGCACCACAATCGGGCCGGCGATGACGCCGATGATAATCGCCGAAAGCGGGGAGACGTAGGCGCAGCCGGCGGTAATGGCCACCAGACCGGCAAGGACGCCGTTCAGCGTCTGGCCCAGGTCGGGCTTGCCGTAGCGCAGCCAGGCGGTGAAGAGCGCGCCCAGGGCGCCGGCGGCCGCCGCCAGGTTGGTAGTCACGGCGACCATCGCCACGGCATCGGCATTACCCTGCGAGGCGATGGCGAGCTGGCTGCCGGGGTTGAAGCCGAACCAGCCCAGCCAGAGGATGAAGACGCCCAGCACGGCGAGCGACATATTGTGGCCGGGAATGGTCCGGGGCTTGCCATCGGGGCCATACTTGCCCAGGCGCGGCCCGAGGATGATCGCGCCCATCAGCGAGGCCCAGCCGCCGACGCTGTGCACCACCGTGCTGCCGGCGAAATCGGTGAAGCCCCAGTTACCCTCGGTATTGCCGGCGTAATGGTTAAGCCAGCCAGCACCACTCCAGACCCAGTGCACGACGACAGGGTAGATGAAGAGCGAGATGATAAAGCTGTAGACCAGGTAAGCGGTGAACCTGGTGCGCTCAGCCATGGCGCCAGCGACGATAGTCGCTGCGGTACCGGCGAATACCACCTGGAAGAACCAGCTCGCGAGCACCGGCACGCTGCCCTCCTCAGTCACTGCGGGGAGGAAGAACTGATCGGTGCCGATGAAACCCCCGGCCGAGGTGCCGTAGGCGATGCCCCAGCCAATCGCCCAGAAGGCTATCGAGCACATGACGAAGTCCATCAGGTTCTTAAAGAGGATGTTCGCCGTATTCTTCGAGCGGGTGAGGCCCGCGGTCAACATCGCAAAGCCGGCCTGCATAAAGAAGACCAGTGCCGCGCAGATAAAGAGAAAGAACGTGTCCATCGCCACGGCCAGTTCGGCCGTCGAGGGTCCTTCCTGAGCAAAGGCCCTGCCGCCGGTAATGGCCCAGAGGCCGAGACCCGCTGCCAGTGCAATTCCGGCTTTTTGCCACGTCAGTCGCATGGTAAGACTCCCTGTCGTGTCTACATCAGAGCGGTGGTAGGATAACCGAAGCGTTTCCCGTTTTCGCTCGCGCAAGGAGCACTGGCACAAACCTGGTACCAGCGCAGGCACGGCGTGAGCGACCTGTCACAATCCACTGAAACACGAGTGTGGTGAGCCAACCTCTACGGCTGCCGCGTCGCAGGGAAGGAGGGCACACCGGCCTGTCACCCCCTTGAAAAGAGAATGTTTATGCTTTGTCCAATCTTGAGTGTTACTGTAATAGTAGCAAATTCGGAACCTCAAACAATGGTAACCGTGCCCGAAATGCTGTCCGCTCCGTATGTGCAAAATGACCAAATGGCGTTGACGGGGAAACCCGGTTTCGCCGCCTCCCTGTCGGACATTGCCGCTTGACAATGGTGGGGGTTCCTCCTATGATCGCCTTCCCCAGACGGGCCACCCACGGAAGGGTTGAGGAGGGCCAGGCCTTCCCGGGCAGTCCCTATCTATTGTGCGAAGGGCGTGCCGGCGCCGCGGCGCCGGGTGGAGGAGGGTGGGGACGCGGATTGCTCCACCCTCCGGCGCCAGGCCAGGGTTTTCGCAGGGCGATGCCCGGGTTGCTGTCTCGCGCCGACCCGCCCCCTCTCTGATTTTCCCCCCAACGGGGGAGACGGAGAGGGATGAGAATCCCGCGAACTGTGACGCTCTATGAAAGTACGGTAATTGGGGAAAGGTCAAGATATGGAAGATCCGCGCCTCGCCGCGCTGCAAGAGGCGATCGAAGCCAGGGGATGGCGCTGGCGCCTCGGGAAGCCCATCCCCTACGGCACGCAGGTGCTGGTCGAGGATGGTCGCGATCAGGCCACCCTGAACTACTATCCTAAACAGGGGCGTACCGTCGTGGGCGGGCGCAATACGCCGCTGCGGCGCGCGCTGGAAGAACTGGCGCTCGTGACGGCGGGCTTCGTGGTTGAGCATGCGGAGATCGGCCTGGATGAGTCGGGCAAGGGCGACTGGTTCGGGCCGCTGGTGGTGGCAGCGGTGTGCGTCGATCCGGCAGTGGCCCCGGCCCTGGTCCGGGCAGGGGTGCGCGATAGCAAGACCGTCGCCAGCGGCCGCATGGCCGATCTGGCTGCAACGATTGGATACCTCATCCCCGCCGCGGCGCGTGCCGTCACAGTACTCGAGCCGCTGGCGTACAATGAGCGGTACGCTGCGGCTGGCAATGTCAATGTGCTGCTGGCGGAACTCTACGCCGCCACTGCCGCGCCGGTGGTGGCGCAGACGGGGGTGAGCGCGATCATCTGTGACCAATTCGCGCAGGGCGCCGCGCGCCTGGAGGCGGCCTTTGCCGTGGCGGCTTTGCCGCGCCCGCGCCAGGCCCACCACGCCGAGGGCCGCAGCCTGGCGGTGGCGGCGGCCTCGGTGTTGGCGACGGCGCGCTTTCAGGAGGAACTGGCCCGCCTGGGCGCTCTGGCGGGGTGGGAGGGGCCGTTGCCGGCCGGCGCCGCGGATCGCCCGCTGCTGGAGCGGGCGGCGCGCTGGATCATCGCCCGCGAGGGCCCCGAAGGGTTGGCCCGCTACGCGAAGCTGCATTTCCAGCCCGTGCGGGCGTTGCTTGGGGAAGAATGATACCATTTCGACTTGTGGACCCTGGATTGCCGTATCTGGCGTCCCGGTGAGACCTGGCGCTACGGCGCGCGCCCCTTTTCAACAGGAATTGGTAGAAGCGAGGCAGCGCGACAACGGAAGAAGGTGAGCCGATGCTGCTCTTTGATCCCTACGCCGTGCGACCGTTGTTTCCGGCGCTGGCCCAGCAGTGCGGGATGCGTGAGGTGGTGTTCTTCGATGGCCCGGGGGGGACCCAGACGCCGCAGTCGGTCATCGAGGCCATGGCCAGTTATCTGGCCACCAGCAATGCCAATACCCACGGGGCCTTTCCTACCAGCCGCCGCACTGATGAGACCATCGCGGCGGCGCATCGGGCCGTGGCCGACCTGCTCGGTTGCGCTCCCGAAGAGACCATCTTCGGGCCGAATATGACCACGCTGACCTTCGCGGTCAGCCGGGCGCTGGGTCGCGACCTGCGTCCGGGCGACGAAGTGGTGGTGACGCGCCTCGACCACGATGCGAATGTGGCCCCCTGGCGCGCTCTGGAGGAGCGCGGGGCGATCATCCGCGAGGTTGATGTGCACGTCGAGGATTGCACCCTCGACATGGCCGATCTCGCAGCGAAGGTGCACGAGCGCACCAGAATCGTGGCGGTGAACTACGCCTCGAACGCCGTCGGTTCGATCAGTGATGTGCAGAGCGTGATCCGTCTGGCGCACAGCGTGGGCGCAATGACCTACGTTGACGCAGTTCATTACGCCCCCCACGGGCCGATTGATGTGCGCGCGTTGGACTGCGACTTTCTGGCGTGCAGCGTCTACAAGTTTTTCGGACCGCACGTGGGGGCGCTCTATGGCAAGCGCGAACTGCTGGAGCGGCTGCGGCCCTACAAGGTGCGCCCGGCGCCCGAGCAAAGCCCGGAGCGCTGGATGACCGGCACGCAGAACCACGAAGGCCTGGCCGGAACTACGGCGGCGATTGAGTACCTGGCGTCGTTGGGAACGGCGCCTGACGCCGTCGGGCTTCACTCGCGGCGCGCGGCCCTGGTGCGGGCGATGACGACGATCAAGACCTACGAACGCGGCCTGGCCGAGCAACTGGTCGAGGGATTGCTGCGCATCCCTGGATTGACCTTCTACGGCATCCGCGATGTGGCGCGTTTCAATGAGCGCACGCCCACGGTGGCCTTTCGCCTGGCGAACCTGCCCCCACGGGCCGTGGCCGAGGGCCTGGCGGAGCGGGGTGTTTTCGTCTGGGACGGCAACTTCTACGCCCTGGGTCTGACCGAGCGGCTCGGCGTTGAGGACCGGGGCGGGCTGGTGCGCGTGGGTTTGACCCACTATAACACGCCCGAGGAAGTGGACTACTTTCTTGAGGTGCTCGATGGCCTGGCCTCGGCGCGCACCTGACACCGTGGGGAAAGCGGGTTTCCTACGCTCCTGCCGGTAGGCCGGGAGGGGCGTAGGAAACCCGCTTTCCCTATCCCCTTCCTGGCAGGGGCGCCGGTCGTATCAGGTTGCGACCGGCTGTTCCGACGGCCAGCGATCCCATAGCACCAGACCCGGGCCAGGGCTGAGCTGGATGCGATCAGGTGAGGGGCGGGCAACCAGGGGGCTGGCCAGGTCGGCGGGGCCGAGGGTGCGCCGGCTGTGATCGGGTGGCATGATGCTGATAAGCCCCTCGTCGGTAAAGAACAGACGCACGCAGGAGAAGGCGAAGGTGAGGGCGTGGGGGCTTTCAAGGGTCATCTCGATCTCGCCGGCGTTGGAGGCGTTCACGTGGCCCCCAAGTTCGGCCAGGAGGTGCTGGAGCGCCGAGACGTCAACGTTGAGGCGTTGCCCCCGCGCGCCGGTGAGCACTATCGTGATGTAGCGACTGATCAGCACCGAGTCGATCAGCAGCAGATCGTAGCGCGGGTGTTCAAAGAGGATGGCGGCGGCGGGGTTGGCCCGGTCGATGCAGCGCCCGGCTATGGCCCAGCCCAGGGCGTTGACATCGAGGGCCAGGCGACGCACATCGGGAAAGGCGAACTGGATATGGGCCGCCCCCTCGATCCCGGCGGTCAGTTCGGCGGCAGGCACGCCGAAGCCCTTGAGGAAGCCCCGCAGGATGTGCAGGCCTAGATCGAGGGCCACGCGGCGCGAGCGACGCCCCGAGATGTCGGTGAGTTCGGTCTCCTCGGGTGGGACGCCCAGGGGCCGGCTGTCGGTGAGGAGGGGCAGCAGGGCGCCGCGGAAGAAGCTGCGCCCGTCGCGGTGCACCACCACGGTCAGCGGGCGCACCCGGGCATCGGGCACGCGCACGATGTTGGCGCCAAAGAGTTCGTACACCAGGCTCACCAGCGGGTCCTCGCGGCAGAGACGGATCAGGCTCATAGTTTGCTCCTTGTCATCCGATGTGAAATAGCTCCGGGCCGGCCGGGCCCACGGGGGGGCTGCCGTAGGGGGGTGGGGCGCCCGGGTTTCCCCAGGCCCCTGCGCGATGCGGAGAGTAGATCGGTATCAGGCATGGGCGAAACATCTTTCGCCCGTACCTAACGCGAACCCGGGGAAAGCGGGTTTCCCCGCGCCCCGGCCCGTGGGAGGGTCTCCGGCGCCTCGACGTCGGCAAAGCCGGTGGCGACCAGGGTGACCTTGACCAGGCCGGAGGTCAGGGTCGGGTCAATCGTGGCCCCGAAGATGATGTTGGCGTCGGGGTCAATGGTGCGGGCCACCAGTTCGGCGGCGGTGTGCACCTCCAGGAGACCCAGGTCGTTGCCGCCGGTGATGTTGAGCAACAGCCGGCGCGCGCCTTCGAGGCGGCCCTCCAGCAGCGGGCAGGCGGTGGCGCGGCGCAGGGCCTCAACGACGCGGTTGTGGCCCCGTGCCGCGCCAATGCCCAGCAGGGCCATGCCGGCCCGTTCCATCACGGCGCGCACATCGGCGAAGTCAACGTTGATCAGGCCGCGCTGTACCATCAGTTCGGCGATGCCCTGCACACCGAGCCGTAGCACGGTATCGGCCATGTCGAACGCCTCACGGATGGAGGTGCTGCGCGTAGCAGCCTGGATCAGTCGATCGTTCGGCACGATGATCAGCGTATCGGCGACTTCGCGCAGGGTGACGATGCCCTGGGTAGCGATCTGCGCGCGTCGCCGCCCCTCGAAGCTGAAGGGCCGGGTGACCAGGGCAACACAGAGGGCGCCCAGTTCGCGGGCCACGCGCGCGACGATCGGCGCTGCGCCGGTTCCTGTTCCTCCCCCCATGCCCGCGGCGATAAAGACCATGTCGGCGCCCCGTAGACGCTCGCGCAGCGAGGCCGCGCTCTCCTCGGCGGCCTGGCGGCCCACCAGCGGGTCTCCCCCTGCACCAAGGCCGCGGGTCACCGTCTCGCCCAGTACCAGGTGGCGGGTGGCCCGACTGGCGCCGAGGGCCTGCCGGTCGGTGTTGACGACCAGGGTGTCCACGCTGGGGATGCGTTCGCCGGCCAGCCGGTCAATGACGTTGCCGCCCGCTCCGCCCACGCCGACGACCCGGATCTTCACCGGAGCGGAGTCGAGCGGAAGCTGGGCCAGAAAAAGCGAAGGGCGCGCGGCGACGTCTTCTGGTCGGGAAAAGACGATCACGTTGTCGGCAACCTCCCGCAGGTCGGCGCTGACACGGGTCGTTGGCTGATCAGACATCGTTTGCTCCTCCAATCTCAACAGGATGTCGTTCTGTATTGGTCCGGCGCACGCCCGAGCCTGACGATGCCCTGTCAGTGGCGATAATCTGCTGCGGAGCAATGTGCCAGGCGTTCGCCAGGGTGCGTACCAGCCAGGCGAGGGCGGCGCGCTGGGTCGGGCCGGCGGCAGTGGCGCCCCCTTCGACCGCGATGCATACGGCGCGTCTGGTTGGCGCCGGGGCGCCAGCGCTGGCACGTTCGTCACCGAGACGGTAGATCGCGCCGGAGGTCGTGACGTAGTAGTGCCAGCGGGCGTTTCCGGCTTCCAGGCGCAGATCGGTGGCGGCAGGGCCGGGCGCCGTGCTGATGAGCAGGGTGTCGGGCGCCGGGCGGTCATGGCCCCGGGGTGCGTCAAGGAGCAGGTCGTGCAGCGCGGGCGCCGCGGCGGCGCCCAGCAGACGCTCCGTCCACTGTGGGACGGGCGCGCCCAGGAGCGCCGGGGCGTCGTCGAGGGCGATTGCCGGCGTCTCGGCGGGCAATGGCTGGTCGAGGGGCCAGGTGAGGCGCGGCAATGGGCAGGCCAGGACATCGAGGGCAAAGGCCATCAGCAGGTACGGACGGCCCGCGACCATCGCCACTTCGGGCGGCGCCAGAGGTGCGCCCAGGCGCCGGGTCTCGGCCTGCCGTATAAGGAGCGCCGTCGGGTCGTAGCGTCGCCCGGCGCGGGCACGGTAGAGGTCGTCGAGCAGGGCGACGCGCAGCGCCGCGGGCTGAGGGGCGCCGCTCCCCCCGCTGCTCAGTTCGCTCAGGTGGTAGATCGTGCGCCAGGCGCCCACCGGTGAGCAGAGGCTGTCCAGAGCGAAGTGCTGGCAGGCAAAGGGCTTCCCCCCCACCACAATGCGATGGTTGGGACCGATGGGCGCCCCCAGGTCGCTGGCGCGCAGTTGCCAGCGTTGGTGGAAGGCCCAGTCGGGCCGGAAGCCATTGACCGGATCGGCAGCGCGGAACATTTCTCCAACCAGGGCCTCGCGCAGCGGGCCGGGAGGCGTCTCGTTCAAGCGGCGGATGGCGCTGGCCCGGGGGCGCTCGTCGCTGGTCAGGGGCGCGTAGAGCAGGTCGCGGGCGTACACCTCGATGATCAGCGGTGCCTGGCCGGGGAGACGCACTGCGCGGTCGCGGTCGTCCTGGGCCGTCGCGGGGCTGGCAGCCTGGGGACGCCCGCTGCGACTGGCGATGGGCATGCCGAGATGTGCGGCGCGGGCGGCTTCGTACAGGGGCCATACGGCGGGTAGCGCCGAACCGGCGGCCCGGTAGGCAAGGTCACGCATCAGGGCGCGCAGTTGGGCCTGCGGGTCGTCGTTGGCCTCGGATGTGCCAGCGTAGACCTCGCTGACGAAACGTTCCCAGGGGAAACCGGCGGGATCGGTCTTGCGCCCTGGCGCGATGTCCAGGTGGCGGACGAGCTGGCCACGCGGCACGTTGTGGCGGCGCACCAGATCCCGCGTTAGCTCCAGCGCGGCGGCATACTGGGCTTCGGGGTAGGGATCGCGCCCGGTGTTAAGGTTTTCCAGCTCAATACCAATCGAGAAGCGGTTGCAATGCTGCATAACGCGCCCATCAACAGCCCAGACGCTCGTGCCGGCATGCCAGGCAATGTCTTCCTCTTTGACCAGTTGCACAACCCGCCCATCGCGACCAATGTAGTAGTGAACCGAGACGGGACGGTGTTCATCGCCGCCCTGGCGTAGCCAGTTGAGGTCGCCGGGGGCGCGCCCGGCAGTGGCGTGGATCACCACCATACGCACCCGGGTGAGGGCGCCAGGCTGGTAGTGCTGGCGGGTCATGCCGAGCCATTCGATATGCATTGGTTTTGTTCCTCCGGTATGCGGTCGTCAAGGGCGCATGCGGCTTCGCCGCGCAACGAGAGGTTCTTTCCTGGAAGGGCTGCGCCCTCCCGGACCCTCCGGCGGGAGGGGCATGTGGGGCAAACGGGTTTCTCTATCTTGCCGAGGGGAAGGTTTGGGGCAACCTGGTTGCCCCAAACCCTCCCCTGGCGTGTTACGATCGATCCTCCATTGACACGCCGCTGATGTGGCCTCCGTCGAGGGCGACGACGCGCTGGGCCGAGCCGGCGCGGCCCTGGATGCGCAGGGTGCGGATCTGCCCGCCGTGGGCCAGCACCATCTGCCGGGCGGCGGGTGGCGCCGCCTCTCCGGTGGGATCGGTGGCGGGCGGGCGGAGGTAAAACGGCCCCCCGTCGCGGTCCCGCAGGTAGAGGGCCGGAACGAACCAGGAGACACGATCGCCTTCCTCGACGAACAGGGCGCGTCGGGCAAGGGCAACGGCGTCTTGCAGGCTGCGCCCGGCGGCGAGGGCCTGGTAGAGCACGGCGCCGACGCGCCCGGCGGCGCTGGCGCGCACGCTGAGTTGCATCCCCAGCACGGCAGGTACGCCGTTGGCGCAGAGGGCCTGGGCCACCCCGGCAACGAGGGGCGCGCTCACGCCGAGCATGGCCCCCTGGCAGGCGTGCAGCACCACCAGCGCGACCCCGCCGAAGAGGGCCGCCAGGGTGGTGGCGGGCGTCCAGGCTGTGCCGGAGCCGTCATCGAGGAGCAGCGCCCCCTCGCCGTTGAGGTAGCGTCCGTGGCCGTAGAAATGCACGACATCGGGTGGTGGGCCGGCGCCGAGGGCCTGCACCACCATGACCCGGCTGGCCGGCTCTACTTCAATCACCCTGGCGCGCCCGGCGTCGATCAGCGGCTGCCAGGTATCGAGACGGGCGGCGCGTTCGACCTGGCGCAACTCGGGGCTGATGCCGGCCCGGGGCGAGATAGCCAGAATGCGCAACGGGCCGCTGGCCTGGCGGCGCGGCGGCAGGGCCTGCGGCAGGTCCAGCCGCCGCGCGATGCTGCCGGCGCCGTCGTGGGCCAGCACCAGGGGCAGCGGCCCCTCGTCCCAGAGAAGTTCCCAGGGCAGGGCGGCCAGGTCGGTCGCTTCGGGCGGGAAGCACAACTCCAGGCGCAGGGGGTGGCCAAGGGCCGTGGCGTGATCGCGCAGCGTGGCCAGGGCGCGGGCGCCGGCGGGGTCGGCGGTCAGGGCGTGAAAGAGCCGGCGGCCCACGCGCCGGGGCGCATCGGCGGATACGCGCTCCGCCGCATCCCAGAGCTCCAGGGCGGCCAGCCGGGCGCGCTCGGTTGCGCCGAAGGCGAAGCGTTGCTCCTGATCGTCGTTCCAGGCGATGGGGTAGGCCGGGTCCTGCAGGGCGTCGAGGGCCCGTAGCACCAGGGCCAGGTCGTCACGCAGGAAGGGCGGCGCCATACGGCTGGCGCGGGCGCCGAGTACGTCGGCTTCCCAGCGCAGGGTGACGCCGTCGCGGCGCGGTAAGAAGATCAGCCGTGGATCGGCGCGGACAGGGGATGGCTTCATACACCCTCCTCGGCGGCAACCCACACCAGACGAAAGCCCAGCAAGTTGTAGCGCTGGGTGGGTGGGAAACGGTTGTAAGCGCCACAGCGCAGCCCCTCGGCCTCCCAGTTAAAGGCCCCGCCTTTGATCGCCGGGGTTTCGTGGAGCGCCACATCGGTGCGCGGCCCGCGCTCCTCCAGGGCGTCGGCCAGGCTGCAGGTCCACTCCCAGACATTGCCGGCCAGATCGAGCGCCCCGCAGACCGCGGCGCCGGCGGGAAAGCAGCCAATGGGTGAGGGAGCGCGCAGGGCGCACGCGGCGAAGTTGGCGTGGCCCGTGTCGGGCGGATCGTCGCCCCAGGGGTACCGGCGCTGGTCGAGGTGGCGCGCGGCCCGTTCCCATTCGAGCGCCGTCGGCAGGCGCAACATCTCGCCGGGGTAGAGCCAGCCGGCGGCGCGGCCCTCGGCCGTCAGCCAGGTGCAGAAGGCCGCCGCTTCGTACCACGAGACGCCGACCACCGGCTGCGTGGGGCCGTTGTAGCTGGCGACCGTCCAGAGTCCGGGCTGCGCGATGGGCGCGCCACGCTCCTCGGGCGGGGCGCGATGGCCGTCTGGTCCCAGGAAGGCCCACCCCGTCACGCTCCACCAGCGCGGGTCGCTGTAGCCACCGGCGGCGATGAAGCGGGCAAACTCGGCATTGGTCACCGGGTAGCGGGCGATGCGAAAGGCGTAGGGCAGTTCGACCGGTTTCAGGGCGGCGCGGCGCCCGCGCCGCTGGCGCTCGTCGCCATGCCAGAACGTGCCCGCGGGCACGTCGCACCAGTAATCGGGGATCGCCGCTCCACTGGCGCCCACGGCGCGACCCGTGGCCGGGTCGAGCAGCCGCGGATCACCGAGACGTCCGAGCACCTCGCCAGCGGCGACGCGGATGTTGAGCGGCGCAGCGGGATCGGCCACGACGGCCAGCAGCGCCCCCAGGCCGGCTTCCCAGGCGCGCCCGCCGGCGGCATTGCGCCCGGCATCGAGGAGACATTCGCCGGCCAGCACCGCGGGTAGACCGCGCTGCTCATCTCCGGCTGGTGTTGCCAGCAACGTGAGCAGCAGGCGCTGCGCCTCGCGTTGCGAGGCCGAGGCGATAGCTAGACGCAGCACCTCGTGCCAGCGCGGGTCGAGGGCGTAGCGTTGCAGCAGGTCATCGGGGCGCTCGACCACCACCGACTCCAGCAGCCCGCGGGCGGCCAGGTACTCCTCGAAGGTCAGATGCACGAAGGCGAAGCGGCGGTAGCCGCGCTCGATGAGCAGCCCGGTATCGCGGCGCATCAACTCGATGAACTCGCGGGCCAGACGCCGGGCGCGCCGGCGGGGCAGACCGTCGCTCTGGGCGAGGGTGACGGCGATGTGGCGCTCCAGTTCGTCTTGCTCAATCAGACCGCCAGCGCGCTCGCCGTGGAGCCAGAGGGCCACCGGGCCGAGCACATTGACTACGAAACGCTCGTCGATCTGCTCATCGCCGAGTTGAACGGCGATGGGTCGTCCGCTCAACGAACGGGTGCGGTTCCAGGTCTCGGCCAGGGCCTCAACGCAGAGACGGTAGAGATCAGCCCGGCGATCGGGCAGCCGAGTGCCCTGGTTGTGGATCAGCGCCAGGATGGTCAGCAAGAGCGGATTGCGCGCCAGGTCGGTGACCCGGGGCGTCGAAAACACCGCTGTGGTGAGTGCAGCACTGTGGGCGGCAACGCGACGCTCCAGTTCGGCGCTGGCGGCCTCGCGCATCAGGTCGTGGAGCAGATCGCCGTCGGTGGCGAGCGACGGCGTGCCCATCGCGGCGTAGACCCGGCTCCAGCGTTCGATAAAGGCGCGGATCAGGTCGTCAGAGAGGGGCTGGATGGTCACTACGGCGAACAGGTCGGGGTCGAGAGGCGCCTCCGGGTAGCCGACGATGCGTGAGGTGGCCACAAAGCGATTGCCGGGGGCGTCCCACTCGCGCACGAACGCCTCGAGGGCGCGCACGATCGCCTGGCGGTCGTCGCGCACCTCGTCGAGACCATCGAAGAGCACCAGGGCGCGGCCCATGGTGAGGGCGCGCGCGAACAGCGGACCGTAGTCGGGCTGGGAGAGGCCGCCGTAGTAGGCGCTGAGATACTCCAGGGGAGACAGATCGCCCGCGCCGGGCCGGGAGCGGGCGGCGGCGAAGGAGGCCACAGGAAAGAAGATCGGCAGCCAGAGCGGGTCGAGGCCAAGGTCGCGGCGCGCGTCGCCGCGGGTGAGGGTCAACAGCAGGTAGCGCACCAGGGTGCTCTTGCCGCTGCCGGGGTCGCCGAGCACCACCAGAAGCGGCTGGGCGCGCACGAACTCGTGAAGGGAGGCGCGAGGCGCGTCGGGGATGTGCTCATCCTGTGGCGCGCGACCCATAAGCGGAACGTAGATCCGCTCGAGGGGGATGCGTGTGGCCGCCTGCACCTGCATCATCCCGCGAAAATCCAGCGAACCGAACGTCTCGGCGACGAAGGCGCGGTAGTGGGCGTAGAGCAGGGGTAGATCAGGTGCGGGTGAACCGGGCAGGGTGTAGAGATCGCCGTGGACGATGGTCTGCCGCACCTGGGCGATGGAGGCGCCGGAAGTCGCGACGATACTCTGGCCAGACGGTTCGGCAGGAAACGCCGCGAGGCGGGCGGCGCGCAGGCGGTCGATCAGGGCGCGCTCGGCCTCGTCGGGCAGGCAGCGGCGCAGCCGGGCCTGCCCGGCGCACGCCGCGGGCAGCAGATCGCCGAGCAGACGGATCAACGGCGGGCCGATGAGGCGCCAGGGTGGCGCCTCGTTCCCGGCGGCGGCGAGAGCGGTGCGCACCTCGCGGCGGTACACCTCAACAAGACGCGCCAGATCCGGCTCGCCCGCGAGCAGCAACTCCTCCACGGCGGCGGCACGAAAGCGTGCCGCGGCGGGATGGGGATCGCGCAGCAGCGCAATGAGCGGCCCGGCGGCGGCGGGGTGCTCGTCGCGCAGGCGCGCCTCGGCCTGGGCGATGGCGCGGCCCAGCGCCGCGGCGGGCGGTCCCTCGCCGAGCGCGGTGAGACCGCTGAGCCGGGCGGTAAGCAGCGTGGCCTCGGGGTCGGCGGCAGCAGCGTCGGCGAGCGCCGCCGCCACGGCCACGATGGACGTGCCCAGAGAGGCAGCCAGGTCACTCATTGGCGTCCCCCGCGGGCAGGCGCAACAGGTAGCGTTTGCTCGACGCCTGACGGAAGCGGCTCGTCGAGGAGTCGGGCGAGCACCTCGGCGGCGGAAGGGGCCGGGATGGCGCCGCGGTCGCGGGTGAGGGCCTGGCGCAGGCGAACGCGGGCCAGGGCGGCGCTGCCAGAGGTGCGCGGTGCGGCATCGGGAGGGGTGTGGAAGATCAATGGCATAGGGCCTCCTTACGTGGGCGGTGATCGCTGTTTGCTGGTAGCCAGTGCCCCTGCTCGCAGACGGTCGGGCCGAAGCATTGGTGCAGCCAATACCTCGACCCTACTAGATGGCCGCCAGAGCCAGCGGCAGATCGGCGCCAGTCCACCGGCTCACCGAGTGCAGCAAATGATCGCTGGCGGCGTTCCATGCCTCGGGTGACCAGAGTTCGAAGAAGGCGCCCATCCCCACCAGAACGACGGTCGAGGCGATCCCGGCGTGGGCCAGGAGCGGGCGGGGCAGCAGCACTGCGCCGGTGGCATCGGGGGTCAGTTCGGTGGCAGCGGCAAAGAGCAGGCTCCGGGCCTGCCGTGCGGCGTCAACAAAGAGCGGCAGCGCGTTAATGCGCCGGGCAAGGTCATGCCAGATGGGGGTGGGAAACGCCTGCGCGCAGCGGTCGAAGCCGCGGGTCACGGTGAGGCCCTCCAGGGCGGCAGCGCGAAACGCGGGTGGGATCACGATCCGGCCGGATGGTTCGACCGGGGTCTCAAAGGTGCCGATGAACATACGTTTGCCTCCGCCAGCGGGCTCGAACAGGGCAATTTTCGAGCTTAATCAGGGATATTTAAGGGTAATTATTGGGTATTAACTGGGGTATACTATAGCATATCATAAGAACTTTGTTAAGCGTCTTTTTACAACTGTTTGATCTCGTTTAGGGTCCTGATGAGGGCTTGCAAAGAGTTACTTCTTGTCGTAGGATAATCAGCGGCGGCGAGAGATGCCCGCGGTGGTCCGTCACCCGGTGTGCACCAGGCGTTGCCACGGCGTACAGAAGGGAAAGGAGGGGTTACTGGCGTCACAACGCTCAAACAGGAGCGTCCGCACTGGCCTGTTTGCATCCTGGACAGAAGCTCTGAAACCCTGTGTAATCTTCCCTGCAAGATACCGAAAGGAACCCGAAAATGACCCGGTTTCAACTGAAGCGTGACGTGTCCCAGGCCAAGCAGACCTCAGGCGATCCGATGCTCGGCACGCCCCTGCTGACGTTGGGACTCTCGACCGCCTATGCGGTGGCGCTCAGCTATCTCGAGCGCCGCCTTCCCATCAAGCCCGACCACACCTGGGCCGAAGTGGCCGGTGGGGTCCTGATTACGCTGGTTCCTGTGGCTATCGCCGCCCGCCGGCAGCCCGATATGGACTGGCGCCAGTATGAGGCGGCGGTCTGGCGTGGCTTTATCGCCTCGGGCACGCCGATCATCCTCTGGCAGATCGGTGAGGCGATGGTGCGGCAGATTGAACTCCTGCGCTATGCCGCAACCCGGGAACAGGCGCCTGTGGAGGCTTATGCCGACGATTCCTCGACGATGGCCAATCGAAGCGGAGAGCGAACGGGAAGCGGCGATCCAGGCTGCTGATGAGGCGGTACAGATCCTGCAACGGGCCCAGACCACGCTCGACTCAGCCCGGGCCAGGGTTCATGGCAATCAAAGTCTCACCCTCGTCCTGGTTACCGACACCGAACGCTACGTCTCAGATGCGTTGACGCGGGCCGATCGGGTGGCGCGCTTTCTCTCGATGGCCCGCGCCAAACCGATCCATGGCCGCTGGCCGATGGTGGCTTCCAAACAGCGCGAGGATGCCGAAACCGCCCTGTATCAGGCAAGCGACTTTCTCGATACGATGGAGCAGGTGCTGCGGCCTGTGCGCGACAAGGTCAACACCAATCCGGCTCTTAGCGAAGCGATTATCGCCGATGCGGCCCTGTTGCTAGCCCGGGCCCTCAATCGCCTCGAGCGGGTGGTGCGCCTCCTGACCGAGGCGGGCATCGGTCGTGACTGAGGGGGGCTGAGAGGGCGCAGTCCTTGCACCGGGCAGGGGGATGAGGAACGCCGGGTTCCCCATCCCTGCTTGACGGCTACCCGCGCGCGGGCTACAATCCTTCGGGTTTCCCGTTGCGAGGGCTGTATGAAAGTACCGTTGAGCTGGCTGAAAGAGTTCGTCGCGGTGGATTTGCCGCCCGAGGAACTCGCCCGATTGTTGACCTTCAGCGGCCTTGAGGTCGCTGCCGTGCATTATGTGGGGGTCGAAGGCGCTGAATTGCCGTGGGACGCCGAGAAGATCGTCACCTGTAACATCCTCGAGGTCCTGCCCCACCCCAACGCCGATCGCCTGGTGCTCGCCACGGTAGACTACGGCGCGCCCGAACCGCATACGGTGGTAACCGGCGCACCCAATCTGTTTCCCTATCGTGGCCAGGGCCGGCTCGCCCATCCGCTAAAGGCCGTCTTCGCCCGCGAGGGCGCCCGGCTCTACGATGGGCATGCCGAAGGTCGGGTGATCACCACCCTCAAGGGTCGCCCCGTGCGTGGGGTGATGAGCGATGCTATGCTCTGCTCCGAGAAGGAGTTGGGCATCAGCGAGGATCATGAGGGTGTGCTCATCCTGGACGACGACGCGCCGGTGGGCGTGCCGGCGCGCGATGTGCTCGGCGAGGTGGTGCTGGAGATTGAGATCACGCCCAACTATGCCCGCGCCCTCTCGATCGTCGGCGTTGCCCGCGAGGTCGCCGCGCTCACCGGCGCGCCGCTCTCCCTCCCTGATCCCCAGGTGCTGGTCGAAGGCCCGCCCGTTGCCGGGCGCGCCGCCGTGACCATCGAGGCGCCCGAACTCTGCCCCCGTTTTACCCTCGGCCTGGCCGAGCACGTCCGTGTCGGCCCCTCGCCCCGCTGGATGCAGCACCGCCTCCTGCACGCCGGGATGCGCCCGATCAACAATGTGGTGGATATCTCTAACTACGTCATGCTGGAGTGGGGCCAGCCGACCCATGCCTTCGACGCCGATCGGGTCGCCAGCCAGCATCTGATCGTGCGCCTGGCCCGCCCCGGTGAACGCCTCACGACCCTCGACGGCAAGGACCGCGATCTGACCCCCGGCCCTGAGAGCGGGTTGGAACGGGCCCCGTTGCTGGTCTGCGACGCGACCGGGCCGCTGGCGGTGGCGGGGGTGATGGGCGGCGAGTTCTCCGAGGTGCGCGAGGATACCACGCGGGTCCTGCTGGAGGCGGCGATCTGGGAGCCGGTGCAGATCCGCAAGACGGCGCGGGGGTTGAAACTGCCCAGCGAGGCTTCGCGGCGCTTCGAGCGCGGGGTTGACTATGCCCTCCCGCCCATCGCGCAGCGCCGCTGTCTGGAGTTGATGCGTCGCTACGCCGGGGCCACTATTGGTCAGGGCCTGATCGATGCCTATCCACGTCCCTGGCAACCGCTGACGCTCGAACTGACCCCTTCGGAGGTACGGCGCATCCTGGGCATCGATCTGTCCGCCCCGGCCATCGCCGAGGTGCTCGGGCGTCTCGGCTTCGGCTGCGTCCTCCGTGAGGGCGACGATCCAGCCGTGCTGGTGGACGTGCCCTCGTTCCGCCAGGATGTGACCATTACCGCCGACCTGTGTGAGGAGGTGGCGCGGCTCTACGGCTACGACCGCATCCCCGTCACCCGCCTGGCCGATGAGTTGCCCCCCTCGGATATCCACCCCGAACTGGCGCTCGAACGCCGCGTGCGCGAGGTGCTGGTCGGCGCGGGGCTGACCGAACTGATCACCCACTCCCTGATTGATATGAACCTCGTGGCGGCACTGGCGCCCTCGGAGGCGGTTGCCGCGCGCTACCTCAAGCTGGCCAATCCCAATACCCCTGAGAGGACCTACATGCGCCGCTCGCTGCTGCCCTCGCTGGCCGCGGCCCTGGAGTTCAACCTCCGCGAGCGCGAGCGGGCGCTGCTGTTCGAGATCGGGCGTGTCTACCTCAAACCTGAGCCTCTCGGCGTGGATGGTCACTGGCTGCCCGATGAACCGCGCCGTCTGGCGCTCGCCATGGCTGGCCCGCGTGAACCGGAACGCTGGCAGGGGGCCGACCGACGACCCTTCGATTTCTTCGACCTCAAGGGGGTGGTCGAGGTGCTGGCCACGCGCCTCGGTCTTGCCGGCCAGTTGCGCTACGTTCCGCTGACCGACGATGAGCGCTTCCACCCCGGTCGCTCCGCGGCGCTGCTACTGGAGGCCGGCGATGCCGCCGTGCGGGTGGGGGTGTTCGGCGAACTGCACCCGGCCGTCCGTGAACGGCTGGGCCTGAGCGTGCCAAGGGCGGTGGCCGCCGAGCTTGACCTCGACGCGCTCTTCGGCGCGGCCCGACCGCCGACGTTTACGTCACTGTCCCGTTTCCCCGCCACGGTGCAGGATCTCTCGATCGTCGCCCCGGCTGACGCGCCGGCCGAGCGCGTTGAGGCGCTCATCCGCCGGGGGGCCGGCCCGCTCCTCGAGTCGTTGACTCTCTTCGATGTGTATAGCGGGCCGCAGATCGGCCCTGACCGTCGCAGCCTTACCTACCACCTGACCTTTCGCGCCCCTGACCGTACCCTGACCGATGAAGAACTGGCCCGGGTGCGCAAGAAGATTATCTCTGGCCTGGAAAGGGAGATCGGGGCGACGATCAGGGGGTAGGGGATCGGTTCAGACCTGGATGTTCAGCTTGACGCTTGTGCTACGCCTTTCTATGACCGGTCTGTAGAACTGTGGAGCTGTAGAGTGTGGAGGTGTAAGTCGATTTGCCGGGCAGGCGCTCCATACCTCCACAGGTCGTCTCACCTCCCCGGCGCGTAGCGCACCACCTGCTCCGTCGTGACGCTGAGCCCCTCGACGGTGATCACCCGCAGACGCAGGGTGTAGTCGCCGGGCGCCAGGCCGCTGGTGATCCAGACCCCCAGCAGGCTGTCCTCCACCGGTATCGGATTCTGGGCGATGGTCTGCCAGGTGTTTGGGGCGCCCCCGGGGCCGACTTCGAGGCTGAAGGGGCCGCGCGCCGTGCCGCTGATGAAGACCTGGGTTCCGGTGACCACGCCGCTGGCGCCGATGGGCGCCAGACGCGCCACGATCGGGGACCGGGGCGGCGGGCAGACCTCGGTCGGCGGCTGCGGGGCGTTGCGCGCGGCCCACTCGCGGAACTCCGGCGGGTAGAGGGGGTACTGCACCTCGCGCACCTCGGCGACGGGCGTGTAGGAGGCAGCCAGACAGGTCCCGTCGCCGCCGACGCGCACAGTCTGGTAGACCACGTCCACCTCTTTTGGCCCGGTGCCAGCGATGAACAGTTCGGTGATCGAGCGCGGGCAGCCTGGCCCGGCTCGCCCGCCAGTGTCGGCGCAGATGGGGATCTCTTCGATCCCCGCGGGGCGCGGAAAGGGCGTGGCCGGATGCCCGAGGTGGTAGCGCAGCATCAACTCGCGCCAGATCTGCCCGGCCCCGTTGGCCCCGGCCACCTCCTCCATTGGCGAGGCGTCGTTGTTGCCCACCCACGCGCCAATGGTCACCTCGGTGCTGTAGCCCAGCGCCCATGAGTCGCGAAAATCGTTCGAGGTGCCGGTCTTGGCCGCGGCGATCACTTCAGGCAGTTCCATCACATTGTTGGCTCCGAACATGTAACGACGGGCCTGGTTGTCGCTCAGGATGCTGGTGATCAGGTAGGCGATCTGCTCGCTGTTCGGGCCGAACACCGGGCGACCCTGGTCGGGCTGCCAGCGTTCCAGCACCTCGCCGCGGCTGTTGGTCACCTTGCGCACGGCAACCGGGGCCACGTATCGCCCGCCGTTGCGCAGGGCGTTGTAGGCCGCGGTTAGTTCCAGCAGGCGCACCTCGTTGCTGCCCAGGGCCATCGCCAGCCCGAAGCGCCCGGGATCGTCGAAGGTGGTGATCCCCAGGCGGCTCATCACCTCGACGAAATTTTCCACCCCGACGTGTTCCAGTGCCTTGACCGCGGGGATGTTCAGCGAATTGGCCAGGGTCATGCGCAGGCGCAGCGGCCCGTGGAAGGCGTTGTCGTAGTTACGCGGCTCGTAGACGACGCCATTGGCGTTGACCCAGCGACTCGGCGTGTCCCAGATCACCGTGGCCGGCGTCCAGCCCCGTTGCAGGGCAGCCGCGTAGACGAACGGCTTGAGCGCCGAACCGGGCTGGCGGCGGGCCAGAGCGACGTTGACCTGCCCATCGGGCGCGTTGTAGTCAACGCTGCCGACCATGGCCAGGATCTGCCCGTCGGGGGCGAGCATGACCACGGCGGCGTTGGAGGCATTGCGCACCCGCAGGGCCTCGATCTGCTCGCGGGCGATGCGCTGGGCCTCGGCCTGCCAGGCCAGGTCAATACTGGTGATCACCCGCAGCCCGGCGCGGTAGAGCAGATCGGGGCCGTAGCGGCGCTCCAGCAGGTCGCGCACGTAGAAGACGAAGTGCGGCGCGATCAGGTCGGTGCGCGGTGGCACGAGGGTGATCGGCTCGGCGTAGATGCGCTCGGCCTCGGCGCGGCTCAGAAAGCCATGTTCGGCCATCAGGTCGAGGGTCACGCGCTGGCGGGCCTTCGCGGCGGCGAAGTCGGTGAAGGGGTTGTAGGTCGTGGGCGCCTGGGGCAGGCCGGCGATCAGCGTGGCCTCGGCGGGGGTCAACTCCCAGACGTGCCGGGAGAAATAAGCCTGCGCGGCCGCCTCGACGCCGTAGGCCTGGGCGCCGTAGTACACTTCGTTGAGGTAGAGGTTGAGGATCTGGTCCTTGCCATAGGCGCGACTGACACGGTAGGCCAGGATGGCCTCGCGCAGCTTGCGCTCGTAGCTCCGTTCACTGCGCTCCTCCGCGTCGAGAAGCATGTTCCGCACCAGTTGCATCGTAATGGTGGAGGCGCCGCTAACGATTTCGCCGCTCTGGTAGTTCTGGAGGGCCGCGCGGATGATCCCTTGCAGATCGACGCCGGGGTTCTGGTAAAACCCGGCGTCTTCCACGGCGATGGTTGCGTCTTTGAGCACCTGCGGGATCTGCTCGAAGGCCACCGGGGTGCGCCGGCCCGCTTCGGGGCCAACCAGTTCGTAGAGCAGGGTCGTGCCATCGCGGGCGTAGATGCGCGTGGTTTCAAAGCTGCGATGCTCGCCGATCTGCGCCGGATCGGGCAGATCGCGAGCGTACCGCTGGTAGAGCCACAGCCCGACCCCGGCGGCGAGCAGCAGGGCCACGAGGGTCAGTTTGACGAAGGCCAGGGCCAGGCGGCCAATAAAGGCCAGTACAGGGTGGCGCCGTCGAAACGCCGAGACCCGCCGGCGCCGCCAGCGGCTGAAGTGGGGCAGTGGAGGATAGGAAGTCGCGCGGCGAGCGGACATATCAGTCATGCCATGCGATGGTCACTGCCCCTCCACGATCCGCACCTGGGTCCAGTCCACGGCAACGATCCCCTGGGGCGAGACGGTCGGCGTCAGGCCGCGCACCGTCGGGCGAATGGCGAGGGTGACCAGAGGGTTGTACAGGGGCAGCCAGCCCACCTCATTGATGGCGATCTGCTCGGCGTCGCGGTACAGTCGGAAACGTTCAGCCTGCTCGCTCTGCCCGCTCTTGCGGTCGGCCTCTTCCACCAGTTCGTCGAAGCGCGGGTTTTGCCAGTGCCCGTTGTTGTAGGGCGAGGCGCTGTGGAGTTGCAGTGAGAGAAAGTTTTGCGGATCGGGGTAATCCGCGCCCCAGACGCTGAGGTACATTTGCATTGCGTCGGGGGCGCGCGGGTTGACGATCAGGGCGTCCAGACGATCGATCAGGGTTTGCCGGGGTACCGGATCGAGGCCCACGTCCACTCCCAGGCTCTCACGCCAGAATCGTTGCAGTTCCTGGGCCACGCGGCCCAGGTCGGCGTCGCCGCTCTCATATGTCAATGTCACTGGCGGCAACTCAGCGCCGCTGACATAGCCAGCCAGACCCAGTGCCGCGCGCGCGCCTACGGGGTCGAAGGCGAGCGGTATGACCGGCTCGCGAGTACCCGCGAAGCCGGCGGGCAGGATACGCCGGGCCGGGGTGGCCGCGCCCTCGAGCACCCGGACCACCAGGCGTTCCTTGTCCACGGCCTGGGCAAAGGCCTGCCGTACATAGAGATTGTCGAAGGGCGGCCGGGTATTGTTGAAGCCAATATAGCGCGTCACTGGCGCGCTGATTGTCCGAAAGTCGGGCAGATTGTCCGTCTCAGCCCGCCGCGGCGCCGGCACGCCGGCCTGCACGCTGCCCATCACGTCAACCTCGCCGGCCTGGTAGGCACTGAAGGCCGCATCGGTGTTGGGGAAGAAGCGAAACTCCACCCGTTCCACCCCGGGCGGCCCGGCCCAGTAGTGTGGATTGCCCTCCAGCACCAGGCGCTTCCCGGGCTGGTGATCCACGACGCGAAACGGGCCGGTGCCGAAGGCGCGCCCGACCCAATCGGCGCCCGCGGCCTCGATCGCCCCGGGCGGCGCCAGATAGTTGATAGCATAGGTGAGTTGCGAGAGGAAGTAGCCGCGGGGGGAGTCGAGGCGTATCTCGAGCGTCCGCTCGTCGAGGGCGCGCACGCCCGCCAGGGAGGAGGCTTTGCCTTCGCGCACCTCACGCGCGCCGATGACGTTCTGCAGGAAGGTAAGCGCGAACTCCGTGCCAGTGGCGGGAGCCAGGGTACGCGCCAGGGCATCGGCGAAGTGCTGCGCGACCACAGGAGTGCCATCGCCGTACTTCAGGTTGGGCCGCAGGTAGAATGTATACACGGTCCCATCATCGCTGACGGTCCAGCGTTCCGCACCGTCGCCGACCACCTCCAGACGGTCATTCAGCCGTACCAGGCCGCCGAAGATCAGGTAAAGCGGAATGTTCTCCTGATTGCCGCTCGGACGCGCCGGGTCGAGCCGGGTAAGGTCAACGACCCCTTCGAGGCTCCAGCGGAGCGTGCCGGCGGGCGCCTGCGGCTGCTCGGGCCGGAGCGGGGTGCATGCCGTGAGCAGCGGCCCCAGGGCGAGCGCCAGGGCCAGCATCGGCGCCCATCTGACCCCTCGCCGGTGTGTGCCGGTCGTGCGCGGTTTTGTCCGTGTCGGTGTAGACATCGCCGACCCTGCGTTTCCCCCGTGTCAGGGTATGATTCGAGCAATGCTCAGAAAGGTTAACGCAAAGGCGCGAAGACGCAAGGCGGTAGAGGTGTGGATTCTGACACCTGGCGCCTCTGCGTCATTGGGTCACAAAGGCGAGCATCCTGCCAGTACGCCTCGCTCAGGCTGCCAGGCGAAATCCCAACATGGTCGCCGCCTCACGCAAGAGCGCCGTGGCGTGCTCCACGTCACGGCCTTCGGCGGCGGCCGCCAGGCTCTCGCCGACCATGGTGTGCAGCACCGCCAGCGCCGCCGGGGTGTTCAGGTCATCGTCCATTGCCGCCACCAGTTCATCGAAGCCGCGGCTCAGGTCCAGGGCCGTACCATTCCCGCCGCGGGCATGGATGGCGCGCGAGAACTCATCCACCAGGGCCGCGTAGCGCCCCAGCGCGTCACGGTGGTAGTCGAACTCCTCGCGGTAGTGCTCGCTCAACAGGTACCAGCGCAGGGTATCGGCGCGATGTTCCCGCAGCGCGTCACGCACGAAGACCAGATTGCCCAGCGATTTGCTCATCTTCTCACCGTCGAGCCAGACCAGGCCGGCGTGCATCCAGATGCGCGCGAACGGGCGCCTGCCGGTGACCGGTTCGGTCTGGGCGATCTCACAGGGATGGTGGGGGAAGATCAGGTCGGCGCCGCCGCCGTGGATGTCAATCTGCTTACCCAGGTACCTGGTCGCCATCGCGCTGCACTCGATGTGCCATCCTGGTCGCCCCGGTCCCCAGGGGCTGTCCCAGGTCGGATCGCCGGGCTTGCCGCTCTGCCAGAGCACGAAGTCGAGCGGGTCGCGCTTACGCGGGTCAAGGGGATCGTTGCCGCGCTGGTTAGCGGTTGCCAGCATCTCTTCGTAGCCCATACGCGCCATTTTGCCGAAGTCGGGATCGGTACGGATGCTGAAGTAGACGTTCCCGCCAGCCACATAGGCGTGGCCCAGTTCGATCAGCCGCTCGATCATCGGGATCATGGCGCCGATCTCTTCGCTGGCCCACGGGAAATAGGTCGGCGGGACCAGATTCAGCTCCGCGAAATCCTCGCGCAACTGGGCAACCTGGCGCCGCGCCAGGTCCTGCCAATGGACCCCATCGCG
Organism: uncultured Chloroflexales bacterium; assembly: GCA_937918935.1. Classification (GTDB taxonomy): domain Bacteria; phylum Chloroflexota; class Chloroflexia; order Chloroflexales; family Chloroflexaceae; genus JACAEO01. The sequence goes on along the minus strand of CAKZSI010000069.1, from coordinate 7,816 downwards.
AGCGGCCCGGGCGAACAGCGGGTCGTCCACATCGGTCACATTCTGGCAGTAGCGTACCTCAGCGCCTTTCCAGCGCAGGTAGCGCAACAGCACATCGAAGGTCAGAAAGGTGCGCGCATGGCCGATATGGGTGGTATCGTAGGGTGTGACGCCGCAGACATACATGGTTACCGGGCGATCCCGGGGGATGGCGAAGGGTTCTTTTTCGCGCGCGAGGGTATTGTAGAGCCGCATACCTGCTCCTGGGGCGCGTGTGACACCGGCACTCTGGTTGAGGTCCGACCAGCATGCGCCGTTCACCTGGGTACACCCTCTTCATTATACATCGGTACCCGTGGCGTATAGCGTTGTGTACGTCCCGGCGGAAGCAGGCGAGGAGCGGAGCGGTAATCGCACGGCGATGACAGTGATGTCGTCGTGCGGTTCGGCGCTCCCGGCGAAGCTAAGCACCGCGCGAATGATGCGCTGTACAACCTCGTGCACGTCCATCCCCGGAGTAAAGGTCTTCACCAGGTGTTCAAGGCGTTCAAAGCCAAACAACTCCCCTTCGGCATTATGGGCCTCGACGATCCCGTCGCTCAGGAAGAGCAGCGTATCGCCCGGGTCCAGTTCCACGCTCACATCGCGGTACAGCCCGTTGATACGGGTGCCGATCGGCAGGCCGCTCACGTCGAGGAAGCCGCACTGTCCCTGGCCGTCGCCGCGACACTGGAGCAGCAGCGGGGCGATCATACCCGCGTTGGCGATGGTTGCCGAGTGTCCCTCCGGGTCGACCACGGCGATCAGCACGGCCGCATTCATCTGGTTGGCCTGGAGGCGCTGGCGCAGGGCCTGGTGCATGGCTTGCAGCATCTCCGATGGGTCGGTGAGCAGACGTGCCTGGGATTCCAGTGTGGAACTGGTGAGCGCCATTAGCAGGGCCGCGGCTACCCCTTTGCCCGAGATGTCGCCGATGGCAATGGCCACGCGACCATCGCTCAGGTTCAGGTAGGTGTAAAAATCGCCGCCGACCTCGCTCGCCGGGATCGAGCGTCCATACACCCGCAGCAGATCGGCGCCCCACGGCGGCGCCGACGGGAGCAGGCCCTGCTGAATGTCGCGGGCCAGGGTGAGACCATGGCGCAGGCGCTCGTTCTGGTATTCGATCTCCCGCAGGCTGTGTTGGAGCCGCGTCGCCATATGGTTAAAGGCGCTGGCCAGTTGCCCCAGTTCGTCGCCTGGCTCCACCTCAATGCGATGATCCAGGCGTCCGCTGGCCAGCTCCTGGGCCCCGGCGGTCAAGGCGCGGATCGGCACAACCAGGCGCCGTGCCTGGTAGAACGACCAGAGCAGCGCCAGCAGGCCCACCAGCCCCACCAGCGCCGCGAGCAGACCGATCCCGCGGTACACCTCCACGAAGAACTCGCTGGACGGTTGTTCAACCACTACCGACCAGTTCATCGCCGAGACCGGCGCGACCGGTGCGCGCGCACCGACCACCAGTAGCCCGGCGCCGCCGAGATATTCGGCGACCGTCTGCCCGTCCTTATACAGGGCGCTCAGATCGGCGGGTGGCTGCCAGGGCCGCAGGCTGTCGCTCAACTGCAGGCGCCGGTTCCCGTCCACCAGGTACACCGTCTTGCCGGTCTCCTGCACCCCCAGGCGTAGCATCTGGCGGATGCGCGCGGCGCTGACCTCGGCGCCGATGGCGCCAAGGATGTCTCCGTTAGCTCCCCGCACCGGGAGCACCACCTGAAATACCGGCTCACCCTCGGTTCCAGGCACAATCGTCGTGCGGCCACCCTGCCCGACCCGCACCGCCGGCTCAAGCAGCGCCGGTTCCAGCGGCAGAACTGCGATGCCGAGCCTCGAAAGCAACTCACTGCGCCCGATGGCGACGGCGCGACCTTCGGCGTTGACTACCGTGATTGCCCGCAAGTCGGGCGAACTGCTGACCAGATACTCCACTGTCGGGCGCAACTGTGCCCCCGGCGCGGTGGGGTCAAGTTCGCGCGTCGCGCGTAACAACTGCTGTTCCAGGTCGTAGAGAAAGGTGGCGATATTGCCGGCAACCTTATCGGCAAGGGCCTGCTGACTGGCATAGGCATTCCGTTGCTGCACCTGCAGCAGCATGGCGATCAGCAGCGTGCCCACCAGCATCAGCGGCAGGGTGGAACCGACGAGGAACGACCAGCGCAGCCGGTTGGTAATGTTCAGACTCCGGCGGGCCAGACGGGACCCGTCGGACGGCGAGGGGCTTGCCAGTTGTGCGTCGCTTCCGTTGCCGTGCATTGCCGTGCGTTCGTAATCGCGGCAAGGTCAGGGAGGGACTGGACCTCCTTGCCCCTCCCATGACACGTCGAGGTACGCAGAGACGCCCTCGCTTCACGTGCTCACGGGCTGATCTCGGGGATGGCGCTCGCGGTCAGCGGGTCAATCTCCAGCACCTCCGCCACCATCCAGCCGCGCCGGTCACCTGGCCCCTCGACCTGGTACCATGCCCCCGAACGGCCGAGCAAACGAACCGGCGCGCCGGCCTCGAACACAGCGAGAACCGGATGTTCCGTACCGGGGCCGGCACGTAGATTGGCGACCACGGCGACGCGACCCAGGGGCGCTTCGGGCGTCGCCGGGGCCGGTGAGGCCGTCGGGGTAAGCGCCGGGAGCGAAGGGGTCGGAGGGAAGGGCGTTACGCTCGGCAGGCGCGCCAGGGTTGGCACGGGCGTCGGGCGTGGGGGCAGCACCGCCGTCGCCTCGCCGCAGGCGCCCAGCAGAAGCGGCAACAGCGCCACAATGACGCCAACGAACCGCGGATACGCAAAACCCGCAATGCCCCACAGGCCAGCCTGTAATCGTACCAGCAACCCTGCTCTCGATACAACAAATCGGGGCGCCTGCTTGTTGCAGACACCCCCGAAACCTGGTCGGGGCGAGTGGATTTGAACCACCGACCTCCGCGACCCGAACGCGGCGCTCTACCAGGCTGAGCCACGCCCCGATTGCTGGTGCACCTGCCCTGGCGGATGGTGCCGAAGGTGGGACTCGAACCCACACGAGGTTGCCCCCAGCGGTTTTTGAGACCGCCGCGTCTGCCATTCCGCCACTTCGGCGCGACAACTCCGATTATAGCAGGTCGCCAGGGGTGCGTCAAATTGCATGTCACTCGTCGCGGCGCGGTGGTATGATGATACAAGTCTGGTAACCTGGCCCTCAAAACCCTCCCACGGGCAGGGGCGTGAGGAAACCTGGGGTTGCCCCAGATTATCAAGAACATCGGAATGCCTTGCCGCTCTCGCCAGATCATCGCCCTGCTCGCCGCCCTGCTGATCGCCGGGTGCGCCTGGCTGCCCGGAACGCCGGCGCCAGAACCCACGCCGGCCGCGGAGGCCGTTGTTGCCGCGTCGCCCTCGGTCGCCCCCGCCAGCGCCACACCGGCCGCGACGGCAACCCGTACCCCGACCCCGACGGCCAGCCCGACGCCTGCGTCGCCTACCCCCACACCCGTTCCGCTCGATCCCACCCCGACCCTGGCCCCTGTCTCTGCCGAATTGCGTGGCGAGATCTTCGAGCAGGTCTGGACCACGGTGCGTGATACGTATGTGTACGAGGACTACCGCGGAGTAGATTGGGAGCAGGCGCGGGTCGAGTTCGCGCCCCGGGTCGCCGCCGCCGACGATCCCGAAACGTTCTACGCCCTGATGCGCGAATTGATCGCCTTGCTCAACGATGAACACTCGCGCTTCGAGTCACCGCAGGAGGTTGCCGCGCAGGAGGCCGAGTACCGCGGCGAGTACCGCTACGGCGGCATTGGTGCGCAGATTCGCGAGGTTGAGGAGGGTGGGCTGATCACCGCGCTGGCGCCCGATGGTCCCGCGGCGCGGGCGGGCATCCTCCCGCGAGACATTATCCTGGCTGTCAACGGCATTCCCTTCACCGACACCGCCGCCTTTGGCCCCGACGGGCCAATCGGCGCCGTGCGCGGCGCGCCGGGCACCCAGGTGCGCCTGACGGTGCGCACCGGCCAGGAAGTGCCCCGCGAGGTCGAGGTGCGGCGCGAGGTGATCAATGCCGATGCCTTCAATCAGGTGCGTGTCACCACGCTCCCGGGCCGGAACATCGGCTACATCGAGATCCCCAGTTTCTACGTGGAAGGGGTTGACGAGAAGGTGCGTGCCGGGGTCGAGCAACTTCTGGCAAACGGGCCGCTCGATGGGCTGATCCTCGATGTGCGCGCCAACTCGGGCGGCTACGTCCATCTGATGCTCCAGACAGTGGCCCTGTTTCAGGATGGGGGCAGCATCGGCAGTACCCGGGGCCGGAGCGTCAATGAGGAACAGAAGGTTCCCGCCGGGAAGACCATCGCTGGCATCGAGCGCGTGCCTGTCGTGGTGCTCATCGGCCCCGACACCGCCAGCGCCGCCGAAATGTTCGCCGGCGGCCTGCAGGCCCTGGGTCGCGCCAGGGTCGTTGGCACGCCCAGCGCCGGCAATACCGAGAACCTCTACAGTTACGACTACGCCGATGGATCGCGCCTGCTGCTGGCGACGGTGAGCTATCAGTTGCCCGATGGCACGCTGATCGAAGGGCGAGGCATTCTTCCCGATAAGGTCGTTGATGTTGAATGGTGGCGCTTTCCTATCGAGAGCGACCCGCAGGTCAACCTGGCGATTGACCTCATCGCCGCGAGCCGCGCGTAGGGTAGCGTGGTGAGCCATGCCAGCACCGACACCGAGTTCGACAGCGTCACGCCGGTAATAGCGATGTCCAGAAGAAACATAGTCAGCGATGACGATGTTGTGGGACATCAGATAAAGAGGAATGACCCAGGCTCATTCCTTCATTCGTTTATTCGTGATCTGTTCGTTACCACCGGACAACATCATCCAAATTGGCCCGAAATGTACTGCTCAGTGCGTTCATCTTTCGGGTTTTGGAAGATCTGTGAAGTAGAACCATACTCGACGAGCTGACCGGTACGATCACTATCCATCAGAAAAAAAGCGGTATAGTCAGATGCCCGCGAGGCCTGCTGCATATTATGGGTGACAATGATAATCGTGTAGTGTTGGCGCAGTTCAAACATCAACTCCTCGATCTTGAGAGTTGAGATTGGGTCGAGCGCCGAGCATGGCTCGTCCATCAAAATTACCTCTGGCTCGACAGCAAGGGCGCGGGCGATGCACAGACGCTGCTGCTGACCGCCGGAGAGCGACAGACCATTCTGGTTGAGTTTGTCCTTCACCTCATCCCAGAGTGCTGCCCCGCGCAGCGAACGCTCCACCAGCTCGTCCATCTCGCGCCTGGAAAGCTTCCAGCCATTGATACGCGGACCGTAGATCACGTTCTCGTAGATACTCTTGGGGAAAGGATTTGGCTTCTGGAACACCATACCGATCCGGCGGCGGACATTCACCGGATCAACCCCCGGCGCGTAGATATTCTCACCGTGGAAGAGAACCTGGCCCTCAACCCGCGCCGACGGTACCAGATCGTTCATACGATTGAACGAGCGCAAGACGGTACTCTTGCCACAGCCAGAAGGCCCGATCAGCGCCGTGATCCGGTTCTTCTCGATTGCCAGACTGACATCCTTCACCGCACGAAATGAGCCGTAGTAGACGCTCATATTGTGGGCTTCAATGGCGTTCGGGTTGTCGTATTCCAGATCATGTGTTGTCATAACGTGCCTTTATCTGGATTAGTAGCGCTTCTGATAGCGATTCCGCAAATAGATTGCCAGCGCGTTGATGGTTAACAAAATCGCCAGCAGTACGAGAATGCCAGCCGCTGCCAACGAACGGAAATCATCCTGCGGACGCGACGTCCAGTTAAAAATCTGTATCGGCAAGACAGTAAAGATATCGAGTATATTACGGGGCAAGAACGGAACGAAGGTAAGCGCACCGATGGTGATCAACGGCGCCGTCTCGCCAATCGCGCGCGAAACTGCCAGAATACTTCCGGTGAGGATGCCGCCGATCGACTGTGGCAACACTACATTCCATACGGTCTGCCAGCGTGTTGCGCCCAGTGCGTAACTTGCCTGCCGTAAACTCGACGGTACAGCGCGAATTGACTCACGGGAGGCGACGATAATGATTGGCATCACGAGGAGCGCCAATGTCAGTGCGCCGGTCAAAATACTGCGGCCAAGGAACAGCCAGCGGGCGAAGACTTGCAAGCCGAGCAGACCGTAAATAATTGACGGCACTGCGGCGAGGTTGCTGATATTAATTTCGACGATCCGTGAAAACCAGTTGTCACGCGCATACTCTTCGAGATAGATCGCTGCTGCTACGCCAAGCGGAAACGAGAACAAGATGGTGAGCGAAATCGTGTAAAGCGTGCCGACAATCGCTGCTTTCGCACCAGCTCGATTAGCAAAGCGCGAGTCGAAGTTATTGAAGAAATCCCACGTCAACCAGTTCGTTCCACCGCTGAAAATGCCCGTCGCTCTGTTGATAACGTCGAAAATCAAGACGACAAGCATACCTAACCCGAACAGGATACTAAACCATCCCAACGCACTGAGTATGCGACCTTTGAAATGACGCCATTTCAAACGGGCCACATCCTGCCCTCTGGCTTGTTCACTCGTTCGAGATGTAACACTGATTTGTTCTTGTGCAGACATTAATCGTAGACCTCCCGGAACTTACGAACCATCCAGTAACTGAAGATATTCAGGATGAACGTGAAGATGAAGAGGGTAAAACCAACCGCGTAGAGCGTATAGTAGCTGAGCGAACCGTATGGCGTATCTCCCAGGCTCACCTGCACGATGTACGAGGTCATTGTCATCACCGGCACGGTCGGATCAAACGTAAGCCGCGGATTTTGACCGGCGGCAATTGCGACGATCATTGTCTCGCCGATGGCGCGGGAGAACGCGAGCACAATTGACGCGACAATGCCGGAAATCGCTGCCGGCGTAATAACTCTTACCGCCACCTCGAAGCGTGTCGAGCCGAGACCGTAAGCCGCCTCTCGCAGAGAGTTTGGCACCGCCGAGAGCGCATCTTCGCTCAGGGACGCGACAAATGGAATGAGCATGACGCCCATAACTAAGCCAGCACTGAGTGAGTTGAAAATGCTGAGAGTTGGGATAAAGTTCTTGAGAAAAGGAGTGATAGTGGTCAGGGCAAAATAGCCGTAGACCACGGTCGGAATACCAGCCAGAATCTCTAGTAATGGCTTGACAGTACGACGAATATTATCAGAAGCAAATTCGCTCAAGAAAATGGCGGCGATGAGACCGAGCGGCACTGCGACCATCATAGCAATCGCTGATGTGAGAACGGTGGCTGTTACAAGGGGCCAAATGCCGTATTTCTTGATCGAGAAGAGCGGTGTCCATTCGGTTTCGGTTAAGAACTCAACAATAGATACTTCACTGAAAAAGGCAATGGTTTCAAAAACCAGTGAGAAAACGATCCCGGCTGTGGTTAGAATAGAGATAGCCGCTGCAAACACGAGCAGCACTTGAATGAAACGCTCAAAAGCAGCGCGCAATAGGCTTGGTTGTCGGCGCAGTTCAGTGACAGCCACGATACCTCCTCCTCTACGATAGCGTTACACCTCTCTTAGCCTACCACAGAGGCGCAGGATGAGCAAGATGTTTCTTGCTCATCCTGCACTGCGAGCGGTTTACTTGCCCAGATAGCGCTCAAGGGTCAGACCGACTTCCTCGCCTTCCTTGACCAGCGTGCCCAGCTTCCGGTCATTGAAGCGCTTGGCAATCGCCTTATACAGCTCGTCCGACAGCGCCACATACCCGACCTGCGGCGTCTGGATCAGCGGCGTGAATTCAGGGCTCATGTAGTAGTTGACGAACGCC
>CAKZSI010000068.1 GCA_937918935.1 uncultured Chloroflexales bacterium | reverse complement strand
TTCGCCCGCCACGCCGATTACGCCGCCGGCCACATCCCCGGCGCGGTGTACCTCGACTGGACCCGCGACATCGTGGACCTGGACGACCCGGTGCCGGTGCAGGTCGCCCCGCCGGATCAGATCGCCCGGGTGCTGGGGGAGCGGGGTATCGGTGACGAGAGCGTAGTGGTGGCCTACGACGACTGGTTCGCGATGTTCGCCGGTCGTCTGCTCTGGGTGCTCCGCTACTACGGCTTTGAAAACGCCCGTATCCTCAACGGCGGTCTGGTCAAATGGCGGGCCGAGGGGCGGCCTCTCATCACCGACGTGCCCACTTACCCGCCCGCCACCTTCACCCCGCGGCCCCGGCCCGAACTGCGCCGCACCGCCGAGCAGATCCTCGCTGCGTTGAACACCGATACGTTGCTGCTTGACGCCCGGAACGAGGCCGAGTACCGGGGCGCGGAGTCGCGTGCGGCCCGTGGCGGGCACATCCCCGGCGCGCTGAACGTGTACTACCAGAGCCTCCTCGACCCCGAGTTGCACACCTTCGCGCCGCTGGAGGAGCTACGGGCGCGCTTCCTGGCCGCGGGGACGCCGCTCGAGGACGTGGAGCGGCGCGAGGTGGTGGCGTACTGCAACGGGGGCGTTTCGGCCACCCCCGTCGCCCTGGCGCTGGAGATGATCACCGGGAGGCGCGTGGCCATCTACGATGGCTCGTGGAACGAATGGGGCAACGACCCGAGCAAACCGCTGGAGAGGTGATCTGATTCAGGATCTGGGATTGCTGGATACGGCGTTCCAGGCTGAAAGGCGCCAATCTGAAACAGCCTTACGTCCCAACCACGGCTGCCACCACGGCCGCAACGTCGGTCAGGTCGGGCAGAGCAGCGTCGGGGTGGTGGGCCAGCAGTTCCTCAAGGGGATAGGGGCCGGTGGCGACGGCCACGGTACGCGCCCCATTGAGCTTGCCGCAGGCAATGTCGTGGGGCGTATCGCCGATGATCACGATCTGGTCGCCGTGAAAGGATTGGCCGTAGCGCGCCGCGGCGCGCGCGGCGGCAATCGGCGCCAGTTCGGGGCGATGGAAGTGGTCATCGCCATAGGCGCCCGCTGCCAGATCCAGGTAGGCCGTCAGGCCCACACACTCTAGCTTCAGTTGGGCCACTGCGGCGATGTTGCCGGTAAGGGGCGCCTGGTAGCCAGCCGTCTCCAGAGCCTTCAGAGCCGCGACCACACCGGGAAAGACCCGCGAGCGGGCCGTCAGCGCGTCGCGCCGGGCCTCCAGCAGGCCCACATACGTCTCGATGAACGCCTGCAAACGCTCGGCGATGGTATCGGGCGGCAGCGTGGGAAAGCTCTCACGGATAATCTGCCAGTCCGTTTTGCCGGCGTAGGCGGTGCGCTCCATCGGCGCCGCCGGCCCCACCACCCGGCGCATGGCTTCGCGCATCGCCTCGGCGGCAATACCGTCGGTGCTCAGCAACGTCCCGTCAACGTCCCACAAGATCAACCGCATGGCTGCCTGCGTCTGAGGTGAAAACAGGTTACAGATGGGAAGGTCTGGGAGGGCCAGGCCCTCCCGGGAAAACTCTAGACCCCGAATACCCGCGCTCGATCTGTATCAACGTAGCGCCGAACCGCCGCCAGTAGCTCGTCAAGATCGATCGGTTTCGAGAGGAAGGCATCGAAACCTGCCAGCACCGTCCGTTCCCGATCGTCCTCGCCCAGGCCGCTCACGGCAATCGCCGGACAGTACGCCATCCCGGGTTCCTGGCGCAGAGCCTGCAACAGATCAGGGCCGTCGCGATCCGGCAGGCGCGTATCAATCACGACCAGGTGGTACCGTTCGTGCCGGGTGAGGTGCAAGGCTTGCTCGGCGCTATCCGCGATGGCAACACTGTAGCCCTGGCTCATAAGGAAGCGGCTGATGACCTGCTGCATCAGTGGGTTGTCGTCCACAAATAACACGTGCATCCGACATCCTTTCCGACTTGCCGCATCGTTGATGGCGTCTTAACTCAAATTATACGCGATGAAGCAAGTCCCGGCGAGCGCCATGTGGCAGGTGGGGGAGCTGGTGCAACATTTGCCTCCCGCGGTGGGCTCCGGGATGGCTGCACTACTCCAGGGGTCGTTTGTTGCGGTGGTTCTGGCGGCTGTGACACCAGAACCACCGCAACAACGGGGGTCAAGGGCCCGGGTCCCGAGGACCGTGCAACAGCCCGGTGGCAGATGACGGCGAAGCATGTTCCTACAACAGATCCTTGCGCATATAGTGCCAGTTGCCCTGGCCGAAGATCAGCCAGGCCAGGAGCGAGCGGCGCACGCGGACGGTAGCGAAGCCCAGGCTGCCGTAGAGGCGGCGCGCCGCGTCGTTCCGGGCCGCGACGTACAACCCCAGGAAGCGTTTCCCGCGCAGACGCGCCTCTTGCTCGGCGCGAGCCAGCAGGGCGCGGGCCACGCCGCCGCGCCGGTAGGGCGCCAGCACGGCCACATCGGTCACGAAGCCTTCGCCTCGCTGGATGCGGTGATCGAGCAGCGAGAGGGCGAAGAGCGAGCGCGCCGCGCCGAACAGGCCCAGTTCTTCGTGGAAGGCCAGTTCCGCTGCTCCGCTGTCATCGCCGCCCATCTCCCAGGTGCGCACCGTGGTCGTGCCGATGATCTGCTGCTGATATTCGGCCACGAACATACCGCGCAGGGCCGAGGCGCCCTGCCGTTGCCAGGCGCTGGCGAGGGCCGCCACGCCCCGCTCGGCGCCGCCAGGGCCGAACGCGCTGCCGAACTTGTCGGCGAAGGCCTCGCGGTGCAGGGCGAGGATCGCGTGGATGTCGTCCATTCGCGCTGGCCGGATTGTCAGCGGCGCAAGCAGCGTTGCGCCGCGCGCCGCGTCCTCGCCGGGATTTCCAGCCAGCGCCTGGGAACATGCGGTCATAGTGGCGATCAATCTTGCCGGAAGCGCTGGCAGGGCGCAGCCGCCCTGCCAGCAGTGATTCCCCTGCCGTCTGACCTGCTCCTGCGCCGGAAAGCGTTCACACCCACTGAATGCGTTCGCGGCGCAGAGGGGCGCAAAGAGCTTCAGGAAGCTCACCCTCTACGTTTACGTCCCTCTGCGTGCTCTGCGGTAGATCTGCACACCCACCCGCAACGCTGGTTCACCTTGAGGTCAACTCGGTCACACGCCGGTCGAGGCGCGCCGAGATCTCGCGATACATCTCGCCGCGCATCTGGGCCGCCTCGAGCTGGCGGCGCAGCGTCAAAATGTAGATCCCGGCCACAACCAGAGCCAGCGCCAATAGCCAGTTCAGCTTCATGGTCCTCTCCACTCACACAGGGGGAACGGGCATATGCGTCATTCTAGCGCAGCCCTCCTCCCGCTTCAAGTCTGTGGAGGTGGAGAGGTGTCCAAAAACACCTCCACACCCCTCACCGTGCCCGCTGGCGCCAGGCGACGTAGAGGGCGATGCTGCCTGCCACGGCGGCATTGAGCGAGCCGATGTGACCGATGATTGGCAGTCGCACCAGAAAATCGCAACGCTCGCGCACCAGCCGGGCCAACCCCACACCCTCGGCCCCGACGACCAGTGCCAGGGGCATATCCAGATCCACCGTGTCGAAATCGCGGGCCGCCTCGTCGTTCTCCAGGCCTACCACCCACACGCCGTTGCGCTGCAACTCAGCGATGGTCTGCGCCAGGTTGCCGATCAGCACGATTTGCAAGTGCTCGGTGGCCCCCGACGAGGCGTTCACCACCGCGGGGGTAATCTCGGCGGCGCGCCGGCCCGGCAGCGCCACACCGTGGACCCCCACCGCTTCGGCGGTGCGGAGCAGCGTGCCGATGTTCTGGGGGTCCTGCAAGTGATCGAGGAGCAGGAGCAGGGCCGTCTCCTTGCGTTCGGCGGCGAGGGCCAGGCAGTCTTCCAACTCTACATAGGGGTACGCTCCGGCTTCCAGGGCTACGCCCTGGTGGTTCACGTCGCGCAGTTGCCTGTCGAGAACCTGCCGTTCCACTCGCTCAAGGGGAACGCTGGCGCGCCCGGCGAGTTTGATAATCTCGGCAATCACCCCGGTCTCCTGCACACCGCTGGAGACACGCAGGCGGTGCAACTCCCGCCTCCGCGCGCGGAGAGCTTCTCGCACCGCGTTGCGACCGTACAGTACCTCAATCATACGATTGTGGATTTCAGAGTCTGGATTGGGCGCATCTCAACATGCCATGGGGGCCTCCCACGCCGGCCCGTCCTTGCTCATAACGAAGAAGAGAACCAGGCGTCTCCCCTGGCGGGAGAGGCAGAACGCTGCGAACCGGACTTAAAGCTAATACTTTTCAAATAAGACAAGGCTCACGGCAAGTCTCCCCTCCCAGCCTCCCCCCGCCGGGGGAGGAGCGGGGCGATGCGCGGCGGGTCACGTGCTGGCGAGCCGTCGGTATGCCTCCGAACCGCTCCAACCGAGAGGGGCGCCGGGAACCCTCCCCAACAGGGGAGGGTTGGGATGGGGTAACGCGCTCATTTGAAACGTATTGGACCTAAAGACCAAAGGCGTCCTTGATGCGCCCGAAGAAGCCCTCGTCGCGATCGCCGGGGATCTCGCTCTCAAAGGTGCGCGCCAGTTCCTGGAAGAGGCGCCGCTGCTGCTCGTTCAGCCGCTCGGGGACGACCACGCGAGTGACCACGATCTGGTCACCGCGGCCCTGCTGGCGCAAGAAGGGCACACCTTTGCCCCGCAGGCGGAAGGTCTGCCCTGTCTGGGTACCGGGAGGCACGCGCATCTTCTCGACGCCGTCAAGGGTTGGCACATCCACTTCTTCGCCGAGGGCCGCCTGGGCCACGTTGAGCTTCAGTTCGAGAATGATGTCATTACCCTCGCGCACGAAGAGAGGATGCGGCTGCACGTCGAGGGCCACGTAGAGGTTGCCGTGCGGGCCGCCGCGGGGTCCGGCATCGCCCTCGCCACTGATGCGGATCTGCTGGTTACCATCCACACCGGCGGGCACCTTGACCGTAATGCGCCGGAGATGGCGCACCCGCCCTTCGCCGCGGCACTCGCGGCAGGGAATGGGGATGATAAAGCCAGTCCCGCCACACTGGTCACAGGTAGTCACGGTAACCATATTGAAGAGCGGCGCGCGCTGGCGCACCTCGCCGGTCCCGTGGCACTTGGGGCAGCGCACCGGGTCGGTGCCAGGTTCAGCACCGCTGCCACGGCAACTGGGACAGACCTCCAGGCGACGGAACTCGATCTCCTTCTCGGTGCCAAAGACCGCCTCCTCGAACGACAGGCGCAGATTATAGCGCAGATCGGCGCCGCGCTGGGGGCCGCGCTGGGTGCGCGGGCCGGCGGCGGCCCCGCCAAAGAAGGCATCGAAGATTGTGCTGAAGGGATCGGCGCCTTCGAAGGGGTCATACGCGCCGCCCATGCTGCCAGGGGCATTATGGCCGAAACGGTCGTAGACCGCCCGCTTCTGTTCGTCGGAGAGCACCTCGTAGGCTTCGTTGATCTCCTTGAACTTAGCTTCGGCGCCGGGGTCCTTGTTCACATCGGGATGGTACTGTCGCGCCAGGCGCCGGAAGGCCTTCTTGATCTCGTCCTGGCTGGCGGTGCGGCTCACCCCGAGCACTTCGTAGTAATCGCGCTTCGCGCCCGTGGTCATACGTTTCGTTCCTTGGCGGGGATGGCCGGCGCCGGGCAGGCAGGGGCGCCGGCCATCGGATGTCTAATCTACCTTGTATTCGCCCTCGACCACGTCGTCGCCGGCCTTGCCGCCGGAGGCATCGGCGCCGTTCGCCGTCTCGCGCTGGGCCTCATAGGCCGCCTGACCGATCTTTTGCATTGCGACGCTCAACTCAGCCGCTTTGTTGCGAATCTCGTTGACATCATCGCTATCGAGCACGGCCCGCAGGGCGCTGATCTTGTCCTGCACCTCGGTGCGGATGACCCCATCGAGGGCGTCGCCCACCTCGCGCATGGATCGTTCGGCGGTGTAGATCAGACTGTCGCCGTGATTGCGCGCCTCGATCAACTCGCGGCGCCGCCGGTCCTCCTCGGCATGCGCTTCGGCGTCGCGAACCATCTGCTCGATCTCCGCATCACTCAGGCCCGACGAGGCGGTGATGGTGATGCGCTGCTCCTTGCCGGTAGCCTTGTCTCTGGCGGTCACGTTCACGATGCCGTTGGCATCAATATCGAACGTCACCTCGATCTGTGGCACGCCCCGCGGCGCCGGCGGGATGCCCGACAGTTCAAAGCGCCCCAGGGTCTTGTTGTAGCGCGCCTCGGCCCGTTCGCCCTGCAAGACATGGATCTCAACGCTGTGTTGATTGTCGCTTGCAGTTGAAAATACCTGGCTCTTGCGGGTCGGAATGGTCGTGTTGCGCTCAATCAGCGGGGTCATCACCCCGCCAAGGGTCTCGATCCCCAGCGTCAGCGGGGTCACGTCGAGCAGCAACACATCTTTCACTTCGCCGCCGAGCACGCCGGCCTGAATGGCGGCGCCGATCGCCACCACTTCATCGGGATTGACCGACTTGTTCGGCTCCTTGCCGAAGAACTTCCGCACCGCCTCCTGGATGGCCGGCATGCGCGTCTGCCCGCCAACCAGGATCACTTCGTCAATCTGCGCCGGCTTGAGACCGGCGTCGCTCAAGGCCTGGCGCACGGGACCCATGCTGCGCTCGATCAGGTCGCCGGTCAGTTGTTCGAGTTTCGCCCGCGTCAAGGTGACGCTCAAATGCCTGGGGCCGGAGGAATCGGCGGTGATGAAGGGGAGGTTGATCTCGGTCTGCCCGAGGCTAGAAAGCTCCATCTTGGCCTTTTCGGCAGCCTCTTTGAGCCGTTGCAGGGCCATGCGGTCCTGCCGCAGATCAACGCCCTGCTCCTTGCGAAACTCATCGGCGAGCCAGTCAATAATGCGCTGGTCGAAGTCATCGCCGCCGAGGTGGGTGTCGCCGCTGGTGGCCTTCACCTCCACCACGCCCTCGCTGAGCTCGAGAACGGAGACATCGAACGTGCCACCGCCCATATCGTAGACCACCACCACCTCATCCTTGCCCTTCTTATCGAGGCCGTAGGCCAGGGCCGATGCGGTCGGTTCGTTGACGATGCGCAGCACCTCCAGCCCGGCGATCTTGCCGGCATCTTTGGTGGCCTGGCGCTGGCTGTCGTTGAAGTAGGCGGGCACGGTGATCACCGCCTGGGTCACTGGCTCACCCAGGTAAGCCTCGGCGTCGGCCTTGAGCTTCTGCAGCACCATGGCCGAGATCTCCGGGGGCGCGTACTCGCGCCCGCCCATCAGCACCCGCACATCGCCGTTCGGCGCGCTGGAGAGCTTGTAGGGCACCAGGCTGAGATCCTTCTGGACCGTCGGCTCATTGAACTTACGGCCAATGAAGCGCTTGACCGAAAAGATCGTATTCTCTGGATTGGTTACGGCCTGGCGGCGGGCCACCTGGCCAACCATGCGCTCGCCGGCCTTGTTCACCGCCACCACCGAGGGCGTGAGCCGCGCCCCCTCAGCGTTGGGAATCACCACCGCCTCGCCGGCCTCAACCACGGCCACGACCGAGTTGGTGGTTCCCAGATCGATTCCGATAACCTTGGGCATGCAACCTCACTCTACAGGACGCTTATCCGCGTCCCACTTTGACCATGCTCGGACGCAACACACGATCACCCAGTTTGTAGCCCTTCTGCAATTCCGCGATGACCTTGCCTTCCTGGCCCTCGGCCTCTTCGTAGAGCACCGCTTCATGCAAGTTTGGGTCAAAATCCTGGCCCACGGCCTCGATCGGCTTCACGCCTTCGCTTTCAAGGATGGTGCGCAACTTCTGGGCGATCAACTGGGTCCCACCCCACCATGGCGTTTCGGCGATCTCGGGCGGAATGTTGGCGATGGCGCGCTCGAAGTCGTCCATTACCGGCAGCAACTTCAACAGCAGCGCCGAGGAGGCGCTGCGGATCAACTCGGCGCGCTCAATCTCGACCCGGCGCTTGAAGTTCTTATAATCGGCAGCCGCGCGCAGCCACTGATCCTTGTACTCGGCGGCCTGCGCCTCGGCTTCGGCCAGCCTGGTCTGCAACTCCTCTTGGGCCGCGCCGGTTGTCTCGGCAGCGGGGGCAGTTGCCGCTTCATTCGTGGCGATGTCCTGTTCTTCGCTCATTGCTCTCCTCATCATCTCTTCGAGACCATCTCACAACGATTGACAGTTGGCCGGAAAAGGGCGGGGAAACCGTGTTTCACTGCGCCCCCACCGGAGGGGAGGGTGCGGGAGGGCCAGGCCCTCCCATGAAAACACCCCTTGTCTGTTGCGGTCGTACAGAGGTTTGAGATAGTCTCCTGGACGCGATCTTTCAGGCACCAGGTCGGGAGAGGTGCGAAGGGCGTGGTCCTCCGCGATCCTCTACATCGTAACATAAGTGTAACTTACGTCTTGCCGGGGCGGGCGCTGGAACGATGGGGGGCAGAGCGCCCCTCATTCCAGCGCCTCACCTTCCGGGATGCGATTCTCCGCGTTGTACAGTTCGGCCAGCAGATCGCTCATCAGCGATGAGATGTAGCGCACCGTCGAGATCGAGCGCGGGTAGGCCATCCGGGTTGGCCCGATGACGCCGAGCACGCCGGCGATGGCGTTCTCCACTCCGTAGCGCGCCAGCACCACACTGTACTCGCGCATCTCATCGGCGCTGTTTTCGCCGCCGATGATCACCTGCACCCCATCCGAGGCGAGCACCTGGGGGATGAGCGTACCGAGGCCCCGTCCGCTCTTGAGGATCTCCAGCGCCCGGCGCAGACGCTCGACGGCCCGCTCGGCATCTTCGCGCACCAGGGCCGGGATGAACTCCGGCTGGCTCAACATCTCGATCAGCCCGTCCGAGTGGATCTGTTCGCGCGACTGCTCCTCGAAGGTCTGCATAGCGCGCACGAGCATCTCCACCAGCCCGCGCTCAAAGTCGGTGAGCGCCAGGGGTTGCTGCTCCACCGGGCGCGCCAGGGTCTCCTCGATACCGCCCAACGTCTGGTCGGCAAGATAGTCGCTCAGACGGGCCGCGCTGCGGCGCAGATCCTCGGAACTGCGCGCCGCGTCCAGCGTGACCGTCTGTTGTTTGACAATGCCGCCGTGGAACACCAGCACCGCCAGGGCCATGGTGTCGTGAATGGCGATCAGTTCCATGCTGCGGAAGCGCAACGGCTCCGCCGCGCGCGGCGGCGTGACGAGCGAGGCGTTCTGGGTAGTGCGCGCGAGTACTGCCCCGGCCAGTTGGATCCACTGGTCGAGTTCGCCGCGCACCTGATAGAACTGGTGCCGGATGGTGCGCTGTTCCGCCAGGGGGAGCGTGGTGCGCTCCATCAGGTTCTCCACAAAGAACCGGTAACCGGCATCGGTGGGCACCCGCCCCGCCGAGGTGTGCAGATGGGTCAGGTACCCCAGTTCTTCCAGCGCCGCCAGTTCGTTGCGCACCGTCGCCGGCGAGACATTCAGCCGGTACTTGCGTACCAGCGCTTCGGAAGCGACGGGGCAGGCCGTCTCGACGAACTCCTGAATCACTAACTTGAGAATGGCTTGCCGCCGCTCAGTCAGCCCTGCCGACATAGCCGCGCATCCTCACTACTTTAGCACTCTCAGGCCAGGAGTGCTAAAGTACGAAGCTAAAGCAGTGGCGTGCACGCCGTGCACGCCACCGTAGATTTTACCATGAGTTTTGCCGCTTGTCAGCAGGGCCGAAGCAGGGCCGCACTGGCTGCGCCAATCCTTCGGCCCTACTTGCGCGCGGCAGCTTCGAGCAGCGCCAGCAGCCGCGGCACCATCGCCGCCGGATTCTGGTGCAGCCCCTCCAGCAGCAGGGCGTTGTCGTAGAGTTGCTCCAGGCCGGCGGTGACCACAGGGTCCTCGGGGTTCTCCTCCACTCGCCGGGCCAGGGCGGCGATCAGACCGTGCGCCGGGTTGAGTTCGAGGATGCGCGGGTGCTGCTCGACTTCCTGCCCCAGCACCTGCTGGATGCGCTGCATCTGACGCCCCAGGCCCTCTTCATCGCTCACCAGGCGCGCCGGGCTGTCGCGCAGCACCCTGGAGGCGCGCACTTCTTTGATGCGTTCACCAAGCACCGCCGCCGCCCGCTCGGCCAGTCGCGCGAACTGCTCGTCGCTGATCTGCGGGGCCGCCGCCTCGACCTCGCCGGGCAATTCGAGATCGGCTTCGTCAACGTTGCGCAGCCGCAGCCCCTCGTACTCGCGCAGCCCCGAGAGCATCAACCCGTCCACCAGATCGTGCAGCAGGAGCACCTCGATGCCGCGGGCGGTGAAGGGATCCAGGTGCGGACTGGTGCGCGCCGCCTCCAGGCTCGAGGCCATGAGGTAGTAGATCTCCTTCTGCCCGTCCACGATCCGGCTCTTGTATTGCCCCAGGGTCACCAGTTCGTCGCCGCCGCGCGTGGTGTGGAAGCGCAGCAATTTCAGCAACTCGCCGCGGTTCTCGTAGTCCATCGCCACGCCTTCTTTGATGAAGACGCCGAACTCCTGCCAGAAGCGGGCGAATTTCTGCGGGTCGCTGTCGGCCAGGTCGTTCAGTTCGCGGTGCAGGCGGCCGGTCAGGGTCTTGCGGATGCGCTGGATCACCGGGGCGCTCTGCACGCTCTCGCGCGAGACGTTGAGCGGCAGGTCTTCGCTGTCCACCACCCCTTCGACGAAGCGGAAGTAGGCCGGCAGGAGATCCTTAGCCTCCTCCATGATCAGCACCTTGCGCGAGTAGAGCTTGATCTTGCCTTCGATGCGACGCTCAAACAGCCCCCGCTCGCGCCTGGCGGGAATGAAGAGGATGCTGTGCAGATCCACCGGCGCATCGGTGGAGAGGTGCACGTGCAGCAGCGGCTCTTCCGCGTCAAGGGTCAGTTGCCGGTACAGGTTGTGGTACTGCTCCGGCTCCACCTCGCGCGGCGCCCGGCGCCAGAGGGCCTTCTGCTGGTTGATCTGCCGTTCGCCCATGTAGATCGGGAAGGCCACGAAGTCAGAGTGGCGCTTGATGATCTGCTCGATGCGCCAGCTCTGGGCGAACTCTCTGGCGTCGTCTTTCAGATGCACGGTGATCGTCGTGCCACGCCCTTCACGCTCCGCCGGGCCGACGGTGTAGTGCTCGCTGCCGTCGCTCTCCCACATGGCCGCCTCGGCTTCGGGCCGGTAGGAACGCGAGACGACGGTCACTTTGTCAGCAACCATGAAGACGGAGTAGAAGCCAACTCCAAACTGCCCGATAATCTCGCTGGCGCTGGCTTTACTGGTCTCGCGGATGCGATCGACAAAGGCTCGCGCGCTCGACTGGGCGATCGTGCCCAGGTGTTCGATCAGTTCCTCGCGGGTCATGCCGATGCCCGTGTCGCGCACGGTCAGGATGCCCTTGTCCGGGTCGGCCTCGACCCAGATCGCCAGTTCAGCGTCCGGGTCGCGCACGTCCCGGTTGGTCAGCATTTCAAACTGTACACGGTTGAGGGCGTCGGAGGCATTTGAGATCAGTTCGCGCAGGAAGATTTCCCGATCGGTGTAGAGCGAGTGCGCGAGGATGTGCAGCACCTGCTGCACTTCGGCTTTGAAGGTGCGTGACTCGGCCTGGTTCGTCGTTGCGTTGTCCGTGGTCATACGTCTCTCCTGCAACGATTGAACATTGATTTGCATAAAGGGAGGGATACCAGGTCAAAGCCCTCCCAAACATTTTTATTTTACATCAGTTGTCCATACGGCTTCGACACCCTCCCCGCAGGCAGGGGCGTGGGGAAACCTGGTTTCCCCACCCACCCCTGCGGCGGCATGGCGGCGCGCCTCCTAGCTCCCACCGCCGCGGCGGTAGCTCTCGTCGAGCAACTCGACGATGTAGCGCACCTGCACATCTTCGCCGCGCCGCCGCAGTTCGCCCGCCAGTTGCAGGGCGCAACCGGGGTTGGCCGTGGCAATAACCCGCGCACCGGTGGCCAGGGCGTTGTCCACCTTGCGCGCGCCGAGCCGCGCGGCCATCTCGGGCTGGGTCACGTTGTAGACCCCCGCCGAGCCGCAGCAGAGGGCGCTCTCGTGCATTTCGCGCAACTGCAGCCCCGGAATGGCCGTCAGCAGCGTCCGCGGCTGCACGGTGATACGCTGGGCATGGGCCAGATGGCAGGGTTCCTGGTAGGTCACCTGCACGTCGAAGCGACCCAGGCCGGCGCGGTTGAACTCGATGCCGGCCAGAAACTCGTGCACGTCTTTGACCTTGCGGCTGAAGGCGGCCGCCCGCTCGTGCCATAGCGGGTCGTCGTGGAGCAGGTGGTCGTACTCTTTGAGCGTACTGCCGCAGCCGGCGGCGTTGACCACAATCGCGTCCACTCCCAGGGCTTCAAAGGCGGCGATGTTGCGCCGCGCCAGTTCGCGGCCCCCGTCGAGGTCGCCGCCGTGGGTGTGCAACGCCCCGCAGCAGCCCTGGTCGGGCGGGAGGATCACCTCGCAGCCGTTCTTTTGCAGCACGCGAATGGTGGCCTCGTGGACGCTGGCAAAGGCAGTGCTCATGATGCAGCCGGTGAGCACTGCCACGCTGTAGCGCCGTTCACCCTCGGGGGGGTAAATCTGGCCCCTGGGGACGGTAAAGCTCGCGTTGATCGGCGGCAGCATCCGCTCGGTGTCGGCCATGCCGATCAGCTTCAGCAGCCCGCTCTTGCGCGCGATCCACTGCGCCCCGCTCCGCTGGTAGAGCCGCATCGAGGCGGAGAAGGCCCGGAACAGGCCCATGTCCTTGAACAGGCCTCCAAAAACCACTCCGCGCAGTGCCCGTTGCCACAGGGGCCGCGGCGGCAGCGACCCCGGCGCCGCAGGGTCACGTGCCCCCCGCTCTCGAGCCTGCTCGATCTGCGCCCGGCTCGCCTCCAGGATGGCGCCGTACTGCACGCCCGAGGGGCAGACCGCTTCACAGGCGCGGCAGTTGAGGCACTGGCTCATCTGCTCCTGAAAGACCTCACTCTCCAGGCCGATGCGCCCTTCGTCCACCGCCTTCATCAAATAGATCCGCCCGCGCGGCGAGGACATTTCCAGCCCCGTCTCGCGGTAGGTCGGGCACGAGGACAGGCACAGGCCGCAGTGGACGCAGGTGTTGATGATGTCGGAACTCGGGCGGTCCCTGGCGCTGAAGGGCGCCAGGGGGATGCTCAGTGACTCGCGATCGGGGCTGGTCAGCGTCATGCCAGGTCTCCATCCAGGGCGGGCATTCCCCGCCGCTTCTTCAGGTTGATAAGGGCGCAGGTCATGCGTCCCGCCAGAACAGTGCTCCGGGGTTCATCCGGTTGAAGGGGTCAAGTTCAGTTTTGATCGCCCGCATCAACTCCAGGGCGGGCGGCGGCGCGCCGCAGGGATGCGCCGCGCGCGCGGCCAGGGCCGGGTCGAGCAAATGCGCGTGGCGCAGGCGCCGCACGAGGGCCGCGTGGAAGTCGAGGCGCCCATCTTGTGGCCCCGCGACCTGGAGGTAGGCCACGCCGCTCAGGCCCCGGGCGCACATGCCGAGGGCCAACCCGCGCGACAGGGCCTCGGCCTCGGCGACGTCAAGAGCGGCGCCCAGGCGGGCGGGCGCGGCGCACAGGCGCATCAGGCTCGCGCCGGGCGCCTCCGGAGGCGCGGCGCGGCGCGTCACTTCGGCCCACAGGGCCTCCTCGTCGCTTCCGCTCAGTTCGTCGGCGCTCAGGGCGCCAGCCTCGCCGGCCAGGGCGCGCAATGCGCGCATGTGCCGCGCCACCGCCAACGGGTGGCCCTCGGCCCGCAGGGCCAGCAGCGCGCCCCCGGTCGGAGCCGCCAGCGGCCCGCTGGTCTCTGGCGGCCCCACGATCAGTTCCGCGGCGGTGGGCTGCAGCCGCGTGTTTGCCAGCGCGTCCAGGCAGGCCAGGGCGCGCCGTCGCCCGGCGAAGGCGGCAAGCAGCGTCGCCGTGGCCCGCGGCCGCGGAAAGACCCGCAGGCGCACCGCCGCGATCACCCCCAGGGTCCCGTGGCTGCCTACCAGCAGTTTGACCAGGTCGAAGCCGCTCACATTCTTGACCACCTGCCCACCCAGGCGCGACACGACCCCGTCCGCCTCGACGATGGTCAGGCCCAGCACCCAGTCGCGCAGCGTACCGTACCCCGGGCGGCGTGGCCCGTCGGCGGCAATGGCGACCAGCGCGCCCAGGCTGGCCGCCTCGGGCCGGTGCACGTCCAGCGGGAGCATCTGGCCATTGGGGCCAAGGAGCGCCTGGAGTTCGGCCAGGCGCATCCCCGCCTCGACGCCGATGGTCAGGTCGTCCGGTTCGTAGACCAGCACGCGCTTCAGGCGCCGGGTGGCGATGTGCAGGGCAGGGTTTTCGGCGCGCGCACCGGCGAGTTGCGACGTGTCGCTACACGGGTGTACGGGCGCACCCACGCGGTGACACAGGGCCACCACCTGCGCCAACTCGTCCACGCTGCCGGGACTAACCGCGAGTCCGGCGCCGGACGTGGTCACGTGCTCGGCCCCCACGATCGCCGCCAGGGTCGCTGTGTCGAGGCCGCCCGTCCCCGACTCTCCGGCTTTCAGTGCCAGGGAAGGTAAATCCTCGCTTCCGCCGTGGTCCGCAGCCGCTTCTCCCTCGTGGGGATGGGAGGGAACGTCCTGCGGAAGCAGCGCCTCCATCCCTGAAGGCGCCTGCCCGCCCCCCGGCGCATCCGCAACCCGGGGATGCGTCTGATGGACTGCCCGTGCTCCACCGGCCTCGGACGGGGGAAACTGGCCCGTGCCGCATATACGCGCCCGGCGCTGCGCAGCCAGGTCGCGGGGGCGCAGGGCCGCGGGGAAGATCTTGCCGGGGTTGAAGCAATCCTCGGGGTTGAAACAGGTGTAGACGGCGGCGTGGAGTTGGAGTTCGTGCGGCTCGAACAGCAACGGCAGGTACTCTTGCTTCTCGACGCCGATACCGTGCTCGCCGCTGATCACCCCGCCCTGCTCGATGCTCAACTTCAGCACCGCCCCGGCGATAGCATGGGCACGGGCGCGCTGATCGGCGTCGCGGGGATCGTACAGCACCATGGGGTGCAGATTGCCGTCACCAGCATGGAAGACGTTGCAGACCTCCATACGCCACTCCTGCCGCAGCCGCTCAATATGCTCCATCATCAGCGGCAGGCGCGTGCGGGGCACCACCGTATCCACGAGGAGGTAGGCCGGCGCCAGCCGCCCGACGGCCCCGGCCATCGCCTTGCGCGCCGCCCAGACCCGCGCTTGCTCCGCGGGGGTGCGGGCCGGGCGCAGTTCAAAGGCCCCCTGCGCCCGGCAGATCGCCAGGATCTCCTCCAGGGTCTCGTCCAACCCCTCGTGAACACCATCCACTTCGATGATCAGCAGGGTCGTCTCCCCGGCCTGGGGCAGGCCCAGGTCGTAGGCCCGGTTGACCGCGCGGATGCCGTTGTGGTCCATCACCTCCAGCGAAGTGGGCAGAGACCCGGCGGCGATAATCCGGCTCACCGCGGCGGAGGCGGCGATCACGTTGGGAAAGAGCGCCAGTACCACCCGGTTGGCCTCGGGCAGCGGCGTGAGGCGCACCAGCGCCCGGGTGATCACCCCGAAGGTCCCCTCGCTGCCCACCACGACGCCGGTCAGGTCATAGCCGGCGGCATCGGGCGTCCCGTCGCCGGTCCAGAGCAAGGTTCCATCGGGGCGCGCCAGTTCCAGGGCCAGGACGTGGTTGGTTGTAACGCCGTACTTCAGGCAGTGGGGGCCGCCGGCGTTGGTAGCCAGGTTGCCACCGATGGTGCTGGCCTTCTGCGAGGAGGGATCGGGGGCGAACTGCAACCCCAGGGGAGCCAGGCGGGCGTTCAACTCGGCGTTGACCACCCCTGCGCCAACCAGCGCCCGGCGCGAGCGCGGCTCAATCGCCTCGATGCGCTCCATGCGCGCCGTGCTAAGGAGCACACCCCCGCGGACGGGAATGGCGCCGCCAGCGATGCCGGTACCGGCCCCGCGGGCCACCACGGGCAGCCCGGCGGCTACGGCCAGCCGCACCACCGCAGCCGCCTCCGCGGGCGTGCCGGGCAGTACCGCCACGTCCGGCGCGTGGGCAACGATCATGCTCGCGTCGGCGTCGTAGGTCCGCAGGGCATCAGTGTGATGCACCACGGCGCGCGGCCCGACGACGCGGATCAGTTCGGCGATCAGCTCTGGCGGTGCCATCACACCACGTAGCGCCCGGGATTCAGCAGATTCTCCGGGTCAAACTCCTGCTTGATCCGCCGCATCAGATCCAGATTGGCCAGCGCCGCGCCCCAGACGGGCAATTCAGCAGCCAGGGCCGGCTGCGCGCCAATGACCACCAGATGCGGCCAGCGGGCAAGCATGGCCGCATGCCAGGCCCGCAGGGACTCGTCGCCCCCCCGGAGGCGCAGGTAGGCTACCCCGCTGAGGGCGCGGGCCTGCACCCACAGCGCCAACCCCTCCCGCGCGGCCATGGCGCGCGCCTCGCCCAGGGCCGCCTCCAGCGCCCCGGGCAGGCAACTCAGGCGGGCTACCAGTTCGTCGGCAGCCAGATCGACCGTCTGCGGGGCGTCGTTGAAGGCGGCCCAGCGCTGTTCCACCTCGGCAAACCCCTCGGCGGCGAGGCTAACCGCGCTGGCGCCGGCTTCTTCGGCCAGGCGGCGCAGGTCGCGCGCGTGGCGTTCGACCGCCGCGGGTAGCCCCTCGATCCGCACCTCGATACTCGCCGCGGCGCCGTCCTCGCGGTACTCCACCGCAACCGGAACAAGTTGGCTCGCGCTCAACGCGGTGATCAGCCGGAAGGCCCGCCCGGGCGTCTCGAAGAAACAGCTCAGGCTCGCCGCAGCCCGCGGCCGGGGTATCAGTTTGAAATTAGCGGAGACGATGATCGCCAGCGTCCCCAGACTGCCCAGGTAGAGCTTCATCATATCGAAGCCACTGACGTTCTTCACCACCATGCCGCCGGCCTTGCTGATCCGGCCCGTGGCCTCCACCACACGGATGCCGATCAAGAGATCGCGACTGGTTCCATAGGCCAGGCGTCGCGGGCCATCTACGCCGGAGGCCAGGAGACCGCCGATAGTACTCTGGGCCGGTCGCGGCGGGTCCAGCGGCAGCATCTGGTTGTGCGGGGCAAGGGCCGCGTCCAGGGCCGCGAAGGTCATTCCCGCCTCGACCGAGATGGTGAGATCGTCGGGTTCGTGCATCAGAATGGACCGCAGCCCTGTCGTACAAAGGACGACGAAGGTCTCAGCGCTGATGGGCCGGCCCCAACGCTGGCGGGTGCCGCCGCCCCAGGGGACCAGCGGCACGCGCGCGGCGTGGCAGGCCGCCACGGCGCGGGCCAGATCCTCCACCGCGGCGGGAGTAATCACCAGCGCCGGGGCGCGACCATGCACGACGAACGGCGCCGTCTCCTCGGAGAGGCCGGCGGGGCCGACAATCTCGCCCAACTGGCGCGTCAGTGATGCTGGAAGCATAAGGCGGCACCTACCGGCTCTTCAACTCGCTCCATGCCACGCCCGCCTTGCGCAGGGCGGCCAGTTCGCCGCAACCGCGCCCCTTCGGAAAGACCTTGCCCGGATTGAACAGGTCGTAGGGGTCGAAGCTCTGGTGCAGCCCGGCCATCGCCGCCAGATCGTCGGTGGAGAAGAGCAGGGTCATGTAGTCCTGCTTCTCGACGCCGATGCCATGCTCACCGCTGATCACCCCGCCCTGCTCGATGCTCACGTGCATCACCCCTGTGGCCGCCTCCAGCGCCCGCTGGTTCTGGCTCCGGTCGCGCCGGTCGAAGAGAATGATCGGGTGCAGGTTGCCGTCGCCGGCATGGAACACGTTGGCGATCGGCAGGCGGTACTCCTGGGAGATGCGCCCGACCTGCTCCATCGTATAGGGCAGGCGGGTGCGCGGCACCACCGTGTCAACCAGGTAGTACGTCGGGGCCAGGCGACCCATTGCGCCGAAGGCGTTCTTGCGCGCTGCCCAGACCTGATTCTGCTCGGCCGGGGTGCGCGCGGGGCGCACATCAAGCGCCCCGTTGCGCCAGCAGATGGTGGTCATGTCGGCCAGCAACTCGTCCAGGCCATCGTCCACGCCGTCCACTTCGATCAGCAGCGCCGCGCCGGCCTGTTCGGGCATGCCAAGTTTGTACATATCGTTGACGGCTTTGATTGCCAGCCGGTCCATAATCTCCAGCGCCGCGGGCAGAAAGCCGCTGGCGATCACCTGCGAGACACTGGCCGACGCCCCGGCGATGTCGGGGAACAGTGCCAGCACGACCCGTACCGCCTCCGGCAGCCGCGTGAGCTTGAGCCATGCGGCGGTCACCAGGCCGATGGTGCCCTCGCTGCCGGTGACCACCCCGGTCAGGTCGTAGCCCACCGGCGCGGGGTTGCCATCCCCGGTCCAGATGATCGAACCATCGGGCAGCACCATTTGCACGCCCAGGACGTGGCTGGAGGTTGTGCCGTACTTAAGACAGTGGGGGCCGCCGGCGTTGTTGGCGATATTGCCGCCGACGGTGCAGGCTTTCTGCGAGGAGGGATCGGGGGCGAACTGGTAGCCATACGGCTTGACCAGTTGCGAAAGTTCCCAGTTGATCACCCCGGGCTGGCAGAGCACCCGGCCATTGCGCGCGTCAATTTCGAGCACCCGGTCCATCCGCGCTGTGCTGACAACGATCCCCCCACCGATGGCCGTCGCTCCCCCGGAGAGGCCCGTGCCGGCCCCACGGGGCACGATCGGCACGCCATGACGTGCTGCCAGGCGCACCACACCGCTCACCTGTTCGGCGCTGGTGGGTAGTGCCACTACCTGCGGCTCGCCGGTATCCATCACACAACCGTCGGCGTCATAGGTCATCAGGGCCACGGGGTCGGCGACCACCCCGCCGGGACCGACGATGCGTTGCAACTCCTCGATGAGTTGGGAGCGGTTCATGGTCAATTCCTTAAGAAATGATTTCAAAGGTGGGTTGCCGTTTGCGGGTTCTACCCCCTCCTGGCTGCTCCTACCGGAGTGAGGCGCCTCGATCCTCCCCCGGCGGGGAGGAAGCATAGTGCGGGCACGCGACCGCAACGCAGATAGCACCTTTACTGAAACCACATCTTCGCAAAAAAGTTCTTCTGAGAGGTCGCCACCCTTCCGCACCCTCTCACCGGGCAACGGCATCGGGAGACCTGGTTTCCCCTCTTCCTCGATCTGCAAGCGCGTGGCACTATTGTATCATGGGAATCACAAGAGTCCACTATGTGAAATTCCATTTCGTAATATGGAATTATCTCCTGCCCGGCAAGCAGGGGCACGGGGAAACATGGTTTCCCCTCCCTCATGCAAGAACCAGGCAAGGGGTGTGAGGAAAAGGGTTGCGCGCTTCGCCTCAGCCGGCGGCAGATGAAGATGAAGCATCGAAACAGGTATTCGCTGTGCGGCCCGGCGACCAGAGCCGGGGGCTACTGATGCGAAGCCCGCCTGCGCGGGCTAGCGCGGATGAATATCTCAAACACCATGAGGCGAGGCACTCGACGCGCGCACAACGGTTCGTCGTCCCCCGGCAAAAACCCGGTTGCATGAATCTGTCAATGCAGGTACCCTGATAACGACACACAAGTCCTACCCGGCGGAGCCAAGCCATGCACTGGTTCTATGCCCGAGATATTCTGGCCTGTCTGGATCTGGATCCGAACCACACCCTGGTGGCAGTGGCCGATCTGTGCACTGCGCTGGGTTTGCCGGTGGCCCGCGAGGAGCGCCGGGTAAAGGCGCACTCTGTGTTGCGCCAGGGCGCGCGCCGCCTGGCCGCCGAACCCCACGACGGCGGAGCGCCGGCGCGTCTGTGCCTGCGGATCGAACTGGTGCCCCTCTGGTTAACTACCCTGAACCCCGAGGAGTTGCCCGATCCCGCTCTGCGTGATCGTCTGGCCCTCTTCCAGTGCGAGGCGGCCTCGCTCCTCTGGCAGGCCTTCCGTCCCCAGGGCTTCGATAGCGGCGACGGGTTGATTGCTCCCCGTTCGCAACAGGGCCACGCCGAGCAGGCCTACGTCGGGGCCATGGCCATCGCCAACCTGGCCCGCCAGCAGGTGCTGATCGAACGGCAACTCGACACTGCCCCCGCCGACGACGAGGGTCCCGGCGCCGATCCCTGGGCGGCTCGCGGCGCCGCCGTTGACGACCCCCAGGCCGCCCGTGTGGCCCGGACGGTGCGGAGAGTGGCGCGCACCCTCGGAGAGCGCACCCGACGCAACGAGTACTGGGGCGCCCTCAGCGGGCTGTACCGCAACTTCGGCATTTCGTCCTATCGGCGCATGCCCGTCGGACGGCTTTACGAGGCCCTGGAGTGGCTCGAGCGCTGGTACGGCGACATGATGGGGGAACCCGAACCGCCACCGGATATTTGAAGGCTGCCCCTGAGATCGCCTGCGTTACAGGGTAGGCGCGGAGGGTGCAGCCCCGCACAGGTGAAGGGTTTTCTGACGCATCCTTGCCTTACATTCGCCATTTGAGGCATTGGGAGGCCCGGCGCCCCCTCTTCGGGCATGCTCAGGGCAAGCCTCTCCCGCGCGCGGGAGAGGGGAGTGGCGTGGGCCGCAGGTCCGGCAGGATTCCCCTCAACGAGAAGTTTCCTTGTAGAACTAAAATCCAACATCGCACTACCGGCGTTGCGCGTAGCGGTACGCCAATCCAGGCGCCACGTTGAAGGCGCTCGTATTCTGCGCCTGTGGATCAAGCACCTGGGCGAAACAATCCAGCCGTCCTGGTTCGACCCGGCTGCATGAGGGCGCGCCTATCAGCGTCCGTTCCTCGATGACCGTCCAGGGTTCGGCCCACGTGCCGCTGTAGGTGATCTGGTAGAGCCGCATATCCGGGCCACGCGCGAACAGGTCAAGCAAATTGCGACTCCACCCCACCGCGCTGATCGGCGAGGTCGCGCGGAAGGTTGCCATACCCATAAGCTGGTTCCATCCGACCCAGCGCGCTCCTGCCCGTTCATCGTAGTAGAGCTGCATCACCACCCCGTTGGGGCCAAGGGCGAAACAGTCAATGACACCAACTTCACGCGAGGCGCACGAGGGCGCCGAGGTGATCGTTCCGCTGCCAACGGCCTCCCACCGCGGCGGAGTCCAATCGGTGACATTGTGTTGCCAGTAGCGATGGATCAGGTTACCATTGCTATTGCGAACGAAGACGCTGAGACGTCCGGCGCCCCAGGCCACGATTGCGGGCGCCGAGGTCGCATCGCCACCGAGGTCATTCGTAAACCAGCCGCGCCCGTTCCAGTAAAATTGGAAGACGCCGCCGTACCCCTCGCGCAGGGCGACGCAGTTGATGGCCCCGGACGTCCACGAGGCGCACGAGGGCGCCGAGCGAAGGATCACTCCGCGTAGTTCGGAGGGCGTGCGCCAGGGAGTCCATGCGTTGCCGCCTTCCTTGTAGGTCTGGATGATCTCGCCGTTCCCGCCGCGTGCAAAGACGGTGATGCGCTCCCGGCCCCAGGAAACGGCGGCCGGTGCGGACGTTGGCGTACTGCCGAGATCCTGCCAGGCCGTCCAGGTCACACCGAACTGTGGGTCGGGCGCAGTGGGAGGAAGGGCCAGCGTGCCAGGCAGCGGGGCCGCCTCAGCATATGGTGACGATAAAAGCAGCAATGTGGCGATGGCAACCAGCACGACAACGAGCGACCAGATCCGGCTTGAGCGCATTGAGGCTGTCATAGACCCTCCTGTAGCCCCGCCGCATCTACGCGGCGGGCTGCCTGCTCGGCCCGATGAGTGATTCGGCGCACATATTGTCCTTATCCGGGGCGCCCAGGTTGCCCCCCTTCTTGCGCCCGCCGGAGGGGAGGGTTCAGGAGCACCTTACACTCCCAGGTATACTCCCTTTCATCCCGATGGTGGGGCCAACCCGGAGGGTCGCAGAGAAATGCAGCTTCCTGCAACCCCATCCTGGCGCTATCATACCTGTGATGCGCTGCGCGGCCTCGTAGCTACATGTGCGAGCGATGTGCGGGAGGCCACGCCCCCCGCACTCCTCCTGGACCCTCTCCTCAGGCAGGGGCGTCGGGAAACCTGCTTTCCTAACTTTCCTCCAAATGACCGAGGAAAGAGGGTTCCTGGGAGGACGTTGCCTTCTTAGAACCTCCCGAAGACGTTATGCGGATAGGCTCTAATCTTCAATTCCAACCATGGACCTCCCACACGACCTGCGGCTGAGTCTGGAGCGCGAACTACGTAGCTATGACCCCCGCAGCCTGGCCCGCGTGACCGCCGAGGCTGCGGCGCGCTACCGGGACCCGACGGCGGGACCGCCCCCGCGTGGCCCACTGGCCGCCGCGGCCTATGCGGCCACACGCATGCCCGCCACCTATGCCGCCTGCACCGCGGCGCTGCGCGAGCTTGCGGCACGTTTGCCCGCCTTCGCCCCCCGCTCTCTGCTTGACGCCGGTGCCGGCAGCGGCGCGACCCTGTGGGCAGCCGCGCTCATCTGGCCGGCCCTTGAACGGGCGACCCTGATCGAGACCGACCGCGACATAGCCGCCCTGGGCCAGCGCCTCGCCGCCACAGCAACCGCTCCCGTCGTGCGCGGGGCCGTCTGGGTGCGCGCCGACCTTACCGCCGCCTGGGACGCGCCAACCCACGATCTCGTGACCGCAGCCTACGTTCTCGGCGAATTGCCAGAGGACGCTCGCGCCTCCCTGGTCACGCGGCTGTGGGAGCGGGCGCACGGCGCCCTTGTACTGATCGAGCCGGGCACTCCCCGCGGCTGGGCGACCATTCGCGCCGCACGGGAACAGTTGCGCGCCACCGGCGCCGCACTGATCGCCCCCTGCCCACACCAGGACGCCTGCCCACTGCCTGCCGACGACTGGTGCCATTTCTCTCGGCGCCTCGCCCGTGGTCGGCTTCACCGGACCCTCAAGGGCGCCGAACTGGGCTATGAAGACGAGAAGTACACCTACATCGCCGTTGCCCGGCAACCCGGTGAAGCGATTGGCGCCCGCGTCCTGCGCCATCCGCTCATCCGATCCGGGTACATCGAACTGACCCTCTGCACGCCTGACGGTATCCGCCGTCTCAGCGTCACCCGTTCCGCGGGTGCGACCTGGCGCATGGCCCGTGATCTGCGTTGGGGCGATACCCTGCCGCCCGAGGTTCTGAACGATCCGCAACCGCCCGCGCGCGACCAGGGTGTCGCGCGCCCTGAGCAACAGGTGAAGCAACCGATGGCTCACTGGACGTTTCTCACCAATCATGCGCAGGTGCTCCTCTGTATCGCGCGTAATCGCAGCGCCACCGCCCGCGAGATCGCCACGCAGGTAGGCATTACCGAACGCGCCGTGCAGCGCATTCTGCGTGACCTCCACGATGCCGGCTACATCAGCCATACCCGTGACGGGCGCCAGAATCGCTACGAGATCCACGAGGAAGCCCCCATGCGCCATCCCGCCCAGCAAGGGCATGCCGTGCGCGAATTGTTGGAATTGCTGGATTAGGCCCCGCGCGGCTACGCTGCACAAGATGAAGAGGTTCCTGGGAGAGCTTCGCCCCTCCAGCCCCCCTGCTGGATGTTCAGGATAGGGGCGCAACCTTTCGTTTACAGATCCGGTTTACCTGGTGGGCTGATCAGCCATACGCGCCGCCGGGTGCTGCGCAACGCCCGGCCCACGATCAGGAAAGGCTACCAGGACCATGACACAGGTGAAGGGCACGATCAATCGCGTAGAGTTGCTCGGCTGGCTGGGCGCGGACCCGGAGATGCGCTTCATCTCCTCGGGCGCTGCCGTCTGCCGCTTCCGCGTGGCAACCAGACGCTTCGGCGGCCAGGATGCCGAAGGCCGGCGCGAGTATGAAACCGACTGGACTACCGTCGAGGTGTGGGACCGGCTGGCCGAACTCTGCAACAGCTACCTGCACAAGGGCAGCCGCGTGCGCGTCAGCGGCGCCCTGCGGACCGACACCTGGACCGACAAGGCCAGCAACCAGCCCCGCTCACGCACCTACGTGCGCGGCGATGACGTGCTCTTCCTCGACAATCGGCCCGGCGTGCCCACCGAGGCCATCGCCGTCTCCGAGGCTGGCGACGCCCCCGCGGACGAGGAGGTGCCGTTTTAGGCGCCTGGTCGCCCTCGCGCCCCATTCGCGCAGTCCCCGTTGAGCTTGCTGCGCCCCGTTCGCGCCGTGGAGGGCACCCTGCTGCTGCCTCAATGCCCGCCGGATGGGAGGCTCTGGGAGGGCTTCGCCCTCCCAGGAACTTCCTGTTTCATCCTGGCAGGCACGGTTTCAGAAGGGCAATGGCCAGATTACCGCCTCGTGGCGACCCTCCTCCTCCCTGACCCTCTCTCGGGTATAGAGTTTTGCGGTCGAGAAGGGGTTTTCGGCATTCCAATACGCCTGCGACCCTCACCTCCGCCCCCCTTTCCCGCGCACGGGAGAGAGGGAATTGGGCTTCCTATGACCACACCCGGGAGCACAACGCAACCGCGAGGCGCGTCTCACCGCCCGACGATGATCGTCGCCACCTCGACGGCGCCTTCGGGCCGCAGCGTGCCGTTGACCATCACCGGGGGCCGCGCACCGCTGTTCGGGTCGTACATCCCTACGATGACGCGGTACACACCCGGTGCCATGGTCGGCGGCAGATAGACGTCGTTGTGGTCCACCACCAGACTTCCGGCGCGCCAGGCGCTGGTTGGATAGCGGCCCTGCCAGGGCGGAGCGTCGCGCTGGGTCGGGCGATGGCCCTCGGCGTCAATCAGGTGGACGAAAATGTAGTAATCGGAAGCGAACGGGGCTGCAACTTCCCAGAACGTGCGCAGGCCGAGCACCCCGCCCGGGGTGAAGGTGGTGGCGGGCATGAGCATCGGCGGTTCACCGTCTCCCGAAGGATCGCCGATGGTCACGCCGCACAGCCGCGCCGCGCCGACGTGCACATCATCGCTCAGGGGCTGGCGCGCGTCGCCGGTGTCGAGGCCGGTGGCAATGACCACGATATGCGGCCCCAGCATCTCTTCGCGCCGCACGCGCGGACCGAACTCGGCGACAGTGGCCGGCAGCAGCGGCGCGTAAGCCGCTGGAACGGCGATCTGTCCCCAACTGTGCGAGGTGGCGATCAGGTAGGCAAAGCCCTGAGCGCGGTACCAGGCCAGGTCGTGCTCGGCCAGACGTGGCACGTAGCTCCAGCGCGGCTCGGCAGGGTTGGGCACAGGAGGTAACTCGGCAGCAAGTCGCGCGCCGGGGGGCACGTTGGCGTCAATCCAGTTCAGCAGTTGTCGGCGGCTATCACCGGCGGCCTGGCGACCCACCTCGGCGGCCGAACGCAGCGCCGGGGGCATCACCAGCGCCAGGACCAGGGTCGCCAGGACGAACCATTGGACCCGTGCAGCGCGCGGGGCCAGCAGGCGCGGTAGTTCAAGCGCCGCCACCCCCGCCGGGAGCGAGCAGGCTACCAGCAGGGGCAGCATGTTCTGCATAAAATGGGTTGGTCGCGAGAGGTGCAGCAATAGCGAGGGTACCGCAAAGCCGAGCCAGACCGCCAGCACCGCCGGGCGCTGCCCGGCCAGGATGAGCAGGCCCGCCAGCACGATCAGGCAGGCCAGGAGGCCCAACCCGTCCCCCAGGAAGAACTCGACATACCCCCCTATGTTCCAGGCGCCGCGGTAGTGGCCATTACCGCCGCCGTAATTGCTCCACTGCTCAACAATCCCCTGCCATACCTGCCCCCACCGCAGCAGTGCGTAGGGTGTACCTGCGACAAAGGTCGCGATGGCCGCCAGGCCCGCCGCCAGCAAGCGCGCCGCCTCGCGGCCCGTGCCACGCCACCCGGCCCCGCGCCCGCCCCGGGCGCGCAGGGCTGCTGCGGCCACGATCGCCCCCGCCACCACCCCGGCATTGTACTTGGTTGAAGCCGCCAGGCCGGCGAAGGCCCCTGCCGTCAGGTAGGCCCGCCACGTGCCATCGCGCAGGGCCAGGAACGCCGCCCCCAGGGCCAGGGTGACCAGCAGCGTCGCCAGGACGTCAGTAGTGGCCCACTGCGAGAAGCGCACATGCAATGGCAAGAGCGCGACGAGCAGCGCCCCGACCAGGCCGGCCCCCGCGTTCCAGCCCCGCACACCCAGACCATACGCCGCCAGCACCGTCAGCGCCCCAATCAGAGCCGTGAGCAGCCGCGCCGCCAGAAAGAACTCCGGCACGGTGGTAACGACATGGGTCGTGATCAACATCTCGTGGATGGGGCCGTAGACTCCTGCGGCCCGTCCCCAGAGGTAGTGG
Organism: uncultured Chloroflexales bacterium; assembly: GCA_937918935.1. Taxonomy (GTDB): domain Bacteria; phylum Chloroflexota; class Chloroflexia; order Chloroflexales; family Chloroflexaceae; genus JACAEO01. The sequence continues at coordinate 31,724 of CAKZSI010000068.1, read as the reverse complement.
GCCTGTATCACGGCCAGCAGCAGATAGGTGTGCAGCGACGGCTTCCAGAAGAGTTGCTGGTTGGGATCACCCGTGCGCAGCATGGTGAGCGCCTGGTCGAGATGCACCGGCTCGTCGGGATGGTCCACAAACGGCAGCGTCTGGCCAAGGGTGGCGGCGCGCAGCAGCAGGGCCCCCAGCCCCAGGCCTGCCAGCGCGAGCCAGAGCAGCCAGGGACGTCCGACAACACGAGCGCGTTCCTTGCCGGACACAGCAATATCAGTGAGGGCGATCTTTTTCATCATACCCCTGCCCGTGGGAGGATCTGGGAGGGCGAAGCGCTCCCCGGAACGTTCTTTCCTTATTCGCTCGGGTGGGAAAACCTGGTTTCCCCGTGCCCGTACTCGATGGTACCACGAATGTCCGTGGCCCCTGGCGCGCGAGAGTGGTATGCTGGCGTTGGATCCACGCCGTGGCGTTACGCTGGTTGCAGCGGCGTGGTATGATAGCGCGCACCGCCGGTTGTTGCGGCGCGCTCGACAGGAGCAAGCTATGGGTTCCCAACGAATTGCCCGTCGTGTTCGCGCGGTGCCGCCCTCGGGCATTCGCCGCTTCTTCGATATTGCCGCCAGTATGCCTGACGTGATCTCACTGGGGGTCGGCGAGCCCGACGCGATGACCCCCGTCGAGATTCGCGCGGCGGGCCAGCACTCAATCGATCAGACCACTGCCTACACCTCGAACTCCGGGCTGCTGGAACTGCGCGTCACACTGGCCGCCTATCTCAACCGGCTCTACGGCGCCGACTACAACCCCGAGGACGAACTACTGATGACCGTAGGCGCCAGCGAAGCCTTGCTGATCGCCGCACTCGCGGTACTCGATCCCGATGACGAGGTGCTTGTGCCCGAGCCGTGTTTCGTCGCCTATCCCGCCGCTGTGTTGTTCGCCGACGCGAAGCCGGTACACGTGCCAACGTGTGTAGAGGAGGGCTTCCAGGTAAGCGGCGCGGCCCTGGAGGCGGCGATCACCCCGCGCACAAAAGCTATAGTGATCGGTTATCCCAATAACCCGACGGGCGCGGTGCTTTCGCGGGAGCGCATGCTCGAAGTTGCCGCCGTAGCCGAGCGACATGATCTACTGGTCATCTCGGACGAGATCTACGATCGCCTGGTCTACGGCGTTGAGCACACCTGTTTCGCTACGATCCCCGGGATGCGCGAGCGCACCATCTTGATCGGCGGATTTTCCAAGTCTTACGCCATGACCGGCTGGCGGCTCGGCTGGCTGGCCGCCCCCGCGGAGATCACTGCCGCGGCTCGCAAGGTGCACCAGTACGCGATCATGTCCGCGCCGACCATGAGCCAGTACGCGGGGCTGGCAGCCTTGCGCTTCGGTGAGGAGAGCGTGCGCGCCATGCGCAACGAATACGACCGGCGGCGCCGGGTCATCGTCAACGGGCTGCGACGGATCGGCCTGCCGACCTTTGAGCCGCAGGGCGCCTTCTACGCCTTTCCCTACATCGGGCACCTGGGGATGAGCAGTGAGGAGTTTTGTGAGCGCCTCCTGACCGAAGAGCGGGTCGCGGTGATCCCCGGCGACGCCTTCGGCCCGAGCGGCGCCGGATATGTGCGTGTCTGCTACGCGACATCGCTTGACAAGATTGGAGCTGCGCTTGAGCGCATCGAACGCTTTGTGCGCCGTGTGGCGTGAGATGAACCGAAGGAGGAACCGGACCATGCCCGTAGAACTGAGCAATCCGCCAGACGTAGCAGAAGGCCAGCCGCGGCCCGCGGTTGTTGACGGTGAGCTTCGCTGCGCGCTCACCGGGGCGCCGGTCAGTCCCGACGAGGCGTACTGGGCGCCGCCGCTCATCACCACTCGCCAGTTGATCGAGACCGTGCTCAAGACCCTGTTTACCGCGCCGGGCGCGCTCGGGCAGGTGTTGTTCGGCGAACTGCCGAACGTGCCCTACGCGCCCGCCGCGCGCGAGCAACTTGCTGCCCGGCGCACGGTTGAGCAGTTGAAGTTGCTTGGTTTGATCCTGCTGCTGGGGACGCTGATGGTGGTGCCGATTATGTTACTCTCAGCGTGAGGCAACCCGGTTACCCCGACATCTTGATCGGCCATAAAACCAAGAAGCTCACGATCAATCGTGAGCTTCTTGCGTCTGGCGGACCCGACGGGATTCGAACCCGCGATCTCAGCCTTGACAGGGCTGCATGTTAACCGCTACACCACGGGTCCCTCTGGTGACCCCAGCGGGATTCGAACCCGCGATCTCCACCTTGAGAGGGTGGCGTCCTAGGCCGCTAGACGATGGGGCCACGACCTCAACGCCTGTGTGAGTATACCATACGTCTTAAGGGAATGCAAATGCGTCAGCGACGCAAAATATCGGCGAGGCGACGGTGCAGCGCGCGCTGCTGCCAGTTTACGCGCCATAGCAGGCGCTGCACGATCTGGGCGTCGTAGGCCTGGCGGGCATTGTGCCAGGCATCGAACGGATCAAACAGCCCGCGTCCTTCTTCGTCAAAGCTATTGGCGACGTAGGGTAGCACGGTGTCATTGACATCGCGGGGGATGCTCGCCCCGCCTTCGACCAGGAGGCGCACCACCTCGGCTGAAGGGCCGAGTCGGCCCCTCCAGGCGGGGCCAAGAATAGCGGCGAGCCGCGCACGGGCCTGGCGAGGATCACGGCAGATGGCGCGCAGCATCACCCGTTGCAGGCCCACGGGCGGCAAGGGGAGCGGGGGAAGCGCGGGCGCGCGCCGCAGGTCTGGACCGAACTCTATCTGGCCGGCGTGTTGGAACACTTCCAGTTCGAGGGGGGGAGCGCAGCGCGGAATGTGCATCGTCGCCGTGATAAAGCAATTCAGCGGCAACAGCGGCTGTTCTGCTGCGGGGATGCCGGGAAGTGCGAGGTAGCGTTCTCCGTGGCGGCCAGGACGTACCAGCCGGTTGAGGTACAGATCAAGTTCGTCGGCGGTCAGGCCCTTCAGGAGCACCAGATAGACCTTGCCACTATTCTCCGGAGCGGCCGCCTCGTGAAGCGTCTCAAGATACTGGCTAACGCCGAAGCGCTCGTGAATGCCACGGTAGTAACTGCTCTGGCTGTACCGCCGCGCCCAGCGATCTGAGCCGATCGTGATCACCTGCCCACTCTCGTGCCCCACCAGCGCCGCCGCGAAGCCGGCGGCAAGGGCAGCCCTGCCGGCGCCTTCGCGCCCGGTGAGCACGACGAAGGGGTTGGTCTTGAGCGAGACGTAATAGTTGATCAGCAGGGATCGGGGAAAGTAATCGCCGAGGCTGGTAACGAGATAGTGAACCAGGCGCTGCTCGCCGCTACCGGCCAATTGAGCGCGGTAAGCGGGCAGACTTGCCGAATGACAAGGATCTCCTGTCACGTGGCCCCCATTGGCCATGCCGGCGGCGCCGTTGCCGGCGGCAGTGGAGTTATAGGCGATCATAGAGCCTTCCGCTTGTACGGTTCGCCGGCTACGTCGCCGGCGCCTGGATTGGTCTCCGGATCAGCGGGACAGGGACGCCGGCGCTATGCCGTTTGCGCGCTACAGCACCCCCCGCCGCAGCAGCCGCCACCCGATGAGGTTGCCGGAGCCTCGCTGAGGGCCGCGCTGCCACGTGTTGCCGTGGCAAAGAGTGACAGGCGTCGCTGGATCCGGTCGCTCTGGCAAGCAGGGCAGGTTACATCGGCGTCATCCTGGTCCATTCGGCGCAGGCGGTCGAAGCGGCTTTCACAGTCAAGACACCGGTACTCATACATCGGCATGGCACTACCTCGATGCTGACGGGAGAGAAACGGGCACGTTGATACGCGCCAATTATACCATGGCGGCATTGCCGCCGACTACATGGCTTTCCAGGAATCGGGCAGGGACGTGGGGAAACCTGGTTTCCTCACCCTCCTGCAACAGGCGTTGGGAGGGCCTAATCCTCGGGAGCGAAAGGTATCTCGCCCCGCCGGCCAGGGGCGTGGGAAACGCCAGGTCCCCCATTTACATCTCAGAGGGAGGCTAATAGCCGTACTTTGCCCAGAAGGCCTGATCGTGCTCCCTGGCGGCACGCTCGATAAGCTTCTCGCTGATCATGTTCAAACGCAACAGAATCTGCCCCAGGCTGAGACGCTGATTCTTCTGGTCGAGGCGGAGTTGTTCCGCCAGGGCCAGCTCAAGCTGCTGTGGCGTGATGTAGTTCTGTTCCACCAGATACTCGCCGAGCACCTGTGGAGCAATACGGAGCCGGCTGCGTTCTTGCTGCTGAATGATCAACGCATGAGCGAGTTTGCCTGGCGTGATCATTCCCTGACGGAGCAGGAGTTGCCCGAGCCGCCGATCCGTGGTAATCGGGGTGCCAGTTTGTTGTGACTTGAGAACCTCTCGCAGTTCCGATGGGGAAATCGCGCCAATTGAAACGAGTATCTCTCCCAATAGTCGTGCCCGCGGCTGTTCGTGAAAATGCGAGGTCTTGACATCTGAGAGCAGACGCAGGGTGCGAATCTCGTTGAGCCGACTCATCGCCGCCCGATTGTCGGGTTCGACTGCCAGCACAGCTTCAAGGTAGGCAATTTGAATGTCTTCATTTTCTGGCGCCAGCACCGCCGCGCGTTCGAGGCAGTCACGCCGCTGGCGCATATCGGTCACTAACTCGCTCAGCGCCAGCCAGGCGTCGAGGCACTGATAGCCTTCGAGCAGATGCGCCCGCAGCGCCGCCAGGTTGGTCTGGTTGGCGGCAACAACCGGGCAAGGGTAAGGGCACCGTTTCATCAAGACAGTTCCTCAGCATTGAGTAGCAACTCGCGCAGCGAACATAAAATCAGGAATCATATTATACTACGTTGTGCAAGCTAGTGAAAAGGATCGTTCCCGAGACCCGGCGCCAGAGGTGGGGAAACCTGCTTTTCTCACCCGGCTACCACCCGCAGCGGTAGATAATCAGCGGCGAAGGATAACGCGGATCAGGAAATTCGGCCACTGCTATGCAACGGGCCGCCAGTTCCGGGTCAGTGCTGACGAGCGGTATGGCGGCTTCCTGGTTAACCAGATACTCGGGTTGGTGGGTGGCGATTGCCTGGCGCGCCGCCGCGTCGTAACTTCCGCCCGCCTCGAAGACGCTCGCCACTTCGGGCTGGATCAGCCCGGCAAAGTCCACCATTGGGCGGCCACTGTGATAGCCGATTATGCCGACTTCGAGGGCCCCAACGCGAGCATCGGGGTCGGTATTGACGGCCAGCCATTGACCGGCAGCGCGGTAGAGCGGGAGGCGGGGGTCAGGATAGGTTGCCATCCGGGCCAGCGCCAGAACCTGGGCTGCCAGTACCAGGCTAACCAGAATGGCCACCAGGATGCCGCCGGCCCGCACTCCCCGCCACGGGCCCAACCAGGCCGCCAGGGTCTCGGCCCCCAGAGCCGCGGCGGTGATCAACGCCAGCGCCGCCGGTCCGTAGTACCAGAAGTAGGCAGTGACTCCAAGCAGGCTGTAAGCCAGGATGTGCAGACCGCCCCATGCCAGTGGCAGGAGCAATGGTCCCCGGCGCCATAACCCCGTAACCAGCCCCGGGGGCGCCAGGCCGAGCAGCGGCCAGAACAGAGGCCTCCGGGCCAGACCGGCCAGTTGCTGGCCCAGGCCCATCAGGTAGCTGCGGCTGCCGGGGATGCGCCCCTGGCTGCGTTTGACGCCAAGTGTCGCCGGCAATGGTGAGCCAAAGTAAAGCCAGGCTGCACCGAGGAAGGGCAGTACAATGACTGCATAGGCGCCGCTGAAGCGCCACAGCGGATGGATGTTCCCGCTGATTGGCCTATGTGCCGGGTCGCCTGGGACCTGTTCCTCTCTGCAAGTTGGTGTGCGCGCCTCGTTGTTGGGGAAAGGTGAACGCTTCCAGGGTGGTTGCTTGAGCAGCAGGGCACCCCCCCCGACCACCGCGGCCAGGGCAGCATCGGCGCGCGTCAGCGTGGCGATTGCCAGGAGCAAACCCGCTACAGCAGGACGCCCCGCAGCCAGCGTGACGAAGCCCCACAGGGTCAGGGCCATGAAGAAGGTCGTCTCCGCACCCAGGGTCAGGACCAGGTACGGGCTTAACGGGTAGAGCATGGCGGCTGCCCCACCCGCGACCGGCATTCCCGCCAGGCGCCCCAACCGCCACAACGCCAGGGCGCCCGCACCCAGACTGAGGCAGCCAATCAGGTTGCTGATCAGCGGCACGTCCAACCCCAGGGCGGCGAAGGGCGCCAGCAGCAGCGCGTAGAGGGGGGCAGTAGTGCTTAGAACCCGCTCACCGGGATTGTAGACGAACCCCTGGCCGGCCGCCAGATTCGCCGCATACCGGTAGGTGATGTAGGGATCGTCGAACCCATAGCCGTGGAAGACGGCAAACAGGATGATGGGCGCGATCAAGGACCAGCCGAGGACCAGCAGGCCGGCCAGGCGAAGGGCCGGGGCAGCGGGGTGCGGGGACGCCGAGGTGGTGGAGGGAGCTGGCGCGGAGACGCCGCGGTGATGGGATTTCATCTCCACACCTCCACAATTCCACACCCTCTCCCCTACACTGGATGCAGTCCTGGAAACTCCAGCCCCGCGGTTTCATCGAGGCCGAGCATCAGGTTCATACACTGTACCGCACTTCCGGCGGCGCCTTTCATCAGATTGTCAAGCGCGCAAATGCTCACCACCCGCCCCGTGGAGGCATCGAGGGCGAAGCCGATGTCGGCATAGTTGCTACCGGCGAGGATCTTCGGCTCGGGGAAGCGATAGATCCCCTGCCGCTCCTTGACGATACGCACGAATGGCTCATCGCGGGCAAAGGCGCGGTACGCCTGCCACAGATCCTTCTCCGTCACCGGGCGGGCCGTGAAGACGTGCGCCGTCGCCAGGGCGCCGCGCACCAGTTCGACCGAGGTGATCGACATGTGGATGTTGCGCAACCCTGTCACCTGCTCGACTTCCGCGGTGTGGCGATGGCCCACTGGAGCAAAGGAGCGCACCGCCCCTGCCCGCTCGGGGTGGTGGCTGCTCTCCGAGGCGCTCGCCCCGCCTTCCGAGGAACCAACCTTGACCTCGACGATCACCGGCTGGTTCAGGTCCACCAGTTCTGCCCGCACCAGGGGCAGCAGAGCCAGGTTGGTGGCCGTGGCGTTGCAACCCACTCCGCTGGCGTAGCGCGCCTCATGCAGGGCCGCGCGGCTGACTTCGGGCAGCCCGTACACGAAGCGATCGAGCCACTCCGGGGCAGGGTGCTCCTCGCCGTACCAGCGGGCATAGGTCGCCGGGTCGCGCAGCCGAAAGTCGGCGGAACAGTCGATGATCCGCCCGGCCAACCCTTGGTAACGGGCGAAGCTGCGCGCCGCCTCGCCGTGGGGCAGGGCCAGGAACAGCACGTCACACGGTTCCAACCGGTCAGGATGCACGAACTGCAGGCTCGTCCGCCCGCGCAGATTGGGGTGCACCTGGTAGAGGTAGCGCCCGGCATTACGCCCGCTGGTGGCCTGTGCCACTTCTACCGCGGGGTGCCACAGCAGGAGCCGCAGCAGTTCGCCCCCCACGTAGCCGCTGGCGCCCACGACAGAAACCCGGATGCTCATGGTCCTCCTGTAGAGATGTGGAGGTGTGGAGATCCAGTCCGGTCACCTCGTCACCCGTCATCTAGTCAGCCCATCACTTCGTCATCCAGTCAGTCCATCACCTCGTCATGCCGTTACGGCCCACTTCCAGCACATAATCAATGATCCGCGCCGGGATGTTCACGCCGGTGGTCTCGATCGAGTTACGGAACTCCATAGTGTAGTTGACCTCGTTCACCAGCATGCGCCCGTCGCGGGTCTCGAGCAGATCAATCGCCACCACCCCGCCGCCCACGGCATGGGCCGCGCGAATGCTCAGGTCAGCCAGTTCAGGCGTAACAGGGCACTTGCTGGCGATGCCACCGCGGGCGGTGTTGGTGATCCAGTGCTCGCTGGTACGGTAGATTGCCGCGATACACTCATCGCCGATGACAAAGGTACGAATATCGCGACCGGGCTTGTCAATGTACTCCTGGATGTAGAAAATCGAGTGCTGGTAGTTGCCGAGCACATCGCGGTGTTCCAGAATGGCCTCGGCCGCGTCGCGGTCGTTGATCTTGCTGACCATCCGCCCCCACGAGCCAATCACCGGCTTGAGCACGACCGGGTAGCCGAGTTGCTCCATCGCTTCCAGGGCGCTCTCGGGGGTGAAGGCCAGCAGACAACGGGGCGTGGGCACCCCGGCGTGCACCAGGGCCTGAGTGGTGAGGAACTTGTCGCCGCAGGTCAGCGCCACGTGGTAGCTGTTCACCGTTGGCACGCCGGCATCGTTCATAATCTTCAGCATGTACAGCGCCCGGCTGTGCTGGATCGAGCGCTCCAGCACCACGTCGAAGGGGTATTCGTGCTGGTGCAGGTTAAAGATCTGCTCGCGGTCGTCGATCTTCTCGTACTGGAGACCGCGACGCTCCAGTTCAGTAAAGAGCAGTTTCTCCTCGGCACGGATGCGCGAGCAGAGCACTCCGATACGCATACATCGCTCCTCTATTCGCCCCAGTCCTCCTCGACCTCGGGGGCCAGGGCCAGGGTGGGCGGGTTCAAACTCACAACTTCCAGTTCGGCGCCACATTCGGGACAGACGATGATCTCGCTCTCCATGGTGTCATCGGGCAGGGTGATTTCGGCGCCGCATTCGGGACAGGTGGCGATCATACCGGGAACTCCTTTCATTCCAGGTTACTGGAACAGAGGGGTGTGAGGAAACCTGGTTTCCCCACACCCTGCTCGCTGGCAGGGTCCGGGAGGGCGAAGCCCCCCAGAAACAACTAATACCATTTCAGATTGTAGATTTTGGATTGCAGATTGTCGCACAAGGCGTCCAGGTGCGCTTTGACGCAACGCTGCTTGCGGAGTCTTCAAGTGAAATTGGTATAAAGTCGCGCAAGCACAGATTCCGTAACCTCGAACGTGTTCGCCGCACCGCCCAGGTCGGGCGTGTAGGGGCCATCGCGCAGTACGCCAGCGATGGCGGCCCGCAGGCGGGCCGCGGGCAGGCGCAGATCGAGCCATTCCAACAGCATGGCCACACAGGTGATCGCGGCCAGGGGGTTGGCCGTTCCCTGCCCGGCGATGTCCGGCGCCGCCCCGTGCACCGGTTCAAACAGGGCCTGCGCGTCTCCCATGTTCGCCGAGGCGACCAACCCTAACCCGCCCCCGTGAATGCAGGCTACATCAGAGAGAATGTCGCCGAACATGTTGGTGGTGACCAGCACATCGAACCGTTCGGGCATCTGGGCCAGGCGCATCGCCGCCACGTCCACCAGCATCTCCTCAACGGCGACATCGGGATAGTCGCGGGCCGCCGCCAGAACCGTCTCGCGGAAGAGACCGTCGCTGACGCGAAGGACGTTGGCCTTGTGCACCACCGTCACCCGCGCAGGCCGCCCGAGATCGGCGGCGCGGCGGCGGGCCAGGTCGAAAGCGGCGCGGGCGATGCGCGCGCTGGCCCGCCGGGTGATGAGCCGCTCGGCGATGGCCGTGGCGCCATCGTCCTCCAGACGCTCACGCCCGATGTAGAGATCTTCGGTGTTCTCGCGAACGATGACCAGATCGACCGGCCTCTCCAGGCTGATTGCACTGACCGGGCGGATGTTGGCGTAGAGGTCGAGGTCACGGCGTAATTGCACGACGGGGCTGCGGTACCCGGACACGGGATGGCTGGGCGAGGCAACCGCGCCGAAGAGGATGGCATCGGCTGCCCGCGCCGCCGCCAGCGTCGCCGCGGGCAGCGCTACGCCGTGACGCTCGAAGGCGCCCCAGCCCGCCTCAGCCTCAGTGATGAGCGCGTCGGGCGCCAGGGCGCACAGCACCCGCACGGCGGCGCCTATCACCTCCGGGCCGATCCCATCGCCGGGAATGACGCAGATTCGCATGGCATCATCCTTGCGTAACGATGGGGAAACCAGGTTTCCCCCATGCCCCTGACTGTGGGGAGTATGTTGTAGCACAACCTTCCAGGTCACGCGCCGGGGAAACCGGCTTTCTCCCCCCTGGCTTCAGGAGGGTAATGCCCTTCCAGGAACCCGCGCTCCTTGCGCAGTTGGAGGGGGGTGGAGAAACCGGGTTTCCCCACCCCGCTGCCACTCAGCCCTCGCCAGGAAAACGCCCGTACTTCCGGTAAAACGGCACGACCCCTCCCGCAGCCCAGACCTCGCGCAGGAAGGCCGGGGGCGGCGGCAACTGGATGGAGCGCCCGTCATCGGTATGGATGCGCCCCCGCTCCAGGTCCAGTTCCACCTCCTGGCCATCCCGTAGTTCGGCAGTGAGATCGGCGGTAAAGCACGGGATGCCGAGATTCAGAGCGTTGCGGAAGAAGATACGGGCGAACAGCGGCGCGATGATTGCGCCGATGTCCACCATGCGCAGCGCCAGGGGCGCGTACTCGCGGGAACTGCCGCAGCCGAAGTTGTTGCCGGCCACGATGATGTCTCCCGGACGGACATTACTGGCGAAGTCGGGGCGATGTTCGATAAAGGGGTACTTGCGCAGATCGTCCTCGTTCTTGAGCATGTACGGCGCGTAGCGCCCTGGAACGATCTGATCGGTATTGATGTCAGGGCCAAAGATCCAGACGCGAGCCATGGGTGAACTCCGTGTTTGTTAAGCCTGGTTTCGCTGCGCGGCCCTTTACGTGGCAGTTCGGGGGCGCTGCGGAGGCCACTGCCCTCCGCGATCCCGTTATAGCTCCGGATAGCGCCCGTCAACCACTTCCTGCGGATGGGTGATGTACCCGGTCAGCGCGGTTGCCGCGGCGACTTCCGGCGAAGCCAGGTAGATGCGCGCCTCGGGGCTGCCCATGCGCCCGCGGAAGTTGCGATTGCCGGTGAACAGACAGACCTCGCCCGGGGCGAGCACGCCCATGTGCCGTCCGATGCAGGCGCCACACCCCGGCGTGCCGATGGTCGCGCCGGCGGCCAGCAGGGTTGCCAGGGTGCCATCCTCGGCGGCGAGTTGCAGGGCCTGGGCGCTGGCCGGCACCACCAGCATACGCACGCCGGGGGCCAGGCGCCGCCCGCGCAGAATGCGCGCCGCGGCGGCCATATCCTCGTAATGGCCGTTGGTACACGTGCCCAGGTAAACAACATCCACCGCAACCCGGCCCAGGTCGCGCAGGTCGATCACGTTGTCCACCGTATGCGGCGCGCTGACCTGCGGTTCCAGGTCGTCGAGGTCAATTTCAACCACGCGGCTGTAGCGGGTGCCCTCCTCAACGCGCAACCACTCCGGGACGGTTTGCAACAGCCCGGTGGGTGGCACGATGCCGGCCTTCGCGCCGACCTCGATCGAGAGGGTCGCCAGGGTCATCCGCTCCATCACGCCAAGGAACTCGACCCCGTGCCACTCGACGGCGGCGTAGGTAGCCCCGTCGGCGCGGAGCATGCGCGCCGCCTTGAGCGCCAGGTCCTTGGCGCTCACCCCGGGGCGAAACCGGCCCTGCGCGTGCACCAGCACCGTTTCGGGGACGCGGAACCAGGTGCGGCCCGTGGCGGCGGCCAGAGCGATGTCGGTGGTGCCCATACCCGTGCCGAACGCGCCCACACAGCCGTAGGCCGTCGAATGGCTGTCGCTGCCCACGATGACCATACCGGGGCGGGCCAGGCCCTCTTCTACCAGCACCGGATGTGAAATCCCCCGCCCCACGTCGAACAGGTGCGTAATACCCTGGGTGCGCACCCAGCGCCGCACCTCGGCCTGCTTCTCCGCCGTCTGCACACTGGCGGCCGGGGCCACATGGTCAATCACCACCGCGACGCGCTGCGGATCCCAGACCCGCTCGGCGCCAAGTTCCTCGTGCAATACCCGGATGATACTCGGCGACAGGCTGTCGTGCATCATCACCAGGTCCACATTGACCGTTACCACCTCCCCTGCGGACACCGGGCGTCCTGCCGCGTGAGAGAGGATCTGCTCACTGAGGGTCTGTGCCATACGTGCCTCATTGCGCCTGGCACGGGCCGGGCGACGCTTGCCCGTCACGGCCCCTGCCTGCTTATCGGTGAATACGTTTCCCTACTATCTTCGGGCGGAGGCGAAGGGAAACTCGGTTTCCGCGGCGCGCACCACCTGGAAGGTTACGCTACTACCTGCCCGGCGCAGGGGAAGGGCGGTCCTCCCTTCGGGCAGGGGATGGGAAAACCCGGTTTCCCTTCGCCTGCGCCCGGTTCGGAGGAGGGGCGACCCTTCCCCGGGGCAGGGGGATGGGGAAACCCGGTTTCCCCACGTACCTCCATCCAGTTACTGGTCGCTCATTCAGCAAACTCGTACAAAATCTCATCCACGGTCGTGCTATCGAGTTCGTGCTCGTCTCCGAGGGCCTTAATGCGCGCGGCGGCCTGGCGGGCGGCCGTCTCGCTCAGGTAGATGCCCAGTTCACGGGCGCGTTCGGCAACGGCGTGCCAGCCCACCAGGCGATGGGCGACGGCCACGGTGCGGTTACGCCCGAAGAGGGCCGGGTCGAGAACCTCGTAGCTCCGCGGATCGCGCAGCACGGCTTTGGTGTGCAGTCCGGCCTTGTGATGAAAGGCGAAGGGACTGGAGATCGGGGCATCGAAGGGCACCGGCACCCCCACCAGATCGGCCACCATGCGGTCCAGGTCGGGCAGGCGCTCCAGATCGTAGCGCGCCACCAGGGACGGATCGAGCGTCGCCAGACGGGCAATCATACCGCTGAGGGAGGCGATGCCGTTGCGCTCGCCGATGCCCAGCACCGTAACGTCAATGTGGGTCGCCCCGGCTTCCAGGGCGCAGAAGGCGTTGGCGATCGCGCACCCGGCGTCATTATGGCCGTGGAACTCGATGTCGCAGCCTACTGCCGCGCGCACCCGCGCCACCACATCGTACACCTGCCGCGGGGTGGCGATGCCCACCGTATCGGCAAGACCGATTCGGTGCACGCCCATCGCGGCCACGGCCTGGTACACGCGGAGCAGGGCGGGAAGATCGGTGCGGAAGGTGTCTTCAGCCGAGAAGCGGATCTCGACATTGTGCTGGCGGAGGTAGCCGATCACCACCTCAGCCTCGGCGATGATCTGGTCAAGGTCGCGGCCGTGACTGGCGCGGCGCAGCGGTTCGGAGGTGGCGTAGAGCAGATTAACACCCTGGGCCCCACATTCCACGGCCAGGCGCGCGTCGTCGGGGTGGCAGCGCACGTGGGTGACCACGCGGGCACGCAGCCCGCGGCCCGCAATGGTTTCCAGATCGCGGGCGCTCTGGGGCGAGGCGGCAGGCGAGGTCAGTTCGATATACTCGACCCCAACGGCGTCCAGGGCCTCGGCCACGGCCAGGCGCTGGGCGCTGGTGAAGCGCGCGGTGGCGAACTGCTCACCTTCGCGCAGGGTCGTGTCGAGCAGAAAGAAGCGCTCAAGCGGCATAGCGATAGAATCCTTCTCTCACCTGGCATGCGCCAAACAGCTCCGGGCGGCAGTAGCGCGGGGTAGAGGCCACGCTGGTCGAAACACTGGCGTGCGGTTACATCACGCGCCTCCAGGGAAACAGAAAACCCGGGGCACCATCTGGTCTGGTGCGCCGGGCCTACACTCGATCCTCGCGTGCAAGCGGTGCTAACCAGACCATACGTCCGGCTTCTTCGCCCGCTTGACCTGCCTGGAGCAGTGTTGCTGCATATCCTTGCTTATCGCTCCCTTGATTGCATTGGCGGGAGGATAGCACACTTCCGCGTGAACGTCAAACGGCTCGTTGTTGGCGAGTGTTGAGGCTTACCGCAGAGGATGCGCCGGTTGAGAACCCTCTGCATCCTCTGCGGTGAATACAGTCGGGTACAATGATAAGATGGGAAGGTTTGCAAGCGCAAAGTCCTTCCGGGAAAAGCCGTGACCAGCCAGAGGATCTCTGCCGATGCACTCTCTTATACGCTTCGCACTGGTGGTTTTAGCCCTTCTGCCGCTCCTGGCCGGCTGCGGCGACCGTCCAGTCACATTGACCGCGATCCCCGCTTTCCCCGAGGCCGTCGAATTCGCGCCCGGCGCGAGCGCGACTGCCGACGGCCTCGCCGGGTCGTTGCAGGGTGCGGTCAGCGCCGATCTGCGCAGCGACATCCGCCGCTACCGCCTGCCCGCCGCCACCGCCTGGGCCGAGGTGGAACGCTTCTACCGGGAGGCGCTGGAGGGTGCGGACTGGAAGGCGGTTCCAGAGTTGTACACGGCGAGCAGCGCCTTCAGCAGCGCAGGCTGGCTGCGCGGCGCCGATGCCCGCGAGCAGGTGCTGCTGATCGGCTACGCTCCCGATCTGGGCGATGGCGCGCCCCTGCTGATTGTGGCGCTCTTTAGTGAGGGAGCTTGATTTTGAGCCCTACTCCCAGCTCCGCTCATCCACGAACCGTTTGGCGTCAGCGGGCAGGCCGGGAACGAGTTCGACGCGGCAGCGCAGCTTGAGGGTCTCGTGCAGGGCGGTTTCAACCGCGGCGCTCACCGCCGCAGGGTCGGCGTCACTCGCCGGCGCCACCCGGCAGATCAGGTCATCGCGGTGGCTCTCGCGCACCACCACGGCCTGGTAGGCGGCCACGCCCGCGATGCCGCGCAGCGTCTCATCAATGTGGCGCGGATGCACGAACAGCCCGCGCACCTTGACGCTGTCGCCACTGCGCCCGAGCCAGCCCGCCAGCCGCGGCGTCGGGATGGCCGTCGGCGGGCCGGGTTCCATCACCACCGAGAGATCGCCCACGGCGAAGCGTACCAGGATATAGTCGCGCCGGAACAACGTCACCACCACCTCGCCGGTCTGGCCGGGTGGCAGCGGCTCGCCGCTGTTCAGATCGCACACCTGCACCAGGGCGTCATCGGGCAGGTGCCAACCCTGGCGTTCGGGGCCGTTGTAGCCCAGATTGCCCGCCTCGGCGGTGCCATAGCCATCGTAGACCAGAATGCCGTACTGCTCCTCAAAGAGCGCCCGCAGCGAGGGTGGCAGCGGTTCGGCAGCCACGAAGGCCTTGTTGAGCGGCCAGGCCCGTGGATCGTGGCCCAGTTCCACGGCCTTCTCCAGCAGCGCCTTGAGGTAGCTCGGCAACCCGGCATACGCGGTAACGCCGAGATCGAGCATGGCCTCAATCTGTTGCTGCTGCGCACCGATCCCCGCCGGGATCACCGCGCAGCCGACGGCGCGCGCGCCCTCCTCGAACATCACTCCCGCGGGCGTCAGGTGGTAGCCGAAGCAGTTGAGCACAACATCGCCTGGCCCGAAGCCGGCGGCGCGGAAGGCCGGCGCCCAGCGCCACGAGTCCGGTTCATTCGGTTCGGGATCGTAGATCGGACCGGGCGATTGGAAGACGCGCCGCAGACTGGAAAGCGGCACAGTCAGCATCCCGCCGAGACCCGGCCCCTGGCGCTGGATCTCGACCAGGTGCTCCTTGCGCAGCACCGGCAGGCGCGCCAGATCCGCGGCGCTCTGAATGACAGCGGGTGTCAACCCCGCCGCGTCCATCCGCTGGCGAAAGGCCGGGGAATGATCGTAGCCATAGGCGACGATCTCGCGAACCCGCTGGTCAAAAGTGGCGTAGAAAGCCTGGAGATCCATGGCTCCTCATTCTTGTCAGCCTGCGCCCCCCTGGCGGAGCAAGACATTGTTTCGCTGCGCGGCCCGTTGCGTACCGGTGCGGGGGGAGGTGGGGAGGGCGAAGCCCTCCGTGATCCGGTTGTTCTGCCCGCGGCGGGCAGGCGCCCTGGCGCAGCCAGGACGAGTCCGCCGGCGTGGACGGAACAAGGGAACAGCGGGGAGGCATAGCCTCCCTGTACCCCTGCAAAGGTGCAAACCAGGGGGAAACCAGGCTTCCCCACACTCAGGACAGCCAGCGCTTGCGGCGCTTGTAGTGCTTGACCTCGCGGTAGCTCTTGCGCCCGCCCACCTCGTTGAGCCCCAGGTAAAACTCGCGCACGTCGGCGTTGTCCTTGAGGTCGGCGGGTGAGCCATCGAGCACGATGCGCCCGTTCTCCATGATATACGCATGATCGGCCGCATCGAGGGCCAGACGGGCGTTTTGCTCCACCAGCAGGATAGTCGTGCCCTGCTCCTTGTTGATGCGCTTGATGATGCGGAAGATCTCTTCCACCAGCAGCGGCGCCAGCCCGAGCGAGGGTTCATCGAGCATAATCAGGCGAGGGCGGGCCATAAGCGCCCGCCCGATGGCGAGCATCTGCTGTTCGCCGCCGCTGAGGAAGCCCGCCGTCTGATTGCGGCGCTCTTTCAAACGCGGGAAGTAGTTGTAGACCAGTTCCAGATCCTGGGCGAAACCGCCCAGGCCGCGGGTGTAGGCCCCGGCGCGCAGGTTTTCCTCTACCGTGAGGTGCTCGAAGACGCGCCGCCCCTCCATCACCTGGAAGATGCCCATACGCACGATCGCCGCCGCGTCCTTCTTGTGGATGGGCTGGTCAAGGAAGCGGATCTCGCCGTCGGTCACCTCGCCATTCTCTGGCTTGAGGAGCCCGGAGATCGCCTTGAGCGTCGTGCTCTTGCCCGCGCCGTTGGAGCCGAGCACGGCGACGATGCGGCCCTCCGGCACCTCCAGCGACAGCCCTTTGAGCACCAGAACGACATCGTTGTAGATGACCTCGATGTTGTTGAGGGAAAGCATAATTTTTTTACCCCTGCGCGCCGGGGTGTCAGGCGCCCCAACACCGGTTACAAGGAACGTGGGGAAACCGGGTTTCTCCACGCCCCTGCCGGCCAGTGCGATGGACGCCGGCAGGGGCGAAAGTTGTTTCGCCCCTGCCGACCAACCTGTGGCCTTCTACCTGGCCGAAATGAAGTCAGTGATCGCCACCCACTTGCCATTCTCGACCCGGAACATACGCAGCGACTTCGCGCCGGCATGGTCGGTTTCAGTGAAGACGATCGGCTGGGTCACGCCGCCGGTGTCGATCTCGCCCATAGTCTGGAGCGTGTTCCTGACATTCTCGCCGGTCAGTTCCTTGCCATCGGCCAGGGTCTTCTCGATCCCCTTCACCAGGATGGACATGGCCGTCCAGCCCTGGACGAAGGTGCTATCGGCGCCGCCGTAGTCAATACTCTTCTCTCTGGCATATTCCAGGGCCACTTTGGCCCCCTCGGCGGCGGGATCGAAGGGAATGGCGCCGACCACACCCTCGGCATCGGCGCCGGCGAGCTTGATCAACAGTTCATTGGCGCACCAGTTCAGGCAGACGAACTGAATGTCCAGCCCCAGGCTTTTGGCGTTCTTGAGCGCCAGGGCCGCGGGGGTCGAGACATTCTGCATAAAGACGTAGTTGGCCCCGAAGTCACGGATCTGGGTCAACTGAGGCGTCAGGTCGGTGGCGCCGCGGGGCGAGGGCACCTCGAGCGGCGTCTCGACGCCGCTGGCCTGAGCGAAGGCGGTGCCATCGGCCAGGGGCGAGCGTCCGAAGGGGCTATCGTTGAACAGGTAGGCGAACTTTGGCGCATCGGCATTGCCTTTGGCCTTCCAGTCCTCCAGCGCCCACTTCATGGCGATGATCATCTGGTCGGAATAGGTCGGGGCCACCAGGAAGTTGAAAGGCGTCCTGGCCGGATCGGCAAGCTCCGCCGAGTAGGAGGCCGAGATGAAGGGGATCTGGTCCTCGGAGATGCGGCCCTTGAGCGCCTCGGTATCGCCCGTGCCCCAGCCGGAGAAGACCACCACCCCGTCCTGGGTGACGAACTGGGTGTAGAGTTCTTCCGCGCGCGGCACCTCATAGGCATAGTCCTGGCTGATCAGTTGCAGCGGGCGCCCGGCCACGCCACCGTTGGCGTTGCGCCACTCAATGTAGGCAATCTGTCCCTTGGAATAGGGGGTTCCCACGTCCGCCGTGGCGCCGGTGAGGTCGAAGATCGCGCCGATCTTGATCGGCTCGCCGCTCGGGGCTGGAGTTGCGCCCGTCGTTCCGCCCGTGCCTGGCGCCGGCTGACCACACGCCGCCAGCGCCAGGGCCAGCGCCAGCAACAGTGCCAGCATGCCGAACCGTCGTTGGTCGTTGCCCATACTGTCCTCCTTGGTCTAATAACTGAACGGCCATAACCGGAAGTAATCCTTGACGTTGCGCCACATCTTGACGATCCCCTCCGGCTCGAAGATCAGGAAGAGGATGATCGCCAGACCGAAGGCGCCCTGCTGCATATACGGCAGGTAGCTGTTGATCTGGGGCACGGCGCCGCTGAGGAGGCGCGCCAGGTTCGAGAGCAGCGCCGGCAGCAGGGTGATGAAGGCTGCGCCGTAGATCGATCCCGAGACGCTGCCCAACCCGCCGATGATGATCATCGCCAGGTAGAGGATGCTGGTGTCAATGGTGAAACGTTCCCACGAGATGATGCCGCGGTAGTGGGCGGTCAGCGCCCCCGCCAACCCGGCGAAGAACGACGAGGTGGCAAAGGCCAGCAACTTGTAGCGAAACAGGTCCACCCCGATCACCTGGGCGGCGATGTCCTGGTCGCGAATGGCGACGAAGGCCCGCCCCACGCGGCTGCGGAAGAGGTTGCTGACGAAGAGCACCGTCAGGATGAGGGAGCCCACCGTCACCCAGTAGAAGGCGAAATCGGGGTTGCCGATCGCCGTCATGGAGATGCCGAAGATATTGCTGGTTTCGCGAGGGATCGAGAGCGACTCGCCGATGCCGAGGAGTTTGCCGTGGGTCAGCACCCAGGTGATGATCTCCTGGGCCGCCAGGGTGGCAATCGCCAGGTAGAGGCCCTTGAGGCGCAGCGAGGGCAGCCCGAAGAAGGCCCCGACAACCGCCGTAAACAGGCTGGCGATCGGCACCGTGATCCACATCGGCATATCGAGCCGGGCAGCCATCAGCCCGGCGCTGAAGGCCCCCACCGCCAGGAAGCCGCCCTGCCCGATGCTGATCTGGCCGGTATAACCTACGAGGATGTTCAACCCGATCGCCCCGATGGCAGCGATGGCGATCGTATTGGCCAGGCTGAGCCAGTAGCGGTCGGCGAACCATGGAAAGACCAGCACGGCCACCAGCACGAGAGCGATCCGCAGCCGCTGCGGCCAGTAGGGCCGCAGGGCCATATCCGCCGCGTAGGTGGTATGAAACGTCCCGCTTTGCATAGGCGCGCGCCCCTTCTACACTCGCTCGATGAACCGCTGGCCGAAGAGCCCGTAGGGGCGCACGAGCAGGATCAGCAGCAGAATGATGAACGGAACCACCTCGCCCATCCCCAGGTCGGGCGGCAGGTAGCCCCCGGCGTAGGACTGCAGCAACCCGATGATCAGCCCGCCGATGATCGCCCCGGGGATACTGTCGAGGCCCCCCAGGATCACCACCGGGAAGACCAGCAACCCCACGCGGGCGATCGAGCCGGACACGCCGCCGAAGATGCTCATCAGCAAAATGCCGCCCACCGCCGCCGTCACCGCGGCGATGGCCCAGGCCACCGCCCAGACCCGCTTCACGCTGATGCCCATGCTCAGCGCGGCCTGCTGGTCATCGGCCACGGCGCGCATGGCGATCCCCTCGCGGCTGAAGCGGAAGAAGAGCGTCAACAGGGCGAAGAGCACCAGGGCCAGAAAAATGGCCCAGATCTTGTCCACTCCCACGCTGGCGCCGAAGATCGTCATCGTATCGCGCGGCAGAAACTGGGGCGCCGGGCGCGGCGTCACCCCCCAGATCGCTCCGACGATCGCCCGGAGCAACGATGAGAGGCCGATGGTCACCATGATCACCGAAATCGCCGGCTCGCCGATCAGCGGGCGCAGCACCAGGGTTTCGATGAGCACGCCGACGACCGCAGCCAGCAGCACCGCCACGACCACGCCGGCGGGCCACCAGAGGCCGATCTGCTCGACGGTCATGTAGGTCAGGTAGGCGCCGATCAGCAGCAGTTCACCCTGGGCGAAGTTGATCACGTCGCTGCTCTTGTAGATCAGCACAAAGCCCAGAGCCACCAGAGCGAAGATCGCTCCGTTGGCGACCCCGCTCATCGTGAGTTGGACGAGTTTCTCCATAAGCTCCTCGGAAGAAGCGGTGGCATTGTGGAAGGGCCTTGCCCTCCCGGCCCACGCAGACAACCAGGTTAACTGATGACGATCTGGAAGGGCTTCGCTCTCCTGGACCCTCGCATCAGGAAGGGACGCCTCAAACGCCAGCCCGGCTTTAACGCACGGCCATCCGCGCCGGCTGGCGCTCGCTGGCGGGCGCGGGGGGCGCCTCCATCTCCTCGACCCGCAGCCGCGTCTTGATCAGCGCCGTGCGCCCGTCCTGGTAGGTGATGGTTGTCTCCAACTCCAGTTCACTCTGGTCGCCGTAGAGCGCGTCCACGATCTCTTCGTAACGCCGGGCCACCAGGCGCCGGCGCACCTTGCGCGTGCGGGTCAGCTCTCCGTCGTCGGCGTCAAGCTCTTTGTGCAGCAAGAGAAAGCGTCTGATCCGCGCCGCCGGGGGCAGATCGGCGTTGGTGCGCTCAACATCGCGGCGGATGAGGGCGTAGACCTGTGGCTTCTGGGCCAGGTCGGTGTAGGTAGTGTAGGAGATCTGCCGGCTTTCGGCCCACTTGCCCACGTTGCCGAAGTCAATGTTGATCATCGCCGTGACGAAGGGCCAGTCGCCGCCGAAGACCACCGCCTCCTTGATGAAGGGACTGAACTTCAGCTTGTTCTCGATAAACTGGGGCGAGAACTTCGTGCCGTCGTGGAGGGTCATCACGTCCTTGGCCCGGTCAATGACGATCAGTTGCCCGTCTTCGTCGAAGTAGCCCGCGTCGCCGCTGTGGAGCCAGCCATCAACCAGGGTCTCGGCGGTCGCCTCGGGGTTCTTGTAGTAGCCGATGAAGACGGAGGGACTCTTGACCAGGATCTCGCCGCTGTCGGCGATGCGGATCTCGGTGTTGGGCAGCGGCGTGCCCACGGTCTGAAACTTGATCTGCCCGTCGCGGTGGATCACGCTCAGGCCGGAGCTCTCAGTCTGGCCGTAGACCTGCTTCAGATTGACGCCGAGGGCGTGGTAGAAGCGGAACACGTCTGGACCGAGGGCCGCGCCGCCGGTATAGGCCCGCTTGAGAAAGCGCAGCCCCAATTGATCCTTCAGCGGCTCGAAGACGCACAGACGCGCCAGGCCGTACTGCAGGCGCACCAGCAGGCCGGGATCCTTGCCGCTGAAGCGGGCGTCGGCCATGGCGTAGCCCTGGCGCATGGCCCACTCATACATGGCCCGTTTGAGCCGTGTGGTGTCCTGGATCTTCACCTGCACCTGCGAGAGCATGTTCTCCCAGATGCGCGGGGGTGAAAACATCACCCGCGGGCCGATCTCGCGGATGTTCTCCTGCACCGTGCTGGACGATTCGGGGAAGTTGATGGTGAACCCGCACTGCAGACCGGCGGCGACGGTGATCATCTGCTCGCCGACCCAGGCCAGGGGCAGGAAGCTCACGAACTCATCGTCCGGCCCCAGCGGATCAACTGCCAGCAACCCGGCGCCCTGGCTGATCAGGTTGCGATGGGTCAGCATAGCCAGTTTAGGCGTGCCGGTGGTGCCCGAGGTGGTGGAGAGGATGGCCACATCGTCCGGCTGGCCCCGGGCCAGTTCGGCCTCGAACAGCCCCGGATGGGCGCTGTCGTAGGCCCGTCCAAGCTCCTCGATGTCGGGGAAATGGGCCAGGTAAGGTTCGCGGTAGCCCCGCATGCCCTTGGGCTCGTAGTAGATCACCTTGAGCACGTTGGGCAGTTCGGGCCAGATCTCGATGATCTTATCAACCTGCTCCTGGTCCTCGACCACAATCACCCGCGCCTCGGCGGCCTGCAGCACGTACTTTACCTCACTGGCCACCGAGTCCTGGTACACACCCACCGAGGCCCCGCCGACGGCCTGGGCGGCCAGTTCGGCGTAGAGCCACTCCGGGCGATTATCGCCAATGATCGCCACCTTGTCGCCCCGTTGCAGGCCAAGGGCACGCAGGCCCATTGCGAACGCCCGCACGTGGTCGGCGAACTGGCGCCACGTCACGGTCTGCCAGATGCCGAAGTCCTTCTCGCGCAGGGCAACCTTGTCGCCCAGGGTGTCGGCCTTGTGCATCAACAGACGGGGAAGGGTCCAATCACTCATAATTAACCGCGCCTTTACGGTACTATGCAAGTATCATCCAAATCAAGCCAGGGCTAAAGGATTGGCGGCGCCAGACCCTTCTACCCGGCTCACGCCGCGTGCTCACGCCCCAGGTAGGCGTCAATCACCTTCGGGTCGGCCTTGACCTCGGCGGGTGTGCCGTAGGCGATCAACTGGCCGAACTCGAGCACGGCCACGTTATCGCTGATATCCATCACCACTCCCATATCGTGCTCGATCAGCACGATGGTCGTGCGCTGCTCTTCGCTGATGTCGAGGATAAAGCGGGCCATGTCCTCTTTTTCCTCGCTGTTCATGCCGGCCATCGGCTCATCGAGCAGCAGCAGGCGCGGGGCCATAGCCAGGGCACGCCCCAACTCAACCCGCTTCTGGAGACCATAGGGCAGCGCGCCGACCACCTTCTTGCGAATGGCCTGGATCTCCAGCAGGTCAATCACCTGCTCGACCGCCTCACGGTGAGCGATCTCCTCGCGCTGGGCCCGGCCCCAGTACAGTCCGCCGCTCAACACGCCGCCCCGCATATGCACGTGGCGACCGAGCATCAGGTTATCCACCACGGTCATGTGGCGGAACAGTTCAATATTCTGGAACGAGCGGGCGATGCCCAGGCGGGCGATCTGGTGGGGGGCGAGGCCGATGAGGTTCCGGCCCTCGAAGCGGATCTGGCCCTGCTGCGGTTTGTAGAGGCCGCTGATGCAGTTCAGAAGGCTGGTCTTGCCGGCGCCGTTCGGGCCGATGATCGCCTGGATTGTGCCGGGGTAGATATTGAAACGAACATTGGTCAGGGCGCGAACCCCGCCGAAGCTCAGGCTCACGCCGTCTATCTCCATCTGCGGATCCGGCAAGGTGGCGCCGTTGCTGCCTGCCATCGTGCTGCTCCCGCCGCCCTGACGCCGGGCGAGCCTGGTCTGGATGTCGTGGGGATTAACCGTATTATACCGATGGAGGGCGTTTCTTGCAATCAGCGAGGATGGCCTGTCAGATCCGCCGCAATCGGGTATAATGCAGCCCATTGGCTGCCAGTCAAAGGGGTATGGGGAAACCAGGTTTCCCCATACCCCTGCCCAATGGGAAGGCCGTGCAGCGACAGCATGTCCATGTTCACCCCTGGCGCGGTCTTCGCCGCACGAAACACATGAATGATCGCATCTACGTTGCCCTCGATGTCGAGACCACCGGCCTGGTCGCCGGGGTGGACGAGATCATCGAGGTTGCCGCCGTCCGCTTTCGGGGCGATGAGGTGCTGGAGACCTACAGCCAGTTCGTGCGCCCCCGCCAGTCGCTACCCCTCAAGATCACCCGTCTCACCGGCATCACTGCCGAACATCTGGCCCGCGCCCCCCGCTTCAATGCCATCGGCGCCGACCTGGCCCGCTTCATTGGCAGCCATCCAATTGTTGGGCACTCGGTGAACTTTGACCTGGGCATGCTCCGCGCCCAGGGGATGAACTTCGCTCAGCCGGTCTACGATACGTTTGAACTGGCGACCTTGCTGGTGCCGCAGGCGCCGATCTACCGCCTCGGCGCCCTGGCCGACCACCTGGGTATCCCTCACCCCGAGGATCACCGTGCCCTCAACGACGCCCTGGTCGCGGCGCAGGTCTTCACCCGCCTGCTCCAGCGCATCATTGCCCTCGAACTCGATGACCTCAGCGAGATCGTGCGGCTGACCGGGCAGGTGGCCTTCCCTATGCGCGATCTCTTCGTGGAGGCGCTACGCGAGCGCATGAAGCACGCCTTCAGCGACGCGCCCCGCGACGCCCGCCAGGAGCGCGGGGCCGCCGACGAGCCTGCGCCCCTCAGGCCCACCGGGAATGCACGCCCGCTGGATATTGACCAGATCACCGCCTTCTTCGCCCCCGCTGGCCCCCTGGGCCAGCACTTCCCGGGCTACGAACCGCGATCCTCGCAGGTGGAGATGGCCCGTGCGGTGGCGCGAGCCTTTAACCAGGGCAACGCGCTGCTGGTCGAGGCCGGCACCGGCACGGGCAAGAGCCTGGCCTATCTGGCCCCCGCGGCGTTCTTTGCCGCCACCCGCGGCGAACGGGTGGTGATCTCAACCAATACGATCAATCTCCAGGATCAACTCTTTTTCAAGGATATCCCCGCCTTGCAGCGGATCATGGCCGCCAGCGCCAATGGCCGCGCCGGCGCGCGCCACGATCCGCCCTTCACCGCGGCCTTGCTCAAGGGTCGGGGCAACTACCTGTGCCTCAAACGCTACCACGAACTGCGCCGACACGAGAACCTCGCCCCCGACGAGGTGCGCGCGCTGCTCAAGGTGCAACTCTGGCTGCCCACCACCGGCGCCGGCGACCGGGCCGAGTTGCTGCTGGTGGAACGCGAAAACGCCGCCTGGGGCCGCATCAACGTCACGCCCGAGACCTGCACCGGCCCCCGCTGCGCCCATTTCCGCCAGTGTTTCTTCTTCAAGGCCCGCCGCATGGCCGAGGCCGCGCATATCGTCGTGGTCAACCACGCCCTGCTGATTGCCGATCTGGCTGCACAGACGAATGTGCTGCCGCCCTACGATCACCTGATCATTGACGAGGCCCACAACCTGGAAGATGTCGCCACCGATCAACTCAGCTTCAGCATTGACCAGGCCGCCCTGCTGACCTTTCTCGACGACATCTTCCTGGAAGGCGGGGCCCAACTGGTCAGCGGCCTGCTTGCCGACCTGCCTGCCCGCCTGCGCGAGGGCCTCGCCGATGAGCGCGTTCACCACCAGGTCGAACAGATCGCCCTGCACCTGCGTCCGACCCTCGATCGCGCCCGCGCCGCCGTCTACGACTGCTTCAACCGCCTGAGCGCCTTCATGGCCGGCGAAAGCGCCGAGACACAGTACGACCCGCGCCTGCGCATTACGCAGCAGGTGCGCCGGCGCCCCGTCTGGCAGGAGATTGAAGCGGCCTGGGCCAATCTCACCGACATACTCACCGTGATCGGCGACGCGCTCGGCAAGCTCGAGAGCCTGCTGCGCGAGCTGGCGCCGGAGGACCTGCCCGGGTACGACGAACTACTCCTGCGGGCCGAGTACCTGCACCGCTTCGCCACCGACGCCCGAGTGCGCACCGGGCACATCATCTTCGGCGACGAGGAGAGCATCGCCTGGCTCACCCACGAGCGTCTGCGCGACACCCTCACGCTCACCGCCGCGCCCCTGAGCGTCGCCGAGATCCTGAGGGCCCAACTCTTCGCGCAGAAGCAGACCAGCGTCCTGGCCTCGGCGACCCTGACGATCGAAGGCTCTTTCGCCTTCGTGAGCAGCCGGATCGGGCTGCCCGAGGCCGAAGAACTGCTGATCGAGTCGCCCTTCGATTACCAGCGCCAGGCCCTGGTGTACATCCCCGACGACATTCCTGAGCCGAACCAGCGCGGCTACCAGCAGGCCGTGGAGCAGACGCTGATCGAGTTGTGCGTTGCCGCTGGCGGGCGCACCCTGGCCCTCTTCACTGCCAACGGGGCCCTCAAGCAGACCTACGCCGCCATCCAGGAACCCCTGGAGGAGCACGAGATTGCCGTGCTCGGCCAGGGGATCGACGGCAGCCGGCGCGCCTTGCTCGAACGCTTCAAAGACTCGCCGCGCACCGTATTGCTGGGAACAACCAGTTTCTGGGAGGGGGTGGACGTGGTTGGCGAGGCCCTCTCGGTGCTGGTGATCGCCAAATTACCCTTCAGCGTGCCCAGCGACCCGATCTTCGCCGCGCGGAGCGAACGTTGCGCCGACCCCTTCGCCGAATACGCCGTGCCGCAGAGCATCCTGCGCTTCAAGCAAGGCTTCGGGCGCCTGATCCGCAGTGCCGAGGACCGGGGCATCGTCGTCTGCCTCGACCGGCGCCTGCTGACCAAGCGCTATGGCCAGCAGTTCCTGGCCTCGCTTCCCCCAACCCGGGTTCGCACCGGCCCGCTGAAGCAACTGCCGGCCCTGGCGGCCCGCTTTCTGGACGCCGGATAGCGCCGAAAGATCGCGAAGGGCGCGGACCGCTGCACCTCCCCTGGTACAGCCGGACCACGCCCAGATCCGCAATACAACATCCGTCTAGCGTTCCTGGCGACGAAACTCCTTCAGCAGCGCGTCCACGTCTACACCGGCCTGCCGGGCCAGGCGCGCCTGTTCAAGCAGGCGCGCCTCGGCCTCGGCGCGACGAGCCTCGGCCTCGGCGACGCGCCGCCGATCCTCTTCAACCGTCAGTAGCCGGTCCTCTTTCGCCTGTTCATTGGCCCATCGGAAGGCCTGCTCCCAGAAGAGCCCGGCCTCGCGAAAGAACAGGGACAAGATCCCGTTAGTATTACCAACCGGCCGGTCACTCATGGCACGCTCCTTGAACAACCTCTTCGCGCGGGTGACGGACTCCGTACATGCCCTCACCATGCCAGGCGTAGCCACCCTGTGTGCCGGGAGGTCGGACACACGTAGGGCAACGCGAACGGTGGTAATCATACCACGCTGGTGCTATTGTATTTCCTGAATGGAGAAAAGTCAACGCATCTATTGTTTATGTTGCAAAACACCGCCGTGGGTGCTATACTCGAAGTGGTCAAGCAGTGACATATATGCAAGAGTTTCCTCCGGCGACGGTGTTCCTCCGCCGCCCGGGCTAGCGAGGAGTAGCGCATGCAGCTACCGCGCTCCGCCAACCCACCTGTTACTACACACGAGCGATACATCGACCTGGGCGGGGAGGTAAGCCACATCTTCCATTTTGGGGCGCCGCTCGACCTGGCCTACGAGTACTTCCTCGATGTGCCGGCCGTCTTTCGCCTGTTGCCCGACGCGCTTGATTGCAGCGGCTACGGCCCCGAGCGTTACCGGCTGATTGTCGGCGCCACCGACGGCCATGGTCACAGTATGGCGGCGATCTTCGACCTGCAACTGCAGATCGATCCCGGGCGCGTTATTCGCATCGTCCCCGCTCACGACGGCCCCCGCCACACCCTGTCGGGGTTGGTGTTTCCAGGCGCGCTCAGCGCCGAGGCCGTTTTCTTCCCCGAGCCCAGCGGCACGATGGTCGAATACACCGTCAGCATCGATTTGAGCATCCCCATTCCCAGCGTGCTGCGGCTCATGCCGATAAGCTTCCTTCAGGCGCTTGGTGAGCGCTCGATGGAGTTCAAGATGACACATATGATCAACGGCTTTACCCGCAACATCACCCGCGATTTCTACGTCTGGGCCGCCGGGGAGGGGTAGTTGGCCGTCGGTGGGTCAAGCCGGTTGCTCCAATGGTCTGCTTCCACAGACAGGGGGTGGGGAAACCAGGTTTCCCCACCCCCGTTTGCAGGGCCGCGGCATGCCGCACCCTAGTTCCAGGAAAGATTGGAACTCGGGGCGGTTCGCGAGTCACGCCTACCCCTCGTTCACCGCGTTTCCATGACGCGCATGTCACGCCAGGCGGAGAGGTGAGGATCATCAACCACCCGTTCGCACCCCGGCGCCACCTAATCGCGCCACCAGTCCTCGCGGCCCTGCGGCTCGGACTGCCCCCGCACACGTGTCTCACCCACGGCGCGCTCTAGTTCGCCAACCACTGCCTTAAAGGTCGTGGCGCCCAGAGTGATCAGGCTGCCGTGTTCCACCCGCTGCTGCCCGGTCACCGGCTGACCGTTGACGAAGATTGCCGCCCGGGGATCCAGTGAGACGACAAACCAGCGTTCCAGGGCGACGCGGAACTCGGCGTGGCGAGGGAGGATCAGCCGATCCTGGAGCACTACCCCACACTCCGGGTCGGTCCCAAGGACCGTGCTGCGCGCCGAGAAGACGATGGCCTGGCCCACGCGGGAGCCGGAGATCCCGATCAGCGAGAGTGACTTTGCCATCTATTTTTACCTCGGGATAATTGATGTTGCGTCTGTTGTAACACTCTTTACCCCGGTATGTCAAGTCGGGATTCGGATGATCTTTTGTGTCCCGCGAGGACCGCCTTGCCGTCGTGGACGTGGAGCGGCGATTGTTGGGTATAATTGGGCGCGGAGGCGTCTTGTAACAAGAACGCCTCCTGTAGGGAAAGCTCGGAGAGGCGTCACCCCTCTGAAAGCCCCTTTCCTGCATCCGGCATTGAACGGGAGGGTCTGGGAGGGTTGGGCCCGCCCAGAAACCCGCTTCCA
Organism: uncultured Chloroflexales bacterium; assembly: GCA_937918935.1. Classification (GTDB taxonomy): domain Bacteria; phylum Chloroflexota; class Chloroflexia; order Chloroflexales; family Chloroflexaceae; genus JACAEO01. Next base: position 3,514 of record CAKZSI010000068.1, on the reverse strand, counting down.
TGCCATTCGTGGAAGGGAACTGGCCGGATGCACCAGTGAGTCGCACATATCAACCACATCCTGACCATGAGCAAAACATTCCTCATCACCGGCGGCGCGGGGTTCCTGGGCATCAACCTCGCGCGCTATCTGCTGGAACGCGGCCACCGTGTCCGTTCCCTTGATATTGCCCCCTTCGACTACCCCGAACGCTCCCACGTTGACGTGCACACCGGCGACATCCGCGACCGCGCGGCGGTTGACCGGGCCATGCAAGGGGTGGACCAGGTTGTACACACCGCGGCGGCTCTGCCGCTCTACAAACCGGCCGATATCTTCTCCACCGACATTGACGGGACCCGAAACGTGCTGCAATCGGCTCTGGAGCACGGCGTCGAACGCTTCATCCATATCTCCACAACCGCCGTCTACGGCATTCCTGACCACCATCCCCTGCTCGAAACCGACAGACTGGACGGGGTAGGCCCTTATGGCGAGGCCAAGGTGCAGGCCGAGGAACTCTGCCTCAGTTACCGCGCGCGGGGGATGTGCGTGCCGATCATCCGCCCGAAATCATTCATCGGCCCCGAACGTCTCGGCATTTTTGCGATGCTCTACGACTGGGCCAAGGACGGTAAGAACTTTCCGCTGCCGGGCAACGGCAAGAATCGCTACCAGTTGCTCGACGTCGAAGATCTGTGCGAGGCCATCTACCTCTGTGCAACCCTTGATCGTGAGCGGGTCAACGACACGTTCAACATCGGGGCCAAAGAGTTTACGACGATCAAAGAGGACTTCCAGGCCGTCCTTGACGCGGCGGGGTTTGGCAAGCAGATCATCACTTTTCCCGCTGCGCCGATGACCGCGGCCCTGGTGCTGCTGGAGCGGCTCAGACTCTCGCCGGTCTACAAGTGGGCCTATGGCACGGTCACCGAAGACTCCTTCGTCTCAGTAGAGAAGGCCGAGCGAGTGCTGGGGTTCAAGCCAAAGTATTCAAACAAAGAGGCCCTGGTGCGGAACTACCGCTGGTACATCGAACACCTCGACGAGTTCCAGCACGCCACCGGCGTCTCCCACCGCGTACCCTGGAACCAGGGGGTGCTGAAGCTGGCGAAAGTGTTTTTCTGACGTGAGTGTGAGATAATCCGGGGAGGGCGGCGTCTTGCCAGATCCTCCCCTGCCGCAGCGCCGGTTCAACCGGTCTTTTCTCGCCCGTAGCGTTCCACAATACGCTGGATGATCGCGCTGGTTGATTGCCCCTCGGCATAGGGCAGCAGGACCACCCGCCCGCCCTGGGCGGCGACGATCCGCGCCTCGGGCAGGCGCGCCAGGTCAGGGGCCTGGTCGGGCATAGCGTAATCGCCGCCCTTGACATATACATCAGGGCGCAGCGCGCCGACGATGGCCTCGGCCGTGGGTTGGTCAAAGAGCGTCACGTGGTCCACGGCGCGAAGCGCGCCAAGCACCGCGGCGCGCTCGGCCTGCGGCGTGATGGGGCGCAGCGGCCCCTTGATCGCCCGGGTCGAAGCGTCGGAGTTAAGTGCCACTACCAGTACGTCGCCGAGCGCGCGCGCCTGTTCCAGATACCAGACGTGCCCGGCATGGAGCATGTCGAAGACGCCATTGGTCAGCACCAGGCGCAACCCGTTCGCTCGCCAGCTCTCGCGCAGGACCACTAACTCAGCCAGCGACAGAAGCGCCATAGGCGGTGGCAGGGCTTCCCCGAAAGAACATTCGTCACAACCAGGCGCCCGGACGGGCGCGACCCTTACTCCTCTGTGAACCACGTTTTTCGGTAACTCCGTCCCCTCCCCAACCTTCCCCCGCTGAGGGAGGGCGCCGGCTCTTCCTCCCAACGGGGGTTAGGAGGGGGGCGGAAATACCACGCAACGTACTTTACAGAGCACTCACTTCCGATACGGCGAAGCCAGCACCCCCATCACCGCAACGGCAAGGGCCACCACGAGGGTGCAACCATAGAGGATGGGCAGCAACTCGGGAACGAAGATCTTTCCTGCCGAGACCACCGCGGAGGTAATCAGAAAAGCCGTGGTCAGGGGAAAGGTCTGGATATGGGCGATCCACAGCCCCCGGCGCCACTGCCCACGCCGCACGCGCTCCAGCGAGTAGCGCGCGATTGCCGTGCCCGCGGCGGACATCAGCGTCCACAGAAAAGTGGCAACGAAAATGTTCCAGGCCTGTTCTGGAAAGGTCCAGCGAAACGCCGCTCCACCGATAACTCCGAGGACGGCGCTGACGGCCAGCGACACAACGAAGGTAACAGACATTTTTACGAGGCTCCAGCGGAAGGCGCGCTGAGCCGCGCGTAGTCTTCCTGGCTGATAAACTCGCCGCCCTCAATCGAGCGGCTCACTTCACGACGGTGGGCATCGAAGGTCAGTTGGGCATAGATCAACCGGAAGCAACGCGCGTCCATGATCTCCTTGCGCAGGCGATAGCCACTGACCTGTTCGTCGTCGTCGTATTCGACCGTCAGGTCATTCAGCAGATGAATCCGCACATGCACCGGGGCGCCGCAGCGACCGCACCGCACGTAGAGATGCAAGGCGTTATCGAGCGGGCCACTGTGCTCACGACCGCCGAACAGGCGACGCAGGAGATCCATACGCTCAGGTTCTCTTCACGCTCCATGCCGTAGTTTTATCATAGCAGGGTTTGCCCGCGCGCCGCAAGGGCGGAACCCCGGGGGGCGCGGACGCCCCGGCGGGCGGGATTTGAGCCACGTCCGTGCCCGACCGCGAGGTGTGGGGCGGTGCAGACGCCCGACAGGATTTTCGTTGGTTTTGGCCGCGTAGCCGCTAAAACCAACGAAAATCCTGGGGTTTGGGGCAAGCCCGAAAAGGGCTGACGTTGCGACGACCGCCTGGGCAGCGCATTTGCACGAAGCGCCCGGCCATGCTACAATAAGCAGGCTGAACACCAGCGCGCTGCGGCGCGCCCGCTGCCGGCGTAGCTCAATTGGCAGAGCAACGGTTTTGTAAACCGTCGGTTCAGGGTTCAAGTCCCTGCGTCGGCTCCAGGTGACACGGGTCGGTACCGAAGTGGCCAAACGGGGCGGTCTGTAAAATCGCTGGCTAACGCCTTCGCAGGTTCGAATCCTGCCCGGCCCACCAAGCAGGAAGTGAGCATAAAGCGGAGAAACCTGGGCATCGCTTCACGACGCATGCACACGTCTTCGGTCGCTTCTATGGTCGCTTCGCCGTATGCCTACGTAGCTCAGTCGGTAGAGCACGTCTTTGGTAAAGACGAGGTCACGGGTTCGAGTCCCGTCGTAGGCTCCAGACATGGCGTGGCCAGTGCCGCGCTTGCATGCTCGTGCCGGCTCTTCCGGCACGAGCGGCGCGTTTTTTTGAGAGCTTAAGGAGCACAGGAGTGGCCAAGCAGAAATTTGAGCGGACCAAGCCGCACGTCAACATCGGGACGATTGGACACGTGGACCATGGCAAGACGACCCTGACGGCGGCGATCACCAAGGTGCTCGCACTGAAGGGCGCGGCCCAGTATATGGCCTACG
>CAKZSI010000067.1 GCA_937918935.1 uncultured Chloroflexales bacterium | reverse complement strand
GCGGCGCCGTCGGGGTCGGCGCTGAAGGGCAAGGTTGCGCTGCCCATGGGGGGGATCGTCAACTCTGCTACAGCGGGGCGGAAACGCAACTGCCCGGTTTGCATAGTGTGGGCCGTGGCGCCGCAGGTCGGGGCGGGGGCGGGGGAACAGTCCCAGAGTTGCGGCGCGCCCCGGTTAAGGAAGTAGGCGTCGTAGGCCAGGACGAAGTAGTTGAAGGGCCGGTCGCTGCGCAGGCCGATGGCCGTGGCCGGCACGGGCAGGATGTAGTTCTGGGTATTGAAATCGGCTACGAGAAAGAAATAGCTGCGTGGCGGCGCCGGGCTGCCCACGGTGCGCACAAAGACGGCATGGCGCCCGTTGCGCCCGTCGGCGGCGGCGTTGTACAGCACGTAGTCGGTGACACCGTCGCGGTTGGCGTCAATGTGCGCCTCGAAGCGTGCCGGCACGTCGGGCGAGGCGCGGAAAGGCCGGTCGTAGACGGTGAGGGCGAATTCGACCACTTCGTCGGGTATGGCGCCCGGGGGCGTGGGCGGCAAACCCAGGGTGGCGTTCAGCCCTGGCACGCTGTAGCTGCGTAGCCCTACGCCAGAGAGATCCACCGGGCTTTCGCCGCTCCCGGGGCGCGAGCCGATGATGTAGTCGGGCGAGGGGCAGGGTGTGGTCGTTGTAGTCAGCGAGTCGCACCGGTTGGGGCTGATCTCCACCAGGGCGAAGCTCTCGACCGGCCCGGCGGCAACAGGCGCCGGATTGGCCAGTTCGAGCCGGTCGCTCTCCTGGCGCGTCACGCGCACCTGGGCCACGCGGCGTGGGACCACATGGATCGGCACATTGACGCGGTTGTTCGTGCCGCCGTCAACCACCAGCAGGCCGTCAACTTCCAGCGGCGCCGCTCCTCCACACTCCCCGGCAGCGGTTCCCACGGCCCAGGTTGCGTCGGCGGCGTCTTCGAGCGTCCAGGCCCGCAGCCGGGTCGGGTCGATCGTTGCTGTTACGGTGACCAGTGTGGCGCTTCGCCCTGGCAGATCCACACGCTCCGGACTGACGCTCAGGCTCACGCCATGCCCGTCGGCGCTCAGGCTCGTGTTGAGCGTGTAGCTGCGGGGCGACAATGAGTAGTTCAAAACCGCCACCTGGCGTTGCAGCGTCTGCGGCGTCGTCACTGGCTGGTAGCCAAAGGAGACGCTTCCGGTCTGGGCGTTCCAGGCGCGGAAGAGGGGGTCGCCAAAGGGGTAACTGCCGGCGCAGGGTGGCAGGATGCGGAAGAACAGATAGTTGAGCAGGTCGAGCAGGGGGGTAAAGGTGCATCCTCGGAGGCCGGGGTCTTCCGCCAGGTGCGTGGCAAGCTCGGTCGCGTCCCAGGCGAGGGTCCGCGCGCGGAAGGCGGCCAGGGCGTCGAGGCGCCCGCTGCCCTGCAGGGTGATGGGCGCCGGCGCCGATCCATCGGCGGTGTGCAGGCTCTGGCCGTAGTTCATCAGCAGGATCTTGACATACGGCGCCAGCGAGAGCGGAACGTCGGGCGCGTCACCCAGCCCGGGATTGGGATTGAGGATGCCGAGGCGCTCAAGTTGCTGGATCATGAGCGCGGCGGCGCCGGCGGCCACCGGTGCCGCGCCCGACGACCCGCCGAATGGCGCCAGAGCACAGCCGCTGCCGGCCCGGGCAGACAGAATGGCCCCCGGCGCGGCCAGGTCGGGCTTGGCGCGATTGTCGGCGATACGCGGCCCGCGGCTGGCGCTCGGCGCGATACGCTCGCCGCCGCCATCGGGTGCGAGGCTCTCGGCGACGGCCAGGGCGGCGTCCGCCGCGGCGGGTGCGCCGACGATATAGGGCCGATTGCCGTCGTTGCCCGCCGAGGCCACCACCAGCGACCCGTAGTAGCCGGCGAGGTCGGCGAACAGGGTCAGGGCGTCTTCGGGTTGGCCGTAACTGAAGCCGACCGAGAGGTTGATAATATCGGCAGGATCGTAGGCCAGGCACCCCGGTGTTACGCCGGGGGTGCAGAGACCGCGGTCGGAGCCGTCGAGGTCAAGGGCTGCGTCAAGGGCGCGCAGCAGGGCGACGCCATTGCACAGGCCGGCGTCACCATTGCAGGCCTTGAAGGCCCACAGGTTGGCGCCCGGCGCAACGCCGCTGTCGGCGCCGCCGGGGTTGGTGGGCAACCCGGCGGCAATGTCGGCGACCTGGGTGCCGTGACCGGTCAGGTCGATCGGGTTGGCGTCGAAGAAGATGCACACCTGGAGGGCGCCGCAGCGCGGATCCGGGTTGGGCCAGAGGTCGCCGATAAAGTCATAGCCGCCGCGCACCTTGGAATTGGGAAAGAGATCGGCGGGGGGGGCAAGGGCCGGATCGCATCCGGGTTGGCCCGGGGCCAGGGCGGCATTGCCGCAGGCTGCGCGGCGATAATCAGCGGGATCTCCGCTGCCGCCCAGCTTCACATGGGTATAGTCAATGCCCGAGTCAACCAGGGCAATGTCAATGCCCGCGCCATCGCTGCGCCGGGCGCGTACCGCATCGGCGCCGATCAGCGCCGACAATTCGGCCAGGGTTAAGGCGGCGCCGTCGCTGGCGCCCTGATCCACCGCGTAATCCTTGACCTGTACCACCCCCTCGACCCCCGGCAGGTCACGCAGCGCCGCAACTGCGCTGGCGTCGATGGCGACGGCCAGACCGGTGGCGGCGTGACCAAAACGGGCCAGGACGCTGCCGCCCAGGGCTTCGACCCGCGCGGCCACCTGGTCCTGTTCGGCCCGCAGACGTGCCAGGTAGCTCTGGCGTTCCGCGTGGCTCCAGGTGTGGCCCACCAGAGCCAGCGGCGGCGTCTCCAGTTGCACCAGGGCGCCTACCCGCGCGCCGGGGGCAAGCGCCCTGGCATCCGCCCAGCTCGCCTGATCGGTCGCCTGTACCAGAGCGCGAAACGCCGGCAGCGAGAGCTTGCCCTGGGCTACAGCGGGTGTCGAGACCCGGGGGGGCAGAAGCAGACCAGATGTTGCAGTGACCAGACTGACGATGACAACCATTCTGAACGTGCGCGAGGTCATGGTCACTCCCTTGCTGCTACGGGGCAGAAACTTGATCTGGGTGCGAAGGTTTCCTGGAACGGGCTGCCTTCCCGACTGACGGAGACGGTATGCAAGAGATCAACCCGGGAAATGCCTGGCCCTGTAAACATTGCCAGCGATCAGTGTTAACCCACCGAAAGCACCAGACATTGACCAGACGGCATGACTTGCCTGCACAGGACTGCAAGACGGCTTGCGTAAGCCTGTTCGGATAATCAGGTTACAGAATTGCTTTCTGGGAGGGGTTTACTTTCCAGGAACCTTCTCAGAGGCGTGGCACACCTCTGCTGGATCGTTGGAACTGGATATGCACAGACTACAATCCATCGGACACTCTGTCAATGACAGTAATGTTGGTCATTGCAACTGGTCATGGCTTTCGGATAGGCTCCGTGACTGCTCGCCTTCAATGCATTCAGGTGACAATTTTGTAAGTGAGTTTCCGTCGCGCAACGCTCCGGGTTGCGTTACGCTCTATTCCTCAGGGAGCGGAGGGGAGACTCAGACAGGGCGCCCTGCGTTCAGATGAGCATATCAGCAAACACGAGGTCATAGCGGGGTGCGAGGCGGCCCCAGTCGTAGGGCGCGGCGATGGCCCGCCACGTATTGCGGTCGGGTCGTTGCTGTGCCTGGCAATGGGCCAGGAGCAGTTCCACCATGCCGTCGTGGTCGTCGTAGAGACAGGCGGGGTGCAGCGACGATGGGAGCAGGTGGGGGTAGTTGAGGCGCCGGGGCAACACCGGGGCGCAGCCGCAGTAGAGGGCCTCGACGACCGCGATGCCGAAATACTCCTGGATGGCGGTGCTGACCACCACGTCGGCGCGGCGCAACAGGGCGGCGTAGGCGCGGCGCGAGGGCGCGTAGCCCCAGTGAACGATGCGCTGGCGCCAGCGCTCGCGGGCGGCGGCGAAGGCGGGCGCGCGCGGGTCAATATGCTCGCCGGCCACGATCAGGCGAAAGTTAGCCCCGCGCGCCTCCAGCGCCTCCAGGCCAGCGAAGAAGGCCCCTGGCTGCTTGTCGTACTCCCAGCGCGAGTTCCAGAGGATGGTCAGTGGCCCATCTTCGGAGGACGCCCGATCCTCCGGCTCGGCGTCGAGGGCGGCCAGGTCGATCCCCGGCGGCAGCACGTGGCTTTTCGCAGCGATGGCTTCGACGTTCTCCAGTTCCTGGTGATCGTGGTAGCGGCTCAGCAGGTCGGCCAGGGCGCCAAGAAAATCGCGCCGGTGAAAGGCGGAGTTGAAGATCACCGCGTCGGCGACGAGCGCCGAGGTGTAGTTGATCCAGGCCAGGCCCAGGTCGCGCTGGCGCGAGGGCGGCAGGGGATAGGTCAGTTGGTTTTCGTGGAAGTAGACTGCTGCCGGCGCGCCGCCCAGGTAATCGGCCGTCAGGGCGCGAAAGGTGGCCAGGTCGAGCATGTCACTGGCGACGATCAGGTCGGGGCGCTCGCCCAGGGCGCGGGCCATGCGCGCCAGGGTGACGGCACCGCCGCGCATGCGCCAGCGCCAGCCGCCCGCCTGCGAGAGGGTCAGCAGCGTCACCTGGTGGGCGGCGCGCGCCGCGTAGCCCGCCGCGACCGCCGCGTGCGAGCCGCCGTGAAACGGGTCGATCCACAGGATGCGCATAGCGCCACCTGTCGCTTGCTATTCCTGACAGGTGATTGTACCATTTCTCTACGTTCCTGCCTGTAGGAGGGCCGGAGGGCGCAGCCCTCCCGGGGTTTCTCCGCGTTGCTGCCTGTGGAAGAGTCGGGGAGGGTGCAGCCCTGTCACGAAACCCCCTTTTATTCGCGTTGTTGCGCGGCGTAGCCGCACACCTTGCATAACAAAGGAGAACCGTCAATGACGACCGTGTCCCAGTCCTACCAGCACCTGCTGCTCGAGCTTGACGACCGGCTGGCCTTCATCACGATGAACCGGCCCGCGAAGCGCAACGCACTCTCGTTGGAACATATGGAGGAACTGATCGACGCCTTCCGTACCGTGGGCCGGCGCGGCGACATCGGCGTGGTGGTGCTGCGCGGGGCGGGACCGGCGTTCTGCGCGGGCCACGACCTGAGCGAGATGCGCGAGCGCAGCCCTGAGTTTTATCGCCAGCTCTTCGATGTCTGTACGGTGTTGATGGAGACCATTCAGGCGATTCCGCAGCCGGTGATCGCGCAGGTGCACGGGATCGCCACGGCCGCGGGTTGCCAGCTCGCGGCCACCTGTGACCTGGTGGTAGCTGCCGAGGATGCGCGCTTCGCCACGCCCGGGGTGAAGATCGGGCTGTTCTGCTCGACGCCCATGGTGGCGCTGAGCCGCGCCGTGCCGGCCAGGAAGGCCATGGAGATGCTGTTGACCGGCGAGCCGATTTCGGCAGCGGAGGCCCGCGACTTCGGACTGGTGAACCAGGTGGTCCCCCCCGCTGAGTTGGAGGGCGCGACCCGCGCCCTTGCCGAGAAGATCGCCGCTGCCAGCGGCACGGTGGTGGGTCTGGGCAAGCAGGCCTTTTACCGGCAGATCAACATGCCCCAGCACCAGGCCTACGCCTACGCCAGGGAAGTGATGTCCTTCAATGCCACCTTCCCCGATGCGCAGGAGGGGATCTGCGCCTTTCTGGAGAAGCGCCCGCCTCAGTGGCGTGATCGGTAAGGGTGGGGAAAGCGGATTTCCCCATAGCCGCGCCGCTCACCTCAGATCATGCCGCACTATCAGGAGCGGCCCGAGGGCGCCGGCGGGCGGCCCGCCTGTCTCCCAGGGGTGGCCGAGGGCGGCGGCAAGCGCGGCGTGCCAGCCGTCGTCGCTTCTGGACCGGGCCGCTCCGCTGAGGATCAGGTAGTCGCGGGCGCGGGTCAGGGCCACGTAGAGCAGGCGCTCGCGCTCGGCTCGCTCGAGCTGCTGTTCGGCGCGGCGAGCGAGCAGGAAGGCGGCGGGGGGCCGCTTCTCGTCAGCCGGGTCGCGCACCTGAAGCGCCAGACCGTAGGCCCGCCGCGCCAGCCAGCGTGCGCGGAGCGGCGGCGGCGTGCGCCCCAGGTCGGGCAGAGCGACGATGGGGAACTCCAGCCCTTTGCTGCGATGCACGGTCATGAGGCGGACAGCGCCGTGGGCCTCCAGGGGCGCGTCGCCTTCGCGGGCCTCGACGCGCAGCAGCATGTCCAGGTATTCGCTGAAGGCCCGCAGCCCCCGCGCGCCAGCGAGGCGCGCCGCGGTCAGCAGCTTCTCGACGTTGGCCCGGCGCCGTTCACCGTCTTCCAGGGCGCTGATGATCGCCAGGTAGCCGGTGCGGTCGAGGGCCGCCCGCAGCAGTTCCACCACCGTGGAGCGACCGCGCATGGCGTGCAGCTCGCTCAGGGTCCGCGCAGCGAACGGAACCCCGGCGCCGGCGCCGCCGTCTTCCGCGGCGGCCAGCAGGGCTTCCCAGAGGCTCGCCGCGCCGCTCAGCTTCAGCGCCATGATCGCGCCGTCATCAACGGCGAAGAGGGGCGAACGCAATGCCCCCACCAGGGCCAGTTCGTTGCTCGGATCATCGATTGCCTGGAGAAGATGGATAAGATCGAGCACTTCCTGGCGTCCGTAGTAGCCCCGTCCCGCGGTGGTGAGGTAGGGAATGCCCCGTTCGCGCAGCGCGGTCTCAAAGGCTTCAAAGGAGGTTGAGGCCTGAAAGAGCAGCGCGATGTCGCCATAAGCGGGCGGGCGCCAGCCAGAGTGCGGGTCGTAGACGATTGGCCCGGCAGCGCCGGCCACCAGGTCGGCCAGGCGCCCGGCCAGGAGCGCGGCCTCGGCCGCGCGACGCTCGGCGGCCTCGCCGGCGTCAGGCAGCACGTGCCATTCGGCGATGATGGAATGCGGGGGCGCGGGCCGGTGCGCCGCCAGCGGTTCGTAGGGCGTCTCGAAGGGTCGTGGCGCTTTTGGCCGCCAGAAGAGCCGTTCACCGACACGGTTGATCAGTTCGACCAGCGTCGCGTGGGCGCGAAACGACGTTTGCAGCGCCAGACGTTTCCCGCCCCATTGCTGAATATCGCGTTCAACCTCGCGGAAGACGCTGACATCGGCGCCCCGGAAGCGGTAGATGGACTGTTTCCCGTCTCCGACGACAAAGAGTTGCGGGCCGGCGGCGCCGGGTTCATCGGACGGTCCGGCAAGGGCGTAGATGATCGCCCGCTGGTCGTCGTTGGTGTCCTGAAACTCGTCTACCAGCACGTCCCGAAGTTCGGCGCGCCAGCGCGCCCGGACGTGAGGGTGGCGCTCCAGGAGGTCGCGGGCGCGGCGCTCCAGGTCGTCGAAGTCGAGGCGGTCGAGGGCGGCCTTGCGCTGCGTGTAGCGGGCGTCGGTGATGTGGAACAGGTCGCGCAGGGCCAGGGTGACCAGGGCGGCGCGCTCTTCGACCTGCGGGTCGGGCGCGAATGCCAGGAGTTCGGTCACGGCGCGGTAGGCCTCGCGCAGCGTGCGAAGGGCCTCTCTGGCCGCGGCGAGGTCGCCCGTGTTGCCCCAGAGGCGTTTGCTGCCGCCCTGGAGGTTGAGCGCCTCCAGTGGAGCAAAGTCGGGTGCAGCCGGGTCGAGGTCATTCAGCCAGGCGGCCACGGCCTGCACCTGGGCGCCGATCCGGTCATCGGCGGGGGCGATGGGGGCCAGGGCCAGCAGGCTGGCGGCGGCCTGGCGCCAGGGAGGGCTGGCAAACAACTCGTCGAGGGTTTCGGCGCGGGCCAGGGCCAGGCGTTCATGCCAGTGGCGCAGCAGGGTGGCAGGGTCGGAGGGCAGGGCGCGCAGCGCGGCGCGAGTCTCGCCGCCGCCGCGCAGCAGGTCCACCAGGGCGGCGCGCACCTCGGCGGGGCCGAACTCCTCCAGCAGCACCTCTAGCCCGGCGGCCAGCGTGGTGGGCGCCGCCTCTGCGCCGCCGCGAGCACTCACCACGTCGCGCAGGACCTCGTCCACGCTCTCGGCGAGGAGTAACCCGGCCTCCACCTCGTCGAGAATGGCGAAGCGCGGGTCGAGGCCCGTCTCGACGGGATGGGCGCGCAGCAGGGTAGCGCAGAAGCCGTGGATGGTGCCGATGCGCGCGCCTTCTACCGCGGCGGCAAGGCCTGCCCGGCGGGCACCCTCGGGGAACGCTTCGGCGCGAGTGCGTTGCTCCAGCGCCAGGCGCACCCGCTCGCGCATTTCGCGGGCCGCCTTTTCGGTGAAGGTCACGGCCAGAATGCCGGCGAAGGGGTCGAGGTCGCCGGCATCGTCGAGCAGCCGGAGGTACCGCTCGACGAGCACACGGGTCTTGCCACTGCCGGCCCCGGCGGTGACCACCAGGCACCCGTCGTGTTCAATGGCGGCGCGTTGTTCGGGGGTGAGATCCATAGCACCGTGTCTGAGGGTTGGGGAAGTATGGGGAAACCCGGTTTCCCCATACCCCTGCCTGGTGGGGGTGGAACATCTTTCGCCCCGACAGGTGTGTGTCGGACAACCAGGTTAGTCGGTGGAGTGCTTACTCAGCACGGGTCATATACGTGATCACCCCCTTCACACCCAGTTGGCGTTCCAGGGCGAGCACCCGTTCCAGGGCCGGGCGATAGGGGTGGTGCGCGATGAGCATGCGCTCGGCGGCGCGGGTGCAGCCGAGTGCGAGCAGGTGGTGGTAGGCCACCCATTCGGCGTGCCCCTCGCGCAACTCCTCGTCGCGCAGGAGCGGGCAACGTTCGGCCTGCCAGGCGTGGGCGTACTCGTGGGCCACGGTGGTGCGAAAGGCCAGACGCGGCAGACCGTAGAGCATGTAGATCACCCGAACGTGCCCGCGGCGCTGATACAGCCCCAGGGTGCGCTCGTCTTCGGGTGAAGCAGAACGACCCTCGGCGCGAAGGGCGGCGAGGGTCGGTGCATCCACCAGGCGAAAGGCGACGCCGACGTTGAGGGTCATACCGAGATGCGCCGCCACAGCCGCGACGGTCTCGTCAAACACGGCCCGGGCCACGTCAGGGTCGTAGATCGCCACCTGATGGCAGGCGGGGCAATGCAGGCGTCCATCGTGGAGTTGCCAGTACTGATCGCCGATGGGCGCGCCACAGGCGGCGCAGCGGGGCCGGGTGGCGATGCAGCGCGCGCAGTAGCGCTCGGGGCGATCGATCAGCGCATAATACGCGCCGCTGAGCATCTCGCCACAGGCGGCGCAGCGATCGTCTGAATTCCCGTACATGCCTGCCATAGGAGGGTGTGGGAGGGCCAGGCCCTCCCGCAACGTTACCCGAAGAACGCCCGCACCGTCCGGGCCACCTCCTCCACCTCGGCGCGGGTCAACTCGGGGAAGAGCGGCAAGGAGAGCACGCGCGTCGCGGCGCGTTCGGTATGGGGGAGCGCGCCCTGGCGCTGGGCAGCAGCGGCGTAGGCCGGCTGCAAATGGGCCGGGACAGGGTAGTGCACGTCGCAGCCGATCCCGGCCTCGAGCAGATGGCGACGCAGAGCGTCGCGGGTGTCGCACTCCACCACGAAGAGGTGATAGACGTGCCCGGGGTCATCGGCGGGCAGATGCAACGGCAGCCCGGCGAGCAACTCGCGGTACCACGCCGCTCGCTCGCGGCGCGCCTGGTTCCACGCCGCCAGCCGGCGCAACTTCACCCGCAGCACGGCGGCCTGCAATTCATCGAGGCGCGAGTTACGCCCGCCGGCTTCGACGGCGATGTACTTCTCGCCCCAGCCGTACATCCGCAGGCGCCGCAGGCGGGCCGCCAGATCCGGATCGCGGGTAGTCAGGGCGCCGCCATCACCCAGCGCGCCGAGGTTCTTGGAGGGATAAAAGCTGAAGCAGCAGATCGCGCTCGCGCCGCCGCCGACCAGCGTGCCGGCGTCGGGGCCGGGATAGCGGGCCCCGTGGGCCTGCGCCGCGTCTTCGACCACCTGGAGGTCGTAGAGGCGCGCAATGGACCAGATCGCCGCCATGTCGGCGGCGCGGCCGTAGAGATGCACCGGCAGCAGCACGCGGGTGCGTGGAGTGATCGCGGCCTCCAGCAGCGCCGGGTCGAGAGTGTGCGTGGCCGGATCGATGTCTACGAAGACCGGGCGCGCGCCGGTCTGCACAATCGCGGCTACCTGGTAGACGCAGGCATTGGCGACGGTGATCACCTCGTCGCCGGGGCCGACATCGAGGGCGGTGAGGGCGAGGTAGAGGGCCTCGGCGCCGCTGGCCACCCCGACACATGCCTCGGCCCCGCAGAAGGCGGCAAACTCGGCCTCAAAGGCCGTGACCTCGTGGCCAAGGATGTACCAGCCGCTCCGGGCCACCCGTGCCAGGGCGTCGGTCACCTCGGGGTCAAGTTCCGCCGCCTGCCGGGCCAGATCGCCAAAGGGCACCCGCAGTCTGCCGCTCATAGGGTTCAGGCTCCTCACTCCACCGACTCGGCCAGGCGCTCAGCGAGCCACCGCTGGACAAGCTGGAGCCCCTCGGGATGGATGCCGTGCCCGATGGGATACTCGTGATAGGCGTAACGCGCCCCGCTGAGGCGCAGCATGTCGCGGGTCATATGGGCGGCCTCGACGGGGATGATCTCGTCGTAGGTCCCGTGCATGTGCAGGATGGGCATCCGTTCCAGGCCCTTTAGCCCGGTGGGAGGCAGCAGCGCCGGGTCGAGGTAGCCGCTGATCGGCGTCAGGCCGGCGACCAGTTCCGGGCGGCGCACTGCCACGGCGAAGCTCATAATCGCGCCCTGGCTGAAGCCGAGGATGTAGGTGCGCCGCGGATCGGCGCCGATCTGCCCGGGCAGGGTTTCGACGAAGCGCTCGACCAGGTCAACCGCCTGGGCGCGGGTCTGGGGATCCGGCACCAGCCGGCCCGGGGCGCCGCTGAGGTGGTACCAGGCGAAGCCGCCCCAGGGCAGCGCCAGGGGCGCCCGGGCGCTGACCACGTGGAAGCGCGGGTCCATGAAGTCGGCCAGATCGAACAGGTCGTACTCATTGGCGCCGTAGCCGTGCAATAGTAGCAGGAGCGGCGCTGGCGCGTCGCTGGCGACCCGGGGCTTGCGTTCGATGGTCTTGATAGCTGTGGACACGGTTGCTTCCCTGTGGGTGGAGACACGTATCTATCTCGTTTGGAGGGTTGCGGGGAGGCGTAGATCCCCGCAACCCCCTGTCCGCCCGCGGTCACGGAATCACCAACTCCTGGCCCACGCGGAGATTGTCGGCCTGTTCGGGAGTAAGATTGTTGGCCCGCAACAGGTCGGGTACGGAGACGCCAAAACGTTCGGCGATGGCGCGGAACGTGTCACCCGCCTGCACGACGTAGCGCCGGCCCGCAGCGGGCGCCGGAGGCGGCGCGGGAGTGGCCGTCGGTTCGATGGTGGCGGTAGGTTCCGGCGTGGCCGTGGGCAAAGGCGTCGCGCTTGCTTCGATGGTGGCGGTGGCTTCGGGCGCGGCGCCGGGCGTGGGCGTGGCGCCGGGGCGCGGCGTGCGTGTCGGCGGGGCCGGGGGCGGAGCAACTGGCGCTTCCGATGGGAGCAGCACGGCCGCATCGAGCGGCTGCGTCCCCGGAAGTAACAGGCTGTAGCTACCTATGCGTAGCACATGCACCTCACTACGCGCGAGGACCACCGCGCTGAGAATGGCGCAGGTGAACAGCGTCGCCGCGCCGATCACCACGCTCTGCTGGCCGATGCGGGGCCACAGCAGGCGCAGCAGTATGACGCCCGGCGCCGGCAACACGAGAGCGACGATGAGGAGCAGGTAGACGAGCGGTTCGGGCATAGCGGTGGTATTGTACCATGTCTGTCCGGATTTACCGCTCCACCAGGGTCGCCACGGTCACCCCATCGCCGCCGTCGCTGCCGCCGCTGCTGAATGAGGCCACGAGGGGATGGCCCTGCAGCACGTCGCGTACCACCTGGCGCAGGGCGCCGGTTCCTTTGCCGTGCACCAGGCGCACCTGGTGCAGCCCGGCCAGGTAGGCGTCGTTCAAGTAGCGGTCGAGGCGGTCGCCGACTTCGTGGGCGCGGTAGCCGCGCAGGTCAAGGGTCATCGAGACGTCGGGCGTGGGGGGGAGCGCGACGCTGCGTTCGGCGCGGGACTCGCGGCGCGGGCCGGCCTCGGGGGGGCCTTTCTCGCGCTTGAGATCCTTCAGGTCCACGTTCATCCGGAAGCCGCCCACCTGCACCTGCGCGCTGCCGTCGTCGGGGTCAATGCTGACGATCTCCCCCTTGAGGCCCACCGAGCGTACCAGCACCGTGTCGCCCGGTTGCAACGGACGTGGGGCCTGGCTGGTGGGACGGGCGGGCTGCGGTGCGGCGTGGGGGCGGGCCGCGGCCTCTTTGACCTGCTCAGCGGCGGCGGCGAGGCGTTGCTCGGCCTGCTCCAGCCACTCACGCGAGAGCGAGACGCTGCGGAAATCGTCGCGCAGGCGCTTGAGCAGGAGGCGCGTCTCGCGCAGTTCCGCTTCCAGTTCCTGGCGCGCGGCCTCGGCTTCGGCCTCGCGGCGCTCGTTGAAGGCGCGCCACTCCTGCTCCAGCCGGTCGCGGTACTTCTCGGCGTCCTCGCGCAACTCCTCGGCGCGGCGCAGCGCGACCCCGGCGGCTTCGCGCTCGTGATGAATGCCGGCGAGCAGATCCTCCACCTGGGCGTCCTTGCGATCGATCGTGGCGCGGGCCCGTTCCACCAGCTCCGGATCGAGCCCCAGGCGGCTGGCGATCGCCAGGGCGTTGGAGCGCCCGGGCAGGCCGATGCTGAGGCGGTAGGTTGGCGCGAGGGTCTCCACGTCGAACTCGACCGAGGCGTTCTGCACGCCGGGGGTGGCGTAGGCGAACGCCTTTAGTTCGGCGTAGTGGGTCGTGGCCACGGCAAGCACACCTGACTCAAGCAGGCGCTCGACAATCGCGCGGGCCAGGGCCGAACCCTCAACCGGGTCGGTGCCCGCGCCGAGTTCGTCGAGCAGCACCAGGGCCGGGCGTCGCTCCATGCCCGGACGCGCCTCCTCTGCTGCCTCCGCTTCCAGGGCGCGCAGCACGTGCACGATGTTGCGCATGTGCGAGGAGAAGGTGGAGAGGCTCTGCTCGATGCTCTGCTCGTCGCCGATGTCGGCGAAGATCTGGGCGAAGACCGGCAGGCGCGAGGGCGCCGCGGCGGGAACGTGCAGCCCGGCCTGGGCCATCAACGCGAGCAGGCCGGTGGTCTTGAGGGCAACGGTCTTGCCGCCGGTGTTGGGGCCGGTAATGAGCAGAATACGGAACTCGCCCCCCAGCCAGAGGGTGATCGGCACCACCGTAGCCGGGTCGAGCAAGGGATGGCGGGCCTCGGTGAGCAGCAGCGGGGCGGCCTCGGGGCCGCCGCCAGGGGAGAGCGGCTCCAGCGATGGGCTGATCGCGGGCGCCACGGCGCGGAGATCGGCGGCGTAGCGCGCTCTGGCGAAGACCAGATCGATCGCCGCCACTGCCTCGACCGTGGCGACCAGTTGCGGCGCGGCTGCGCCCACCTGGTCGGAGAGGGTGGCAAGGATGCGCTGCACCTCCTCCTCCTCGGCGGCCTGCAACTCGCGCCAGCGGTTGTTCAGTTCCACCACCGCCATCGGCTCGATGTACAGTGTGGCCCCGCTGCTCGACTGGTCATGCACGAGGCCGCGCACATCCTTGCGGTGGCTGGCCTTGACCGGCACGACATAGCGCCCGTTGCGCACGGTGATGATCGGCTCCTGCAGGGCGCCAGCGTAGACGCTGGAGGTGATCAGGTGGTGGAGCTTTTCGTGCAGACGGGCGAAGGCGACCCGCACCTCGCGCCGTAGCTCGGCGAGGCGGGTGCTGGCTGCGTCGAGCACCTGCCCATCGTCGCCGATGGCCCGTTCGATCGCCGTTTCGAGCGGAGGCAGCAGCGGCATGGCCCCGGCCTGCTCGTTCAGCAGGGGGAAGCGTTCCGGGTCGAGCTTGAGCAGCCGGGCGCGCAGCGCGCGTGCCGCCGCTACCGACCCGGCCACCTCCAGCAAACTGGGGCCGTCAATCACCCCTCCGCGAGCGGTATGCTGCGCAGCGCGGCGAATGTCGCGCATCGCGCCGATGGACAGATCCGGCAACTCCTCCAGCAGCGCCCGCGCCTCGCCGGTCAACGCCAGCGCGCGGGCTACCTCGGCGACCTCGGTTGACGGACGCAGGGCCAGGGCCAGTTCGCGTGAGGCCGAGAAGGCCGTGTAGCGAGCCAGTTGGGCCAGGATCTTAGGAAATTCCAGGGTGGTTATGGTCTGATCAGCAATGGTCATTGGATTATGGGGAGGCGGGGGGCGCGGAAAGGCCGCGAAACTTACTTTACAGACCATTAATAATATGGAGGGCCGGGCGCCACACCCTCCCTTGCGGCAGGGGTATGGGGAACCATGGTTGCCCCTGCCCGCAACCCGGAGGGTTGCGCTTTACACTCACTGCACCACAAAGATGATATCTGCGCCCTCGGGAAGAATGGGATCGAGGAAGTTGTACACCAGAGGAAGCACAACAGTGGAAAAATACTGCAAGACGAAGGAGTTGGCAACACTGTTACCCAGGAGGCGAAAGAGCGGCAGGTCGATATTACGTCCCCCGCGGAGCATCATCAGGTTCCAGAGGAGCGCGGCAACGATGCCTACTACCAGGGCGCCAAAGAGCAGGCCGAGAAACGTGCCAACGATGCGATCAATGTAGTCCAGGCTCCCCGTCAGGCGCACGTAGCGGAAGGTATACAGCCCGGCGATGACGAGCAGGACAAAACTCAGGAACAACACCAGAAAAAAGGCCAGGTATTGTCCGACAAAGCGGTCGGCGTCGAAGTTGCGCACGAAAAACTCGCCCAGAGCGGGATAGTAGAGACTGGCCAGCACCAGGGCCAGATAGAACGCCAGAATCAGCACCAGCAGGCGAAGGGCGCCCTGAAAAAAGCCCGTTGCCAGCGTGCCGAAGAAGAGCAGTAGCATCAGAATATCCATCAGGTTCACGCCGGGCCTCCTGAAGGTAACGCTGTCGCCTGCCGACGATTACCTGGATTATAGCACAGGCGCCTGAGGCTGCCGTGATATTTCCTGGGCCACGGGCCGGCGCCCGAAACGGCGGTGGAGGGGAATGGGGAAACCTGGTTTCCCCATGGTTACGAACCTCGGCCCGTTCAGCCCGAAGCCTCATCCCAGTATCAGTCTCACGACACTTGACCAGTCAACTATCTGGGGTAGGATACGCCTGGCGGCGTATCTGGGCGCCGCGTTGCGTTGCCAGGAGAGTCAGGAACCAGCGATGGGCACTACAACCTCCGTGCGCCACGGCGCGCACTCCACCGCCGCTACCCGGCCAGTCACCGGCTCCGTCGCCACGCTTGCGCCCCTGTCGCCCGGGGAGGTGCGTCGCGGTATGCGCATCTCGATACTCGAGGGGGCGATCGCCAACATTCACATTACGATCACCGGGGCGATCGGCGGCAGCGTTTTCCTTACCGGCTTTGCGTTACTGCTGGGGGCCAACAGCTTTCAACTCGGGCTGATGGGCGCGCTGCCCTTCATCGGCCAGGTGTTTCAGTTCGTCGGGGCCTATCTGGAGGAGCGGATGGGCAACCGGCGGGCGCTGGTGCTGTACGGCGCGCTGGCGGGGCGCCTGATCTGGGCGCTACTGCTGGCGCTGCCCTTCCTCAGCTTTGTGCAGGGGGCGCAACTGGCGATCTTTTTCGTGGGCCTGGCCTGTTCCTATGCCTTCAACGGCATCGCCGCCAACGCCTGGATGAGTTGGATGAGCGACCTGGTACCGCCACAGCAGCGCGGGGCCTACTTCGGGCTGCGTAATACCGTCGCGGCGCTTGCGGCCATGGCCGCCACCTTTCTTGCCGGACGGACCCTCGACTCGTTCCGCGCCAGCGGCCACGAGGCGTCGGGCTATGCGGTGATCTTCGGTGCGGCGGTCCTGGCGGCCCTGGTGGCCGCCGTCCTGATCGCCCGCCAGCCCGAACCGTCCCTGCTGCCCAGGACCCGCGTCAGCCCGGCGGCGCTTCTTGCTGCGCCTCTACGCGACCGGCGCTTTGGCCATTTTATGCTCGCCGGAACGGGGTGGGCCCTGGTGACCGGCATCGCCATACCCTTCTTCAGCGCCTACGGGCTGAACACCCTCGGGCTGAGGTTTGCCACCCTGGGCCTCACCGCCATTGTCACCAGCGCCGTGTCGCTGGTCTTCGGGCCGCTGGTCGGGCGGCTGCAGGACCGCTACGGCTACCGTGCGGTGCTGGTCGCCTGTGTGCTCGGCACCGTTCCGCTCCCGTGGGGCTGGATACTTTCGACGCCCACAAACATCATGCCCTTGTGGCTGACGGCGATCTTCTCCGGGGTCTTCTGGCCAGGGTTAACCCAGGGGTTGGCCAATGTGCTGATGGACCGCGCCCCGGACGCCTGTCGCGGAGCGGCGATAGCCGCTTACAGTGCCGTGACCGGCCTGGGCACGCTTGTGGCCGGGTTGCTCGGCGGTGCGCTTGCCATGCTACTCGCCGGCGCCCACTTCAACCTCGGGCCAATCACTCTGACCGGCCTGGCCTGCCTCTTTGTCCTCACCAGTCTCGGTCGAGTGGTGATGGCAGCGGTGTTTTGGAAGACTCTGGACTGAGATTTCGTTTCGGCGAGGGTGGGGGGGCCTGCGGCCCCCGGGTATTTCAGCGGCGCGCAGTTTTGCCGCGCGCCGCCGGAACGAGAGAAAGACACTTCGGAGGGGCGCAGCCCCTCCGAGCCTTCCTGAAACGAGAAGCGCCCCCCCGCGCTTATCCAAGGGCTTCCAGCAGCAGGTCGCCCTCTTCGGGCGAGATGCGCCCCTCGGCGACCATGCGCAGGATGGCCTCGCGTTCGCGTTCGATGTTGCCGGGTGCAGCCCGCTCCGGCGGCGTCTCGATGCGAATGGTCTGCCCGGTGGCGGGCGGGCGGGCAGGGGGAGGCGGCGGGGCGCCAGGAGGCGTGGGAGCGTCGGGCGGGACGCGCAGGCGGCTCAGGGCGCGCTCCACGGCCTCGAGGGCCCCGGCCAGCCCTTCGGCGGCGGCGCGCCGGGCCTGCTCCTTGATCCGCTCGAGGCGCTGGGGGTCGAATTGCCACTCGCGCTCGTTGATTTTGACCCGCACGCGGGCCTGTTGCTCGGCGCGCCGGGCGCGCTCTTCCACAGCGCGGGCGTGTTGCTCGGCGCGCCGCTGCAACTCGCGGGCCCGAGCTTCAACCTCGCGGGCGAGATCGGCGGCCCAGGCCGCGCCGCCGATCCCCCCTTCCCGGGAGAGCGCCGCGGCGATCTCGGCGCCGATCTCGCTGCCGATCCGCCCAAGCTCACGGCCCAGTTCCCCCAGGTCGCGCCCAAGCTCGGCCCAGTCGCGTTCGAACTCTGCGCCGAGGCCGCTCTCGACGCGCGAACTGCGGCTCTCGGCGCGGGGGGCCTCAATGCGCAGATCGCCATTGACGGTCAGATCGAGGCTGGCGTTGCCCGCGCCGTAGCGCAGATTGAGGCGCTTGCGCCCATCCCCCGCCCCGACCGCCACCCCGCGGATGTCGCCACCCACCACGGCGGTCAGGGTAAGATCCGGCTCGCCGGTGAGGGTCACCCGGGCGTCGCCGCCCACCAGCGTGCGGGTGCGGTTGTTCGGGCCGAAGCTGGCGCGCAGGGTGAGATCGCCGGCGACATTGGCCAGGGCCAGCGTGCCCTCGAGTGATGGCAGGTCGGCGTCGCCGCCGACGTTGCCGACCTCGACCTGGCCCAGGGCCCGTTCGATGTCCAGATCGCCGCCCACCGAACCGACCTTGAGCTGATTGACCTGCGCCAGACTCAGGTCGCCGCCGACATTGCCCAGATCAACCCGCGCGCAGGCGCCGTCAAGGTCGGCATCACCGCCCACCTGGCCCGCCTGCAGCGCGCCCAGGCTGCCGTCAAGCTCCAGATCACCGCTGACGCTGCCCACGGCGACCGTCGCGTCCGAGGCGGCGCTCACCTTCAGGTCGCCGCCGATGCTGGCGGCGCTGAAGCGTTCGACCAGAGCGGCGACGCGCGCGTCGCCGCCCACCTGTTCAACCTGCGCCGTATGAAGCGCCGTGACGCGCAGATCGCCGTGCACGCGGGTCATGGCGGCCTGGCGCACCCCGGTGAGGGTCGCGTCACCCTGGCAGACCTCGATGGTGACGGCGGCGCGGGCCGGGGCGCGGATCAGCAGATCGCCGGCCTGGTCAATTACGACCTCATCGTTCTCCTGATAGACCTCGCCTGGCGCGGCGGCGCGCACCAGAATGGCGTCCTCGTCCCAGGCTTCGACCCGCAGATCGCCCTGTACCACGCCAATCCGCACCCGCGGTTCCGGGCCGGCGGGAAAACGTTGTTCAGTCATTGATATGCTCCTCCGGGAGAGAAACGGCCATCGCGTTTCTCGAAACCATTGACCCCCTCAGTGCCCTCAGAGTTCTCAGTGCTCTACTCCACCAGCAGTTCGATGCGCTCGCCCTCTTCGAGGTCCTGCCACTCCAGCAGACGCCCGGGGTTGCCGCGCTGGATGGCGCGCAGCAGATCCTCCAGCGCCGAGCCGCTGAGTTGCGGAGCGAGCCGGGCGCCGAGACGCAGGCCGACATTCACCAGCCCCACGGGGACGGTGACATTGGCCTTCAGACGGCCCGTGTGCAGATCGCTTACCCGGATGCGCACCAGGCGCGAGCCGGTACGCCCGGCCGCGCGACGGTCCTCCGCCAGGATGTCGAGCAACTGGGCCGCCTCGTTGGCCGAGATCTGGCCCACCTCGAGCAGCTTCAGGATGCGTTCACGCTCGTCACTGGTCAACATAGCCATACCTTTCCGCCGCAGGGCGGAAGCCAGCGCCATTTGAGGCTGCCAGCACAGTCCCGACCGTGTCGAGATGCGCCGCGCCCGATCCAACATTCATTATGCGCCCTTCAACAGCTTCATCGCCTCCTCGACACTGATCTCGCGGGCGGCGAGGCGGTCGAGGATCTGGCGGCGGTCGGTGTGCCCATCGCCTTCGGGCGCGCCGCCCAGGGCGGCGACAATCTCGTCGAGGCGGGCGCGGGCAGTGTTGTAGGCGATGTCCAGTTCAGCGGCGAGCTTCTGGATGTTGCCGCGGTTCTTGACCATGCGCTCGACGAAATCGAGTTGCTCCGAACTGAGGCGGCCGATCCAGCCCAGGCTGAACTGCCCCTCGATGATGATCCCGCTCTGTGGGCACTCCAGGCGCGTGATGATCAGTTCGCCGCCGCTTACCGGGTCACGGGTGATAAGACGGTGCATCGCTTGCTCCTGTTCCAGCCGAAAGAAATCTGCGGACATGTTTCAAACGTGCTTGACGGTCTGGCCTGTGCCTCGACCGCTCGACAGTGCTACCGACGGGTCGTGTGGAGGCACAGGCCAGGCCGTGAAGGCGATGTGCAACGCGCCTTGCCGTTGCGCTACAGCTCCACCGTCCTGATGATTATTATCGCCATTTTGGATGTCATAAATTGCCATTAATATGGTAATTTTACAATTTATTTCAAAACTTGTCAATTAAACTGGCAACTTTTTCAGATCTTGCGTGGAGTCGCGGGGCAAGCACACGCCTCCCTGGGGGCGCAGGCGCTCGGGGTCGCCCCCGCTCGCGCAGATGTGCTATAATCAGCGCCAGGACGCCCTCGTTCCCGGCCGGGTCGGCGCCTATGGGCCTCCTCCCGGTACTCCCGGTGGCAGGGCGAAAGATACCTGCCCCGGCAAGGCCGCGCAGCGAAAGTATGGCCAGGGCCAATAACAAAGGATCACGCAGCCGGGCCACGGCGAGCAAGGGGCGCAACGGGCGCCGGGGGGCGCGGGTCGCGCCGAAGCCCCTCATCAGCCTGCGCCCGGAACATCAGCGCGACCTCTTCGCCCTGACGCTGATCACCGTGGCTGCGGTGACGATCATTTTTTTCGTTACCGGAGTGGCGGGCGGGGTCGGCGCGCTGTACGTCGAGGCGGTGCGCGGGGCCTTCGGCAATGGGGCGATTGTAGTGCCGGTCATCCTGG
Organism: uncultured Chloroflexales bacterium; assembly: GCA_937918935.1. Lineage (GTDB taxonomy): Bacteria > Chloroflexota > Chloroflexia > Chloroflexales > Chloroflexaceae > JACAEO01. The sequence goes on along the minus strand of CAKZSI010000067.1, from coordinate 2,693 downwards.
GCCTGCTGGGGCTGGCGATCCTCATCCAGGAACAGTTCCGCGACGCGAAACTCACCGGGGCCACCTTCGCCGGCATCGGGCTGATTGTCTTCGCCGTGCTGGCGCTGCTGGAGTTTCCGGCCCACGCCCGCGCCCTGGTTGAGCGGGGCCACGAGGGTGGGGGCTGGTTCGGCTTCTGGGTGGTCGAGGGGCTTGATCGCGGCATCGGGCGCCCGGCGGCAGTGCTGGTGAGCCTGGTGCTCGGCCTCGCCGGGGTGCTGCTGACCTTTGACCTGACCTTGCGCGAGTTGCTGGGAGCGCTGTATACCCGCCTCAGCGCCTTCTGGGAACTGCTGTGGAGCGCGCCGCGCCGTTCCGCTGCCGGGCGCGCCGCGCCCCGCCCGGCCCTGGCTGACGCCGATCTGCCCTTCACCCCGCCGCCCCGGGGCGGCGATGATGATATTGTGCCCACGCCCATCGCCGCGCGGCCCACGCGGGCCAGCCTGTTCCAGCGCCCCGGCGAGCCGGCTGCCCCCGCGCCGGCCAGAACGCCGCCGCCTCCTGCGACGCAGGCCCCTGCTACTGCGGCGGCGCCCCCGCCTGCGCCTGCCGCCGTGCCCGCCCCTCCCGCCGGCGATGCGCCGCCCCGCGAGATCGTCCAGGAGGCCCTGGAGGGCTTCGAGGTCGCCCCGGTTTACCGCGCCTGGCCCCTCCCCGGCCTCGACCTGCTCGACCAGCTCGCCCCTGAGAGCCGCATCGGCGACAATGAGATCCGCCGCCTCTCGCGCACTATCGAGGATACCCTCGCCAGTTTCAAGGTCGAGGCCCAGGTGGTCAATGTCAACCCCGGTCCCGCCGTCACCCAGTTCGAGGTGCAGCCGGCGGTGGGGGTGAAGGTGAGCAAGATCACCGCCCTGGAGAAGGACCTGGCCCTGGCCCTGGCGGCCCCCTCCATCCGCATCGAGGCGCCCATCCCCGGCAAGTCGGCGGTGGGGATCGAGATTCCCAACTCCTCGATCGCTGTGGTGCGCCTGCGGGAGGTGGTGGATAGCGAGGAGTTTGAGACCAGCCGCGGGCGCTTGAAGCTGCCCCTGGGCAAGGACATCAGCGGCAACCCCGTCGTTGCCGATATGACCAGAATGCCGCACCTGCTGGTAGCTGGCGCCACCGGCTCGGGCAAGTCGGTTGCGATTAACGCCTTCCTCTGCGGGCTGCTCCTCAAGCATACCCCTGACGAGTTGAAGCTGATCCTGGTTGACCCGAAGATGGTCGAGTTGACCGTCTACAACCACATCCCCCACCTGCTGGCCCCGGTGGTGACGGAACTGGAACGGGTGGTGCCCACCCTCAAGTGGGCCACCCGCGAGATGGAGCGCCGCTACAAGATCTTCGCCCGCCACGGGGTGCGCAATCTGGAGGGCTTCAAGCAACTGGCCCGCAAACGCTCCGATCTGGAGCCGATGTCCTACATTCTCATCGTCATTGACGAACTGGCCGACTTGATGATGCTGGCCCCCGATGAGGCCGAGACCTATATCTGTCGCCTGGCGCAGATGGCCCGCGCCACCGGCATCCACCTGATCATTGCCACCCAGCGCCCCTCGGTGGACGTGATCACTGGCCTGATCAAGGCCAATTTCCCTTCCCGCATTGCCTTCGCGGTGACCTCGCAGGTGGATAGCCGGGTCATCCTCGACGGTCCCGGCGCCGATATGCTCCTCGGGCGCGGCGATATGCTCTATATGGCCGCCGATGCGGCCAGACTGGTGCGTATCCAGGGCACCTATGTGTCCGACCGTGAGGTGGAGCGCATCGTCGAGTTCTGGCGCAAGGCTACGCCCCCTGAGGTGGGCCAGGAGGCCGCGGCGACGAAGCCCGGCGGCAGTCTCGGCGTCAAGGGGCCGCCCTTCAGCGGCGCGCTGCCCGGCCCGCCCCCCGCCGCGCCGGGAACGGCCCCCGCCGCACCTTCCGCCACCCCGAGCGACGAGGCGTTCAAGCCACCCGCCGAGTTCCTCAGCGTTGATGAGCAGGACGCCCTGCTCCCCCAGGCGATTGATCTGGTGCGCCAGCATCAGCGCGCCTCGGCCTCGCTGCTGCAACGCCGCCTGCGCATCGGCTACAGCAAGGCCGCCCAGTTGATCGATCTGCTCGAACAACAGGGCATCGTCGGCCCGGCCGAGGGCGGGCGCTCGCGCGAGGTGCTCAAGCCCGGCAACCCGCCCCCCGGCGCCGCCGCGCCCAATGAGGAGTGAGCTTGCTCCCCGCGTTGCCCGCAACACCCAACATTTCGCCGCCCACCGGCGTATAATGGAGGAAGTACTCCGCAGCGAAGGGAAGCGCGCCATGTCCATCGAAACCTTCCGCGACCAGACGCGGCAAATCCTTGAGAATCTGCTGAATGAAACTCCCAAGGCCGATCGCTTCGAACTGATCGAGGTGTACGCCGACCTGATCACCCGGCTCCACGCCGTCGAGTCCCACGCCCTGCTCAACGAGGTGATCAACGATGCCCGCACGCGCCTCGATGCGCGCCTGTCCCCCGATCCCGTCCGCCAGACTATCGCCGGCGTGCAGACTACGCTGCAGGATATCTGGGATGCCCTGTGGCGGTGAGGGGGTGGGAAATCAGGCAACCCGGCGTCAGCGATAGGGGAAACCTGGTTTCCCCGGACTCCACCAACCAGCGTTCGGGCTGCCGTTCTTCCCCCGGCTCC
>CAKZSI010000066.1 GCA_937918935.1 uncultured Chloroflexales bacterium | reverse complement strand
GCGGCCCGCGTCGCCGCATCGGACTTCGGGCGGCGCTTTGTCGAGCCCGACCACCCGGCGCTGCCGGCCGCCGACCTCAGGTATGCCACCGCGATCGACTGCTTCGACTTTGCTATGCCGGTGCGCCGCACCGCTGACCTGCTGGTAATTGAGCCGGCTGACCCTGACGCATAACAGGCGCATTCCGGGTGTCTCTACGCTTACGATCGCCGTCGTCAATCACGCCACGTCGTCGAAAGCTGCCGGTACAATACCACCAGGTTTATTACCACGCCAACGAAACGCTATGCTTGACCTCGCCATCGTTGACCATCTGCTGACCACAACGCGCTCGGTGCGTAAGCGGCTCGACCTGGAACGACCGGTGGAACCCGAGGTGATCGAGCGTTGCCTGGAGATCGCCACACAGGCCCCCAGCGGCTCCGACCGCCAGCGCTGGCACTTTGTGGTAATCACTGACCCGGCCCTGCGCCAGGGCCTTGCCGAGCTTTACCGGCGATCGTTTCAGACCTATTTCGCTGCACCGCAGGGGCCGCATGGCGGCCCTACACCACCCTGACTCGTCAGTTACATTGTGGCGGGCGCGGCCTCTGCGCGACCTGCGGCGTCTGGCTGGAGACCGGCGCGCCGGCGCTCGCGCACTGGCACGACGAGCTCGCCGCCCGCTTCGGCTATCCGCGCCTCAGTTGCCAGATCACCGTGACGAGCGACCTGACCGTGCGCCTCGTGACCGGCAAGCGCGTCTGGGGCCGGCGCGATCCCGCGCGCCGCTGGCGGGATGGCTGAAGAAGATGGCCGGAAGGACGCGGACAATGGTCGTCTTCACGGCAGCGATGCTACAGGGTGTCAACCGTGTCAAGGAACTGTCGCGGGCTCAGGATCGGAATGTCGCGAAAGGGGTGCAGCACGAGCAGATCGTCGTCGCCGCTGACGATACACGCCGCATGGCCGCTCACGGCGAGTTCGAGGAACTTGTTGTCTTTGGCGTCGCGGCAGTCAGTAATGCTCGCTGTCACCAGCGTTGGCAAGGCGTTGCGAATGATACCGGCAAGGAATTCGTCGCGATCGACATCACTCATATAGCGCCGGAACCGCGGCCGTTGTGTGACTTCCAGGAGCTCAAGCAACGTGCTGTCCGATACCAGCAGGATGCCATGCGCCCGTGCGCGATCCAGCGCTTGCCGCGGAATGAAACGCGGCAAAAGTGCTGCGCTTATGAGGACGCCGGTATCAAACACAAAACGCCGGGCTGTCACGATGCGAGCCCTTCCTCCCGCAGAATCTCGGCAAGGATCTCGGGGGTAAGGCCCTGTTGCTCAGCCTTTGCGCCAATCGCATCCATAATCTCGCTGAGCGACCGTTGCGGGCCGGCGATCCACGCACGCAACTGCAAGCGCAGCAGCACCTGTATCCGTCGCCGCTCCTCATCGGACGCCGCCGCATAGATCCGTGCCGTCTCAGCATCGACCGGGATCGTAATTACGGCTTCATCATCACGCGTTGGAGTCATACTCATTGCAATCGGCTCCCCTCCGTTCGCAACGAACGCTTCAGGTGATTATAGCATTGAGAAAACGCCCGGTGCGCGGAGCGACTGCGGAAGCGGCGCGGTACGAGGCGCTCAACCGGCTCCTGTGGCCGTACTACGAGCGGTGTGCGAGGGACCGCTCGCAGCCGCTCACGATTGACCTGATCTCACCCCTGGCGGCGCGACGCTTCCGCGCTGGCGCCATGACCTGAAGGAGCGACCAGCGGCAGGATTGTCCGGCAGCGCGGGAAGTTGGGGCAGCCGTAGAACTGGTTGCCGGCGCTGGCGCTCTGCCGCGCGGTGCGGAGCACCATCGTGACGCCGCATTTCGGGCAGAGCGGCGCCGTGTCTGGCCTTCCTCCCGGCTCGGCTGGCGCCGGCTCAGGCCCTGGTGTTGCTACTGCGGCGGGATCAACCACTTCGCGCGCCACCGGATACGTCTGGCGGGTGCGAGACCGTGCCGGTACGGGGGCCGGCTCGGGCGGGTGCGGCAATATCACAGGTGCTGGCGAGCGGATGATAAAGTCGCAGATCGTCGCGACCTGAGGTTCTGTGAGCACGTCGGTGGGCCGGGTATGGAGAAACTGGATCAGTGGACGCACGCCCTCAAAGACCTCGACCGAGCACTGATGGACGCGGAGCCACCGAGGTTGCGTAAAAACAACCAGCGGCGTAATGAAGCGCGCCGTTGTGGCCGGTAGCGCCAGCGAACGCTGCAGCTCGAGCCACGTGGCAAGCATGCGCGCCTGGCGCTGCACCTGCGCGGTCGGGCTCGCTACCGTGACCCAGTTCTGGCCCTCACGCTGCTGCCAGGTGTCGCGATAGCCTTTGTAGGAACCGCGCCAGGCCCTGGTCTCAACGAGGAACACCCCCGCGGGGCCGACCAGGAGCAGGTCGATCTGGGCGAAGTCTTCGGGCCGGGGCTCGACGACCACATTGTGAAACACGTACCAGGAATCGGGGAGCCAGCGGAGCAGAACGCCGAGAACGGCGTCCTCGCCACGTTCGCCGCGTTGCATATGCTGACTTTCTCGATCATCAAAGGCCATGCCTCGCAACGGCCGGAGAAGCCAGCCAGTGAGAGGGATGTCATCGGCGCGGTCCTGGGCCTGCTCGCGGCGTTCCTGGATCTTGTGGCGGATACGAGCGGCAAAGGCCTCTTGAACGTCAGAGAGTTGGGAGCGTTGGCGGGCCATTGCGGTGTTCCTCTGCAAGCCCGGGCATGAACGTATTGTGGTGATTGTAGTCAATGGACGTAACCAGCATCTTGGAGTGGTGATCAGGTGCGGAAGGCGCGATGCGGCCCTGGCGGTTCCGTTTCAGACGGTACCGCATACGTGGCTTCCGGCGACGGCGGTCCGCGGCGAAGAGGTCGCCGTCCAGTTCGACGAGGCGGAGCCCCGGCGCTGGCTGGCCGGGGCGCAGATAAGCGCGTCCGGCAATTCTTGCTGGCCGGGGTGACAATGTCGAAGCGCGATTGAACTCACCGGGATCGCGCGGGGTCCACAGGACGACCTTGCGGCTTCTAACGCAGGCCGTGCTCGCGCAGATGGGCATCGCTGCGCAACAGCTCGCGCCGTTTGCGCTCGTAGGCATCGGCGCCGTCAGGACCGGGCCGCTTGTTGGCCGGGGAAAGGATCTCGATGGCCGTGACCGGCGCTTCATCGCCAGGGGTGCGGATCTCGATGCGCACATAGCGGATGGGCAGTTCTGTCGTGGCGATGCCCGTCAGGGGCGCGGGCGCAATCGCCCCCCCCCTGAGGCGGTGACGGCCGGGGTTCACGCTCGACAACGCCAATATCGGGAATGATAGCTCGGACAGTCGTGATATCGATCGTCTCGAAGGCGGTACAGGGCGCCAGGACCGCCGCGTAGCGCGGGCTGATCTGGTGCTGGATCTGGCTGCGTAGTGCCAGCGCCAGGGCGTTGTGCACATCGGGCCAGAGGCCTGGCGCTTCAAGGTAAGGATCCATCCCGGGAAACGGCGGTTCCACGCGCGCCTCCATACGTGTGCCATGATCAATCTGCGGTGATCCGCGTAACTGAATTATACCAGCCGCGCGTCCAGCGTACCGGCGCCACCCGAGAGACGCGCCGCCTCAATCGGCCAGGGTTGATCAACCTGCGCCGGGTGCTCTACGCCGCTGGCGAGCATCCGCCCAGGGTGGCGCAGGGGCGAGAGTAAGGCTGCCACGCCGTGGCAGGGTCAGGGCAGGCTGATCGGCTCCGGGAGTTCGCCGTCGCGCAGCGTAGAGAGCGCAGCAACGAGATCGGCGCGGATTATGCGCCCGCGCGCCAGTTCGGCGGCGCGCGGGCGCTCCAGACCTGCCCCGCTGTGCCCGAAGGTGCCGACCGGCAAGCGCCACCCAGGAGTAGGTCGCGCTGCGGGCGCAGGTCGCCGGGTACGCCGCGCCCCATTGCGGGGCGCGGCGGCTCCTTGCGCTGGCAACCCGGTTCAGCCAGAGGTTCTACGGCGCGCTGCTCGGGGCTGCCAGCGATCAGCAGCAATGGCGCCCCGTGGGCCCGTACCGTGTCGTCGTTGCCGTGGGCCACGACGGCAGTCACATGCGGGCCGGCCAGCGCGCCGCGCAGGGGCGGCCCGTCGTGGGCCCGGAGCACCCGGACGAAAACGCCCGACGGTTTTCGCCGGGCACTTCCTGATAGTCTATGCTGTGGCTCCCCGACCTGGATTCGAACCAGGAACCTACTGATTAACAGTCAGCCGCTCTACCGTTGAGCTATCGGGGAATGGCGCGCATGCACGTCTGCGAATATAGCACAGCTCCCGGGTACGTGCAAATGGCGCCCCGGTGGTACCCAGGGCTTGAGCAGTCCGCCTCTGGCACGGTAGTGCAGCGACTGCACCGCTGCAGGAAATGGTATGCCGGTTATGTTAGCGGCGCAACCGCCAACATAACCGGCATAGTGCGATCTGGAGTGCAGCTCCAACGACCAGGAGCGTCAGACCACCGCAGCGCGGATTGCCTCAATCGCCTCGTATTCCGCCTCGGAGACAACCTTGCCGCCGAAGCCGAGGAAGCCGCCCTCTTTGGCCGCCTCGGCGGCCTTCGTGGCGACGTCAACCAGCATAGTGCGGAACCGCTCGGCCTCGGCAGGGGCCTTGGCCTTGATAATCGCCGCCGCGGTGCGCAGGTAGTGGACAAGCTCCTCGCGACTGTAGACCTGCTCCCGTAGCGCATCGAGCTTCGCAGTGTCGAGGCCGTCGGCGAAGGCATTGCGCAGCACCGAAACCTCGTCGCCATAGCCAGCCTGCTCGGCGAGGGCCGCGGCGGCCGCGGCGGTCTCTCTGGCGGCCCCGCCGAAGCCCGAGGGCGAAGCGGAGGCGACCAGGTGGAGCGCCGCGACGGGGGCCAGCTTGATCTGGTCCCACTCCTCGTCCGTGAACTTGCTGCGCAGCGTGGTGAACTGCTCGCTGGCCGCCACGGCCGACTTGACGATCTTCATAGTCTCGGCGTTGGCCGGGTTCATCTCGAAGTCGTTCACCTCGGTTCGGAGCATGTTCTGCAAACCGACTGGATCGAGATTGCCGCTCTTGATCGCCTTGTTCACCATGCCGGCGACGACTGGCACGGCCATCATCAGGATGGGCTTGACGTCGAAACCGAGGCTCTTCGAGAGTGAGCCGCTGAAGGCATTAACGCCCTGGCCGAGGAGGCTGCTCACCAGGTCGTTGCTGCCGCCAGTGGCAGCGCCGAGAAGGCCGCCAAGCAAATCACCGCTCCCGCCGCCGAGAGCGCTCAACAGGTCGCCGAGGGGGTTGTCCGGGCCGGCCGCGCCGGCCTTTGTCAGCGAGCCGAGCAGTGCCTCGGCGCCACCTGCGGTGCTGGCCTGATGATTCAGGTTGGCAAGCACGGCCGGGGCCGCGGCCCCGAGACCCTTGCTGACCTGCGAGGGATCCAAACCGAGGGCGCCACCAATCTGGTTCACCATGTCGGGCGTGACCATCTTCGTCAGTTCGTCGAGAATACCGGCCATGTCACTCCTCCTAACTACAAAATACCGTTCATAATCCTGCATCTGCATCTGGGGGCTTGCCGAGAGCCTGCGCCCCCGGCAAGCCTCGTTCTGCTGGCGGCAGGCGCAGGCCCTGGCGCAGCCAGGACGAGTTTGTCGCCACGGGCGGAACAGTCGCGGAGACAGCCCTCTGCACCTCCTCCAAACGGTCAGGTAAAGGGCCGCGCAGAGAAACCGTATCCAACCGGCGCTATACAGTGCCAATCGGTTATCAGGATGCGTTGTTTTCGCCTTAGTGGTGCATCTGTCAAGTTCCGTGTCACCCTGAGCCGGGCGAAGAGTCTCGGCCTGAGATGTCTCGCTGCGCTCAGCGTGACAAATGACTTGACGGATGCACGATTTAGCTTAGCTCGCCGGGACCATGGTCACCTCGACATCGCTCGGCCTGCCCTTCGTTACCACCAGGAACTCCTGGTTGGTGGTATAGATCATCTTGCCTGCCGCGTCGACGATGTTGCCCTGGACGTTGTAGTCCTTCTCCGGGTTGACGCGCCGGGGGTCGTAGACAAACTTGAACGGGAACGGCGCGACTTTGCCATCGAGCGGAATGATCTGCTCGGCGATGAGGGGCGAGGGCCCATTGGGAGTAAAGTCGGCCACCTGGATGCGCAGCAGGGCGCCGGGCGGCAAGGTTGCCGAGTCGACGCCGGCCACCACACCGGTGACGCTCGCGGTGGGTACGTCCTCGACCGTCACGTCAACGCTTGCGGCCGTGGTGGCGCCCTGCTCGCGGACGCTCAGCGTGCGCGCGCCCGCAGTCGTGGGCGTGTAGGAGAAGAGCCAGTTGCCGTTGGGGCCAACGGTGGTTGTCCCCACCACTGTATCGCCGTCAAGCAGTTCGACAATCGC
>CAKZSI010000065.1 GCA_937918935.1 uncultured Chloroflexales bacterium | reverse complement strand
CGGCGCGGGTGACGGAAGGCGGTTCCTTAGAGGGCGTGGCCCGCGCGGGCGCGGGCCGGTGTGCCGCTGGCCCTGGGCGGGGGGTGGGGAAACCGGGTTGCCCCACCTCGCACCAACCGGCGCGGGTGACGGAAGGCGGTTCCTTAGAGGGCGTGGCCCGCGCGGGCGCGGGCCGGTGTGCCGCTGGCCCCGGGCGGGGGGGTGGGGAAACCGGGTTGCCCCACCTCGCACCAACCGGCGTGGATCACGGGAAGACCTAGAGGTCCGGGCCCTCCTGTCCCGTCGCGCGGGGGCGCATGATCACTTCTGGCGTCGAGGGCGCAGAAACAACAGCGTATTGGCGACCACGGCACAGGCGTACAGGCAGGCAGTGGCGACAAAGAGCGGACCGAAGCCAGAGCGATCCTGCACGATGGCGCTGACGATCGGGCCGATGATGTAGCCGGTAGAGAAGGCGCCCTTGATCAGCCCGATCACCATCGGACGGGCGGCCTCAGGGGTGCGTTCCATGGCGTAGGCATCATAGAGGGGGATGGCCATGTTCATGAGCGCCCCGCGGACCAGGGCGACCGTGGCGGCGAGCCAGAGCGTGGGGACCAGGCCCAGCAGCAGCAGGCAGGGGATGGCGAGGGCCTGGGTCAGCACGACGCTGCCGATCTTTCCGAAGCGTCGTGACAGCCATGGCCCCAGGAGGGTGGCGGCGCCGGTGGCGACGCCAATGGCCGCGAAGATCATGCCCAGAGCAGCATCGGAGGCGTCGTAGCGCTGGCGAAAGTAGAGGTTGAGGAAGGGGATCAGCAACGCCGCGCCGAGGGAAATTAGCAGCGGCGAGAGGGTGAAGGGCCAGGCGCCGAACGCGGCGCGGATCAGCCTGCCGGCGCTGATCTGCGCCGGTTCGGCGGGTCGCGGCGCACCGGTTGGTTCAGCCGGTAGCAGCAGCGGCAACGCGGCCACGGCGACCAGCGTTGCGGCAACGGCGAAAGTGGCGCGATAGGCCGGGGCGCCGGCTGGCAGGTCCAGGACGCTGGCGGCGAGCCCGGGGAAGGGGCCGCCGATCAGGTTGCCCAGGCCCGCCGCACCGATGATCAGCGCGCCGTTGAGGGCAAAGAGCGTATCACGTTCAGCCGTGCGGCTGTGGCGCATCATAAAGGGCGCGGCGCTGACCTGGAAGAGCACCGATGCCGGGCCGCTTAGCGCGGCGCAGAACAGCAAGGGCGCTGGCGCCGGCCAGAGGGCCACCCCCAGCAGCACCGCGGAGTGGAGCAGCGCACCGGCGATGAGTGCCGGGCGCAGACCGATCCGCTGCACCGCCCACCAGATCGGCAGGCTGCTCAACGCGGCCGCCAGCACCGGCAGGCTGTTGAGCACCCCGAGCAGCGGCGTCTCGCCAATCAGGGGGAGCCTGATCCCGCGCCGGTCGTAGCCAAGTTCTACCAGCAACAGGTTGTAGAACAGGCCGCTGATGGCGAGGCCGAAAGTAAGCAGTGCGGCGTAGAACAGGTAGCGCCGCGCGGGGCAGGTCAGGCTGGGCATGGTGGGAGGTTTGCTTTCTCGTGCAGCCGGGAGGTGACCACTGTATCACACCAGGTTCGGCGTGCGGAGGGGGGGGGAGGTGGCAAAACCACACGGACTGTTTCTCAACTGAGAGGTAGAATATATCATATCGCATTGCCTGTATGCCTTAAGCAAAGGCTTCCCCGCCTGAACCGCCGGTCGTGACGCAAAGGCGCAGAGATCCAAAGCCTCGAAAGATCAAAATCACAAACGCCTTGCGCCTTTGCATCAACTTTTCTGAGCAACCCTCTATGAGCATAGACACCCAGATCCTGCCCCCCGACGCAGCCGGTATCGCCGCCGCCGCGGCCCTGCTGCGGGCCGGGCAACTGGTCGCCTTTCCTACCGAGACGGTCTATGGGCTTGGCGGCGACGCGCTTAACCCCGCCGCGGTAGCGGCGATCTTCGCCGCCAAGGGTCGCCCCGCCGACGACCCCCTGATCGTCCACCTGGCCGATGCTGCCGATCTGCCGCGGGTGGCAGCCGCCGTGCCGCCCGCGGTGCAGGAACTGGCCGCGGCCTTCTGGCCCGGCCCGTTGACCCTGGTGCTGGAACGTGGCCCGGCGGTGCCCCTTGCCGTAACCGCCGGAGGGTCAACGGTGGCGGTGCGGGTCCCGGCGCACCCGGTGGCACGGGCGCTGATCGCTGCGGCAGGCACGCCGATCGCCGCGCCGAGCGCCAACCGCTTCGGCCATACCAGCCCCACTACCGCCGCGCACGTGCTGGCCGATCTGGGCGGGCGTATCGCCGCGGTGATCGATGGCGGCCCCACGCCGATCGGGGTCGAGTCCACAGTGCTCGACCTGACTCGCCCCACGCCGACCGTGCTGCGCCCCGGCGGAGTCAGTCTGGAGGAACTCCAGGCCCATGTAGGGGAGGTGGCGGTGGAGAGCCGGGGCGCGGGGGCGCAGCCGTTGCGCTCACCGGGCTTGCTGGAGCGCCACTACGCCCCGCACAGTCCCTTGTGGCTGGTGATCGGCCCCGAGGGCGCCGCGCAGGCCTGGCTACGCGAGCGCGCCGCCACCGAGCGTGCCGCCGGGCGGCAGGTGGGCCTGCTGGTACCCGACGAAGACGCGGCGCTGCTTGCCGATCTCGGCGCGGATATCGAACCCCTTGGCCCCTCTGCGGCCCTTGACAGCGTGGCGCGGCGGCTCTACGCCGCCCTGCGCGCCCTCGACAGCCGGCGTCCCGACTGCATCCTGGCCCGCGACCTCGGCGAGCGCGGCCTGGCCCGCGCCATCCGCGACCGCCTGAGCCGCGCCGCCGCCGGGCGAGTCGTGGTGCTTAATTCGGGGTAGGCTGGCACTGGACGCGCCGCCACTCGACGATCCGGCGATGCCAGCCCTTATTACCCTCCTCACCAGCGTGTTCCCCACCCCTACGGTGCGATGGTGGGGCGAAGCCCTCCCCGGTGGCGTGGACGCTGTCACAGGCGCCCGGGGGTACACGACCGTTGCCGCCAGGGTCGTGCCCTGCGGCCATCCCGCCTTGACATCCTCCGCCGCCGCTGGTATACTCCCGCCAATCATCTGCCAGGTTAAACGATTAAGCGCATGGCCACCATCAAGGATGTCGCGAGGCGCGCGCAGGTCTCCACCGCTACGGTGTCGTATGTCCTGAATGGCACCGGCGCGGTGACGGAGGCCACGCGCCAGCGGGTCCTGGCAGCGGTGAAGGCCCTGAACTACCACCCCCACCACGCGGCGCGCAGCCTGCGTACCCGCGCCCGTACCCTGGGCCTGGTTCTGCCCGCCGGTTCCCCTGGCCTGGCCGATCCGGCCCTGGCCGAACTGGTGGCCGGTCTGGCCGATGGCGCCGCCGCGCTGGACTACTGTCTCTTGCTGGCCTCCGCCGGGCTAGAAACGCTCGAGGCCGAGCTGGCCCTGGAACTGGTCGCGACCAACCGTGTGGACGGGCTGGTGCTCCTCGACCCGCGGGTTGACGATGCGCGGGTGGCCCGTCTGGCCGCCGCCGGGGCGCCCTGCGTCTGCGCCGGCCCGCCGGTCGCGCCGGAGTGTCCGGCGCTTGGGTACGATTTCGAGGGTGGGGCCCTGGAGGCCACGCGCCACCTGCTGGCCCTGGGCCACCGGCGCATCGCCCTGATCGCCCTCCCCTCGGACCTGGCGGCCAGCGAACCGTTTACCGAGGGCTATCTGCAAGCCCTTAACTGCGCCGGCCTGGCGCCCGATCCGGCTCTGGTGGTCGAGGCGGGCACCACCGAGGACGATGGTATCACCGCCATGCAGGAACTGCTGGCGCTGCCCGAACCGCCGACCGCGGTGCTTGCCGCTGGCGATGCGCTGGCCTTTGGCGCCATGCACGCTATGCGGGATGCCGGTCTTGCCGCGGGCCGTGATCTGTCCCTCATCGGCATGGGCGACCTGCCGCTGGCCGCCCATACCGACCCGCCGCTCACCACCCTGCGGGCCCCGCGGCGCACCCTGGGCAGAGCCCTGGCGCGGCTCCTGGCGCTCCTTGTCGAACGACGCGATGGGGCCGCGCCCGACGCGCTGCTCAGACTGCCATTGATTATCCGGCACACCACGGCCCCGCACCCCCGCCAGGGGTAGAGACGCCCCGCCAGGCCGTCTCTACCCCTGGCGCGGGGTTCGCCTCGACACCGGTCCGCCGGGCCGTCGCGACGCCGGGTTCATATCAGAGGAGGATTTCCCCCCATGGCCGGCATCAAGTTCGATCACGTCTGGAAGCGATTTGGCGAAGTCACCGTGCTTAAGGATCTTAATCTTGACATCATTGATGGCGAGTTTCTCGTCCTGGTCGGCCCCTCGGGCTGCGGGAAGTCCACTGCCCTGCGTTGCCTGGCTGGCCTGGAGGAGATTACCGAGGGGCAGATCTGGATCGGCGACCGGGTGGTCAACGATGTGCCGCCCAAGGACCGCGACATTGCCATGGTCTTCCAGAGCTACGCCCTCTACCCGCACATGAGTGTGTACGAGAATATGGCCTTTGGCTTGAAGCTGCGCAAGGTGCCGAAGCAGGAGATCGAACGGCGCGTCAAAGAAGCCGCCGAGATGCTCTCCATTGGCCATCTGATGGACCGCAAGCCCAGGGCCCTTTCCGGCGGCCAGCGGCAGCGCGTCGCCCTCGGCCGGGCCATCGTGCGCGATCCCGCCGTCTTCCTCATGGACGAGCCGCTCTCCAACCTCGATGCCAAGCTGCGCGTGCAGACACGCGCCGAGATCTCCAGGCTGCACCAGCGCCTCAAGACCACCTTCATCTACGTGACCCACGATCAGACCGAGGCCATGACCATGGGTTCGCGCATCGCGGTGATGCGTGACGGCATTCTCCAGCAACTGGATACTCCCCAGAACCTCTACGACCACCCCGCGAACATGTTCGTCGCCGGGTTCATCGGCAGCCCCTCGATGAACTTCTTTGAGGCCCGCCTCGAGCGCCTGAACGGCGGGTTAAGCGTCGTGGTTGGCAAGGACTTCATCGTGCCGGTGCCGCAGGCAAAGCTGGAGCGGGTCGGCAGCCACATGGGCAAGGATATCTACTTCGGCATTCGTCCGGAGGATGTGCACGACGCCCACTATGTGGCCCGTGGCGTGGACGAGAGCGCGAAACTTACCGTGCAGGTGAACCTGACCGAGGCCATGGGTTCCGAGGTCTATGCCTATGTGGAGAACAGCGGGCGGGAGTTTATCGGGCGGCTCGACCCGCGCACCACGGCCCGCACCGGTGAACGCCTCGAAATCGTCCTCGATATGGACAAGATGCACATCTTCGATCGGGAGACCGAGAAGGCGCTGGTGTAGTTGCTCCAACGAATTGTTCTCTGTGGGGAGGCTCGGAGGGACCTTGCCCCTCCGAACGACCCGTTCGGGTACGGTGCAGCTTTGCCGCGCCGCACCGGAACAGGCAATCTTGTGGGGTCCGGGGGCCTCGCCACCTCTGCCAGGACGAAGTTTCATTGTAGAGTTTGCAAGAGCGACGCCCTCCCCCCCGTCAGATCAACCCCAACGTTTCCGGAAGGCCCAGCATGAGGTTCATGTTCTGCACCGCCTGCCCCGAGGCCCCTTTCAGCAGATTGTCCACCGCAGACACAAAGATGTAGCGGCCCATTTCCGGTTCCACTGGCTGCAGACCAATCGCCAGGTACATCGTCTGCTGCACATGGCGCAACTCAGGCAGGCGGCCCTCGGGCAGCAGTTTGATGAACGGTTCATCGGCGAAGACCGCGTAAGCTGCCCGCACTTCCGCCACGCTGGTATGGGGGCGCAGGGTGACGTACATGGTGGAGAGGATGCCGCGATAGACCGGCAGCAGGTGCGGCGCGAAGATAATGTGCAGCCCGGTCTCCTGCTCCATCTCGCCGAGGTGGCGGTGCGTGCGCCCGACACTGTAGGCGCTGAAGGTCTCGTGGGTCTCGCCGAAGTGGGTGCGGAGCGAGAGGGAGCGCCCGGCCCCCGACACGCCCGATTTGCTGTCCACGATGACCGTCGGGTCGGCGATCAGTTCGGCGCGCGCCAGGGGCCACAGGGGCAGAATGGCCGTCAGGGGGTAACAGCCGGTGTTGGCCACCAGACGCGCCCCGCGGATGCGCTCGCGGTGCAACTCCGGCAGCCCGTAGACGGCCTCGGCGAGCAGGTCGGGGGCGGGATGTTCGCGCCCGCGTCGCCGAAGGTAGTCCTCGGGGTCACGCAGGCGAAAGGTGTCGGAGAGATCAACCACCTTCGCGCCCCGTTCGAGCGCCTGTCGCACCAGGGGGATCAACTCCGGCGCGCCGTGGGGCAGACAGGTGAAGATCAGGTCCACGCCGTCCAGTTCGGCTTCCTCGACGCCAACCAGGGGCAGGTCGATCAGGGTGGGAAACACGTCGCTCAGTGGCTGCCCCGCCGCTGAGCGGGCCGTCGCGAAAGCGATCTCCACCTCGGGGTGTCGCGCCAGGAGCTTGATTAGCTCAAAGCCGGTATACCCCGTGGCGCCGTAAATCCCTACACGGGCCATTGCGCATGCTCCCCTCAGCAGTCACGTAAGTGCCCGAATGATGCGGATCGGACGAAACAACCTGGATCGACCCGCTTTGTCGTGTACCCTTTGCGTTGTCGCCTATCGTCCTGCTGCTTATCTCTGTTCGGGCCTGAATGGAGTGCGTCCGGTGGTTTGCAGGCAGTTCTTCAGCCGGCCATCATCCAACGGTTGCCCCCAGCGATTGGCGTGAACAAGCTCGTGCAGGGGTAAGCGGTTGCGCCAGCCAGCGATCTCTAGCTCGGGCCGGGCGAGAAACTCGCGCACATACCCCAGGCACAGATACGCCACCGGGTACACCTCAGCCGGCAGCTCAAGCATCTCTGCCAGGCGCTTCTGATCCAGAATGCTCACCCAGCCTACGCCGATCCCTTCGGCCCGGGCTGCGAGCCAGAGGTTCTGGATCGCCAGGCAGACACTGAACAGGTCGGTCTCCAGGATGGTGTTGCGTCCGAGGACATGCGGACCGCCCCGGCTCCGATCGCAAGTGACGCATAGATTCAGCGGACTCTCCAGGATGCCTTCGAGTTTGAGCTGGCGGTAGAGTCTGGCTCGCTCGCCAGTGTAGTTCTCCACGGCCTTACGATTCTCCTCCTCGAAGACAGCCTTGATTGCCTGCCGAATCTCCAGTTCTTCGATCACGATAAAGTCCCACGGTTGCATGAACCCGACCGACGGCGCATGATGAGCGGCATCGAGCAGGCGCGCCAGTGCCTCAGGCGGGATCGGATCAGAAAGGAACTGTGAACGCACGTCTCGCCGTTCATGGATTGCGCGGTACACGCCACGGCGCTCGGGGTCAGGAAACCGGTGATCCTGCGGATGGGTCAGGGTGTCAGGAAGTTGTTTCAAGGGAGCCTCGCAACCCTCAGAAAGCGGCTGGAAATAAACAGCGAGTCTGTAAGCCGTGCGGTGTGAGGCGCAGCGCCTCTGCAAGCTGGCGCTACCCTGTTGTTACGCCCTGTTCCGCCGGCCGTTGGCCCTCCAGGGCCCGATCCAGCAGCCCGGTCAGGTCCAGTTCGGCGGCCCAGTGACGCAGATAGGCCAGATCAAGGGCCGCATCCTGCACCCGCAGGATCGCCTGCACATCGCGCCACTGGCGGTCGGAGGGGGCGAGGCGGTACCATTCCAGCTTTGCCAGCACCGTATCTTCCGCGCTGGCGACCCGCAGCATACCGCCCGTTGGGCCGGGTATGTCAATGACCTGCGCGCGCTGGAACTGCACCACTTCAAAGGGCCGTCCTGACGACAGGTAGATGTCGATCTGAAAGCCGGTCGTCTTCTCATAGGCGCAGAAACTCGCCCGCTGGCGCCAGTTGGCCCGCGCCTCTGGAAGATGGAGCAGGGCATCAATGATGTCATCGGCTGCAAAAATATACCCCTCCTGCAGCCCTTGCACCAGTGCGCTGATGGCGTCGGGATGCAAGTTTAGCACGACATCGAGATCGCGCGTGGTCCGGTATTCGCCGTGAACAATCGCCGCCACCGAACCGACAATCACATAGGGGATGCCCTGAGCATCGAGCATGGCGCCGAGGCCCAGGGCCAGCGTCAGCGGATCAACCGGATCGGGCATCAACGGTTGTCCTTTCAACAAGACGGCTGCGCGAGCGCGCTGCTCGGGCGGAATGCGCTGTAGCGCAAGGGCATACCCCAGTTCATGTGCTCCGGCCCCTGCGCAACGCCAGCGCAGACCCGCGAGCGCCAACCGGTCGGCCATGCGGTTGGTGTCGCGGGCCAGTTCGAGCTTCCGGGCGGGCGGCAGGCCACGCAAGAGGGCAATGATCCCCGCCTCGATGTGGACAGGCGTGTCAGACGCAAGCGGTTGGCGCATCGGCGCTAAATATCCAGTTCACTCACCTCGGCCGCATGGGTCTGAATGAAGCGGCGCCGGGGCGGCACCAGGTCGCCCATGAGCATGGTGAAGGTCTCATCGGCGCGCTGGGCATCTTCCAGGGTGACCTGGAGAATGACGCGGTTGGCCGGGTTCATGGTCGTCTCCCAGAGTTGTTCGGCGTTCATCTCGCCAAGCCCTTTGTAGCGCTGGATCTCGACCTTCGTACCCGCCGGTAACCCGGCGATGTAGTTGTCCCGTTCGGCGTCGGAGTAGACGTAGCGGTGCTCTTTGCCGTGCTTGATGCGGTAGAGCGGCGGCTGAGCGATGTAGAGGTGACCGTTGGTGATCAACTGGCGCATGTGGCGAAAGAAGAAGGTCAAGAGCAGCGTTCGGATGTGGCTCCCGTCAACATCGGCGTCGGTCATGAGCAGAATGCGGTGGTAGCGCAGCTTATCGGGGCTGAACTGCTCGCCGATGGCCGTGCCGATGGCGGTGATCAGCGCCTTCACCTCGGCGTTGGAGAGCATGCGATCGAGGCGGCTCTTCTCAACGTTGAGGATCTTGCCCCGCAGGGGCAGCACGGCCTGAAAGCGCCGGTCGCGGCCCTGCTTGGCGGTGCCGCCAGCCGAGTCGCCCTCAACGATGTACAGTTCGCAGCGCGCCGGGTTGGTATCCGAACAATCGGCGAGCTTGCCAGGGAGCGAGAAGCCCTCCATCGCACTCTTGCGGGCCGTCTCCTTGACCTTTTGTACCGCCAGCCGCGTGCGGGCGGCGGCCAGGGTCTTCTCGATGATGCGCCGCGCCTCGCCGGGGTTCTCGTCGAGCCAGGCGGCAAAGGCGTCGTTCAGCACCGTGGCTACGGCCCCGGCGGCCTCCGGGCTGACCAGTTTCTCCTTGGTCTGCGAACTGAACAGGGGGTCCTTCAGCTTCACGCTGATCACCGCCGTCAGGCCCTCGCGCACATCATCGCCGGTGAGGTTGGCCTCGTTCTCCTTGAGAATGTTCTTGGCGCGGGCGTAGTTGTTAATGATGCGTGTCAGCGCCGTGCGGAAGCCCGAGAGGTGCGCGCCGCCGTCGGTGTTGTTGATGTTGTTGGCGAAGGCGTAAATCGAGTCGGTGTCGTAGGTGTCGGTGTACTGCATCGCCACCTCGACCGCCACATCGTTCACCGTGCGCTCGGCGTAGAAGGGCTGCCTGTGCAGGGTCGTCTTGTCTTTGTTCAAGTGGCGCACGTAGGAGACAATGCCACCCTCGAAGTAGAAGTTCATCTCCTGGCCGTCGCGCCGATCCTCAAACTTGAAATGCAGGCCCTTGGTGAGATAGGCCATCTCGCGGAAGCGCTGGGCCAGGGCCTTGAAGTTGTAGTCAATCCCATCTTTGAAGATCGTCACATCGGGCTTGAAGTGGATGGTCGTGCCGGTGCCCTCGGCGGGGCCAACCGCGCGCACCTCGGCGAGTGGCTTGCCCGCGCGGTATTCCTGCACCCAGAGCTGCCCGTGACGGCGCACCTCGGCGCGCATCCACTCCGAGAGGGCGTTCACCACCGAGAGGCCCACACCGTGCAACCCCGAGGAGACCTTGTAGCCCCCATCGCCGAACTTGCCCCCGGCGTGCAGTTCGGTGGCGGCCAGTTGCAGCGCCGATACCCGGTACTTCGGATGGATGTCCACCGGAATGCCGCGCCCGTTATCGCTGACGCGCACCGAGCCGTCTTCAAAAATCGTAATCTCAATGTGGCTGGCGTGGCCGGCAAGGGCTTCGTCAACCGAGTTATCCACGACCTCTTTGATCATATGGTGCAGGCCGTTGATGTCGGTCGGGCCAATGTACATGCCTGGCCGCTTTCGCACGGCATCAAGGCCCTCAAGGACCGTAATCTGGCTCGCGTCGTAGCTCTGGGTCTGGGGAGCGTTGGTGTTCTTGTCGTTCATCGCTGGCGCTTTCTTCCACGGGGACGCCGCGCCTGCCGGATCGATCGGCGCTCCGTGGCATTGGAATGCTCAAGTTGGCCCCCTCACAACCTTATTATTATACCACACGCGGGCGGCCTCCGTTGTGCATCCCAGAACATGTGAGCGCATGTCTCGGCGGCGCCATGGACTATCCCCTGCCGGGCAGCCCTCCCTGAAAAACACCGGTTATGCCAATTCCTCTTGCACGCAGTGCCGGCACGGCGCCGTCAGGTCTTATTGGGAGGCCATATCGACAATCCAAAATCAAATCACCCTTGGCGTCTGGTTGGCTCCGCGGCTGGAGCCTGGACAGCCGGGCGCTGCCCCGGTCGCAGGGGGCGGAAGCCCTCGCCGATCACCTCGTTGGCCTCGCTGATTACCATAAAGGCGTGTGGATCTGCCGCGGCCACGGCTGCCCGCAACGCACTGACCTCGGAGCGGTTGATGATGCAGAGCAGAATGGCGTGGGTCGCGCCGGTGTAGCCGCCGACGCCTTCCAGGCGTGTGACGCCCCGACCCAGGTCGTAGAGCAAGGCCCGCACGATGCCTTCGGGCCGATCGGTGATGATCAGCGCCTGCCGCGCGCCCCGCCCCGCCGAGAGTATGAAGTCAACCGTGCGACTGCTGACAAAGGCTACCAGCAGCGCGTAGAGTACCTTCTCGGGGCCGTAGGCGAACAGACCTGCGCTGAAGACCAGCACGTCGCACACCAGCAACACGCGGCCAGGTTGCACCCCTGTGCCCGCTTCGGCCAGCCGCGCGATAATGTCGGTGCCCCCTGCGGTGCCGCGCGCGCGGAGGATCAGGCCCAGCCCCAGGCCGTCGAGCAGCCCGCCGTACAGGCTGTAGAGCAGGGGGTCGCTCGTGACGGGCCGGGCGTAGGGCGTCAGGGCGTCAATTGCCACCGACATGATCACCAGGGCGCAGATCGTGCGCACGCCAAAGACGAAGCCGCCCAGGCGTCGCCAGCCCAGGACCATCAGCGGCACGTTGAGGGCCAGCACTACCCCGCCAACGGGCGTGCCGAAGTAGGTGCTCAGCAGTTGCGCCACGCCCGTCACTCCGCCCACAATCACATCATTCGGCACCAGAAAGACCCGTACCGCCAGCGCGACCAGCAGCGCTCCCAGGGTGATCATGCCGTAATGGGTCAACGTCGTCAGCGCGCGCCGCGCGCGCGAGTTGAGTTTGATGCGCATTGCGTTTTGCCTTTTCAGGTGAAACATAGCCGGTTCAAGGGCGTCAGGAGAGCAGGTTTCCTCATGCATCTGACCGTGGGAGAGCGTTCCGTTACGTGCGCCCCCACCTGCGCCCCGGACGTGTATAATACAAGGTATAACATTAGGGGAACGCCATGCTGACCTACGAGAACTTCGTCTCGGTGCTGCTCGGTGCAATCGAGCGAACGGGCCTGAATATCGCCTATACGCAGGAATTGCTCGATACGCACGCTCTTGGGCGCAGCCTGAGCATCACCTGTCTGCCTGAGGGGGTGGTGGACGACAGCGGGCCGCAGGAGCCGCCGCTGCGTGCGGTGATCGCCTTCCGCTGGTCGCCGGAGTTCACTGTGTTCTCGTTGCGCGGCGCCGATTCGCTCGACGGTATCGAGCGCTACGTGGATGAACGCCTCTTCGCCCAGGCGCGCGGCGGTCCCTCCCTCGATGTGGAAGTCGCCTATCACCTGCCGGTCAATGGCGAGGCCAACATCGAACCGCGCGATCTTCCCGTGATCGCCCAGGCCGTCCAGCAACTCCATGCCATGCTCGTAGACGACGAGGATGTGTTGCGGGTGGAGAGCATGCTGTCCTTCGATCCCGGCGGTGCTCCGCACGTTCAGTCGCTGGTCGCGGTGCGCCTCTGGAGTCTGGATGAGGCCCTCTACGATGCCGATCTGCTCGAGGTTACCTTCGAGGAGTTGTGCGCCGAATTGCAGGCAATGCTCCAGGTACTCCATGATCAGTACGGCTCGCGTTCCGATGCGGGTAACAGCGGCACGGACGCTCTACCCTCCGATAGGCGCTATCTGAAGCCCCCTACGGCCTGAGTGTATGTGGAGATGTAGAGGTGTGGAAGTATGAAGATGTAGAGCCTATGTATGTTTTCACCCCCACACCCCCACACCTGCACGTTACCCCGGTATTCCCATGGCCCCCCTCTTCCCACCCGAGGCCCTGGCCGCTCTGACAACGCCGGGCGTTGCTGAACGCTGGACGGCCGTACAGGAGCGTTTGCACCCCCTGCTGGCGGCGCTGGCCGATCAGGTGCGCGTGGCGGCCATGCGCCGCTATTCGCGCCAGTGGCCGCTCTACGAGGTCAGTTTCAAGAGCCAGCGCTACCTGCACCGTGGCCAGGGACGGCGTGATCCGATCGAAGACTACTGGGTCGCCTTCGACCGTCCGCCACGCGGCGCCGGGGTGCTGGTGGCGCTGAGCGCCCCCGAGCGTGCCGTGCTGGTAGGGCTGCAACTGTGGCGCGCCCGCAAAGAGGACCTGGCGCGCCTGTGGGCCGGCGCGCCCGCGGTCTGGCGGCCGCTGGTCGAACGCATCGCCCGCGAGGGGCAGGCGCGCTTCGCCGCACCTGACAGCGCAACGCCCGATCTGTGGATCGAACGCTACCTTGGCGCGCGTAACGCCGGTTACCTCTGGGCGGGCTTTGTCTATCCCTGGTCAAACCTGCCCGAGGATCTGGAGCAGCGCCTTGTCGCCGACGTGCTCGATCTGCTGCCGCTCAATGAGGCGTTAATGGAGCAGGCCGAGGCGGGCGAAGCGCTCTCCGCCGCGCGCCTCCGCGAGCGCCCGGTCAGGTATGCATCCCAGGGCATGCCGCCCATCGAGGTGATCGCCGAACGCATCCGCGCCCGTGGTTTTCGCATCGCCGACCTGACCCTGCGCGCCTATCACGTCGCCCTCCAGACCCGCCCGCTGCTCATTCTGGCCGGCATCAGCGGGGCTGGCAAGACGCGCCTGACCCGCCTCTATGCCGACGCGGTCTACAACGTTCCGCCGGGCGACGATAATCCCTACTATCTGGTCGTGGCCGTGCAACCCGACTGGCACAATGCCCACGACCTCCTCGGCTACTACAATACGCTGACCGGCGTCTACCATCCTACGCCGTTCCTGCGCTTCCTGTTACGGGCTGCCGCCGATCCCCAGCAGTCCTACTATGTCTGCCTCGACGAGTTAAACCTGGCCCGCCCGGAGTACTACCTTGCGCCCATCCTCTCGGCAATGGAGACTCTCGAAGGCGCCCTTGATCTGGGTAGCCCCCTCGCCGAAACGCCGCTGGCCGGCGGCGGCGCACTCCAGAACCCCGTGCGTCTGCCGGTCAACCTGCGCCTGATCGGCACGGTGAACGTTGATGAGAGTACCTTTGCTCTGAGTGATAAGTTGCTCGATCGGGCCAATCTGATCGAGTTAACCGAGGTGGACCTGGAGGGCTTTCGGGCGCTCCATAGCACCGCCGTGGACGAGCAGGTCTGGCAGACGCTGGTGACGGTGCACGGCCTGGCGACGGAAGCCGGGCGCCCCTTCGGCTATCGGACGGTAGGGGAGATACTCCGCTTCATTGAGCAGGCCAGAGACGCCCTGACCCCGGCGCAGGCCCTCGACGCGCAGATCAAACAGAAGGTGCTCCCGCGTCTCCGTGGCGAGGATACTCCGCGGCTGCGCCGCGCTCTCACCGGGCTGCTCAGCCTGACCCTCGGCCTCGAACCACGGGTGTGGGGGCGCGCCGCCCAGGTCACTTCCGAACACCTGGCCGCTGCCCCCTTCCCCGAGAGCGCCGCCAAGTTGCGCCGCATGCTTGAACGCCTTGACCAGGACGGAGTTACCGATTTTTATGCCTGAGGAGTGCTTCCGCCCCGCACCCCTCCAACAGTATTTCAGGAGGGTCTGCAAGGGCGCGATCCTCCCCGATCACCCCTGCCCCACAATGCGCAGTGCTGCAATGCACGTGATGGCTGCCGGCTCCCGGCCCGCTTCCTGCCAGGTGCGTCCGCGATCCTCGGAGCGGAGCACCTGTCCGGTGTTCGTCCCTGCCCAGACGTAGTCCATATGGTAACTCGCGGGGGCCAGAATCTGCACGCGACCATCGAGACCACCCTCGACCACGGCCTCGCTCCAGGTCGCGCCGCCGTCCTCGCTGCGGGCGAGGCTGGTCCCCCCGGAGCGGGCGGCAATCAACGTCTCCTCTTTCCCCGCCAGGAGTGCCAGCGCGCTGGCCTCGGGGTCGAGTGAAGCGGCGCCGCGCCACTGCGCCGGCCCCTGGGCGGTGTAGAGCAGCGGCCCGGGACCTTTGAGCAGCGCCAGCAACCCCTCGGTATCGGCGGCGGTGGCCGGCGACCAGGACTGACCGCCGTCACTGGTGCGCACGGGCGGGCCATCGTCCACTGCCGCCACCAGGTTGAGCGCGTCGGCGGCGAGCAGACCGCGGATGGCCTGACCCTCCAGCACCCGGCCCACCCGTCGCCAGCGTCCCGTACCTCCCGGGTCGCTGTAGATTGCCAGCCCCTCGGTTGTACCTACGTAGACAATGCTGGCTCTGGCCATCGCTGGTTCTCCCTCTGTTGCTTGCCTTGCTCATGACCCTGCCAGGGGTAAGGGCGTGGCACAACCAGGTTGCCCCGGGCCCTTACCCCTGGCGATGGAGCCGCTCGTCTCCTGCTTCGCCGCCGGGAGGGCTACGCCCTCCCATCGAGTGGGCCGCACGCCCCTGCTGCCTGGCAGCATAGCACCGTCCTCAGGATACCGCAAGACGCCCGAATTCTCTGCCAGTTATGCTATTCTATTCAATATCGGTTCTTCGGTTACCCCCGTTTGAACACCCCGGCCCGGACGGCGACCATGCGCTGGTCCATCGGCGGGCCACGCCGCCGCACAGTGGCACTGTGACGGCGCTGCGGGTATGGATCCGCAAGCGTGCGTTGCTACGCT
The DNA here is from genome assembly GCA_937918935.1 of uncultured Chloroflexales bacterium. Classification (GTDB taxonomy): domain Bacteria; phylum Chloroflexota; class Chloroflexia; order Chloroflexales; family Chloroflexaceae; genus JACAEO01. Next base: position 30,260 of record CAKZSI010000065.1, on the reverse strand, counting down.
GGCCCGTCATACCCGCGCGGCGTTCGTATGTGGCCGGATGCTTCAGGCGGCAGGGTTGGCCGCTACTTCGCGGGCGCCGCGTAGAGCAACGCGGCGCAATGTAGCAAGGAGAGTTAGCATGCGACGAATTGTGCTCCTGGCCCTGGCGAGCCTCCTGCTCGCCATCCTCGCGGCCTGCGGCGGCGCCCCTCCCGCTCCGGCCGCTCCAACAGACACCCCGGCTGGCGCCACCCAGCCAACTGCCGCGGCCGGCGCTCTGCCCGACCTGGGCGGGCGCCAGGTGACTATCGCCGTCGAGAATGCCTACCCGCCATTCAACTATGTCAACCCCGCCACCGGCAAGGGCGAGGGTTGGGACTATGACGCCTGGAACGAGATCTGCCGCCTGCTCAACTGCGTGCCCGTGTACCAGGAGGCCTCCTGGGAAGGCATGATCCAGGCCGTGGCCAACGGGCAGTTCGATGCTGCCGCCGACGGTATCACCATCACCGAGGAGCGCGCCAAACAGGTTGACTTCTCCGACGGCTACATCCAGGTGGCCCAGCGTCTCCTGGCCCGCGTAGACGAAACGCGCTTCAACAATATGGACGAGTTCGTCGCCAACGAGGCCCTGCGCCTCGGCACGCAGACCGGAACGACGAACTACGAGACCGCCTCGCGCCTGTTGCCCGAGGCGCGCATCCAGGCCTTCGAGCAGTTCCCCTTTGCCGTGGCCGCGCTGATCAACGGCGATGTGGACGCGGTGATTATTGACGAAACTGCCGGTCAGGGCTACGTCGGCACCAATGCCGAAAAGGTCAGGCTGGTCGGCGAACCGATCTCCAGCGATCAGTTGGGCTTCATCTTCCCCAAAGGCAGCGACCTGGTCGAGCCGGTCAATCTGGCCCTGGCCGAGATGCGGCGCAGCGGCAAGCTCGACGAACTGGCGCAGAAGTATTTCAGCGCGGAGTTCAAGTTGCCGGGCAGCTAATCGCTGATGGCCAGCCTGGGGGTAGCGCATCCCTCCGGGTTGCACTACCCCCAGGCTGGCGAATCCACCTCTAGCAACGGAAGGACGCCGCGCTCATGGCGATAGAACACGACCAGATCATCCCCTCCAGACCAACCGTAACCTGGCGCACCGGTCTGGCTCAGTTTCCATGGTGGCTGGTGATCATTTTGACGATCATCATCATCATGGTATTGCGGATCATCTTTGACCCGATCCACCGTGATATCTTCATCACCATTCTACAGGGTTTAGGGCTCACGCTCTACGTGACGGTGGTATCGTTTGTCCTTTCGCTGGTGCTGGGCCTTGTTCTTGGCCTGGGGCGGGTGGCGAAGAACCCGATTTTGCGCAATCTGGCGATCACCTACATCGAGTTCATCCGCGGCGTGCCCATGCTGGTGTTGATCTTCACCATCTCCTTTGCTGTGGTGCCGCTGGTGGCGCGCACCTTTGGGTTGCCGAACAACGCCGTGTCGCTCACCACGCGGGCGATCATCGCCCTGGTGCTGATCTACGGCGCCTACATCGCCGAGATCTTTCGCGCCGGGATCGAGTCGATCGGTCGTGGCCAGATGGAGGCGGCCCGCTCGCTGGGCATGTCGCACGTGCAGGCCATGCGCTACGTCATCCTGCCCCAGGCCGTGCGCAATGTGCTTCCCGCCCTTGGTAACGACTTGATCGCCATGCTCAAAGACTCGTCACTGGTCTCTGTCCTCGGCGTGCGTGAGATGACCCAGGTGGCGCGTCTGTCGGTGAGCACCAGTTTTCGCTATGAAGAGACTTATTTTATTCTGACCCTCTTTTATCTCTCCCTGACGCTGGTGCTGTCGCTGCTGTTGCAGCTTCTCCAGCGCCGCATGCGCGCGAAGGGGTAGTTCGATGAGCCGTTCGGCCAGCCAACCGATGATCCTGATTGAGAATGTAAGCAAATACTTTGGTGCGTTTCGCGCCCTTGACCAGGTCAATCTGAGCGTCGAAGCCGGCGAGGTGCTGATGATCATCGGCCCGTCCGGCTCGGGCAAGTCAACCCTGCTGCGCTGCATCAATCACCTGGAGGTGCCCGACGCGGGCCGGATCGTGGTTGACGGCATCACCGTGAACAACAACGAGGCCCACATCAATGCCGTGCGCGCGGAGGTGGGCATGGTGTTCCAGCGTTTCGAGTTGTTCCCCCATCTAACGGTGCTGGAAAACATTTGTCTGGCGCAGCAGAAGGTACGGCGGCGCTCACGGCGCGAGAGCGAGCAGATCGCCTGGCAGTTGCTGGAGAAGGTCGGCATTCCCGACCAGGCCCATAAGCACCCCGGCCAGCTCTCCGGCGGGCAGCAGCAGCGCGTGGCAATCGCCCGGTCCCTGGCCATGCAGCCGAAGATCATGCTTTTCGATGAACCGACCTCGGCCCTCGATCCGGAAATGATCAAAGAGGTCCTCGACGTTATGCTGGCCCTGGCCGCCGAGGGAATGACCATGGTCGTGGTGTCGCACGAGATGGGGTTTGCCCGCAACGCGGCCAACCGGGTGGTATTTATGGATCAGGGCCGCATCATCGAACAGGGGGCGCCAGAGGCGATTTTCGGCGCTCCGCAGCACGAGCGCACAAAGCTCTTTCTCTCGCGCATTCTTCACTGAGGAGGATGGAAGGCCGAAGCATTGGCGCAGCCCGCACTTCGGCTTTACGGTGCGGCTACCCGGTTCCCCTGCGAGCGATCACCTCCCCGCCAGGAGCGCAAACGCCGTCGCCATCATCCCCGCGCTCCCCACCAGTTGCCCGATGCTCCAGAACCCGATGCTGTCCCAGGCGCTCTGGTCGTGCCAGGCGCCCCGGAGCACCCGATGGGCCAGCCAGGCGGCAATGGGCAGCGTGGCCAGAGGCGCCAGCGCCACCGGCCAGGGCAGCCCCGCGATGGCCAGAACCGGCAGGCTGCCATAGGCCAGTCCCAGCGCCGCCAGGTAGAACTGTGCCGACCGCGCCGGTCCGACCCGCACCACGAGCGTGTGCTTGCCCACCGCCGCGTCACCCCCTGCGTCGGGCACATTGACCGCCACCAGCATGGCGAATTGCAACAGGCAGAGGGGCACAATGGCCAGCAGCGCCACGCCGCTAATCATGCCCATCTGCGCCTGGTGAGCCACCAGCGCCGTCAGTCCCGGCACAATGATGGCCCCCGTCACCTCCCCCAGCGCCCGGCGGTGCAGGAACAGCGGCGGCCCGCTGTAAACCCAGGCCAGCCCGATCGCGGCCAGGAGCAGGGTCAGCGTGGCCGCCGGCGCCGGCGAGGCCAGGGCCGTCAGCGGCGCCAGGCTCAGGGCCAGCGCGCCGAAGCTCAACGCCGCCACCAGCGCCGTCCGCGCCGGCAACCGGTCCTCCGCCAGCACCCGGCTCCCTCCCGACCACCGGGTCGGCGTGGGGTTGGCCCGGTCAGCCTCGAGATCGAAGTAGTCGTTGCAATAGTGGTTCATCAACTGGGCCGTCGCCACTGTCAGCAGGCCCAGGATCGCCGCATGCCCGTTGAATGGCGCCCCCATGTAGCCCGCGACCGCCACCCCCAGCCCGTAGAAGATCGCCCCGCCGATCAGGTGCAGCGGCCGCCCCAGGGCCGCGAAGTCGGCCGCGCGGGCCAGCAAACCGCCTGTGCTCATACGGTTGTCCGGGTCAATTCATACATACTCAGAACCCCGAACTCCAGGTAGAACATACCCCAGAGAAACATGTAGAACGAAGCAACCGAGTGCCGTTGCCGCAGATCCACGCGCATGCTCATGACCCAGAAGGCGGCGATCAACGCCGCGTGGCTGATCAGCAGGAACAGGGCATCGCCCCGCGGCAGCCCGGCCAGCGCCAGGCCGATCGGCAGCGCGTAGCACGCCGTCAGCACTGCCCGCCCCAGGTTCAGCGCGCGTCGCGCACCCAGCCGGGTGGTGAAGGTCTCGATCTGGTAGAGGCGGTCGCCCTCGCTGTCGGGGATGTCCTTGTAGATCGCGATGACCAGGCCAAAGCCAAAGAAGAACAGTCCCAGCATGGCCAGCGTTGCCAGGGGCATCCCGCTTTGAAAGACCTGCTGGTAGTGCAGGGCCAGCCCCAGGTTGGCGATCACGCCCCGCGCGATGGCGATGCTCAACGCCGCGGCCACCGGGAAGCGTTTGAGGCGCAACGGTGGCAGCGAGTAGGCGCTGCCGATGAGCATGATCAGCGCCACCGTCAGCAGCAGAAACGGCCCGCTCAGCCAGGCCAGCAGCAGACTGACCCCCGCCGCGCCGAAGGTCAGGAACCGGCCCTCGTGGCGTGTCAGCGTGCCCGCCGCCACCGGCAGCCAGGGCTTGTTCACCCGATCAATCGCCACGTCGGTAAGCTGGTTCAGGCCCACGACGTACAGATTCAGCGCCAGACAGGTCGCCAGCGTCACCGCGACAACCGTCAACGCCCCTGGCGCCGTCGTCCAGCCGACCACGATCAGAAAAATGGTTATCACTTGAACGGTTGTCGCCACCACCGTATGTGGCCGGGCGAAACCGATCAGTGTCTTGAGTGCCTGCATGCTGTTCCTCGTTCCATCAGCGTTGGGAAACCGCGTTTCTTTAATGCCGTGCGGGGAGGTTCGGAAGGGCTGCATCCTCCCAACAAGGAGGTAGTGAAATCATCATACCATGCAAAGTCTGTCGAAGATCCATAGCCTGCGGGATCGTTGCAAGGTCAATGGGGCAAGCTCCAGACCTGGTTGTTCCTGGGGCGGCATAGCCGCCCCACACCCCGTCGCAGGAGGTGGCCTTTGCGCAAGCCATGCGTAGACCTCACGGGTCTTACGGGCCTGAAAGGTCTCTGGTCTCCCGATCCTCAAAAATCGGCACATCCAGAAAGTGGCTGATCGTAGCAGCGAGCTCCTCAGCCGCCTCTTTGTTCGAATAACTTTCGCATGGCGCAAGGTGGGTGCGGTCGTCCAGGCGCAGGCGCACCCGGTAGGCCGCCTCCTCTTTGTGAAGGTCAACTTCCACGATCCTGTCGAGCGGGAGGCGCCGTTCTTCCTGCCCCCGGACCAGGTAGTGTCTGCTAATCGTCAGGAGGTTATCCGACCGGTTGAAAGTGACGGTGACGCGCGAGGGATTGGAGACGACGGCGCCGATACCTATTGCTGTGCAGGCGAGCGTTGAGAGAACGGCGATGACAAAGATCGAAAGCTGATAGGTTAGTTCACTCGCGCTAACGTCGCCAGAGGCGCGATAAATGGCGTTCCAGGCGCCGAGCACCCATGTAATGTTGGGCGGTATGAGCGCGATGAAGAAGTAGCCCACAAAGAGCACGGATGGTATCCCGCTCAGGACCAGCCGGTCTTCGTTCTGTTCGCGGATCTTCATTGGCAAAACATTCCAGGTTCCATCGATGAGCCTTTACCCCTGAACACCCCCAATGCCTCAAAGCCTACCCCGACGCCTTACACAACAATCTGCAATCCAGAATCTGCAATCTAAAATGGACTACACCCCCGGTCGCGCGAACCCTCTCCGCTCCATTATGCCCCAACTCTTGTTGCCGCGCCAGTAATCCAGAAAGGCCCTGACCCGCCACCAGACGGTGAGTTGTCGGTAGCCAACATTTTCTATCAGCGCAAAGGCGACCAGCGTCAGCACCTGGCTGAGCCGGGGAAAACGCCGGTAGGCGACCTCATCGAGAACCACCGAGGCGACCGACAGGAGCGTACCCAGGAGAATGGCGAGTGTCAGAAAGAGCAGAAAGAAGGGTAGATTGATCAAATGCAAGAAAAAGGCAATTATGACAAAAAGATAGCCAGACATTTCGATCACCGGGCCGATCAGTTCAATGATCACGAAATATGGCATCGCGAGCAGGCCGACCCGCCCGTAGCGCGGGTTCAACCCCATGCGCTGGTGGATCCTGAGCGTATCGATCAGCCCGCGCTGCCAGCGGTTACGCTGCTGGCCCAGCACGCGCAGCGTCTCCGGTGCTTCAGTCCAGCAGACGGGGTCGGGCAAAAACACGATCCGGTAGGGGATCTTGTGGTCGCGCATGTGCCGGTGCATACGCACCACCAGTTCAAAATCTTCGCCGACGGTGTCGTGGCGGTAGCCGCCGATGTCGAGCACCACCTGGCGCTTAAAGACGCCAAAGGCCCCCGAGATGATCAGCAGCGCGCCGAGGGCGCTCCAGCCGACGCGCCCGAAGAGAAAGGCCCGCAGGTACTCCACATGCTGAAAAATGACCAGCGGATTGCTCGACAGGCTGATCTCCGTCACCCGCCCGTGCTCGACCCGGCAGCCGTTGGCGATGCGTACAATCCCGCCGACCGCGACGGTTTCCGGCTGTTCCAGAAATGGCCGCGTAATCCGTAGCAACGCATTGCCTTCCAACAGCGAGTCGGCGTCCATCGCGCAAAACAGCGGGTGAGCGGCCATAATGATACCCGCGTTCAGCGCGTCGGCCTTGCCGCCGTTCTCCTTGTCAATCACCACGAGCCGCGGGTATCTGGCCGAACGATAGACATCCCTGATCGGCTGGCAGGGGATGGAATACTCGATGGTGACCGGTATCGCTCGCAGCTCGAAGTGCTCGATCAGTGTGTCAAGCGTGGCATCACGCGAGCCGTCGTTCACCACGATCACTTCGTACTCGGGGTACTCCAGCGATAGCAACGAGCGCACGCTCTCGACGATGGTCCGCTCTTCGTTGTAGGCCGGCGCGATAAGCGAGATGGGCAGGGTGAGCGGTGACTGGATAATGCCGCGCCAGTGTTCATGATCCACGATGCAGCGATAGCGCAGTACTGCCACAAAGGAGATCAGCAGCAGGATCAGGTAACTCCCTTGGAGCAGGAGAAAGTAGCCCAGGATGAGCGTGTTGGCAATCAGGAGCGCGAGGGTGCCCGGATCCCATGTGAGCATACGAACCGTGCCAGGCTACACGAGACCATACGCAAGTTCGCCAAGCGCCTGCCGGGCAACAGGGTCAGCGTGAGGCTGGTTGGTTTCGATCACTGCCCGGAGCACCGCCTGGCCGTTATCGCCAGCGCAGATCAGGGTCTGTGCGGCGCTGTAGCGCACTAAGTATACCGGATCGTCAAGCAGGCGCTCCAGCAGGGGCGCACTCTCCCGATCCATCAAGGCGCCCAGCGTCTGCGCCGCTGCGGCGCGGATCTCCCAGTGCGCGTCGTCGAGCAGCGCCCGCAAGCGACTGGCGCTCTCGGCGCCGCCGATTGCGCCCAGTGCATTGATGGCGGCGACACGGAGGGGTGTCTCTGGAGCATCGAGCAGGGGCAGCATCTGAGGCGCTGCCGCGGGATCGCGGAGCAGGCCAAACAGGCGCACATAGATTATCTGAGTCTGCGGATCTTGCAGGCTGGCAAAGCGCTCCAACAGCAGGGGCGTCATCGCCGCTCCCGCGGCCACCGCGCTATCGGCGGCCCGGTGTACTGACCAGCGGTCCGGGTCCTCCAGGGCGCGCAGCAGGAAGGGGTAGGCGCGCTCATCGCCAATCTCGCCCAGCGCCCGCAGGGCCGCATGGCGCACGATCCGGCTGCGGTCGCTGAGCGCCCGGATAAGCTCCGGTACGGCGCCGCGGCTGTGCATGATCCGCAGCTTCTGCACGGCGGCGAGCCGCTGGCAGCATCTGGGGGAGCGTAGTTGTCGCAGACTGCGCGCAAGGCCGCCGGCCTCCTCAAAAATATCCGTAAGGATCTGCCGATCCGACCCGCGCAACTCGCCGGCGGCCCGGAGCAGGCTGTGCTCCAGCGCCTGGAGATCAAAGGGGCGCAGGCCAGGCGTCCCGCCCCACTGGCGGGTGTAGACACGCCATGCAATCTCGCGCAGGCGCTGCGCGTCCTCCATATCAGCAAGTGCATGCAAAATCAAATGTTCAAAGAAGGCGTCTCGCGTTCTGCTGTAGGCGAGCGCCACTCCCAGCGCCATGCGTTTCAGAATAAGAAAGCCGATCATCGCGGTGATCAGCGTGCAGCAAACGATGATGATGCCAATAATAAGCGAGCTAGAGAACGACACGCGGCCCTCGTTCGTGGATGAATGCAGTGCTCTTGTCTTCTAATAGGTGCGCGAGCCAGCAGCAGGGGCGGTTCGTAACCCGCCCCTGCTTCATGCCACCGCCACCTGCGCCCTGCGCCGCCTGAGCGCCGCGTCGATGCGCGCGATAACCTCCGAGAAGCTAAAGGGCTTGATGACATAATCGTCGGCGCCGTTCCTGATGCCTTTGACGACGTTGTTCTCCTGGCTCAGCGCCGTTAGCATAATGACTGGAATATCTTTGAGCGCCGGATCGGTTCTGGCTTGCTTGAGCACCTGAAAGCCATCATAGACCGGCATGAGCACATCAAGCAGTACCAGATCGGGTTGGCGCTCGCGCATGGCGGCCAGCGCTTGCTGGCCATCTCTGGCCCAGATCGTCTCATGGCCCAGGTGGTTAAGACGAAAACTCAGAAGCCTGAAGATCGTGGCGCTGTCTTCGGCGATGAGGATAGTGGCCATGGCTGAGTCACGCTCCGGCTAGTTACGTTCTGCGACACTCTCGTGCGATTGCAACTTGCGGATTTCCGCTATCCATCTCGAAGTCATTGGTGTCGTGCTGGCGCCTGAACCGGTTGGAAGGTCCCCGGGCGTCCTTTCTGCACCGATGCGTAGCCCGCCCCCGCAGGCTATACCGCCAGGGGAGGTTCGGACGGGCTGCACACGTCTGCACCTCCTCCGAGACATAGTCTCGTTGCGGGTGTGATGGCTGACGACTGTAGTCAGCGACAAATGTGCCCCGTTCTTCAAAGAACATAATCCAGGATTAAATGTATACGAGCGGATCAGTACTGCAAATAGCCTGTTAGTCGCATGTAACAGTAGTACATATGGCGAAAAGATTGGAGTATTACTATCAGATATAGTTAAAGGCCGATTTTATCAATTAATTTACTGTTTGTATTTGCATTGAAAAAGTAGAATTGAAACTGTATTTTCTCTTGTGATTTTGGGGTCATAGACACCAGGGTATTGAAAATGGCGCCGCGAGTGCCCGGCGCTATGGCTGCCCGACCTCCGACGACGGCGGAGAGAAGGACCAGCGGGCCGTCTCTCCGCTGCCCCGCGGCGCGAACAGCGTTGCGGCCTCCCGGGGCTGCGCGCTCGCCGATGGCGGGATCATCGTTGTAGAGGCGTCGCAGAAACCCTTGCACCACCTCCTGCGCCGGGCCCGGGCATCTTCCCCGGAACTCTGTGGTATCGCTCTCATCGTCTGGTAGCTCCATCCAGATCTTTCCCCAGAGCAACAATAATTAATAATTATGATAAAAAATACCCGATTTCGTGTTTGATCATTCATGCCATCCGTTTCAGTGTAGTAATCTGGTTACATTCTGGTAATACCCAGGAAATATCATAATGGTTCATGTACCAACTGGCGCCACCCATGCCAGATGTGACGGAGAATTGTATGGTAGTTTCGATTTAGGAGGAGTCTGTCCTGTATGCATCGCCGCCTGCTTCACCTGTTTGCGACCATGGCCATGCTTGCCACGGTCATTGCCGGTCTCGCCGCTGCCCCGCGCTCCGTCTTTGCCGTGGGTCAGCCCGTTGCTACCCTCAACGCGCCCGCCGAGGCTCTGATCGGTCAGCCGTTCACTTTTACGGTGACCTTTGACAACGTCGATGTGACCGACACCGGCTATGGGCCGTTTATCGACCTTGTCTTCCCGGCCACCGGCGTGGATGGCAATGATGGGATCACCTTCCTCAACGCAACCTACCTCGGCGCAGCGTTGACCACCACTACCATCACGTTCGACGCTGATGGCTGCGTGCCCCATCCCTATGCCCGGCTCACCGACGGGAGCTACCAGCAGGTCTGCGGCACGACCGGCGATACGCTGGTGGTGCTCCAGTTGCCCTTCGGCTCCTTCACCCCTGAGCAGCCCCTGGTCGAGATCAGGGTGCAGGCGGCGGTCAGTCCTCTTGCCGACGCAGGCGTGCCGTTGCCCATCTCCGCCCGCGCCGGGTTCCAGTTTGGCAACGATCCCCTCGATAACTGGTGCTGCGATCCGGTGCTCCTTACCCCCGCCAGCCCCGATACGACTACCTGGCCCAATCAGCCGGTCACCCCGACGCTCTTCTCGGTGCGCAAGACCTACCTTGGCCCCGAAGATGAGACCGCCACCGGTCCCAATTTCCCCCGCCAGTACCGTATTGATGTGGACGTGGCCGATGGACAGACGGTAACCGACCTGGAGATCAGCGACATCCTGCCGCCCCAGATGCAGTTCGTCTCCCTGGATGCGGTGCTGGTGAATGGCAGCCCGGTCTCCAGTGTCGCGGTGAGCACGCCTTCGACTACCATCCCCGGCGGCACGCTCACCCGGCGCATTCCCTCGGTGACCGGCACGACCGCCACCGCCGACGCGAGCATGCTTTTTACCTTTTATGTGCCGCGCCTGGATGCCGCCAGCGCCACCGTGCTCGACCCTGCCAGCGGCGCTCCTCGTGTTCTGGAGAATAACGCCGGCGCCAGCGCGACCTGGACGCCGGTTGACTCCCGCGACCCGACCACACCGGTGAGCGCCACTGCCGGGACACCCGGCCATCGCCTGGCCGCCCGCTCGCTGGCCACCCAGAAGCGCGTCGCCGTGGTCAACGATGTGGGCGCTGCCGGTCCCACCCCTGGCGATACCCTTGAGTACACCATTGATGTGCAGATTTCCGACTTTTTTGCCTTTAATCAGGTGACCCTTGAGGATGTGTTCTCCGATGGGCAACGCTTCGATCCCTCCTTCCCGCCGACGCTCCGGGTTGACGGGAACGGATTTGTCTCGACAACGGCGCCCTTCGCCGCCGCCAACTTCACCGTCACGCCAAACTACACGCCTGCCTCGCCCGCGCCCAATGATGGCACGACGAGCATCGAGTTCCGCCTCTCCAACGAACTTGTGACTCGTGGCCAGAACGGCAACCTGATCGGCGGCTGTGTGCCCCCCGGCGGCACCGGCGGCCCCGCTCCTGACTGTGGCGCGTACAACGACGACCCCACCACTGCCCGCGTCGTCTTCCGCACGGTCATCCAGGAGGATTTCAGCGATGATTACCCCTCCGGCGATCCGAGTGTTGACGAGGGTGACCGCTTCAGCAACCAGGTGACCGTCACCGGTGCGCTGCTGAATGTGGCGAACCTTGGCGCCACGGGCGTGATTGTTGGCGATGGCAGCGCCGCCGGGGTCGGCATCGCCCGCGGCGCGCTCAGCAAGGCGATCTATGCCCTCAACGGCAACACCACCCTCCCCAGTCCGGTGCAACTGGCCCCTGGCGACACAGTGACCTATCGCCTCCAGTTGACCCTGCCCACCAGCGATGCCGAGGATCTGCGCCTGGTAGACTATCTGCCCCTGCCGATCTTTCCGGTGACCACGTTCACGTTCGATCCGAATATCGCCGGGAGCATCCCCCCGGTCAATACTGCAACCTACGGTCCCGCCGATACCTGGCGCGCCCGCTTCCCCGTCGCCGTTGTGCCGCATCCCACTGTCAGCGTCAGTACGGTGGGCAACTCGGTCAGTTTCAACTTTGGCGACTTCGACGATCCCCAGTCGCTCCCCAGCCAGATTGACCTGCTGCTGACGGTGCGGGCCAGCGACCGGCCCACTGCCGACCGGCTCCTGCTTACCAACCAGGTGCGCCGCATCGCCGGGTCCACCGGGCTGGCGGAGGCCACCGATGATGCCATTGCGCAGGTGGTGATGACCCAGCCGATCCTGCGGATCAGCAAAGGCGTGACCGGCAGCACCAACCCCGGTGCGACCCTGTCTCCGCCGACTGCTGGCCCCGTCTCCTTCGCGGCGCCTGGCTCGGCTGGTCCGCCCTTTACGGGCACGATCGGCTCTACGGCGTTGACCACAACGCCGGTGGACAGCAATATCGCCGGGGTGGATGCTAATGACCTGGTCAGCTTCGCGATCGTGATCGAGAACACCGGTTCCAGTAACAGGGGCGCTTTCGACATCGCGATCACCGACATCCTCCCACCGGGGCTGATCATCCCCACCGGTGGCGCGGGCCTCAATCTCAAGGTGTACAACGGCGCCGGCACGGCCATTCCGTTCACCTATCTCGGTGGTGGCGGGCCGGGGAATGAAGATGATCTCTTCAATAATGGAATCCAGTTAATTGACACTAGCGTTGGCGCATGTCAGAAATATCATCCTGACGATGGTTCAAATATTATTGTGATCACCTACGACCTCCAGGTGGACCCCAACGTCCAGCCGGGGCAGGTGATCCTCAACCGGGGTACGCTGACCGGCTATGCCGGCGACGAGGGTGGAACGAACCATGTTGATCCCGCCGGGCCGCCTTTTGATGAAGCCTCGGTGACTGCCGCCGTGCCGCAGTTGACCAAGGCCATCGTGGCGACCTCGGAGGCCCATACAGAGGAAACGGCGACGCCTCCCGTGGCCATCGGCGAAATCGTGCGCTACCAACTGGCCGTGCGCGTGCCCGAGGGCCGCTGGGACAATGCCCAGATCCAGGATCGCCTCCCCGATGGGCTGCGCTTCCTCAACGACAATACCGCCAGGGTGGCGCTGATCAGCAATGGCGCCGGGCTGGCCTCGGACACGCTGAGCGGCGCCGGGCTGGCCATCAGCGGCAACGCGCCTGCCACGCCGTCCTTCGTGCTGCCCGACGCCGCTGTGTCGGCCAGCGCCACGACCAACAATGACACCTACGGCTCGGGTACGGATGTCTTCTTCAACCTGGGGACCCTGACCAATGCCGACAACGACCCCGACGACGAGTATGTGGTCGTCGAGTTCAATGCCCTGGTCGAGAACGTGTCCGGCAACACCGCCGGCGTCCAGCGAGCCAACGACTTCATCGTTTACCGCGCCGGCAGCCCGATCACCGCGCCCGGCGGCAGCCAGCCGATCGCCTCGAACAGCGTCGCCGCGCGCGTGGTCGAGCCGGCCCGCACCCTCGACAAGACGATTATCAATCCGGCGAGCGCGACCGGCGACGCGGGCGATACCATCACCTACCGCATTGACTACGCCAACCCCACGGGCGCCAACGTCACCGACGCCTTCGATGTGCGCATCAGTGACGCCCTGCCCGCCAATCTGACCCTCAACCTCGCCAGTGTGACCGTGACCCTCAACGGCGGGGCCACCGGCCCCACCAACAGTAGCGCCGGGAACACGGTGGATGTCACCATTGACCGGGTACCCCCCGGCGGCTCGGTGCGTATCGAGTACACCGCCACGGTGGGAACCGGCGTCAGCCCCGGCCAGCAGATCACCAACACCGCCAACCTGAGCTACACCAGCCTGCCCGGCACGAACGGCGCCGCCGCCGGCGACAACCCCACCGGCTCGGCGACCCCCGGCGCGCCAGACAGCGCCACCGGCGAGCGCATCGCCACCGCCAGCGACCCCGCCACGCTGACGGTCATTATCCCCGCGCCAACCAAGAGCATCGTCGCCACCTCAGAGGCCCATACGTCCGATACGGCTTCACCGCCACGGGTGGCCATCGGCGAGATCGTGCGCTACCGCCTGGCCGTGCGCCTGGCCGAGGGCAGCGCGCCCAACTTCCAGCTCCTCGACAACCTGCCCAACGGGCTGACCTTCCTCAACGACGGCAGCGCGCGGGTGGCCTTTGTGGCCAACGAAGCCGGAGGTGGGATCAGTTCCTCGACAATCACCACGGCCCTGCCCGGCTGTGGCGGCCTGAACGTGAGTGGCAACAGCGCCGCCCTGGCGGACCTGCTCTCCAGCGGCATCACCTGCCCGCTGCCCGCCAGCGCCATCAGCCCGGCCAGCTTCGGCACCGGCGCCGATCCCACCTTCAGCCTTGGCAACCTGACCAACAGCGACTCGGACGCCGACGATGAGTTCGTCGTGGTCGAGTTCAACGCCCTGGTGGATAATCGCACCGCCTCCGGGTTTGATGGCAATGACGCCGGAGAGACGCGTCCCAACACCTTCACGGTGCGCGTCAACGGGGTGCAGATCGGCTCGCAATCCAATACTGTGAACGTGCGCATCGCCGAACCGTTGCTCACCCTGAACAAGCAGGTGCTCGCCACACCCACTGATGCCGGCGACACGGTGACCTACCGCGTCACCTACACCAACGCCACCGGCGCCGACCGCGCCACGGCCTTCGATGTCATCCTGCGCGATCCGCTGCCCGCCGATCTTACGCTCAACCTCGCCAGTGTGAGCGTTACGCCGAGCGGTGGCGCCAGCGGGGTGACCAACAACAGCGCCGGTAACACGGTAGAGATCGTACTGGCCCAGATCCCGCCCGGCGGCTCGGTGACGGTCGAGTACAGTGCCACGGTGAACGCCAGCGCGCCTAATGGCCGCACCCTGACCAACACCGCCGGCCTGACCTACACCAGCCTGCCCGGCCCGAACGGCACGACGACCAACCCCACCGGCTCGGCCACCCCCGGCGCCTCCGGCAGCGACACCGGCGAGCGCAACGGGTCCGGTACCGGCAGGAACAACTACCGGGGCACTGCGACCGCCAGTGTCACCCTGGCGACGCCGGCGATTGAGAAACTGGCCCCCGCGCCGGTCCAGTACACCATCGGCGAGGTGGTGACCTTCGACCTGCGCGTGACCCTGCCCGAAGGCGTCACCCAGGGCCTCGTGGTAACCGATGATCTGCCTCCGGGCCTGGCGCTGACGGGTTACAGCATCGTCACCACCGACCCGAACCTGGCCGCGCCCTACGCTGGCAACGTCGGCAGCCTGAGCGTGACGCGCACCGGCCCCGCCGCCGTGCCCGGCGCCAGCGGCGAGGACCTGGTGCTGACCTTCCCCGACGTGACCACGACCGATGACAACATTGCGAATAACAATGCCTTCCTGGTGCGCCTCCAGGCCCGTGTGCTCAACGTTATCGGCAACCAGAACGGCACGACCCTGACCAACACCGCGCGCCTCAGCTTTACCAATCCGAACACCAGCACTACCGAGACCGTGGACGCGCCCGTTGCACGGACGATCACCGTGGTCGAGCCGGTGCTGAGCATCGCCAAGAGCATCCTCACCCCGCCGGACCCCGCCGACGCGGGCGGCGAGGTGACCTATCGGGTGGTGATCAGCCACGCCACCGGCAGCGTCGGTACGGCCTACGATGTGGTGGTGAGCGACCCCATCCCGGCCGGGCTGATCAACGCCGTGGTGGTTAATGTGAGCGCCGTGGGGATTGCGCCACCCGCGGCGACCATCAGTGGCGGAGTGGTGCGCGTGCCCGCCAGCGGCAGCTTCGATCTGCCCCCCGGCGCCAGCGTGACGCTTGACTTCCGCGCCGAGATCGGCGGCAGCGTCAGCCCCGGCCAGACGATCACCAACCTCGCCAGCACGGTGTGGAGCACCCTCGACGGCGATAGCCCCGACGAGCGCGCCAGCGGTGATGGCTTGCTCAACAGCGGTGCGCTCAACGATTATGAGATCAACAGCAGCGCCAGCTTCACCATCGATCAGCCCGACCTGACCAAGGCCCTGGTGGACACCTCAGCCTCGCACACCAGCGGCGCCGACGTGACCATCGGCGAGATCGTCACCTACGAACTGGTCGTCGCCTTGCCTGAGGGCGCCATCCCCTCGCTCACCCTGGTGGACGACCTGCCCCCCGGCCTGGCTTTCGTCCCTGGCTCGGTGACGGTGGATACAGGCGGCTTTAACGGCACGGCCCCGGCCCCGACGGTCAGCAGCAGTGGTGGCAGCGGCGACGATGTGACGATCAGCTTCGGCGCGATCAGCGTTGTTGTGGACAATGACGCCAGTAACAACAGCTTCCGCGTGCGCCTCCAGGCCCGCGTACTCAACGAGGCCGGCAACGTGGGGCTGCCGCCAGCCCAGACCACGCTGACCAACCGCGCCAGCGTGACCGTAGGCGCCAACCCGCCGGTCACCAGCAACGAGGTGACGGTCACGGTGGTCGAGCCGCGACTGGAGATCACCAAGAGCTTCAACCCCGACCGGGCCTACGCTGGCCAGACCATCGAGGTAACCCTGACCGTGCGCAACACTGGCACGGCGGATGCTTTCGATGTGCTGATCCAGGACGCCCTGGATGCGGTCTTCGTGAACGCCGCGGAAGGAACGACACCGGCGGGCTTCAGCTACGACTCATATACCGATGGCGCACTCACCGTGCGCTACACCGGCGGTCCGATCCCTGCTGGTGCGAGCCGCAGCTTTACCTTCCGCGTCACACTGGACGACCCGCTGAGTCCTGGCGATACCATTCCCAATGTCGCCACGGGTTCGGCGAGCAGCCTGCCTGACAACTCCCCAGGCGAACGCAGCCAGTCGAGCACGAGCAACAGCGCCGTGTTGACCACCATCGGGGTTGATCTGTCGCTCACAAAGAGCGATGGCGACCTTACGGCGACGCCTGGCTCGATCATCGCCTACGCCCTGAACTACAGGAACGTGGGCAACCAGACGGCCACTGGCGTGGTTCTGACCGAGATGGTGCCGGCCAACACAAGCTTCAATGCCGCAGCCAGCACGGCGGGATGGAGTTGCGCCGCTGGCGCCCCTGCGGGCACCAACTGCACCTTCACGGTCGGCAATCTGGCGGCGGGGGCCAGTGGTAGCGCAACCTTCGCTGTGCAGGTGAACGCCGCGCTCCCCGCCGGAGTGATCCAGATCGCCAACACAGCCAGCATTGGTGATGATGGGAGCAACGGCGCTGACCTGGACACCTCGGACAACACCGCCAGCGACAGCACGCCGGTCACCGCAGCGCCCGATCTGCAGTTGACCAAGAGCGACGGCGGCGCCAGTGCCGAGCCGGGCGGAGCGATCACCTATATCCTCAGCTACCGCAACGTGGGCAACCAGGAGGCCACCGGCGTGGTTCTCACCGAGACCGTGCCGGCCAACACCAGCTTCGATGCCACGGCCAGCACAGCGGGGTGGACCTGTACACCCGACGGTAGCGCGGGGAGCACCTGCACCTACACGGTCGGCAACCTGGCGGCGGGGGCCAGCGGCAGCGTCAACTTCGTCGTGCGGGTCAACAACCCGCTGCCGGCGGGGGTGACCGAAGTGGTCAACGCCGCCCGCATCAGCGACGACGGCAGCAACGGCGCCGATCCCACCCCGGACAACAACCAGGCCGGTGATAGCACGCCGCTCACCGCCGCGCCGGACCTGGTGGTGACTAAGGACGATGGCGAGGACTTTGTCCTCCCCGGGCAGACGCTGACCTACACCCTGCGCGTGCGCAACGTGGGCAACCGCGGCGCTACGGGTGTGGAGGTGCGCGACACGCTGCCTGCCGGTGTGAGCTTCGTGGCGGCCAGCGACGGCGGCACGGAGAGCGGCGGAGTGGTCACCTGGCCGCCCTTCGACCTGCCCGGCGGCGCGGAGGTCACCCGCACCGTCACGGTGCAGGTCGCCAATCCCTTCATAAACGCGGGTGGAGCTATCGTGAATACTGCCACCGCCAGCGACGACGGGGCCAACGGCGCTGACCCGACGTCGGGCAACAACACGGCCAGCGATACTGACTACGTGCGGCCTGACCTGGCGCTGACCAAGAGCGACGGCGGGGCCAGCGCCGAGCCGGGGGGATTGATCCGCTTCGTGCTCTCCTACACCAACACCGGCGGTATTGATGTCACCGGCGTGACCCTGCGCGAGACGGTGCCGCTGCACACCAGCTTCGACGCCAGTCTGGCCGAGAACGCCGGCTGGAGCTGCGCGCCGGACGCCAGCGCAGGCAGTGAGTGTGTCTACACCGTGGGCGATCTCCCCGCGGGCGAATCGGGCACGGTCAACTTCGTGGTGCGGGTGAATGACCCGCTGCCGGCGGGGGTGAGCGAGGTGGTCAACGCAGCGCGCATCAGCGACGACGGCGCCAGGGGTCCCGACCGCGACTCCTCCGACAACGCGGCCAGCGACTCCACGCCGGTGTCTGCGGCGCCCGATTTGCAACTGAGCAAGAGCACGGGCGGTAGTGTGCCGGTGCCGGGGCGCCCGCTGCCCTACCGGCTGGAGTACCGCAATGCAGGCAACCAGGGGGCGACGGGGGTGGTCATCCGGGAGACCGTGCCCGACCACACCACCTTTAGCGCAGCAGGCAGCACTGCCGGCTGGAATTGCCGCGATGGAGCGCCTGCGGGCAGCATCTGCCTCTTCAATGTGGGCAGCGTGCCCGCGGGAACCGGCGGCGATGTGACTTTCGCCGTCGTCGTGGACGACCCCATGCCGCCTGGCGTGACCGTGATCGTGAACGCAGCTAGCATCAGCGATGATGGGGCCAACGGCAACGACCCGACCCCTGACAACAACAGCGCGACGGTGAACTCGCCCTTCAGCCCGACGGCGATCACTCTGCTGCACTTCAGCGCCACGCGCGCCGATGAAGGCGTGGTAGTGCGCTGGAGCACCGGGATCGAGATGAACACCGCCCGGTTCCGGATCTACCGCA
Source organism: uncultured Chloroflexales bacterium (assembly GCA_937918935.1). Taxonomy (GTDB): domain Bacteria; phylum Chloroflexota; class Chloroflexia; order Chloroflexales; family Chloroflexaceae; genus JACAEO01. The sequence continues at coordinate 11,827 of CAKZSI010000065.1, read as the reverse complement.
GCGAGACGCTGGCACGCGCCGAGGCGATCCAGATCGCCGAAGAGGTGAGCCGGGGTAGCGCGACCACGGGTGAGAGCTACCGCATTGTTGACACAACTGCCGAAGCAGGCCGGAACTACTGGTACTGGCTTGTGGAGGTGGAGGCCGACGGCAACGAGACAGTGTACGGTCCGGTACGGCTCAGCGGCGCTCTCAGTACCGGTTTTCAGGTCTACCTGCCGCTACTCCGTCGGTGACGGTCCTGGCTGTTGCACGGACAGGGGGTATGGGGAAACCTGGTTTCCCCATACCCCCTGCCCGTCTGTAGGGAAATAGAAAAAGGCCGGAAGTGCAAGAAACACTTCCGGCCCTGCTCCTTAATATCGGTAACCCAACGTGTGGCAACCGAGGACCTCGACTACCGGCTCTTGCGCTTCCGTTCGCGGCGAGCCTCACGGCGTCCGGTAGTGGCGACGGGGCGGGGCGCTTCGGGAGCCGTATCACCAGCGGCAGCGCGCGCGCCGCGGCCCCTGGTCGCGGCTGCGCGCTCGAGGCCGGGTAGCACGCTGCGCATGTAGTACACAACGTATATGGCAACGCCGGCTTCAACCACAGCTTGAATCCAGAACCAGACGCGCTGATTGAACACGGGGACATTCAGCAGGCGCAGGGCGCCGATAAGCACCCCGACTCCACCGAGGATCATCAGGGCGATCCCAAGCTGGCGCACAAAAGTCTGGCGGGCAGGATTGCGTTCAGTGTGCCGGAAATAGAGATACGCGCCAGCGCCTACCCCGAGGATCTGGATAATAAAGAACGTCCAGGCCAGGGGGCCAAAGGCGGGATCAGGCGTGGTAAGGTAGCTGAAGATCCCCATAGAGTGATGCGCCTCCGAAGGAGCGGGAAGGAAGCAGAAGCGACGGCGATTATAGCAGCGCCCCCCTGGTGCGTCAACCGCGGACGAAATGGCGTAACTGTTATCGTTTGACTCACCTCTGGTGTGGGAGGGGCGGGGAGCTCTAAGCAGTCTGTCAACAACGTTTTTCGCTCACCTCCCATCGCCTCTCCTCGCTCGAACAACCCTGCACCTGAGAGGGAGCACGTGGCGGGCGGTGCGCTCCCCACCCATCTGAGGGCGGCGCCTCACGCGCAGGTGGGGAGCACAGGACCGCAGCCCCCTGCGGGCTGGTTAACCTGAGGGTGGCGTCTTGCGTGCAGACAGAGAGGGGCCCGGGGCGGGCGAGGCCCATGCTTCCCACCAACCCGTTGTTGTCACTCTGAACATTCCATAGATGGAAATACTGTCAGATTTCAGGAATCACCAATATAGACGCAGTAAAAAGAATGAGTTAAAATTACGTAATCAGCCGTTGCATCCGGCACCTTCCTGAATGTCTGCGAGGGCTGTGCCTGGGTAGGGGGCTTTGCCCGCAATCACTTTCCCTATCCGCCCACGGCGGGCGCGCCCCGGTAACGTCAGGACGAGTCTAGCGTGGCTGCCGGACGAAGAGATCGCCAGGGGCGCAGCCCTCCGCTCTCGCCCAAACGCTATCGCAAAAGGCCTTGAAGCAAAACCACGTCTAACTATCGGCTACGCCGCTGAGTAATCATAGCCATCTCATGAGTCAGATTCCCGCAGCGACAACCGACCATGCGCCCCTCAACATCGCCCGGCTGGTGGAGTTAACACATGCCACGGATCTGAGTGATCTGGCGCAGCGGGCGGATAAGCTGCTGGCCGAAGCCTTTCCCGACGCCGCCAGCACCCTGATCTGGGCCGAGGTTGCGGTCAGCGCCGACACCCACGATACGTTGTTGGCGCGTGCCCACCACGACCTGACCGTATCTGACGAGAAGCACGTGGAGGTATCGCTGCCCCTGCAGGCCGCTGGCCAGGTTATTGGCCGGTTGACCGTGCGAACCGGCTACCTCAGCCCCGAGCGGGAACAGTGGCTCAACCTGTTTGCGGCCCTGCTCGCCTCCAGTTGCCTGGCCCTGCGAGCCGAGCGGGTTACGGCGCTGGCACAACGGCAGGCCGCCTTGCGTGAGCGGCTGCATCTGCTGCGCGGTGAGGTGGATACCGACGCGCTCCTGGCGGCTCTGACGCCCCTGGTTCAGCAGACCTGTGGCATGCCAGTTGTGTACTGGGCCCTGCGCTACCGCGGGAACGAATGGGTCGAGATGCGCTATCTACGCACCCCCACCCGTGCCGAGCGCCCACGGCTGTTCTGGCGCATCGAGGTCGGCCTTAGCAGTATGGCTATCAGCATGAGCCAGGCGATAGAGACCGACAATTACCTGGAAGCCTGCAACGTACTGGAGGTAGCTCCACTCACGTATCCCGATCTGCCGGCTGCGTATGCCTGGCACGCGCTGCCATTGCGTGATCACAACACGGTGCTGGGAGCGCTGGTAGTGTTCAGCGATCGCCCCGAGTTGCGCCTCACCCCCGATGATCGTGAACTGTTGCACTGGCTGGTCGGCGAAGCCGCAAGCATTGTCCACGTAGCCCTGCGCCACGAACGCGCGGTTGAGGAGCTTCGACAACGCCAGGCCCTGAACCAGATCACTCGCCGCCTGACGTCGAGTCTCGACCCTGAGCGGGTAATCGAGTTAATTGTCGAACAGGCCCCGGTCTTGCTCAATGCTGAAGAGAGCAGCCTGTTGCTGCTCGACGAACAAACCGGAGAACTCGAGTTTCGCTACGCGGCGGGTCCGGCCGGGCACCGGCTCCTGGGGCAGCGCCTGCCCGCGGGTAAGGGGGTGGCCGGCTACGTAGTCAGCAGTGGACAGCCTACTATCGTCAACGACACCCAGAGCGACGGCCGGTTTTACCGAAGTGTCGATGGCGATAGCGGTTTTCAGACCCGTTCGATTCTGGCTGTGCCGCTGCGCGGCATTGATGGGGTCAAGGGTGTGATCGAGGTGCTCAATCGCCACGACAACGCGCCGTTTGTCGAGGATGATCGCGCCCTGCTGGAGGCGCTGGCCGATCAGGCGATGATCGCGCTGGAGAATGCGCGGCGTTTTGCCTCGGTTGACCGCGCCCTTGCTCGGCGCGCCCAGGAGCTGGATCGCAGTAATGAACGCCTGCGGGCCATTCTGCGGGCGTCGAATCTGCTCCGGGTGGAGCATCAGGTGGAAGTGCTGGCCAGCCAGATTGCCGACATTGTGAGCGCCAGTTCTGGCTTTCGGCGGGTGAGCGTGGCGCTGATGCAGCAGCGGCGCGCCTCCGAGCCGGCACTACGGCTCGCTGCGGTCACCGGCCCTGCCGGGGCGCCGCTGGCGGAGCCGGTTTCACTGGCGCAGTTCAGCAGGCTCCTGCGCTCAGAAAACGCGCGCGGCAGTCTTACCTATTTGATCGAGGACGGGTCCGGCGCCGATCTCGGGCTATGGTCCCCTGAAACGCCGGTGAACGCCATTGCGCCTGCTATGGAGACAGGGCGTCGCGAGATCTGGCGGAACGGCGATACGCTGGTCTGCCTGCTGCGGAACAGCCGTAACGAGTTACTCGGCTTGCTGGCCCTTGGCGATCCTGAGGATGGGCTGCGTCCCAGCGCCGAGCAGGTGCAGATTCTGGAGATTCTGGCCAACCAGGCCGCCTCGGCTATTGAGAACGCCTATCTGTACGCGGCGCAACAGCACAGCCTGAGCCGCATGATGGCGCTCAACGCCTTCGCGCGCGCCCTGAGCACCAGCCTGCGCTCGCCCCAGCAGATCCTCGCCCTCACTGCCAGCGGAATACTGGAGATGAGCGGCGCACGTTGGGCGACGGTCTTTCTGCGTGACCCCGCAGGGCCAGCGCTGGAACGGGCCTTCCATACCGGAGCGCCGTGCACCACGGAGGCCGAGGCGGAACATCTGGCGCGGCAGGCCAGCGTTGCGCGCCGCCCCCTCAGTCGCCTGCCGGCGCCGGGGCAGGAGGGCATGCTGGCCGTACCCCTGCGTGGCGCGGGAACCACGCTCGGCGCCATCTGTATAGGTTTCGAGGCCAGCTTGCCCGATACGGGCGATGTCGAAAGCCTGGCGCTGTTTGCCAGTCAGGCCGCATCGGCGATCGACGGGTTGCACTTGCTGGCCCAGGTGCGCCGGGGGCACGATCAACTGGCCTCGATTATGGCCTCAACCCGTGAGGGCATGCTCCTGGTGAGTGAGACCGGTCAGGTGGCGGTGGTCAATGGTGCGTTCTACCATCTGGCGGCCGTAGAGAAGTGGGCCGCCGCGCCGGCCAAGCTGACGGGGATGCCGATCACCGATGTTCTGGAGCAGTGGCAGGCGGCCGCGCTGTTTCTACCTCACGAGTCCGCGTTGCTTGCCGATGGCATCGCTGCCGTGGCCGGCGGGCGCGAGAGCTTTGTGTCGGGCCAGTTCAACGGCGCCGGGCCAGGCGCTCGGGCGCTTGAGTGGTCGGTGCTGCGTGTGACCCACGAGGGACAGCCGGCGAACCTCGAAGGGGCCGGGTCCGATCCCGCCTGGCCGATCCTGTTGACCGTGCGTGATATTACCGCCGCAAAAGCGGCAGAACGCCTGCGCCAGGACCTTGCCAGCATGATAGTTCACGACCTGCGCAGTCCGCTTACGAGCATTATTACCTCGATTGATATGATCCTCCGGGGCGTTGTCGGCGGAGTCAATGATAAACAACGCGAGATCCTGACGATCTGCTTTGCCAGCGCCCAAAACCTGCTCAACTTGATCAGTATGCTGCTGGATATCAGCAGGCTCGAAGACGGAGCAATGCCAGTCGAGTTGTCCAATGTCGAGGTCGTTCCGCTGGTGCAACGCGCCATGGAAACTGTCAGCCTCATCGCTCAGGAGAAACGCATCACCATCGAGACCATGTGTGAACCCGCCACACCTCTGGTTTGCGCCGATGCTGATCTGGTGTTGCGTGTGCTGCAAAATCTTCTCGATAATGCGGTAAAATATAGCCCCCCCGACGCGCGCGTGCTGCTCAGCGTCGGCCCCCAGGGACCGTCACAGGTGCGCTTTAGCGTAAAGGATAATGGTATTGGGATCAAAGCAAGTGATCTGGAAACCATTTTTGCCAAGTTTGGGCAGGTCGGCAACCAGCGCCACAAGGGCAGCGGTCTGGGCCTGACCTTCTGCAAACTTGTGGTTGAGACCCATGGTGGGCGGATCTGGGTGGAAAGTACCCCTGATAAAGGCAGCACCTTCCATTTTACGTTACCTGTCGCAGGTCAGGATCATCCAGGGTAACAATTGGCATAGTACCTGGTACCATTCAAAAACTTGACGAGAACACAGGTGACATGACGCGAGTAGTGGGGTAATAATTGGCATAGTACCTGGTACCATTCAAAAACAGCGCTGCTCCTGGCGCCGCCACTCTTCCAACCTCCTCCCGCCAGGGAGAGCCGCCGGATGCCCTCTCCTGAGGAGGGTTGGTCAGGGAGCGAAGGACTGGATTGAATGGTGTTCGGTTCGTATGGTGATAAGAAGCTCGTCACCACCGGGCAGGCGCCTGCGGGCGCACCGGAGCGACGGGCTTCTTTTGACCTCCCAGGAAGGCCGTACCTGTGCGCTTGTGACCGACGTCTTCGCAACGACACGGATGGACCGGCACCGTAGAGGTTGCTGGCCACCACGATGTGGCGGCATACCCGCGTCCTCGCAGGTTGCCGTGTCTCCCCAGGAGGGGCAAAACCGGCAGGTGATCCATGACAACCTCTCGACCGCGCACCGTGCTCCTCGTCACTCCCGGCGTGGCCGACAGCGACGCGCTCCAGCGTGATCTGGCTGATGATCCCGACCAGGCGTATAGCGTTGTACTGCTGGAACGGGTTGATCAGGCTCTGCAGCAGTACCTCGATCTGCGACCTGATTGTGTGATTATCAGTGATGCGCTCCGCGATACGGACTGCGTGGCGCTGGTGGACGCCTTCCAGTCTGTAATGCCGTCGGCGCCAGCCGTGGTTCTCCTGGTTGATCAGGAGCACTCGCCCCTGATCTGCGAAGCCCTTCAGCGCGGCGTGTATGACTATATCCTGCGCAGCAGCTCGCCACGGCGGGTATGGTGGACGGTGCGTAAGGCCATCGAGGCCGCCGATCTGCGCGCGAGCCTGGCGCAACAACGCCAGACGCTTGAGGAAAGCGTCGTGCACCAGCCCCGCCTCGTCGCCGAACGCGAAGAACTGGCGCGCAAAGAGGGCGAGACCCGGCGCCTGATGAACGAGGCCCTGGCACTCCTCGATACGCTCATCGACTCGGCGCCGATAGGTCTGGCCTTCGCGGACTGCGATCGGCGCTTCGTGCGCGTGAATCGCGCGCTCACGATAATGAACGGCCGCCCGGTCGAAGAGCATCTCGGGCGCCGTCCCGCCGAGGTCTTTGGCGACTTCGGCGCCGAATGGGAGCGCTGGTGGCAGAAGGTGCTGGCCACTGGTGAACCGATCGTCAACCTGGAGGTCAGCGTCCTGCTTTTCGGACGGCGCCAGTATGCTCTGGTAAGCTACTACCCGGTCCGCGATGTTGATGGCAACCTGCTCGGCGTGGGCAGTGTGGTCACGGACATTTCGCAGCGCAAGCGTAGCGAGATCGGCCAGCGTGTACTGGCCGCGGCGGGAAGCATGCTGGCCGCTTCGCCGGATACGAGCGCGCTTGGCGATGTGGTGCGCACCCTGTTTCCCGATCTGGCCGATTACGGCATGGTTCATCTCCAGGACGAGCGGGAGCCCCTGCTCCTGGTCGCAGCGGCCCATCGCGACCAGGAGCTTGAGGCGCAACTGGCGACCTGGTTTGACGCCGAGCGTCTGTCAGTGTCTGGTGACGTGCATCCCATCGCGCGAGTGGTGGCGGAAGGCCGGACCCTGCGCGATGCTCCCCTCTTTCCTGCCATTGACGAGGAGATGGTTCCCGCACAATTGCGACCAGCAACATGTGTGATCGCGCCGCTGATAGCCCATGGGCGCTGTCCTGGCGCCCTGACCGTGGTTTCGGTTGAAGCAGGGCGGCAGTACACCGATGAAGAGTCGGCGGTGATCGAAGAGTTAGCGCGGCGCTGTGCCATGCTCGTCGCGGCTGCCCGCTCCTACGAGGAGGTCCGCCAGGCGCGCGCGACCGCCGAGGCGGCGGTGGAACAGCGTGACCGCTTCATCTCAACGGCTGCCCACGAACTGAAGACGCCTCTGGCGGTGCTGCTGGGTAATGCGCAACTGCTCCTGCGCCGCGCCGAGCAGGATTATGCGCTGGACGCGATTAATCGTCGCAATCTGCGCATTATCCTGGCCCAGGCCCAGCGCCTCAACCGGCTGATCGCCACGCTCCTCGACGTGTCGCGTCTGGAGAGCGGGCGCATGGTTAGCGCGCGGCTCCCGGTCGATCTGTGCCGCGTCGCCGGTCAGTTGGCCGAAGAACTGACCCCGACCCTCATCCGCCACGTGATCAGCCTGGATCTGCCTGATGAGCCGGTGCTGGTGGCCGGTGATGAACTGCGGCTGGAGCAGGTGGTGCAGAACCTTTTACACAATGCGGTGAAGTACAGCCCGCGCGGAGGCGAAATTCGCGTTACCGTGCAGCGCAGCGAGCACGAAGCGCTGCTGAGCGTCTCCGATCAGGGCATTGGTATTCCGGAAGCGGAGTTACCCCGACTCTTTCAGCGCTACTTCCGGGCCTCCAATGCCGAGGCGCGCCAGATCAGGGGTATGGGCTTTGGTCTGTTCATCGTGCGCGAGATCGTCGAAAGCCATGGAGGGACGGTCGAGGTGCAGAGCGTGGAAGGAAGCGGCAGCACCTTCACCGTGCGCTTGCCCTTATGGACGCCAGGAGCGTCCCCTGTGCCCCCTCCTGATAGCGCGTGGAAAAACCGTTACACATAGTAGCCGAATCTTCAACCGGAGAGCGACATAATTGGCGACAGTATAAGGTATGCTGTATGAACAGAGGATGTTGTTGTGGAAGGATGGACGTATGGGGTGCCACCTACCGCTCACCGCGCAACTCGTCGCCGATCTGTTCCTCGCGATCGAGCAGGATGACCCGCTCGCCGCGCGCCTGGCCACCCAGGCTCTCGCCAAGCGCATCGGTGTATCGGCGGCTGTGGCGCTTGCCGCGGCGCTGATCGCCGATCGGTCCCTGCCACCTGAGCAGACCTCGCATCTGCCGGCGTGGAACCCGACCCTGGTGCGTTGCGCGTAACTGATGGCCCGTCTGCTGCCAGTTGGGGCGATAACCGGCCACCACTCGCGTTGTTGCGACGGTGGTCGTGGTAGTATGGTGTTGACTGGCGCAACGGAGAGGGGCGAAAGATGTTGCCCCCCTACTGCCCGTTGCACACGAGCCTGACAATCCGGCCTTTACCTCCACACCTCCACACCTCCACAGATCAGTCAGGTGAACGTCTCGAGCGACGCAGGGTCTGTAAACGAAGTTTCCTTGCATTTCCGCCCCCGTCGGGATGAGCCGGCCTCCCTCCCCCGGCGGAGGAGGGGTGGGGAGGGGGCGGAGTTACCGAAAAACTTCGTTCACAGCGTAGTAAAGTCGGGGCGCTCAGGCCGGAAACATGCAGCATTATATGTCCAGCACCACACTGACCGGACAGTGATCCGAACCCTCGACATCAGTGTGTATTTCTGCGGCGCGCAGCCGTGGCGCCAGACTGGTTGAGACCAGAACGTAGTCAATGCGCCAGCCGATGTTGCGCTGGCGCGCCCCGGCGCGCGGCGTCCACCATGAGTACGTAACCGTATCGGGATGGAGGTAGCGAAAGCTATCTACCAACCCTCGCGCCAGCAGGGCGCTGAGGGCGGCGCGTTCCTCGGGCAAGAAGCCCGAGGTGTGCTGGTTTTCGCGCGGGCGGGCCAGGTCAATCGCCTCGTGCGCAGTGTTGAGGTCGCCAACGACGACTAAAGGCGCCCCGGTGGCGAGCTCGGCTCCCAGGACCGCGCTCAGGCGTTCGGTAAAGGCGAGTTTGTGGGCCACCCGCTCCGGACCGCTGGTGCCGCTCGGTACGTAGACGTTGTAGAGGGTGAAGGCCGGAAAGCGCGTAATCAGCACCCGGCCCTCGCTATCGAAGACCGGATCGCCCAACCCGGAGCGCACCTCCTCGGGCTGGACACGGGAGAGCGTGGCCACCCCGCTGTAGCCCGGGCGCTGCGCGGGCAGCCAGTAGGCGTAATAGCCCGGCGGCTCGCGCAGGTGGGCCGGGAGTTGCTCTGGAGCGGCCTTGATCTCCTGGAAGGCTACGATGTCGGCGGAGCAGCGCGCCAGCCATTCAAGCAGACCCTTGCGGGCAACTGACCGGATGCCATTCACGTTCCAGGAGGTGATACGGGTTAGGGGCATCTCTCTTTCACCACTGTCCGGTCAGGTGACCTTCACGCGCCTATGGTATCATATCCGGCGTGAGCGTAGGGCCGCCGCGCCGGGTCTGGCCGCTGTGAGAGCTGGCGAGAGCGAAGCCGTCCCCAACCTGCCTGTCAGGCGGGGGCGTGGAGAAATCTGTTTCCTCACGCTCTCCAATTATCTGTTTTCCCTTGAACGGAGCCGCGCATGTCTGCAATCTGGCCCGGTAAGCCATACCCCCTGGGCGCTAGCTGGGATGGACAGGGAGTGAACTTTGCCATGTTCTCGGCCCACGCCACACGGGTCGAGGTGTGCCTCTTCGATGGCCCGACTGCCCAGCGCGAAACCGAGCGCCTGGCGCTGCCGGAACGCAGCGAGGACGTCTGGCATGGCTATGTGCCGGGTCTCGGGCCAGGGCAGTTGTACGGCTATCGGGTCTATGGTCCTTACAATCCGGCGCACGGGCACCGCTTCAACCCGCATAAATTGCTGGTGGACCCCTACGCCCGCGCGTTCCATGGGCGCCTGAGTTGGGACAACGCGCTTTACGGCTACCGCATCGGCAGCCCCTACACCGATCTGACGATCGGCAAGCGCGACAGCGCCCCCTACACCCTGCGCTCGGTGGTGATCGATCCGCGCTTCGACTGGGACGATGAGCAACGTCCCAATACCCCCCTGCACGATTCGGTGATCTACGAGTTGCACATCAAGGGCTTTACCCGCTGCCATCCCGACGTGCCCCCCGAACTCCGGGGCACCTATGCCGCCCTGGGCGCCGAGCCGGTGATTGCCTATTTGCAAGAATTAGGCGTGACCGCGGTCGAACTGCTGCCGGTCCATCATTTTATCGATGATCAGCACCTGATCGACAAGGGGTTGGTCAACTACTGGGGGTACCAGAGCCTGGGCTACTTTGCGCCCGAGGCACGCTACGCCAGTGTGAACGAGCCGGGTGCGCAGGTCAACGAGTTCAAGCAGATGGTCAAGAAGCTGCACGCCGCGGGTATTGAGGTGATCCTCGATGTGGTGTATAACCACACCGCTGAGGGCAATCAGTTGGGGCCGACGCTGTGTTTTCGGGGGATCGACAATGCCGCCTACTACCGGCTCGTGCCCGACAACCCACGCTACTATCTCGACTACACCGGCACTGGCAACAGTCTGAACACCCCCTATCCGCGGGTGTTGCAACTGGTGATGGACAGCCTGCGCTACTGGGTGCAGGAGATGCACGTTGACGGCTTCCGCTTTGACCTGGCGCGCACGCTTGTCCGCGGGGTCTACGAGGGCGACCGTCCCAGCGCCTTTTTTGATATGATCAAGCAGGATCCACTGCTCTGCCAGGTCAAACTGATTGCCGAACCGTGGGATCTTGGCCCCGACGGCTACTGGGTGGGGCGCTTTCCTTCGCCCTGGGCGGAGTGGAATGGCCGCTATCGTGACAATGTACGCAAGTTCTGGAAGGGGGATGCCGGTCAGGCTGCCGAGTTCGCGTCGCGGATCATGGGCTCCATGGATCTGTACCGGCACAACGGGCGCCGGCCCTACCACAGCATCAACTTTGTGACCTCGCACGACGGCTTCACCCTGCGCGACCTGGTGAGTTACAACACGAAACATAACGAGGCCAACGGTGAGAACAACCGCGACGGAGACGAGCACAACAACTCGTGGAACTGCGGCGTCGAGGGGCCGACGGACGACCCCGCCATCCGCGAGTTGCGTTTGCGCCAGATGCGCAACTTTCTGGCGACCCTGCTGCTCTCGCAGGGAACGCCGATGCTGCTGGCGGGCGACGAGCGGGGGCGTACCCAGCATGGCAACAACAACGCCTACTGCCAGGACAACAGTCTGTCGTGGGTTGACTGGTCACCCGATCCCGAAGCCGAGCACCTGCTGGCCTTTACACGGAGCATGATCGCCCTGCGGCGGCGGCACCCGATGCTGCACCGGCGCAACTTCTTCCAGGGGCCGCTGGCGCCCGTTGGAGTTGAATACGATGTGGAGTGGCTCAGTCCTGACGGGCAGGAGATCGGGCCGGCGTTGTGGAACAACCCTGAATTGCGTTGCTTCGGATTGCTGCTCAACGGCCGCGTCATGCGCGAGCAGGATGAGCGGGGCGCAGCGATCCACGATGAGGTCTTCCTCATCCTCTTCAACGCCGGTCACGAGCCGATCGCCTTCATCCTTCCCGACTGGCCCGATGACCCGGTCTGGGAAGTACTGGTTGACACCGCCGACCCGCAATTGAACGGCGGGCATGCGCCGAGCAGCGAGATCTATCAGATCCAGCCCCGCTCGCTGGTGGTGCTGGCCGAGCGGGCGAGCAGATGGCCCGCGCTGCCCGAGGCTGCGACCATGGCCCGGCTGGCGTCCGCGCCAGATGAGCGTGGTAAAGCCGTGCTTGAGCAATCCGGCGCAGCCGACACGGCTGAACTGGCCGTCCCGGCGAAGCAGGAGCGCGGCTAAGCGTGAAGGTGGCGCATTGCTGCGACCGCAAACGGCCCCGGCCTGGTTCTGCGAACCTGCCGGGGCTGGGAAA
>CAKZSI010000064.1 GCA_937918935.1 uncultured Chloroflexales bacterium | reverse complement strand
GCCGGGATCTGCGCGGTCAGTTCGGTGGGCGACACGAACGTGGTGGTGCGAGCGTTGCCGTTCCAGCGCACCACCGCGCCGGTGACGAAGTTTGAGCCGGTCACGGTGAGGGTGAAGGCGTCGTCGCCCGCGGTGGCCGTGGCGGGGGAGAGGGCGGTGATCGCCGGGACGGGGTTGCCGCAGATCACGAATGGCAGCTCGAAGGTGCGGCTGGGATTGCTATAATCGGTTCGCACGCTCCACGTGCCAGGCTCACCGCTGGTAAGATTAAGCTGGCGCGCATTGCCGGAAGTGGCGTTGGTCGGTGGCGTCCAGGGTCCGGGGAGAGTGGGACTGGTCAGCCCATACTCAAGCCAGTAGGTTCCGGCCGCAAGCGTCTGCACGGTGCTGAACGGCCAGTCAATTGTCACCGCCATGATCGGGCGGGATGTGTCGGATGGGCTGCCTTCCGCCACCCGGTATACACTCGTAAACGCGTTCTGGGTGATCGTCCCGTTGACCGGCCCGGCAATAACCGTTCCCCCATCACCCGGCGTGCCGTTCCAGAGGCGCAGGCCGACGACGCCGTCAATCGTCGAGCTTGTTCCACTGCCAATCTCGTACCCGTACAACGTTATCGCCGACGGACGCCAGCCGTTGCCGTTCACCACAAAATCATCGGCAAGGCGCGCTCTGGTGACCGTTGGCTCAGGGAAGGTCATGTCTCTGGCGGGATTGGCCAGGAACCCGTTGGCATTAACGGTAGATGGCCTCTCGCTGAGTCCTGGTGAAGTGACAAACGTGCCGTTCGTATACAGAGGCGAAGTTGAACAAGAGGGTTGTACATTGGCCCGCGCGGGAGGCGGAGGCAGCGTAGCGCCGCCAACGATCCCCAGCGCCAGGCCGATGATCAGGGCTATACGGGTCAACATTCTGTGCGCAGATGACGACATAGCGGTAGGGCCTCCTTTGACACTGCCAGAGTTCAGATAGGCTCGCCTGAGCGGTCGCGCCGATTTTGAAAACGGGTTTTATTTGGAGCATACTGGAGCGAGGTGAGATCAGGGTGAGGCTACTACAATCTTTTGATGGAAAAACGTTAAGATAATCCATTATTCGCAACGCAACGTGATGACGAGACTTTTCCTCTCAGGCGTTTTTCAAACCAGCTTGAAGGTCTGCCCGTTTCACCGGGCAGTAGGGTGGTTGCGGAGAGCTGCGCCTCTCCGCACCCCTCCAGTTCGTGGTGGGGCCAGGCCCTCGCTGCCGGCAGGGGCGTGGGGAAACCCGGTTTCCCCACCCGCCTCCAATTACAGGTTTGTAAGAACAAAAAAGCGCAGCTAGCGCTGCGCCTCGGAACTGGTGGGCCCCCAGGGATTCGAACCCTGAACCAATTGATTAAGAGTCAACTGCTCTACCGTTGAGCTAGAGGCCCACAGGCAATTATAGCCAGTCTGCCCCGCCCTGTCAAACTTGTGCGGTCGCGCAAGGTTCTGTACAATACGGGTGCAGCGCGCCCCGGCGCGCTACAGTCGCCTGTGGCGCCGATAGCCTGTATGCCGATTGACGATTATTTTCAAGAGTACGGTCCCATCCAGCGGCGGCGCGCCGGCGGGCAGCCGGAGTTTGAGTTGCCCCCCCGCGAGCCAGAGCTGCCCCCACGGCGCCGGGCGCCGCGCCGCCCTGCCGCGCGCCGCCGCCGTCGCGGGGTGACCCGCCTGGTCATCCTGCTGGCGCTGCTGGTGCTCACGCCCCTGGTCCTGCCCTATGCTCTGGACCTGGTCTACCCCGACACGGCCCTGCCCGGCGTGTCCATTCAGGGGCAGCCCGTGGCCGGGCTGCCCCGCGAGACGATCAACGCCGATCTCGTCGAGCGCTACCGCCCTTTCCTGTCACAGCCTGTCGCCCTGACCTACGCCGGCGAGACCTGGACGCCTTCGCTCGCCGAGCTGGGGGCGCGCTTCGACACCGAGGCGATGGCCAGGGCGGCCGTGAGCGCCGGGCGCCACGGCGATCCGCTCACCCGCCTGCGCGAACTGTGGCAACTCTGGCGCCACGGCCTGGATGTCACCCCGCGCCTGGTGGTGGACCAGCGGGCCTTGCAGAGTTATCTGCTCGGTGTGGCGCTGCTGCTTGAGCGCCCGCCCGAGAATGCCGCTCTGAGCATTGCCACCGGGCGCGTGGTCGGCACGCCCGGGGCCGCCGGGGTGCAGGTGCTGGTGGATGCGACCGCGAACGACGTGCTGCTGGCCCTGCGCGACCTGCGGCCCCGCGACGTGCCCGTGCGCACCCGCCGGCTCGAGCCGTCGATCGGCGATGAGGCCCTCGTCGCCGCTCAGAGCCAGGCGCTTGCCTTGCTTCAGAGTCCGATTGAAATGCGCCACAACGATCGGGTGTGGGTCTGGGCGCCGGAGCGCCTGGCCGAGCTGTTGCGCGTGGAACCCGTTGCTGGCCGCCTGGAGTTGCGGGTAGACGCCGAACGCCTTGCCCGGGCCGTGGAAGGACTGGCCCAGCAGGTTGATAGCGGCACCGCCGAGCCGCGCCTGCGCTTCGCCGATGGCGCGTTGCAGATCGTCGAACCAGGCCGCCCCGGCTGGCGCCTGCGCCAGGAGGAGACCACAACGGCGCTGCAACAGGTGCTCCTCAGCCCTTCACCCATCACCCGGACCCTGACCCTCCCGGTGGATGAGTTGCAACCCCGCATCACCGCTGCGAACCTCGACAACCTGGGCATTACCGGGCTGGTCGCTGAAGGGAAGAGCAGCTTCGCCGGCTCCGCCGCCTACCGCATCACCAACATCAAGGCCGGGGCGCGCCGCATGGACGGCGTGCTGATTGCTCCTGACGAGGAGTTTTCGTTCAACCGGCAACTCGGCGAGGTTAACGCCGAGAATGGCTTTGTCGAGGGCTACGCGATCATCGGCAACCGCACGCAACTCGAATGGGGCGGCGGCGTCTGTCAGGTTTCCACCACCGTGTTCCGCGCCGGTTTCTGGGCCGGGCTGCCGATTACCGAGCGTCACGCCCATGCCTTCTACATTAGCTGGTACGATCGCTTCGGCCTCGGCCCCTATGGCGATGGCCAGGGCCTCGATGCGGCCATCTACACCGGGGTCGCCGACCTGAAGTTCGTCAACGATACCGGGGCCTGGCTGCTGATGCAGACCGAGGTGGACGACGTGAACCAGGTGCTGACGGTGCAGTTCTATGGCGCGCCGCCCGCCCGGCAGGTACAACTGGAGGGGCCGCTGATCACCAACGAGGTGCGCGCCCCGGCGGAGCCGGTCTACGTTGACGACCCGACCCTGCCGCGGGGCGCCGTGCGCCAGAGCGACGTGGCTCGCAGTGGGCGCGACATCACTGTGTATCGGGTAATTGTTGAGAATGGGGCGGAAGTGAGCCGCGAGGCCTTTTTCACCCGCTTCCGGGCCTGGCCGAACATCTTTGTCCGTGGAACCGGCTGAGTTATGGCGCCTCCGGCTGTGATCTGCCCGGCATGCGGGCATGCCAATCCGCCAGGCTCGCGCTTCTGCAACGCCTGTGGTGCGCGGATCGCGCCGACCGTTCCCGTGGCGCCCCCCGCGGATGGGGCGGTCGCGACCCGTTCCGGCATCAGCGGTGCGCCGCAGGCCGGGCTGCCCCGCGGCGCAGCGATCGATCCGCAGGGCCGCTACATCGTGGAGCGGGCCATTGGCAAAGGCGGTTTCGCCGAGGCTTACCTGGTCAACGACCGGCAGTTGAATCGCTTCTCCGTCGCCAAGCGCCATAGCCCCAATCCGGCCTGGAGCGCCCGTACCCGCGAGTTCGCCGCACGCAACTTCGCCCGTGAGGCCGAGTTGCTGGTAACACTCAACACCCCCGGCCATCCCAACATTCCAGAGATCTACGAGTACCTGCCCGAGCAGGGCGTGCTGGTGATGAAGTACGTCGAGGGCCGCGACCTCAGCCAGATCGTGCGCGAGCGCGACGGCGTCCTGCCCCCCGAGATCGCCCTGCCCATCGTCCGCGACGTTGCCGCGGCTCTGGCTTACATGCACAGCCGGCGCCCCGAGCCGGTGCTCCATCGTGATGTGAAGCCCTCGAACATCATCATAGACAGCGCCGGGCGGGTCTGGCTGATTGACTTTGGTCTCTCGCGGGTGGCGCCCATGCAGCCCGATCTCAACCCCCAGCACACGCAACTGGCCGGCACGCTCGGCTTCACGCCTCCGGAGCAATGGCGCGGCCAGGCCGGGCCGCGCAGCGATGTCTACGCGCTGGCGGCAACGCTGCACACGATTCTCACCGGGTACCAGCCCACCCTGACCCGCGCCCAGTTGCCCGATTTTCTGCGCGGGGCCATGGATCCTTTTCCGCCGGTGCGAAGTCTCAACCCCAACTTGCACCCCGATATCGCGGCGCTGATCGCCCGTGGCCTGGCCTTCCGCCCCGAGGACCGGCCCGGCGCTGCGGAGTTGGTGGCCGCCCTCGACCGGCTGATCGCACCGCCGAAACGTTCGCCCCTCCAGGCCCCCGATGGTACGGCCATCCCCGATGAGCACGCCCTGGCCCTCTGGGCCGAGAACCGCTGGGAACAGGCCGTGACCTGGCTCTACGGCGCCCTCCCCGACCAGGTAACGCAGTTGTGGGGGCGCAACAAACTGGCCGCCGATATGCGCGCGATCGTCACTCGCAATCCCGCCGATCACGACGCCGCGCTCGATGAACTCCTCGCCCTCCTCGATCCAGCGGGTTTCGGCGCGGCGCCCCCGCGCCTGGTGGCCGACCGGCGCGTGATCAACTACGGCGCCCTCGGCCTCGACGAGCGCCGCGCAGAGTGGGTGCTCCTTTCCAACGCTGGCCGGCGCTTGCTGTGCCTGGAGATCGAAACCCCCCGCTGGGCCTTGCCGGCGCTGCCAGAACTCAGTCTGCGCCCCGGCCAGCAGTACCGCCTCAAGGTAACCGCCGACATGCGCCGGCTCAGCGATGGCGGCCGGCTCCAGGGGGCGCTGCTCCTGCGTGACCGCTCCGGCGTCGCCTTCCGTGTCGAACTTCAGGCCCACCTCTCCCGCTGGCGGGCGCTGTGGGTGCGCGGTGTGGTTGGGCAGCGCCCGCCCGACTGGGAAGGAGGCACGGTCCGGCTCCTGCGCCAGCTCAACGGACATCGCGGCGCCGTCTGGGGCCTCGATGTGTCCCCTGATGGCAGTTTGCTGGCTTCGGGCGGCTGGGACGGCACGGTGCGGCTCTGGCGCGTGGCGGATGGCGCGCAAACGGCCCTGCTCGATGAACGGGGCGTCAATGTCCTCGGCATAGCCTTCAGCCCCGACGGCCAGATCGTCGCCGCGACCGGTGGCAGCGAGGTTATCCGGCTCTGGCAGACGCGCACAGGGCGCCTGCTCCGCGCCGTTGGGGGCAACCGGGGCTATTTCAGCAGCGTGGCCTTTGGCCCCACCGGGAACATCCTGATCACCACGGGCGCCGACCGGGTGGTCTGCCTGTGGCGGGCAAGCGATGGGGCGCTGCTCGAACGCATTGCGCCCGAAAGTGGCGCCCTGAGCCTGGCGGTTGGCCCGGGAGGGCACACACTGGCACTGGGCTGCGGCGACGGGCGCATCAGGATCTACGACCTGACCCGCGGCACGGTCAGGAGCGTCCTGGAGGGCCATCGCGGCGGGGTGATCAGCCTGGCGTACAGCAAAGACGGCACGCTGCTGCTCTCCACCAGCGGCGATGGCCCGCTGCTGCTGTGGGACATGGAAGCGGGAACGCTACGCCACCGTTTGCAGGGGCACGAGAGCAGTATACGGACCGTTGCCCTGCATCCCGAGGGCCTGGTGGCAGCCGCGGGCGGCGTTGACGGCGAGATCCGCCTCTGGCAGACGGTTGATGGCACGTTGCGGCAGGTGCTCAGCGGGCACGGCAGCGGGGTGGTGGGCCTGGCCTTCGCCCCGACGGGCGGCTTGCTCGCCTCGAGTTCCGGCGATGGGGTGATCACCCTCTGGAAGCCGGGATGATGCGATGCTGGATTGCGGATTGTCGCAGGGGAGGAGGGGCTGGGAGGGCCGCGCCCTCCCACGAACACCCCTTACCCCTATGTTCAGCCATCACCCCCGCCTGACCGAACGCAGCAGCACGTCGGCGAGTTCCTGGTAGCGGCCCATGGAGCGATACTTGGCGTAGCGGCGCTCCAGCAGCGTTGGGAGATCCACGGCGCACACCTCATCGAGGTGCGCCCGGATCCGCTCGCCGAGGGTCGTAATCGCCTCCTGCGGGTTCAGGTGCGCGCCGCCGGGCGGTTCGGGCACAACCTCGTCAATAATCTCCAGGGCATAAAGATCCTGGGCGGTGAGCTTCAGCGCGCTGGCGGCATCGGGCGCCCGGGCGGCATCGCGCCAGAGGATCGAGGCGGCGGCCTCGGGCGAGGCCACGGAGTAGATCGCGTTCTCCTGCATCAGAATGCGGTCTCCTACGCTGATCGCCAGCGCCCCGCCACTGCCGCCCTCGCCGATCACCGCCGCGACGATCGGCGTGCGCAGGTTGGTCATCGCCTGGATACACTCGGCAATCGCGTTGGCCTGGCCGCGCTCCTCCGACTCCTTGTTGGGGTTGGCGCCGGGAGTGTCAACGAAGCAAATCAACGGCAGGCCGAACTTTTCGGCGTGGCGCATCAGCCGCAGGGCCTTGCGGTAACCCTCGGGATGGGGCATACCGAAGTTGCGGCGCATGTTCTCGCGGGTATCGCTGCCCTTCTGGTGGCCGATTACCACCACTGTACGCTCGCCGAAAGCGGCGAGGCCGCCGACCACCGCCGGATCGTCGCCGAAGCGCCGGTCGCCATGGAGTTCGACAAACTCCTCGCACAGCGCGAAGACATAATCCAGCGTATGGGGGCGCTGCGGCTGGCGCGCGCGGAGCACCCGGTCCCAGGCGGTCAGGTGTTCCTGGTTCACCGTCGCGAGGTCGTGCTGCTCCATCAGGGCCTCCCATTGGCATAGGCCGCCTGGCTCGCGGCCAGGCGCTCGGACTGGCGCCGGCGGTCGTAGTGGCGGAGCAGGCGCGCGAGCACGTCGCGCAGTTCGTTACGCGGCACGACCATGTCAATCATACCGTGCTCGAGCATAAACTCGGCCGTCTGGAACCCGGCGGGCAGTTTCTGGCGAATGATCTGCTCGATCAGCCGCTTGCCGGCGAAGCCGATGTTTGCGCCCGGTTCGGCGATGATGATGTCGGCTACCAGGGGGTACGAGGCGGTGACGCCTCCGTAGCACGGGTCTACCAGCACGGCGATATGCGGCTGTCCGGCCGCGGCCAGGCGGTTGAGGGCCATGGTCACCTTGGCCATCTGCATGAGGGCAATCACCCCCTCCTGCTGGCGGGCGCCGCCAGAGGTGTTGATAGTCAGCAGGGGGATGCCCATCTCGGCGGCGCGCTCGGCGGCGCGCGCCATCTTTTCACCGTAGACGCTGCCCATCGAGGCGCCCATGAAGCTGAAATCACCCACTCCGAGGGCCAGCACGACCCCATTGATGCTGCCGACGCCGGCGACCACCGCGTCGGCCATGCCCGTGCGCTGCTGTGACTTCTTGAGCTTGATGGCGTAGCTTTCGTCAGGCGTCACGAAGCCCAGGGGATCGGTGGGCAGCAGGTGCACGTCTGTCTCGCTGAAGGAACCCACATCGAGGAGGCCGAGCCACTCGTGGGCGCTCATGCGCATGTGGTGCCCGCACTTGGGGCAGACCTTCAGGTTGTCGTACAACTGCTTCTTGTAGATGATCTCGCGGCAGGCGCTGCACTTGACCCACAGGTCATCGGGGATCTGCGCCTGCTCGGTGATCTCGGCCGACGAGAAGCTCTTCCTGCTGCGGCGGAACAACTCTTTCACGTCCGGGTGCTCTTTCTAAGGGTCAAACCCCGTGAATGAGTTCACAACGCTTTGTGTTGTACATCACAGATGCTCTGGATGGTATTATAGCATGGCTTTGACGCAATGAGACATGAACGCCGCGCTCATGCAGGGCTGAGGCAACGTCCGCCGCCTCCTGCGGGGGGTGAAGCTCGCTCCAGAGAATCTGGATTCGCCCTGCACCCTGATGTCAGGGCATGGTGCGCACAGTTCCCCGGACCTTCCAGGTCTGCCAGACCGGTGAGGTTTGGGTTCCTGAATGGAGAAAACCTGATGCCCATCAAATCCGACCGCTGGATCCGCAAGATGGCCCTGGAGCACGGTATGATTGAGCCTTTCGTTGATGGACAGGTGCGTGAAGGGGTTATTTCGTATGGATTGACATCATATGGTTACGATCTGCGAGTAGCTGATGAGTTTAAGGTTTTTACGAATGTCTGGAACGTGATCGTTGATCCGAAGCGGATCGATCCACGATCATTCGTGGATATGAAGGTCGATCATATCGACATCCCGCCAAACTCCTTCGCCCTGGGGCGGTCGGTGGAACGCTTCCGCATTCCGCGCAGCGTCTCGTGCATTGTGATCGGCAAGAGCACCTACGCCCGCTGCGGCATTCTGGTGAACATCACGCCCCTGGAGCCGGAGTGGGAGGGCTATGTGACCATCGAGATCAGCAACACTACGCCGTTGCCGGCGCGGATCTACGCCAACGAGGGGATCGGCCAGGTGATCTTTCTGGAGAGTGACGAGGTGTGCGAGGTTTCCTACGCCGACAGGCGCGGGAAGTACCAGGGCCAGGTAGGCATCGTGCTGCCGCGGATCGATCGCGGCGCCTGAGGGCGCATATGGCGCGTTGCTGAACAGGAGGGACCGGGAGGGTGCTGTCCTCCCGGACTCTTTTCGTTAGCAGGGCGGCTAACCTTCAAACCGGCGCGCCCAGGGCGGCAAGGGCCTGCCGGGTCACATCACGCACCTGGCTGTAGGTGATGGTGGCCAGGGCCTCGGCGGGCGCCATCCAGAGCGCCTCGCTGATGCCCTCGTCCTGGGCGGGCACGGGGATAGCGTGGTCGGCGCGGGCCAGGAAGTAGGCGACTTCCTTCTCGCGCCACGCGCCATGTTTGAGAACCGGGTAGTACACGCGGGCCAGGGGGCCTTCAATGGTGCAGGCAATGCCGGTCTCCTCGGCAATCTCGCGCACGGCCGCGACCTCCTCGGCTTCGTCCGGCTCAAGATGGCCCTTGGGCAAGGTCCACGCGCCGTAGCGATCCTTGATCAGCAACAGCAGCAGCGAACCGTCATCGCCACGGGTGTAGACGACGGCGCCGGCCGCGCGCACGGGCTTCTGGCTCATCGCAGGCCAAACACTTCACTGAGCTTCGTCTCGATGGTCACGAACCAGGCGCCGAGGCCGCTGCCGCTGGCGATCTGGGTCATGGCCTCGAGCCGGCCAGTAGCCAGCAGCACACCGATGGCGATCATCAGCAGGCCGCCGATGACGCTGGTGGTGTGCAGGTAGAAGGTGCGGCCAGAGAGGCGCAGTTCAAAGCCGCGCCCGCTGATCATGCGCCAGAAGCGTGAGCCCTGGCCCAGGCGGTTGAAGAAGGTGGCGACGATGATCAGCGGCAACCCCAGTCCCACGGCGTAGATAAAGGCCAGCACCGCGCCCTGGAGCACCGCGACGTTCCCCGAGACGGTGAGCATGGTCATGAAGGTGCCGAAGAGCGGCCCGGCGCAGGCCGTCCATCCCAGGGCGAAGGTGGCCCCGTAGAGGTACGAGCCGAGCAGCGTGGTGGCGGGGCGCTCGTTGATCTGCATCCCGGCGAAGCCCTTGCCGAACATGCCCAGCACGCCGAAGATGATAATCACGATGCCCCCGATCACCTGCAGAATATCGCGGCCGGCGAAGAGCAACCCGGTCAGGGCGCTGATGGCGCCGCCAAGCAGGGTGAGGGTCGTGGCAAGGCCAAGGAAGAAGGCCAGGCTCATCACAAAGATGCCGTGGCGCTGGGCCTGGAAGGTAACCGCGAAGTAGGCCGGCAGGATGGGCAGGGTGCACGGCGAGAGAAAGCTGAGCACCCCGGTGAGAAAGACGGGCAGGGCCAGCACGAGCACGCTCGAGCCGCCGGTGAGGTAGTTCACCGCGCCGCCGTTGTTCAGGCTGAGAATGGCCACGATCAACGCCAGTACGCCGATCACCGACGCGGCGACCACTGCCCGGCGGGACGGGCCGCCTTTCTGTGGCACATCTACGGATGGAGAGGACATAGTGCGCTTTCGTCGTTCGTATGGGTGGCTGACCTGATCATTCACACGTCGTTGCGCTGCACGGTTCGTCGAAGGTGATGCGGAGCACGCAGCCCCTGGTGATCGATCCCCTCAGGCAGGGGTGGGCACAAGCCCGGTTTCCCCGGGGTCGCCTCACGACGAGCGATTACGCGCCCGCAGTTGTCAGGGGGCGCCCGGAGCGGCGCGCGGCGCGCACATCGTCGCTGCTGAGCGGCTGTTCGCCGGCGAAATAGAGCGTATCGCTCGGAATATCGTAGCGGTAGCGGCGCCGGCGCCAGGCCCCGTGGGCATCGCGATAGACCAGCGTCACACGCCAGAGAGGGGCGACCGGGTCGTAGACCTTCTCGGTGATGAAAACCGGCTGATCCGGCTCGAAGACAACCCACAGCCGCTTGTGGCACGCTTCCAATGCGGCTGTATCGGGAGAGGTATTGACGGTCATGCTGGCGCTCCTGCCAGGATTCTCCTCCACGATGAGGGTCCTGTTCGTTCTCATTATACCATTCGGGTAGGGGTGCGGGGCAACCCCGGGGCTGTTCAACTTTGGGGCTTGCCCCAGACCCCAGCCGATCCTGTCGGACGGCGCAGCCGCCCCACACCCTGCTGTCAGAGACGGACTGCGCACAAACCCTGGGGGCGTCCCCGGGGCTGGTGCACCCTCCATAGGCAAGCCCGGCATCCGCCGCGGGAGATGGCCGTTGCTCAGGCCCTGGCTTGACCCTGCCACGTAGGACCGTGGTCCCACATGGGCTATAGCCGGATAGGACCATGGTCCTATAGCCATGCTTTCGGGGGCTATGGTAAAAATTTGGTTAAAAGGAGGCAAAACAGGGGATGCTTATGGTGCGTGAGCTGATCGAGCCGACCATGGACGTGATGGATACGCACGTACTGCGCGAGTTCCTGGACATGGTTGGTCCAGACGGACCCGCCCTGTTGCGCAGTATTGTTGAAACCTACGTGATAGAGACGCCTCCGCTGCTCGCGGCGCTGGGTCTGGCGCTCAAACGTGGCGACCCGCGCGCGGTTTCCCGGCTGGCCCACCGGCTCCAGGGAAGCTGCCTGAGCATCGGCGCCAGCGCCCTGGCGGCGCACTGCGCCGAGCTTGAACAGGCCTGTACGCAGGGCCTGCCCCTCTCATCCGACCTCTACCTCGCCCTTGAGGAGCAGTTTGCCGCCACAACGGCGGCCCTCCGCGCCTTCGTCGCCGATCTGCCTTGAATCTGTCGCCGATGCCAGGTACGGGGAAAGCTGGTTTCCCCAGGCCCCTGCTAGGGGGAGGCGTAGCTGTCCGCTCCTCCGAACGGCTACGCAACGCCATCGCGCAGCGCAACCGTGTCCGGAGTAAAAAGACTGCGGAGGGGTCACAGACCCCTCCGCAGAACACTACCAGGAGCGCGTGCGCTCACACCTCCATCACCATTGGCAGCACCATCGGGCGCCGCTTCGTCTCGCGGTAGAGAAACTCGCTCACCACGTCCTTGATCTTCCGGTTGATGAAGCTCGCGTCCACGCCCGCTCCGCTCACCACGCCGTTTCGCGTTGTGAGCGCGGCCCGGACGGCCTCTTTCGTCGCCTCGACGAGATCCTGGCTCTGGCGCATGTACACAAAACCTCGCGAAACCACATCGGGACCGGAGACCAGTTCGCCGGTGGCGCTGTCGATGCCCACGACGACGATCAGCATGCCATCTTTGGCGAGCATCTGCCGGTCGCGCACCACCACATTGCCGACATCGCCGACGGTCGTTCCATCCACGTAGATGTACCCCACGGGCGCTTTGCCGGTGACCTTGCCGAAGCCGCGGGCGAACTCCATAATCGTGCCGCCCTCGGGAATGAGCACGTTGTCATTCGTATAGCCAGCGCCCATGCCAACGGCCATCTTGCGGTAGAGCACCATGTGGCGATAGTCGCCATGGAACGGCACCACGAACTCGGGGCGGAGCAGGGAGAGCACCAGTTTCAGTTCCTCCTGGGCGGCGTGCCCGGAGACGTGCACATTGGCCTGGCCACCATAGATCACCTCGGCGCCAAGTTTGAACAGGTTATTGATGACCCGGCCCACGCTGACCTCATTGCCGGGGATGGGAGTAGCCGAGACCACCACCGTATCACCTGGTTTAATCTTCAGGTGGGGATAGTCGCGGTTGGCCATGCGGTTGAGGGCCGCCATCGGCTCACCCTGCGAACCGGTACAGATCACGGCGATCTGATCATCGGGATAGGCCGCCAGTTCATTGGGTCGGATAAGCGTGCCCGGCTCGGCGCGCAGGAAGCCCATCTCGAAGGCGATGCGCGAGTTGTTCTCCATACTGCGACCGGCGACCAGCACCTTGCGCCCGTAGGCTTCAGCCGAGTCGATCACCTGCTGGACGCGGCTGATATTGGAGGCAAAGGTCGCCACGATGATGCGCCCGGGGGCGATGGCGAAGATATTGTCGAAGGCTTCGCCGACGGTCTGCTCGGAGGGGGTATAGCCTTTCGACTCGACCCGCACGCAGTCGGTAATCAGCGCCAGGGGCTTACGCTGGCCCAGTTCAGCGATCTTCTGAATATCGGTGGGCTTGCCATCAACCGGGGTATGGTCGAGCTTCCAATCGGTCAGGTACACCACCAGGCCAGGGGGAAGGTTAATCGCGAAGCCCACCGCATCCGGGATCGAGTGGGCGATATGGAACGGTTCGACGGTGAACGAGCCGACCTGAAACGGCTCGGTATCATTGATTACCACCTGGGTGGCCTTATCGAGGAGGCGATGTTCCTTCAGCTTATTGCTGAGCAGGCCGTGGGTCAACCGGGTGCCAAAGATCGGCGGGAACCCAAGCTCAGCAATGAGGTGAGGAACGGCACCGATATGATCCTCGTGGCCGTGGGTCAACAGGATGCCCTTAATTTTATCGGTCTTTTCACGCAGGTAGGTGATATCGGGCAGCACCAGATCAACGCCGAGCATTTCGGCTTCGGGGAACATGATGCCGCAATCGAGGATGAGGATCTCATCGCCGTACTCAACGACCCACATGTTTCGCCCGACTTCACCGGCGCCGCCGAGGGGAATCGTGCGCACTCTCTGTTTTGCCATAGGTGTTGGTTGAAGCCGAAGCACTGGCAGCGTTGGCCAGAAGGGGCTTCATCTCCTTTCTGAATTGTCACGAGCGGCGGGCAGGCGCGCTCATTGCCGGCCAGGCCGCGTGCCTGCGGGCCCGTGGCCGAAAGCCGGGTATGCAAGAGAGGCGCCTGTCACTGGCGCCTCGATTCACCGAACCGTTCATGCTCGCGCGGGGGCGCGCTCGGCCCTGGAGGCTGTCTCAAGCGCACCGCGGATCGCGGCAAGCAGTTCGTCACGTTCTTCCAGGTCCGGGTAGATCGGCAGGCGATCGACGCCCCAGGCCTGGCGATGAAGGAATCGCGTCACAGGATGGCCAATCTGCGTGCCTGGATCAGTGTTGAGCAGCAGTTCATCGAAGGGTTCTTCGGCGTCAGTGTCAACCGGGTGCACGCTGCGGATGCAATGCCATGGGCAAACAACCCTGACCCCCAGGGTCTCGAAGCGCAGCCCATCAGGGGTAGGCGTATATGCCGCGGCCCACTCCGCCAGAAGCGCCCAGATCAGCAGCGGGGTGGCGACAATCAGCACCAGCATCAGCAGCGCCGGCACGACCTGACCAACACTCAAACCCTGGGCCAGGCTCTCCTGGAGGCTGAGCCAGAATCGCACGGGGTTATAGCTGATCCGCAGGGTGCTCGCAAAGCTCCAGAACGCGAATACCCAGATCAGCAGCGCCGCGACAATCAGCACCAGCACATTGCGTCTGCCTGCGGCGGAGAGACGATAGGTTTTCATACCCTGACACGCCCGATAACCAGAATACCGATGCTCAGACCTCAAAAGAGGCTTAATTGCTCCAGCGGCGGCTCCTCGTCGCGGGGCGAGGCAGCGGACAGCTTCGCCGTAGCTTCGCGTTCGGCCTCGGCCAGAATCTCCGGCAGCCGCCGGAAGTCAGCCTCAATCAACGGGCGGTTCTGTGGCTGGTGCAGAGCCGCCGCCGGATGGATCATCGGCACAATCAGCCGCCCATCTACCTTGCGCGGCTGGCCGTGGATGCGCGAGATCTTCTCGCCCGGCAAAAACAGGTTCATCGAAAAACGGCCGAGCGTAACAATGACACGCGGCTGGAGCGCCTCGATCTGGCGGAACAGGAACGCCTGGGTGCAGGTGGCGATCTCCTCGGGTTGCGGGTCCCGGTTCTGGGGTGGGCGGCACTTTACCACATTACCGATGAATACCTCGGTGCGCTGCAATCCGGCCATTGCAAGCAGTTCATCGAGAAACTGGCCCGCCGGCCCCACGAAGGGACGCCCACAGCGATCCTCGTGGTAGCCGGGACCTTCACCGATGAACATGATTTTTGCATCCGGCGGCCCTTCACCTGGAACTGCATGGGTGCGCCCGATATGCAGCGGGCAGCGTGTGCAGGTCTGGACCTCCCGGGCGATCAGTTGCAGGGTTTCAGCAGCACTCAACGGGCGCGCCTGTAGCTACTTCACGCATTATTTTACCTTTTGTATTATACCCGATCCTGATGGGAGGGCACAAGATGTCGCCCTGGAGATGGTGTTCATATCTGCCGGCCATGTTCGTGCCGCAAGGAGCGCGGAGGGGCGCAACCGGCTTATCCTGGCATTTCCACCCCCTTCCCAGCCTTCCCCTGTTGGGGAGAGGCGCCGGCCTCCCTCTCCCAGCAGGGGAGGGTTGGGGAAGGGGGGCGTTTGGCGAAAGCCTTTGTTGACAGACCAATAAGATGCGCGTGCTGGCAGGAAGTTCCGTTTGCCCCGTCACCATGGCTGTGCTACGATACATAACACTGAACGAATCAGGCATATGACGGCGCAATGGAGCGCCACGGCAAGGGTGGATGGCCCGCCGGGGCCATCCCGACAGGCTCAAGGAGGGTTCCGTGACCGCAACTGCCGCCTCTGACTCGACTGCTGCCACGCTTACCATTCACTCTACCATTCTCGATACGATTGGCGATACGCCCCTGGTGCGTTTGAATAAGCTTGCCCGCGGCATCAAACCGACCGTCGCGGTGAAGGTCGAGTTTCTCAATCCCGGCGGCAGCGTCAAGGATCGTATTGGCATCGCTATGATCGAAGACGCGGAGCGGCGCGGTTTATTGAAGCCCGGGGGCACGATCGTGGAACCCACCAGCGGCAACACCGGCATGGGCCTGGCGATTGCCGCCGCGATCAAGGGCTACAAGTGCATCTTCGTGATGCCGGATAAGATGAGCGAGGAGAAGATCCGCGCCCTGCGCGCCTTTGGCGCCCGCGTGGTGATTACCCCCACCGCCGTTGAACCCGACGATCCGCGCTCCTACTACTCGGTCTCACGGCGCCTTGCCGAGGAGACGCCCAATGCCATCCTCGCCGGCCAGTACTGGAATCCGGCCAACCCCGAGGCCCACTACCGTTCCACCGGTCCCGAGATCTGGCGCCAGACTGCCGGGCGCGTCAGCGTGTTCGTTGCCGGAATGGGTACCGGCGGGACGATCAGCGGCACTGGCAGGTACCTGAAGGAGCGTAACCCTGCTGTCAAGGTGGTTGGCGTTGACCCGGCCGGTTCGCTTTACACCGAGTACTTCCGCACCGGCCAGCCCGGGCCGGTCCACGGCTACAAGGTCGAGGGGGTGGGTGAAGATTTCCTTCCCGCCACGATGGATTTCAGCGTCGTTGATGATGTGGTGCAGGTCAGCGATCGCGAGAGCTTTTTGATGACCCGGCGCCTGGTGCGCGAGGAGGGCATCTTCTGTGGCGGATCGTGCGGCCTGGCGGTCGCCGGGGCCTTGCGCTGGCTGCGCTCGCCCGCGGCCGAGCACCTCGGCGAGGAAGATCTGGTAGTCGTGCTGCTCCCCGATAGCGGCAGCCGATACTTGAGCAAGATCTTCGACGATACCTGGATGCGCGAAAACGGCTTTCTGGAAGACGCCACGGTCGGCGATATGCTCGCCGACCGCGCCGGGGCCTTGATTGCTGCCGATGAAACCACCACCGTCGCCGCCGCTATCCGCCAGATGAAGACCCACGGCATCTCGCAGTTGCCGGTCCTCGACCGGCTGGGGGGCCTGCACGGGATCATCAGCGAGAGCGATCTCCTCGATTATCTGGTGAACGGCGGTTCGATGGAGCATACCATCGAAAGCGTCCACACCCACGAGGTTGCTACGGTTACCTCCGATACCCCGCTGGAGGAGTTGACCTCGCTCTTCGGGCGCAGTAATGCCGCGGTGGTGGTGGACAACGGTCGCGTCGCGGGAATCGTGACGAAGATCGATGTGATCGATTTCCTGGCCTCGCGAAGCCGCTAGGTTTGTGACCGGCAACTGCTGAAAGCAGTCTCTAACCTGAGGAAGGCCTAAGCTGGTTTGACCCGCAGGTGGGGGTTTGGGAGCGCGAAGTCCTCACGCGAAGCAGTGTGGGAGGGCCAGGGCCTCCCCGCAAACCACTGACCCGTCATAATTCGGTTGTCAAGCCAGCAGTACTCCGTCCGAGCATAGGTGATGGCTCGACCATCGCTCGCTGAGGCCGAGGCGCTGGCGCAGCCAATGGCTGGGCGAAACGAGCGCAACGCGGTAACGAGACGCGAACGCAGCAGTAGCAGGAAGGAGCACTCCCATGTTGTTTGGCGGCGGTAAGAAGAAGGAAGAAGAGGAGAAGGCGAAAGCCGAGCAGGAGCAGGCGGCCCAGGCCATGCGCCAGATGAGCGACCAGCTCGCGCAGAAGGGCAAGGAGATCGCCGATCTGCAGAAGCAACTCGAAGCGGCGAAGAAGGAGGCCAGCGCTGGCGATGCTGCCGAGAAGGCCCTCGCCGAGGCCCAGGCGCAGATGCAGAAGATGCAGGCGGAAATGGCCCGGTTGCAGGCGGAGGCAGCCAGGGCCCAGCAGCAGGCTGCCGCTGCCGCCAGCGCCGCTGCTGCCAGCGTGGCGGCCAGGGCCGGCGAGATGCTCGGCGGTGCGCCAGCGGCCGCCGGTACGCCCGGCGGACTGGCCGTGGGAGCAACCGCCTATGTGCGCAAGACCGGCGGCCAGAACCTGCGCCTCCGCAGTGGCCCCGGTCTCGACACCAACGCGTTTGCTGGTTTGCCTCCCGGCACCTCGATGACCCTGCTGGAAGGCCCTGTCCAGAAGGACAACTACCCCTGGTGGCGCATCCGCACTGGCGACGGCCGCGAGGGATGGGTCGCTGGCACCGAACTGGTTACCCGGCCCGATTAGTCGGAGTTAGAGATTATCTGTCCTTCGAGAAGGCTTTCCTCGTTTAGTTCGACTTTAGCCTATCCGAATAACTCCTCCAGGTAAGGTGGGGAAACCCGGTTTCCCCACGCCCCTCCCCTCAGGGAGGGGCTGGGAGGGCATCGCCCTCCCAGAAAAGGGATCGGACAACCAGGTTATCCAGATAGGCCCTTACAGGGGAGGAGGGAACCTGGTTCCTTCCTCCCCCGCTTGTTCCAGACGCGAAGCTGAGATCAGGCCGGTTCGATCTCGATCCAGGCCCGCTGAACGTTACTCACGGTCATAAAGAAGTCAAAGACCGCCTTCATCAGGCCGTACTTCTCATCGAGAGCGTCCTTTGCCACGGCGACCTCCTCCGGCGCCAGCACGCGGGCGCGGGCCTCAACCGTGGGGCCGAGGGGCCGTCCGCCGCGATCTGAAGGGCCGATCAGCACCCGGCCGTTGTTGCGAATGCGTTTGATTTTGCCCGAATCCATTGTCGTCATCACGTAGGCTTTGCCATCGCGCAGGGCGAACCACACGGGCGTCTTGACGGCGTCGCCGCTCTTGCGGAAGGTAAAAAGATTGGCATACTGGTGCCGATGCAGCACGGAAAAACCCGTGTTCTGGTCGGTCTGGGTCATAGGTCCTTGCTCTCCTTGTAGTCGTGTTTTCGTAATCACATTCTATTGTAACATGACTACGATCCGCAGCGAGGCTCTCCTGGAGGAGGGTCGAGGCTCGTGCAAGGTCCTCGGGGCAAGGCTCGAACCCTGGTTCTTTCGGTGGTTCTGGCGGCGCAGTCGCCCGGCATCCCGCCGTGGACGGAACGAGGGGAGGGTGTGGGGAGGGCCGCGCGCTCCCACACGTTCCTCATCTCTTCGTGGTGGATCTTCACCCCAGAAACGGCGCCAGGGCGTGGGCGAGGGCGGCCCACTCGGCGAGGGTGACGGTCTCGGCGCGGCGCGTGGGGGCGATGCCGGCGCGCTCCAGCGCCGCCAGGGCCTGCTCGCGCGAGACTTTGACCCCCAGCGCGGCGAGGCCGCCGGCCAGGGCATTGCCGAGTTGTTTGCGCGGGTGCAGGAAGCCGGCTTTGATCACCCGGAAGAGGGCATTCACATCGGGCGCCTCGACTGGCGGGGCTGGATGGCGGTGCAGGCGCAGCACCGCCGAGTCGACCGCCGGTTGTGGATAGAAACTGCTCGCGGGCACGCGAGCGACAATCTCCGGCGCGGCGTAGAGTTGCACCGCATGGGCGAGCACGCTCAGGTCGCCCGGGGCCGCCGTGATACGCTCGGCGACTTCCCACTGCACCAGTACCACGCTCAAGTCGGGCGGTTCGCGGGCCTCGAGGAAGTGGCGCAACACGGGCGCGGTGATGGCGTAGGGCAGATTGGCCACCAGTTTGTAGGGTGGCCGGCGTTCGGCGGCGGCGAGCAGTTCGCCGGGGGTGATGCGCAGCACGTCGGCCTGCACGATCCGCAGCGGCGCGCCGGTGAACTCGTCGCGCAAGCGCGCCGCCAGGCGCTTATCCAGTTCGACGGCGATGGTGAAGCCCGCGCGCCGGGTGAGTTCCCAGGTCAACACGCCGAGGCCCGGCCCGACCTCGACCACCAGGTCATCGGGCCGGAGGGCGGCGGCCTCGACGATGGCAGCGAGGGCTGTGGGGTCAACCAGGAAGTTCTGCCCCATGCCCCGCGTCGGGCGCAGGTCAAGGGCCCGCAGAGCGGCGCGCACGCGCTGAGGATTGAGGTAGGGGTTCACGACTCGATCGGCACGATCACCTTGACCGTCGTGCCATTGCCCGGGCTTGAGGCGATCTCGGCGTGCCCGCCGACCAGGCGCGCGCGTTCATCAATGTTCAGCAGGCCAAAGGAGCCGCGCTTCTCGTAGGAGCGCAATACGCTCTGCATATCAAAGCCGGCGCCATCGTCCTGTACCACTGTCACCAGGTGATCCCCTTCGCGACTAAGGCGCACCCAGATGTGCGCGGCGCGGGCGTGCTTCAGTGCGTTGTTGATCGCTTCCTGGATGATGTTGAACAAAGTGCCTTCGGCCTTGCTCCCCAGACGCACATCGTTCAGATCACCAGCCTC
Source organism: uncultured Chloroflexales bacterium (assembly GCA_937918935.1). GTDB lineage: Bacteria > Chloroflexota > Chloroflexia > Chloroflexales > Chloroflexaceae > JACAEO01. The sequence continues at coordinate 22,080 of CAKZSI010000064.1, read as the reverse complement.
GAGGAGGATACGCGGTTCGTTGGCGCCATTTTTGAAACGCTCCAGATACTGCTCGAGGGTCGCGCGGAGGCCCTGGCTCTCCAGCACGAGCGGGCGCAACTCGAAGAGCATGGTGCGCACCTCGTAGGTGGTGCGCTTGGCCAGGCTGCTGAGCTTGTCAAGCTCTTCCACCACGCGATCGGGATCACGCTCCAGCAGGCGCTTGATAAACTCCACGTTCATAGTGATCGCCGCCAGGGCCTGGGCAGGGCCATCGTGGAGATCGCGGGCGAGCTGGTGGCGCACCTGCTCCTCCTTGGAAATCAGCTTGTTGCGCTCTTCTTTCAGATCAAAGATCAACTGGGCGTTGTGCAGCGCCATAATCGCGTAATTGGCGAGGGCGGTCAGGTTGGCGACCTGTTCGCCGGTGAAGGCGTTGGGGACGTCGCTGGCCACGACCAGCAGGCCGTAGGTGTGCATACCTGCGCGCAGCGGGATGAGACAGGCGCGAGTGCAATGGCGCAGGCTCTCGAAGCTCTGCAAATCAGGCTCGCGCGCCACATCAGGCACCATCCGCGCCTCGCTGCTGCGCAGCGCCGCGAACAATCCGCTACTCACCGTGACGCGCCGCGACTGATCGGCGGGAGCGAGCGATTGGCTGGCGGCAACATAGAGTTCATCAGGTTGGCCCGAGGCCAGCAGCACGAAGCCGGTCGAAAAGGGCACCAGTTTGCGACTCTCGCGCAGGGTGGTCTCCAGCACCTGGCGGTAATCAACCGTCGTGGAGAGCGTATAGGCCACTTCGTAGAGCGAGCGCATCTGGTCGCGGTAGGCGCGTGCCTCGGCCAGGGCCTGTTCAGCCTGCTGGCGCGCCTGCACCACACTGGCGCGGTTGTTCTCGCTCCAGCGCTCGGCAAGGCCGCTGGTCAGCAGCGGCACGTAGACCAGGGTGAGGGCGCGCAGGCCCAGGCCGACGCTATCGAGCATATTGATAGGGATCGCGCTCTCAGTGGCAATGATCAGACGCCAGCCCAGGAACGCGAGCACGTACAGCAGCGCGGCGAACAGGCCGGAGAACAGGCTTGCCACCGGTGGATGGCGGAGCGCCGCATTGATCAGCGGGACCAGGTAGAGCGGAAAAAAGATGACCGTCTCTTCACCGCCGAAGAAGGTCATCAAGGCGATGAACGACAAATCAACGATATAGGCCAGGCCGAGCAGGTGGCTGGCCGCAGGGAGGAATAGCGCCAGCGTGGTGAGCAGGCTGAAGCCCGTGTAGACCCACAGCACCGTAAGCAGCGGCGGGCTGTCGGTAGTGAGCGGCCATAATGGCGCACCAGTGAGCAGACCTGTCACTGCCGCGAGCAGGGCCACCGTTAACCAGCGGGCCACGGTGTAGAAGCGCTCACCGCCGATCATGCGCCAGCGATCCACACCTGTTCCAACTTGAGGCGCAAGATTCCTTGCTGTCGTCGCCTTCACGAATCTCCTGCGAGTAAGAGTCTATCGAGATGCCCGGGATACCGATGACGTTCTGGGAGGGTCACGCCTCCCCGCCCTTCCCTTCAGGCAGGGACGTGGGGAAACCTGGTTTCCCCATCCTCCTCCAAACGATCGAGGAGCGAGCGTGCCTGGAAGAGGGCTGCACCCTTCCAAGCCCCTCCGAAGCATCTGGACAGCCTCTAATGGGGGATGTGAGCGCCTCGCGCGCTCACATCCCGGGCCAGGTTTACAGGGTTTTCAGGGTCTCAATGGTCGAACGCACCGCGTCCGCCGACTTCTTGAGCAGGGCCATTTCCTCTTCATTGAGGGGCAGTTCAATGATCTTCTCGATGCCGCCAGCGCCCAGGATCACCGGCACGCCGAAGTACATATCGGAAAGCCCGTACTGCCCGGTGAGATAGGCCGAGACCGGAATGAGCCGCTTCTTATCCTTGAGAACCGCCTCGACCATCTGCGCGGTGGCTGCCGCGGGGGCATAGTAGGCGCTACCGGTCTTGAGCAGGTTGACAATCTCGCCGCCGCCCTTGCGCGTGCGCTCAACAATCGCGTCGAGGCGCTCCCTGGGGATGAACTCGGTCACCGGGATGCCGCCGATGGTCGAAAAGCGCGGCAGGGGGACCATCTCGTCACCGTGGCCGCCCATCAGCATGGCCTGAATGTCCTCCACGCTGACCCCGGTCTCCATGGCGATGAAGGTGCGGTAGCGGGCGCTATCGAGCACCCCGGCCTGACCCATCACCCGCTCCTTAGGGAAGCCGCTGACCTCGGCGGCGACGTAGGTCATGGCATCGAGCGGGTTGTTGACCATAATGATCACCGCGTTGGGCGAGAGGGGCGCCGACTTCGAGATACAATCGCGGGTGATGTCAGCATTCACCTTGATCAGATCTTCGCGGCTCATCCCCGGCTTGCGCGGCGCGCCCGAGGTGACGACAATCACATCAGAGTTGGCGGTGTCAGCATAGTCGTTGGTGCCGGTGATCCGCGCGTCAAAGCCCATAATCGGCCCGGCCTGGTACAGGTCAAGTCCCTTGCCCTGGGGGATGCCTTCCACGATGTCGAGCAGAACGATGTCGCCGAGTTCCGCGGCGGCACACCAGTGAGCAGTCGTGGATCCGACGAACCCTGCCCCGATAATGCTGATCTTCTTGCGCATACGTGGCCTCCTCTGCGTGGCTGATCGGCGGCCCTTCCCGCCACAAGCATCTTGTCGGGCACGGCGCCTACGACATGGCTGCATTGTAGCATAAGGTCCTTGCTCCGCCGCGCCGCGCGGTCGGGTGCCTGAGGTATTATAAAGCCTGGCTGGATCCACAGGCGTACCGGAAGCGCCGTACCTCCTTGCCGCGCCCATTGCGCGAGCGGCTGGACAGCCGTTGCCGTATGCCGCCTGGGTTAAGTTTGCAACGCCCTTTCCTGGATGGACCTCACCTCCACCCCTCGACATCTCCTCACACCGTTGATGGGGGACCACGGAACGCCTGTCAGGCGGGGAACGGCCGGGTCCAAAACACGCCTGGATTCTACGGAGGGACCTATGTTCAGCCCCGTTCGCGCCGATTTTCCGGCCCTGGCCGATCTGACCTATCTCAATCTGGGCACCCACGGTTTGATGCCTGAACCAGCTTTGCAGCGCTACCTGAGCGCCGTTGCACGCTACGAGCGTGAGGGCTATGTTGCCCACTATGACCTTTTAGAGACCCGCGAGCGGGTGCGCGCCCGTCTGGCGGCGTTGATCGGCGCCCCTCCCACGGCTCTGGTCCTCACCGGCAATGCCAGCGATGGGATCAACCTGGTGGCCGCTGGCATCGCCTGGCATCCCGACGATGAGGTGGTAATCAGTGACCAGGAGCATCCTGCCGTCGAAAATCCGTTTGCCTACCTGGCCGCCCGGGGCCGGCTGCGGCTGCGTCGCTTCTCCCTGGCCGTGGACCCGCAAACTACCCTCTCCAACCTGGCCGCGGCGTTGACCCCGCGCACGCGCCTGCTGGCGGTGAGCATGGTCAGTTCCCAGACCGGCACGCGCCTGCCGCCGGTTGAGGCCGTGGCCCTGGCCCATACCCACGGCGTCGAGGTGCTGCTCGATGCCGCGCAGGCCCTGGGGCAGTTTCCGCTGGATGTCGCGGCCCTCCGCTGCGACTACCTGGTGAGCAATGGGCATAAATGGCTGCTGGGTCCCAAGGGCGTCGGTCTGCTGTACATCCGTCCCGACCGGCTCGAGGGCCTCACGCCGGCCCACGTGGGCGCGGGGTCGCTGCATGAGGACGCGCCCGTTCCGACGCTCCAGCCAACGGCGGCCCGCTTCGAGTACGGCACGCGCTCTTTGCCCCTCTGGGCAGGGATGGACGCCGCGCTCGACTGGTGGCAGGGACGGGACGCGGCGGCGCTTCAGGCGCACATGGCTGCCCTGGCCGATGAACTGAAGGCTCGTGTGGCGGCCCATCCGCGCCTGCGGCTGCTCTCTCCGCGGCCCTGGGAGCACAGTTCGGCCCTGGTGAGTTTCCAGGTCGCGGATCAACCCGACGCCCTGGCGCTGCTGCGCGCGCTGTGGGCGCAACGGGTGATTGTACGCGCCGTGCCCGAACGGAACGCCCTGCGCATCTCGACCGGCCCTTTTAACGACAGCGACGACCTCGACCGGCTCTTTGGCGCCCTGGAGCGGATTTGACGTGGAGGTGTGGAGGTGAAGACCTGATTATCCTGCACGTGTGGAACGATGGCTGAGGTGTGTTGCGGAACAGGGGCTTCCTCCAGCTTGACCGTTCCGCTCCATCCATAGCTCCACACCTCTACACACCTCCACAAACCGGCTATGTCGGAGTCAGGTACACCGGTCAAGTCGAAGCATCCGTATCCGCAACAATGCCCACTACGGTCATCCCCGCTCCGCCTCTGGTACGACGCCCCTACGGCGCGATCGGCGCCTCCCCATCGCGCTGTACGCCGACGCGCGGGGGCCTGCCGCGCGCTACACTCCTGGTAGGATTCGTGTGGATTTTGGATTGCTGTGTCTGGCTTTCCAGGGCGATCTGACGATGATGTGCTTGCACTCTGTTCAACAGGAATCGGCGTCATGCCTGCGACGTCGCTGGCTATCGAGACCAACAGGCTGACCAGATACGATGGAACGCGCCGCAGTGTTGCCGGTGTAAGTCTGGCAGTTCCCTCAAGGGCGCTGTTGGGGTTGCTTGGTCCGCCCGGGGCTGGCAAGAGCACGCTGATCAGGCTGCTGGCGGGCCGTGCGCGTCCCAGCAGCGGGAGCGGCGCGATCTTCGGCCACGATCTGCGGCGCGAGCGGGGGGCCATTCGCGCGCTCACGGGCGTGGTCGCAGCGGCCCCGCCTCTGGCTGGCGGCCTGTCGTTGCGCGCCAATCTGCGCCTCCTGGCCATGCTCAACGGGCAGAGCGCGTGGGCCCCGGTGGACGCGACGCTGCGCCGGGTGGATCTGGAGGCGCGCGCCGCGGTGCGCGCCGGCGAGGCTTCCGACGCCGAGCGCCGGCGCCTGGCCGTGGCCGCCGCCCTGCTCCACCAACCGCGCCTGATCTTCCTTGATGAACCGACCGTTGACCTGGACCCCGCCGGGGTTGCAGACTTGCATCGCGTGCTCAGGCGCCTGCACGGGGAAGGGTTGACCCTGGTGCTCGCCAGCGAGCGGGTGGAGGAAGTGGAGCGCCTGTGCACGCACGTCGCGCTGCTCCGAGAGGGCCATCTGGTGGCGCATGGCCCGATCGAGGCGCTCCTTCGCGGCGAGGATGCGCTGCTGATCACCGCCGAACCCCTGCCGATCGTCGCGGCGGTGGCGGCCCACTTCGGTTACGACGCCATTCCGGCGGGCCAGGGCGCCCTGCGGGTCGCAGCAGGCCCCGAGGCCGCACCGGGGCTGATCGCTGCCCTGGTGAGCGCCGGGGCGCGTGTGTTTGAGGTGACTGCGGAGCGGCGTGGTCTGGCAGGATGTTTGCAGGAACTGGAAGTTCGGATGGAGTGCTAAGACGCCGCTTCTGGCTGATGCAGACCAACCCGCCGGTAGAAGTCTACGATGATGCCCTCCGGTCCGGCGATCATAGCCGATCCCGTTCGATTAGCCGGACATCCGTCTGGCGCCTTGCCGCGACGTTCCACCGCCGCTCGTCCCCCTGATTGCCGCCTGCGGCAGATCGACGGACAGCTTTCCGCCTGGCGCCGCTCCCTACTACGCTGGACGGCAACCGTGGGGCCAGGCGCCGGACGTGGAGCACAACGCGATGATGCGCGCGCTATTACCCTTCGAGCGGCTTGAGCCGCCGTTCGACCTCTTCGAGCGCTATTCGTCCTGGCTCCTGCCGCCGTTCCGCCAGAAGGTCCATAAATTCCCGGCTGCTCCCGAGCGCGGCCACCTCGCGGTCAAAGTCGTCTGCCGCTTCGAGGATATAGCGGCGGCCCTCTTCGGTGACGATCAAGACCGCCTCTGAACGCGCTGCGCGCAAGAGTTCTTCGAGCGTTGTCTGCTGGTATCTGAGGTCGAGGGTGATCATATGCCAGGCATAGCAAGGCTTCTCGATAGCACAGGCGCGATGCTGGTGCTTCGTGGCGCACGCGCCGATCATCCGCCCATAAGCTCATCGGCGGCGGCCAGCAGGGCGGCGATGCGTTCCGGGCTGAGGGGCGGCTGTTTGGCGCGCAGGTAGAGTTCCAGCGCGCGCCGGGGGGTGAGGCCGTCGAGCAACTCGGCTTCGGCGGCGCCGAAGCGCCGGCGGCCACTGCGTTCCACGTGAAACACGACCCCGGCGACCACGAAGGCTCCGGCGTCATCGAGCAGGCGGCGGATCTCCTCCGACCGCAGCACGTCGGCCTGCTCGCGGGTAATCCGCACTTCCACCCGCGCCACCGCTCCGCGCAGGTCCTGGCGCGCGATCAGCGCGGCAAGGGCCCCGGCCGGGTCACTGCTGCGGCGCAGATCCTCTTCAATGCTCACGAACGGGCGCGCCCGCAGCGGATGGAAGGTCCAGCGCGCCTTGCCGTTGGTGATCTCCACCAGCACGCAACCCTTCGGCTCGTCGCGCTCGCCGAAATCCACCCGCTCCAGACTGCCGGGGTACACCATCGGCGGGTCGTGGTGCAGCGCCTGGTGGCGGTGGATATGGCCGAGGGCCACGTAGGCCACTCCGGGGTGGATGAACAGCGACCGCGGCAACACCAGGTCCTGGCCCAGGGTCATCACCCGTTCGGCGCCGACCTGCGCCCCGTCGAGGCTGCCATGAAAGGTGATGATGCCCGGCCGTTGCGGGTCAAAGCTGCGGGCCTGCTCTTCGATGAAGCGTTCCAGGCGCCAGCGCACCTCGTACTCGATGTCGGCAAACGAGGCTCCCCGCAACTCCTCGCGGCTCAGCAACATCTGCCGTGTGACCCAGGGGATGGCGAGGATGCGCGCCGGGCCGGCGCGGGTGGGCACCTCGTAGAGCCGCGGGCGGTCGGCGATGGTCACGCCCTCGACCTCCAGGGCGCGAAAGATCTCCACCGAGTGGGCCCGGCCCGCCGCTGGCGAGATGTCGTGGTTGCCGGTCAGGATAAACACCGCCACCCCCGCCTCCCGCAGGCGTTGCACCCGGCGCGCGAACTCGCGCTGGTGCGTGGAGTTGGGCGAGCGATTCTTATAGATGTCCCCGGCGATGAGGACCAGATCGACCCCGGCCCGCAGGCCGAGATCCAGCGCCTCGTCCAGGCGCTCAAGGTAATCCACCAGGCGGCTGTGCAGCCCGCTGCCCGGATCGAGGCGCCCGTAGTTCTCGACGCCAATGTGCAGATCGGCAAGGTGCAGGATCTTCATACCCGTCGCCCATACGCCCGCGCCACGCGCCAGCGGAGGTGAAAAAGGCTGTCGCTGGCACGTGTTCGGCTTTACCTCAGAGCACGCAGCGGAACGGAGAAAATGAACTCTTTGAGGCCCTTCGCGTCCTCGGCGGTGCGAGAGTGTTCGGTAGAGGTGAACATTATCCTCGTTGGCAGGGCGCAGCACCCTTGTCGTGCTCCTCCCGCCCTGGCGGCGAATCATCACATCGGCGCGTAGCATAGCACAGCTCACGGCGATCGGCGAATCCGGCATCTCGGGGTGCGTGTTCAGAAGGATGAGCTTTGAGAAGCCCTCCGCGCCCCTCGGCGATAAACCTGAACACATCCTGTCGGCAACCCCAAAAGGCGCGCGGGGGGAGCGAACCTTCGCTCCCCCCGCGCATTGCAGAGACCGTGCCACAGGCGCGCGCCCATCAGGCGCGCTTGCGCATAATCGTTACCAGCACCGCCGCGACCAGGGCCGCCAGGATGAGCAGCGGCAACAGCCCGGTGAGAATGCTGATCGCCATGCCGAGCGCGATCTGCACCACAATCGTGCCGATTACCGAGAGGACCAGCACCAGCAACGCCTTCCCGCTGTCCCTGATGTTCATGCTCGACTGGACGGCCAGGAAGCCGAAGAACGCCTGTGCCACCAGCACGATGATCGCCCCGACCGTCCCCGCCAGCCCGATCAGCCAGCCGAGCACGGGCAGGCTGCCGAGCAGGGTCGCAATGAACGCCAGCGCCCCCGAAACTACCGCCAGCGGCGCCACGAACAGGGCGAAGCTGTAGGCTACCTCGTCCCACGTCCCGGTCCCATTCGCCAGACTCTTGCCCAGGTAGTAGACCATGGCGGTGAAGATGACGAAGTTGACCAGGGCGCCTACGACGCCGCTAACGAAGACGCTGAAGGGATTGCCCTGCACACCCGGCAGGAGCACCGTCAGAAAGGCCAGCAGGCCAGCAATGAGCGCCGCTGCCAGGACGTACACACCCGCTGTCCCGAGGCTACCCCGCTTCTCGTAGCGTTCAAAGGTGTCAACACCGGGATGGGTGATCACATCGCGGCTCTGCGCTACCATCTCCGCCAATGTGGTTTGATGAGCCATTGCCATCGGGCCCCTCCTTCCACCACTGAATCGAACGAACCGCGCCACCTATCAGTATTGACGCGCCGGTCGCCGCCGATGTTGCAGATCGGCGATCCGCCCTCTGCAAGGCTCGCCTTTACACATCCCGCGGTAGTTAACCCACACTATCCCACACTATCCCACACCAGCAAGGGATAAACCGCTATCGCGCCCCGGCCCGGTCCAGCACTAGATCTAAGGATCTGTCAAGAATTATTCGAACATGCGTTCGCTTTCCTCCGCTCCGTAGACCTGTGCTTGCACTTCTACGCCTTCCCATGTGCCCACGGACCATCGCCCCATTCCCGCTACCGGGCAGGCTATACCCTGGGGGCGCGAGCAGCGGCGCGGAGGCGTTCGAGGGCGGCTTCCAGATCCGGCGGCAGGGGCGAGACGAATTCGCGCCACGCGCCATCGGCAGGGTGATAAAAGCCGAGGCGATGGGCGTGGAGAAACTGGCGCGTGAGGCCGAAGGTCGGGCGGGGCTTGCGCCCGCCGTAGGCGGGATCGCCGAGCACCGGCTTGTTGCGATGCAGCATATGCACGCGGATCTGGTGTGTGCGGCCCGTCTCCAGCCGCACTTCGAGCAGGGAGTAATTGCCCAGTTCCTCCAGCACGCGGTAGTGGGTGCGCGCCGGACGCCCACCCGGGGTAACCGTCATACGCAGCCGGTCGGCAGGGTGCCGGCCGATCGGCGCGTCAATCATGCCCTCCGGCTCTTTGAAACGCCCTTCCACGACCGTAAGGTAGAGCTTGAGCATGGTACGCGCCCGTTGTTGCTCGGTGAGCGCCTGCATCGCCCGGTCGTTGCGCGCCACCACCAGCAGACCGGAGGTGTCCTGGTCGAGCCGGTGCACGATGCCGGGCCGGATGCCGCCGTTGACCTGCATCTCGGGGTAGCGCGCCAGCAGTGCGTTGGCCAGCGTGCCGCCAACATGGCCGGGCGCCGGATGCACCACCATGCCGGCGGGTTTGTCGACCACCACGATGTCCGCGTCTTCGTACACGATCGTTAACGGAATGGCCTCGGGTTCGAGGGTAGTGGGCTGGGGCGGCGGCACGCTGACCAGGATGCGCTCGCCGCCGCGCAGGAGGTGACTGGCGCGGGCGCTGCGTCCATTGACGGTTACGCGACCTTCGGCGATCAACTGCTGCGCGTATGAACGCGAGAGACCGGCCACCGTGCGCGATACGAAGCGATCGAGCCGTTCGCCGGCGTCATCGGGCGCGCTATACAGGGTAATGGTCTCTTCTTCAATCATGAAAGCGTCGTGGAGCGAGCAGGCGCCGTTGGCGCGGCAAGTTCGGCCAGGCAGTTATTCGAGATCGCGGCTGAGGAGGTCGCTCAGCAGCCGGTCGTCACGGGGGGGCGGAAGGGGCGTTGGGGCAGGTTCGTCGCCGATGAAAATCAGGTACCCTGCGAGCATGGTTACACCGATGGTCACCGCGCTGTCGGCCAGATTGAATACCGGCCACCATCCGACGCTGATGAAGTCGATCACGTAGCCGAAGCGTAACCGATCGAGAATGTTGCCCACCGCTCCGCCAACGATCAACCCCATTGCGCTTTGCACCCAGGCGGAGTGGTTGGGCAGGTAGATGGCATAGGCGTACACCGCGCCGATGGTGATCAGAATGGAGGTGATGGTGAACAACCCCGGCAGACTTTGAAACAGCCCGAAGGCAATGCCCGTGTTCCGGGTGTAGACCAGCGTGAACCAGTCGCCAATCAGCGCGATGGCGCGGTCGCGGGGATCGGGACCGAGCGTGGCCACGGCCCAGCGTTTGCTCACCTGGTCCACACCGAGCACGGCGATCGCCAGGGCAGCGGGGAGAAACCAGCGACGTATGGCAGGAGTGTCAGGCAATGCGCTCACGGTGCCTTTACTGGTGGGGCATGGCCCGCTGGTCCCGGCGCGTCTGGCGCTGAGCCAGTTCATCGCGGGCGAAGTGCAGTATCAGCAGGGCGGCGCCAATGGTGATTGCGCTATCGGCAACATTGAAGATCGGCCACCAGCCGACCTGGATAAAATCTATTACATAACCCAGACGCACGCGGTCAATGAGGTTGCCAGACGCTCCACCCGTGATGAGTCCCATAATCATCTGGATGATCGGGCGGTGATTGGGCAACTGGGTGTGGTAAAACACAATCGCGCCGGCGACGATCAACAGTGCGGTAGCAATTAACCACTCGGGATGGCCCTGGAACAGACTGAAGGCCACACCGGTGTTGTGGGAATACGCGATGCGAATGCTATCGCCGGCCAGGGGGATGAACTTCGTCATCGTCTCCGGCCCCAGCGTGCGAACCACCCACCACTTCGTCGCCTGGTCAATTGCCAGCACCACGATGGCGACCACCAGCGGCACGAGCCACCTGTTGCGTGCGTTCATCTGTGTCCGTACTGCGTTTGTTATGCGTCATAAGAGCCTGGCCTGACACCCGGAGCATCCGACAACGGTGGAGGGCGTGGCCTTCCTGACCCTCTCGTCGGGCAGAGACGCGCCGAACCCTGGCTTCCTCTCTTCTCCAACCGGCAGTTCGTGGCGCATGCGGAGCCTTCGGGTTCCTTACGGCGAGGAACGAGGCTTCTGGGGAGGATGCTGCCCTCGCCACCGCTCCCGCAGGATAGTGCCAGCGGGAACGCTGGCATACCGTATAGATTATTATAACGTAGAACGCGCGCCGCTGCTCTCCGGGTCGGCGCGGTTGCAACGTCGCCAGGTGTGCCGGAACCTCATCCCCCAACCTCGCAGGTATAGCGTCTTCTGCCGCATTATTGCGTCGCATTCGCCATCCCGGGCGTCGGGACGCCCAGTTCCCGCCTCTCCCGCTCAAGGAGGGGGCGGGGCGGAGGCCAGAGGCGCTGTGCATCAGCCCTGTACCCAGACCTCAGACTATTTTCACCTCAGGCGCCTCGTGCTATAATGAGCCGGAGTATCGCCCGCGGCAATAGGAAGCATGTGTGGGCCGAGGCGCTACGGCGCAAATGTTAGGAGATGTTTGAGCGTGAAGATCACTACCGAGAAACTCCCTAAGAGTCTGATATCGTTGCAGATTGAGCTTGACAAGGACCGTCTGGAACGTGGCCTCGACCAGGCGGCGCGCCGCCTGTCGCAAAAATACCCCGTGCATGGCTTCCGGCCCGGCAAGGTGCCCCGTTTTATTATCGAGCGGACCTTCGGTCGCAAGATGCTGATCGAGGAGGCATCGGAGGACCTGATCAACAAGGCCTTCCGCGATGCGCTCAAGCAGGAGAACATCGAGCCCGTCGGTCCGGCCAGTCTCCAGGAGATCTCCTCCTCGGAGCCGTTCATTTTTACGGTCCATGTGCCCGTGGCGCCTACGGTGGATGTTGGCGACTACCGCGCCATCCACGTTCCACTCGAGATCGAGCCGATCACCGAGGAGATGGTCGATCAGGCCATGGATGCGCTCCGTGAGCGCCATAAGGTGCTGAAGGAACTCGATGCTCCCCGCCCGGTGCAGGAGGGCGACGAGCTCCGGGTGCGCCTTGACACGATTGTTGATGGCGCGCCGCTGGTTGAGCGCGAGGAAGGTGAACCACCCCCTGAGGAGACCCTCGATGTGGTCAGGGTCAGGCTGGTGGAGGAGTTGTACACCGGCTTGCTGGGCATGAACGTCGGCGAAACGACGGAAATAACCGCCCGACTGCCTGACGATCATCCTGACGAGCGGGTGCGCGGCAAGGAAGTCACCTTCAAGGTCGAGATCCTGCAGATCCAGGAGCGCCTGTTGCCCGACTGGGAAGAACTGCCCACCCTCGAGAACTTCGACGGCACCCTGGAGGAACTGCGCGCCAAAACCCGCGCGGACCTCGAACGGACTGCCCGCGAGCAGGCCGAGCAGAAGGTTCTGAATGCCTATCTTGAGCAACTCGTCGCCCAGACCAGTTTTGATGTTCCTGAGGTGATGATCCGCGAACAGGCCGAGGCGTTGCTTGAGCGGGAGGGACAGCAGTTTGCGCGCTATGGCATTACCCTGGAGCAACTGCTGGAGTACCGCGGCCAGACGCGCGACGAGGCGCTCGATGCCTTGATGCCGGAGGCCGAACGCCATATCCAGACCAACCTTGCCGTGCGTGAAGTGCTGCTCCGCGAGGGGTTGACCGCGTCCGATGCCGAGATTGAGAGCGAGATCAACCGCCTGGCCCTTGACTATGCTGAAGATCAGCGCGAACGGGTCCTGGGCTTGCTGCGGTCCGATATGCGCCCGACTGTTGCCGGCATGGTGCTCGATCGCAAGTTTCGTGAGCGCCTGCTTGCTATCGCCACCGGTACGGCGCCCGCGCTCGAAGAACTACCAGCCCCTGCTGCACCGGCGGAGACGTCCGTAGCTGTTGAGTCGTCTGAACTAGAGGCACTGCCGGCTGCCGGGTCGTCTGAGCCGGAGATGCCAGCAGTCTCCACTACAACCACCGAAGCGCCCGTGGCTGCCGAGGCGCCAGGACCGGAGCCAGCGGCGTCGGCATAATGATGTGCCGCTACCCGCCGCCAGCGCGAAACCGAAAGTCAGGCGCGCGTTCTCTTGCCCTCGGGTGCAGGAGAAAGCTGCGCAAACAGCCGCGGGGAGGGGTTGGGAGGGCGTCGCCCTTCCAGGGACCGGCTTCTGCAGGGCTAATGCAATGTCTTTGGGTGATCTCCAGACTCCCTGGCTTTCGCTGGTTTTGGCAGCGTCGCCGCCAAAACCAACAATCGTACCGGGCGGCCTGGTCGCTCCAACCCCCCGCCAGAGGCAGAGGTTACATCGGCCCTGGAGGCTTCTGTCTCCCGCGGGTGCGCGGGAACGCCTGACTGATGTATAATATTACATAATACGACGTTTATCTGGAATAGATGAGGAATCAATGAACTGGATCTCTCCAAAGCTCCCCGCCTGGGAACTTCCCCGGCCCGAGAGTCTAATACCCATGGTGGTTGAAAGCACCAGCCGGGGTGAACGGGCCTTCGACATTTACTCGCGCCTGCTCAAGGAGCGCATCGTCATCCTGGGTACGCCAATCGACGATCAGATCGCCAATCTGGTTGTTGCCCAGTTGCTCTTCCTGGCCAGCGAGGACCCTGATCGCGATATCTGGCTCTACATTAACAGCCCCGGCGGGTCGGTCACCGCTGGTCTGGCGATCTACGATACGATGCACCACATTCGTCCGCACGTGGCCACGGTCTGCCTGGGTATGGCCGCAAGTATGGCGACGATCATTCTGGCTGGTGGTGAGAAGGGCAAACGCTTTAGCCTGCCCAACTCGACAATCCATATGCACCCGGCCCTCGGCGGCTTCCGCGGTTCCGGCCCCGATGTCGAAATTCAGGCTCGTGAACTGCTCCGCCTCCAGAACCTGGGGCGCGAGTTGATGGCCCGTGATACTGGCCAACCTGTAGACAAGATCGCCCGCGACTTCGATCGCGATGCCTATATGACGCCGATCCAGGCCAAAGAGTATGGCATCATTGATGAGATCCTGATGCCTGAAGAACTGGCTGACAAGAAGTAACAGCAGGTTCGCAGAGCCGGAGCGTCGTCAGAACTGTGGCCAGTTCGCTGTCCTGGCGCTCTGGCTCGCAACCATCGGAGATATTTCAATGACCCGTTCCCGCAATAGTGGTCGTGGCGCCTATGTCTGCTCGTTCTGCGGTCGGGGTCAGGATGAGGTGCAGCGTCTTATCGCCGGACCTGGCACCGTCTTTATCTGCGATGAATGCGTGGCTCTGTGCAGCGCCATTATCGCCGAAGAGACCGAGCAGCAACTGGTGACGCCACGCCGCAATGCGCCGCCTGGCCCGGCGCGCCTGCCCACCCCACGCAAGCTCCGCGAGAAGCTCGATCAGTATGTGGTGGGTCAGGATCGGGCCAAAATTGTGCTCTCCGTGGCGGTGTACAACCACTATAAGCGGATTCGCGCTGGCGCTAAGATTGATGACGTTGAGATTAGCAAGAGCAATATCTTGCTCCTGGGGCCTACCGGTAGCGGCAAAACCCTCCTTGCCCAGACGCTGGCCCGCGTCCTTGATGTGCCCTTCGCTATCGCTGACGCTACCGCTCTCACCGAAGCCGGCTATGTTGGTGAGGACGTCGAAAATATTCTGCTCCGGCTCGTTCAGGCCGCCGATGGCGATGTTGAGCGTGCGCAGACCGGCATTATCTACATCGATGAAATTGATAAAATCGCTCGCAAGGCCGATAATCCGTCGATTACCCGCGATGTGTCAGGTGAGGGGGTGCAACAGGCCCTGCTGAAGATCCTTGAAGGCGGTGTGGCCCATGTGCCGCCGCTTCCCGGACGCAAGCATCCCCAGCAGGAGTATATCGCCTTCGATACCACCAATGTGCTGTTTATCTGTGGCGGCGCCTTCGAGGGGGTCGAGGAGGTCATCGCCCGCCGTATTCGCGGCAAGCACCTGCTTGGCTTCGGGAGCCAGAAGCCCGGTGCCAGCACCACCGATCACGCGCGGTTGCTCGCCCAGGTCACCCCTGATGACCTGATGCGCTACGGCTTCATCCCCGAGTTCATCGGGCGCCTGCCCGTGGTCGTTGGTCTCGAACCGCTGACCCACGAGGCAATGTTGCGCATCCTCACTGAACCGCGTAATGCGATCATCAAACAATACCAGAAGTTGCTTGCCCTCGATCACGTTGAACTGGAGTTCACCCCCGACGGGTTAGAGGCGATCGCCGAACGCGCCATGCAGGCGAAGACGGGAGCACGCGCCCTGCGCAGTATCGTTGAAGAGGTGCTGCTCGAGGTCATGTACGAAGTTCCCGCTCAGGAGCATATCGGCCGCTGTATCATCAATGCCGAAGTGGTCGCCGGGCGCGGGCATCCCATTCTGGTACCGCGCACTGAGCGACCCGAGTATCGCCGCCGGCTGGATGAGGCAGTGTGAACCGGTGAGATGTGCAGGCCAGAGCTTGTGCGGGGTTAGCCTGAGGTATGCCCCATTCCGCTTCGCCCCCTGCTGACGACAGGGCATGGGCAGCAGCCGTGTACTGCCCGGCGTCCCGCAACTGCTACCGCTGCGAACGTGTAAGTCGCCACCTGAACCTGCTATTATGCCGCTCTTCCGCCGTACATCCGACCGTGTCTCTGAAGAGGCGCTTGCTCCCCGGCGTATCCTCATCGCCGATGATGATCCCTCGATTGCAAACCTCATACAGGTGACGCTCAAAGATCCACGCTACGAACTGACCGCCGTCAGCAATGGTCTCGAGGCGCTCCAGGCGTTTGAGAAACAGCCCTTCGATGTGGTTATCCTCGATGTGATGATGCCCTATGTGGATGGCTTCGAGGCCTGCCAGCGCATCCGTGAGCAGAGTGATGTGCCGATCGTAATTCTTACTAGCCGTGATGGGACTGATGATGTTATTCACGGGTTTGAATTGGGCGCCGATGATTACATTGTCAAGCCGTTCAAAACCGTCGAGTTGATCGCTCGCGTAGAGGCTATTCTGCGCCGGGTCGAGGGCTATCAGTCACGGCGCGCCCCGCCGATCGTGCGCGTTGGTCCGATTGAAATTGACGCGCCCCGCCACCGTGTCACGGTGCGTAACCACGAGGTCAACCTGACGCCCATGGAGTTTGAATTGCTCTACTTCCTCGCCGCCAATGCCGGGCAGGTCTTCGACCGTGAGACGCTCTTCCGCGAGGTCTGGGGTTATGAATACGTCGGCGAGACCAATCTGGTCGATGTGTGTGTGCGCCGCCTGCGTGAAAAGGTTGAACTCGAACCGTCGCGCCCACGGTTGATTATCACCGTGCGCGGAGTGGGCTATAAGCTCTCGGAAGGATGATCTATGGCGGGTCAGGTGCACGTGTCACGCCATCCGTTGGTGCAGCATAAACTGGCCCTGCTGCGCAGCAAGTTGACCGAACCGAAGAAGTTTCGTGAACTGGTGCGCGAGATTGCCCAGTTGCTCTTCTACGAGGCTTCTCTGGATCTGGCCCTGGCCCCCCTGACCGTCGAAACCCCCCTGTCCACCGCCCAGGGCTACGAAGTGGCCGAGCGGGTGGGCGTTATTCCCATCCTCCGCGCTGGTCTCGGCATGTCTGAAGCGATTGTCGATATCCTCCCCACCGTCCACGTCTGGCACCTGGGTATTTTTCGCGACCACGAGACGCTCCAGCCGGTGACCTACTACAATAAGCTCCCTAAAGAACCGGATATTGACCTGTCAATCGTCGTTGATCCCATGCTCGCCACCGGCGGATCGGCGGTGGCAGCGGTCAATATTCTGAAAACCTGGGGCTCTCGGCGAATCAAGTTCCTCGGTCTGATCGCCGCCCCCGAGGGTGTGCGCGCCCTGACCGGCGCCCATCCCGATGTGCCCATTCATCTGGCCGCCATTGACAGTCACCTCAATGAACACGGGTATATCGTGCCTGGCCTGGGTGATGCTGGTGACCGGCAGTTCGGCACCGGGTAGTCTTCTGTGATTGCCATCGCCCTCGCCACCACGTTCGTGGTTGCTGCCGCGGTTACTGCCCTGGCCACACCGGCGCTCATCCGCCTCAGTCTGCGCCAGGGGTGGGTCGCCTACCCCGGTCCGCGCCACATCCATCAACACCCGACACCCACGATTGGCGGCGTGGCGATGATCGCCGGGTTCGCCGCCGCGCTCTTGTTCAGCTTTGTGCTCCAGCGTCTCCACCCTGCGCTCACCCGTTCCGGCTTTGAATACCTGCGGCTCGGGCTACTGCTTGCCGGTGCCAGTCTGGTGGCGATCATCAGCCTGATTGACGACCTGCGCGACCTGCCCGCCCTGCCGCGCCTGCTCGTGCACGCGCTCGCCGCCCTGGTGGCTGTGGGACCGTATCTGTGGGACCGGACGCTCTACCCCGATGCCCTGGGTGAACCCACCGAAGCCCGGGGCATTATTTTGACCGCCTTCAACTTCCCCTTCGTAGACCAGATCCACCTCCATAACCTCAGTCCATGGCTCGCCATTGGCGCGACGATCTTCTGGATCGTCGGCATCCAGAATATGGTCAACTGGGCTGATGGGTTGGACGGGTTGGCCGCCGGGGTGACGCTGATCGCCGCAATGATCCTGGCCCTGCACACACTTGGTCTAGATCCCCCGCAGTACACCGTGGCGATGTTGCCCCTGGCCCTGGCCGGGGCGTGCGCCGGGTTCCTTCCGTTCAACCTGCACCCTGCCCGCACCTTTATGGGCGACGTGGGGGCGATGACCATCGGCTACGTACTTGCCGTAAGCGCAATCATCGGCGGAGCGAAACTGGCCACCGCGCTGCTGGTGCTGGGTGTGCCGCTGATTGATATGGCATGGCTCATTCTCGTGCGGACGCTGCGCGGGCGGGGCGCTGCACGGGCCGGGCGCGATCACCTGCACCATCGGCTGCTGGCGCTGGGCCTCTCGCAGCGGCAGGTGGTGCTGATCTACTACGGGGTGAGCCTGTCCTTCGGGCTGATTGCGCTGCTTGATGTTCCACCGGTGGCCAAGCTCCTGGCGCTGCTGGTGCTGGGTGTTCTGGTGCTTGGCGCCTTGCTCTACGCCGGATCGGCCTAGCAACGCCGGGGCGCCGGAACCCTGCCGCGGGCAAGGAGTGTCGAGACATCACAGCTTTGCCTGGCCACTGAGGAACCGCGCCGCCGTCTCGGCGAGAATAGCCGCGCCCAACGGCAGGCAGCGTTCGTCAATATCGAAGATCGGCGTATGGTGCGGGCGCGCCACGCCATCATCAATCGCTGCGCCGAGCATCAGCATGGCGCCGGGGGCGCGCTGGCACATATAGGCAAAATCCTCGGCGCCGAGGCCAGCCGGCGAGCAATCCAGCCCCGTTTCGCCCATCAAGTCGCGGGCCACCTCTTCCATCCACCCGGCAACCCGCTGGTCGTTCCAGGCCGCGGGGTAGCCGCGCTGAATGCTGAGCCGGTAATCGCCGCCCAGGGCGCGTGTGAGGGCAAAGGCGCGCTCCACTTCGGTGATCAGTTGTTCGCGCACCGCGGCGCTGTAACTGCGCAGGGTGCCCTGAATCTCAACCTCGCAGGGAATGACGTTGGTGGCCTCGCCGCCGCGGACCACTCCTACGCTGAGAATGGCCGGCTCCACCGGGTCCAGCCGGCGCGCCCTGATGCCGTAGAGGGCCGAAAGCACCGGTACCAGCATAAAGAGCGGGTCGCTGCCTTCGTGGGGATAGGCGCCGTGGCCGCCGCTGCCGATCAGCACTCCGCGGAAGTCATCGGCTGCCGCCGTGTTCCAGCCCTTGCGCACCGTGACCTGGCCCAGGGGCAGCATCGAGTTCACGTGCAGGGCAATCACCGCGTCCACCCCCTGCATGGCGCCCTCTTCGACCATGCGCAGACCGCCGCTTTTGCCTTCGCTATCGGCAGATTCTTCGGAGGGCTGAAAGAGAAAACGCACGCGCCCGCGCAGATCCCCGGCGGCGAACCGCTCGCGTAGCAGGTGGGCGGCGCCCAGGAGGATCGCTGTGTGCGCGTCGTGACCACAGGCGTGCATAACGCCGGGGTTGGTGGAGGCGAAGGTGTGCCCGGTGGCCTCATGGATAGGCAGCGCGTCCATATCGGCGCGGATCGCGATGGTGGGGCCGCTCGCGTCACCCAGATCGGCAACCACGCCAGTTCTGGCGATGCCGGTGCGCACCGAGATCCCGCCGATTTCCGCCAGCGTCTCGGCAACCAGGCCCGCCGTGCGCGTCTCGCAAAAACCAGGTTCGGGGTGGGCGTGAATGTCGCGCCGGAGGCGTACCAGTTCGTCGTTCAGGGCGTAGGCGCGGTCCAGCATAGGTCGTACTCCATGCCAACAATTGTGAGAAGAAGAGGACACACCGGTGCGCAGTTGCCAAAGGGTGATTCTTCCCACCCTCAGGGTGTGCTGCAAGTACTACGCACGTCCGTAGGCTCACAGTATATCACTCGTTCGGGCGCGCGCATCGTTCCCCCTTGAGAGGGGGGGCAACGGCCCGGTGGTACGTCGCTACCCTGCGACCAGGCGGGTTTTCGCCCCCGCCATCGGGTGAACTGGTCGCCGTGGCGGAAGGGGCGGCCACGAGGGCCGCCCCTACTCCTACGAGGAGTCATTGGCGTGGATCCGCACCCCTCCATGCCGTCGCCCCTCCGGGGGTGTCGGGTGGTGGCGCCGGGCCGGTGGGCGGCAGCGCATGCAAGCGTAGACGTCGCACCCCTTGCGCAACGGGATGGTCTCGGATGGCGCAGTCTCTCAGGGATCCACCTTCCTCATATCAGGTCAGGCCAGGCAGCGCCTCCACCGCTGACTGCCGATTGGAGGCAGGAGGCGAAAGCCGGGTTTCCCTACGCCTGATAGGAAGGTCCAGGAGGGTGCAGCCTTCCCGAGCAAGGCGTGTAAGGGGCCTTGCCGGAGGCGCTCCGTTCTGTGCATGGTACAATAGTTTCCTGTGAGAAGAAGATCATGCTTGAGGAGGCCGGTATGGGGCGGCGCGTCGTGGTGACGGGGATGGGCGCCGTTAGCCCCCTGGGGCTGAGCGTGCCTGAGTTGTGGCAGGGCATCGTCGAGGCCCGCAGCGGGGTTGGGCCGATTACCCTGTTCGATGCCTCGGGCTTTGAGACCCGCTTCGCGGCCGAGGTAAAGGAATTCGACCCGACTCGGTACATGGATCGCAAAGAGGCCCGCCGCACCGACCGCTTCGTACAGTTCGCCGTCGCTGCCACGCTCGAGGCGCTGCGCACGTCCGAATTGCAGATCACCGCTGAGAATCGCGACGACGTAGGGGTGTTCATCGCCAGCGGCATCGGCGGCATCACAACGTTGAGTGAGCAGTTCGACGTGCTGCGCACCCGCGGCCCGGGGCGGATCAGCCCGTTCCTGATACCCGCAATGATCACCAATCTGGCCGCCGGGCAGGTGTCGATCGTCACCGGGGCGCGGGGGCCGAGTTACTGCATCACCTCGGCATGCGCCTCCTCGGCCCATGCCATCGGCGAGGCCGCCGAGACAATCCGCCGCGGCTGGGCCAGGGCGATCATCGCCGGAGGCAGCGAGGCCAGCATCACGCCGATTGGCGTGGCGGGTTTCAACGCCATGCGCGCCCTCTCGACGGCCAACCACCACCCTGCCACGGCTTCGCGTCCCTTCGACGCTAACCGCGATGGCTTCGTGATGGGAGAGGGCGCTGCCGTGCTGATCCTCGAGGATCTGGAACACGCGCTGGACCGTGGCGCTCGCATTCTTGCCGAGATCACCGGCTATGCCGCCACCTCTGACGCCTACCACATCAGCAATCTCGCCGAAGACGGGGAGGGTATCGTTCGCGCCATCCGGCTCGCGCTCCGGCGCTCCGGCCTCGAGCCTGCTGACATTGATTATATCAACGCCCACGCTACCGGCACCCCCGCCGGTGATCCGGTCGAAACCGCGGCGATCCGCCAGGTGTTCGGCGCACGCGACATCGCCCCGCCGGTGAGTTCCAGCAAGTCGCAGTTCGGCCACCTCCTGGGCGCGGCCGGCGCAATCGAGGCCGTGGTCAGCGTGCTGGCAATGCAGCACGGCCTGTTGCCGCCGACGATCAACCTCAATCACCCCGATCCTGCCTGTGACCTCGACGTTGTGCCGAACCAGCCGCGCCCTGCCGCGGTGCATGCGGTGATGTGCAATTCCTTCGGCTTTGGCGGGCACAACGTCTGTCTGGTGTTTCGGAGGTTCGAGCAAGGGGGATAAATGCCGCATCGGGGGTATGGGCTTTCAGGTTGCCGTATATGGATCCTGACCATTGCTCATTCTCCTCCTCCTCGCCGCCCCTGGCCTCACCTTCCCTCTCTACTTGCAGTGGAGAGGGAAAGTGAGGATCAGAAAGCCATATTTCTATCTCAGCGCATGGCAAGCAAACTCGAAGAACTGATCGGTGTGCCCTTCCACGATGTGACCCTTCTCCAGAGCGCCTTCGTGCATCGCTCATTTATGCACGAACATCCCGAACGCATTCCCGGCCTGACCTCAAATGAACGGCTCGAGTTCCTCGGCGATGCCGTGCTGAGCTTCATTACCGCCGCATGGCTCTACGAACGGTTCCCCTCTTCCACCGAAGGCGAGTTGACCGCCCTGCGGGCCGCGCTGGTGAAGGCCTCCTCCCTCGCCGGTTTCGCCCGCAGCCTCGACCTGGGCCAGCATATCCGCATGAGCCGGGGTGAAGACACGCCGATGGCCCGCAATCGTACCGCGCTGCTCGCCGATGTGTTTGAGGCCGTGCTGGGGGCGATTTACCTCGATCAAGGTCTCGATGCGGCACGGGCCTTTGTGATGCCATTTCTCGAGCGCCAGCTTGATGTTGCCCTCAGCGGCGGCGATGTGGACCATCGCACCCGGCTCCAGGAGGTAACCCAGGCGCGCTTCAATCAAACACCGCACTACCGCACGGTTGGGGTTACTGGCCCGGACCATCAGCGCGAGTTTACCCTCGAAGTGCTGCTTGGCGATCACGTGCTCGGTGCTGGCGCTGGCGCCAGCAAGCAGGCGGCCGCCCAGGCCGCCGCAAAGGTCGCCCTCGAACGCCTGGAGAGCGGATGGACCCCGCCGGCCTCGGAGGAGGGTGATTGAGGTGTGGGGGTGTGAATCTTAGCCTTACTCTAAATGGTGCATCCGGCAAGTTTTCGAACGGGAGGGTCTGGGAGGGCAAAGCCCTCC
>CAKZSI010000063.1 GCA_937918935.1 uncultured Chloroflexales bacterium | reverse complement strand
TCTCTAGCAAACGCGGTTCTACTTTTATTGCACCATCACCATAAGACTTTCCGATTTTTGATAAATTAGCTGCTGTGTCCGGATGACCGAGAATCTTCCAAATCTGCTCTAAATATTCTTCGCCACTATGTTGGGGATATACACAAAGGAAGCCCGTTAAAGGAACAACTCGAGCAGTGTTGCGGATGAATCTTGAATTTCGACGACCTAAATAGGCAAACAAAAATGGTGGCGGTACTCGAACTTCCATTTTATACCAGGGCTTGCGTTGTGCAATCAAAGGTCGCTTGGGCAAACCCAGTCTTTCGCCTTCCTGCAAGTAGCGTCTTATTGAGTCTGGGAACGCTTCTACGTCGTCACCACTAAGCGCCAAAAGTAAAGTGGGCCTTCCCTGACGCTCAAGCATTTCAATAGTTTCAAGGGTAATCTCATCTCCTGGAATATCCCGTGTCCTTCCAACAGCCCTAATCAAGTATTCTTCAGGAATTTCCAGTTCTCTAGCCTTCTCAACCGTCATGAAAAAGAAATCATTAGCACCCGTCGCAATACCACGCATAACTTTGACAAAATCACCTAACACATACCTGGCATTGTCGTTAGGAAACGGCTCACGAGAAAGCCCCGTAGATAGACCTTCTTTCAAATCTCGGACAACCACAAATAAATCTTGTTCGGATACGTTTTTACACCCCGACCTTACCCATCTCTTCAGAGCATTGGTTGCCGGGCGATAACACCTGACCCACAGAAATTGAGGCTTTGGTGGCGCTTTGCGAATAAAGAAAATGAGCGGATTCGTATCAACATTTGGAAATGGTGTGGCTTCAGGGGAAAACGTGATAACCGCATCGAGAGCAAAATTTGCCGTAATCCAATTCCATAAGTCGGGCGCGAATTTCCCTTCGCACGTATCGGCGGGCATAATGAAAGCCAATCGCCCATTCTCTTCAAGTAATGATAATGCCCTTACTAAAAAGTAAACGTGCAAACCGGCTCGCCCGTCGAGCGGCCTGCCGATTATTTGAATAGCCAATTGTTTAAGCCGGGCTTTCTTCTCTGGGTCAAGACGATGATGTCGAATATAAGGGGGGTTGGCAACAATGGCGTGAAATTTTGCTTGCGGTGGTTGGAGTACAAAATCGGCGATCCTTACCGAGGAAATATCGTCTTGCTCCAGGCCATGCTCCGGCGCTTGGCATAGAGTCGTCGGATCAATTTCCATTCCGGCTAAACGAACAGCTAAACCTTTTTCACCGGCAACCACTTTAGCGGCACGAAAGAATGCCCCCGTTCCAACTGCGGGGTCGAATAAAAGACCACCCTTGTCCGCCAAGACATATTCAGTCATTGGCTCTGCGATCCAATCGGGGGTCCAAAATTGCCCCTTTTCTCTCAAAAGTTCTCTGGCTTCCCAAGACGAAGGAAGCCTGTACACATTAGTCTTTAGCATTTGCAATCTCTCGCAATACTGCTAAAGCTTCAGCTCGCAAATCCATCGTTCCACCTTCAAAGTGTACATAGGGCAAGATATGCCCGTTTTTATCTTCGATAAATTTGGCCTTTAGTTCTGGCTCGTGGGTCGCATCGCAGAGAGGATAAGCATAGTGGTAATAAATCTTGTAGATGACCTTTTTGGTAGTAGCGCCGCTAGGTGCTTGAAAAACTTGTTCTGTAGGTAAAATCAGTCCTTGCTCGATCAACCGTTGCGCTTTGTCGAGAGAAATACCAAAAGCCATATCGTAAAAGACATGCCAAATATGGATTGGAATTTTAGTCGTATCCTGCCATATTTGCAGCGGTTCGCGGTCTTCCTCTTTCAGTATCAAAGTTGGCACAACAGCATTTTTCTTTAATCCGAGTTTGCCGCCCATGCGTTTCTGGGGTCTCAATTCTGCACCGTAGTCTGGCATAAGCCTGCCTTTCCAGAGACTGTTTTCACACTCTACTGCAAGTATAGCCTTGGCCAGTAGCTTTTGTATTGCATCGCTATCTTCTGGTGTAAAGGGTAACTCACCTACTCCACCTAGAGAGCGAACAAGCGCGTCTACAACTGCTTGCGACGATTTCTTGAAAACCAACAAGTCAGGTCGCTTGTTTTCTCCCAATCCAGCCGCTTCAAGTCGTTCAAAGTAAAGCTCAAAAGCTCTGACATCATCATCAGGAGCAGTTCCGCTCGGGCCATAGGGGATGGCAAAGAATTCATCTGTGCTATTAACGGCTTGAATGATACGTTCTTCGCTCCATACGCCTTGCGACCAGCGCATCAAGAAGTCACTGCCACGTAGACGGCGAGGATTAAGCACAAAGTCGAGCCATTCAACGGAAGTATATCCGCGAAGATCAAATTCGATGTCTTCAGCACTGACGCTCAGAAACTTTTCGAAAAGATGCATACTTTTGCTTCCCTCACAATTGATTATATCCCACACCTGGAAAGGCGGCTAACATGAAGTAGACCGACCGCCTCCGCCTATGCCCGCCTGTGCCATATTAGACGGACAACCGTCCGTCTAATCCCGCCCTGAACGATGTTCGGCCGCCCTTCGTCCGCCTATGCCACATTAGACAGACAACCGTCCGTCTAATCTCGCCCCGCACAGCGTTCGGCCGCCCTTCGTCCGCCTATGCCCGCGCGTGCCCTGATAGACGGATAACCTTCGCTCCTGAAAATCACGTGCGACGAAGCCGCATCCTTTGTGTGCCTTGCGCGGTACATTCATTGTGACGATTATAGGTCACTCCTATATTTGATGTAAAGGGGTTTCCAGATGTCTTCTTCCGGTCATCCGCCCCGACTGCTCGATCAGGTGCGCAACGCGCTCCGCCGCAAGCACTACTCGCTCCGCACCGAAGAGGCGTACATCGGATGGGTGCGCCGGTTTATCCACTTTCACAATCTGCGCCATCCGCGCGAGATGGGGGCGCCTGAAATCGGCGCGTTCCTGACCTGGCTGGCAGTTGAGGGGGAAGTTGCCGCTTCGACCCAGAACCAGGCGCTCAGCGCGCTGCTCTTCCTGTATCGCGAGGTGTTGCAGATCGAGCTTGACGCTGATCTCTCAATAACCCCTGCCAAACGACCTCAGTACCTGCCCGCCGTGCTTAGCCGCGCCGAGGTGCGCGATGTGCTCGCCGCGCTGTCGGGAACCCATCAGTTGATGGCGCAACTGCTCTACGGCAGCGGGTTGCGCTTGCTGGAGTGTTTGCGTCTGCGGGTGAAAGATCTTGATTTTGAGCAGCGCCAACTGATTGTGCGGCAGGGCAAAGGCGGCAAGGATCGGGCGACGTTGCTGCCCGCACGATTGCATGAGCCGCTGCGCGCTCATCTGGAACACGTGCGTTCGATCCACGAGCAGGATCTCCGCGAGGGCTTCGGTGAGGTCTGGCTGCCCGACGCCCTGGCGCGGAAATTGCCTTCCGCCAGCCGTGAGTGGGTCTGGCAGTATGTGTTTCCAGCGAGCCGGCGCTCTGTCGATCCGCGTTCCGGGCGTGTGATGCGCCATCATCAAGACGAAAGCGCGTTGCAGAAGGCCGTCCGACGGGCGGCGCAGCAGGCCGGTATCCAGAAGCGCGTCACCTGCCACACGTTCCGCCATAGCTTCGCCACGCATTTGCTTGAGGCTGGCTATGATATTCGCACCGTGCAGGAGCTTCTGGGCCACAAGGATGTGCAGACCACGATGATCTACACCCACGTCCTGCGCCGTGGACCCGGCGCAGTGCGCAGCCCCCTCGATGACGAATGAGACCTGTCGGGTCGCGCGCCTCGTCCGCCCGCGCGACGTCCACGGCTCCGCTTGTTCCTTCCCCCTAACCTTCCACCCCTACCGCCGCGCAGTGCATGTGCCCCTCCTCCACCACCAGCGCCACTGCCCCGCCCGTCAGCGGGAGGCCGCGATCACGCACCTCGAAGATGGGCGCATCGTCCACGAAGGCCCGTAGCCACGGCCCTTCAACCGCCAGGCGCAGGGCGTAGCTCTGGTGCTGCTGCCAGGCAAACGGCCCCTCGGCCAGTAGTGTGTCGGCGTCCAGGACCCGCAGCAGGGTGATGCGCCCTCCCGCCCGTAGCAGCAGAGTGTAGAAGCGCCGCAGGCCGCCTACCCGCGCGGCGATGCCCGCTGCTGCGCAGAGCGACGGTGTAATTACTGCCTGGACCTCGTAGTCTCGCCATTCCTCGGCGCCCTGGATGAGCAGGCCCCGCCCGGCGTTCTGGGTCAGCCAGAAGGACTCGGGGCGCCTGTCGTCCCACTGGTCCACAGCGTTGACCCAGGCGCGTCGCCAGGCGCTGCCGGCGAAGGGCGGGCGGGTGAAGGTCACCTCTGGCGCGCCTCGCCAGCCCAGCCGGTCGAGATGCAGATGAACTGCACCCGGGACCTTCGCCTGCACCTCGACCCCGATGTCGGCCAGCGGCGCCCCGGCGGTGTCGGGTATGCGCCAGTGTAGCTCGGCCTCCGCGCGGGGCGCCATCATCCAGACCGGGCCGCTCAGTGTCTCCAGCGTATCCTCCGGACCGTAGACGCGGGCGCTCAGGCGCGCGGCGATCGGCCCGGCGTTTGTCGCGCCGGCG
The DNA here is from genome assembly GCA_937918935.1 of uncultured Chloroflexales bacterium. Taxonomy (GTDB): domain Bacteria; phylum Chloroflexota; class Chloroflexia; order Chloroflexales; family Chloroflexaceae; genus JACAEO01. The sequence goes on along the minus strand of CAKZSI010000063.1, from coordinate 23,704 downwards.
ATGACGCGGGCGTACACCTCTTGCCCGGGGTAGAGCCGGGGCGAAGCCGCCAGGGGGTAGCCGGGCATCTTCAGTTCTTCGGGCAGGATAAACACAGGGGTCGCGGCGCGGGCCGTGCCTCCCGCTGGCAGCGTCGCGCTCATGGCAAGCTGTCGCGCTCCCTCCGGGCCGCCGATGTTGCGCACCTCGGCGCCCGCGCCGCGAAAGCCCTGCACCGATCCCGGCAGTGTAAAGTGGAATTGCGCCCCGCCCTTCGGCGCCAGCGGCGCCATGCCATTCAAGGCGCGGCCAATGTTGGCGAGGCGCACGGCCTCGGTCACCGCGTCGCTGATGGCCCGCCCGCCGTCGGCGCCGGGCAGGAAGAGCCGGTCAGCGATGGGGCCGCGCCAGTCGTAGGTGCCGGCGTCGAGGGCGGCCAGCCCGCCGCGGATCCCCAGCAGACAGCCGAGGTTGCCGGCGTTGCAGTCGGTGTCAAGCCCGGCGCTCACCACGATCCCCAGCGAACGCCCGAAGTCCCCATCTCCCCACAGCAGGCCCAGGAGCAGAAGGGCCTGGTTGGGAACGATGTGGCAGCCCCCCGGGTAGCGTTTGTAAGAATAGCGTTCTGCGATCAGGCGCCGCGCCGCGCGCCAGTCGAGGTTGCGGGCGTGCAGGGCGCGCAGTTCGATGATCAGGCGGGCGGTGGCGCAATCGGCGGGAATGCGGGCGATCGCGGCGTCGAGCAACTGGGGAATGCTTCCCTCAACAAAGGCCAGCGCCTCCATCGCCGCCAGCGCCCGCGCCGCGTGCACCGCCTCGCCGTCGTGGCTCACCGACGCGGCGCGCCCGGCCAGGTCGGCAGCCAGGTCGGGATCGCCCGGCGCGACCATGGCCCAGCCATCGGCGAAGATCCGCCCGCCGATCTGCTCGGCCACGATTGGCCCGTTGAGTGCGGCGGAGCCGCTGGCTGGCGCGGGAATGCCGCTCTTGAGGCGCAGGTAAGCGGTGTGCTCGGTGGAGACGCCAAAACCGCCCCACCAGATGCCCGTGCGCCCCTCGATCAGGTAGTTCAGCCAGGCCGCGCCGATCTGCGCCGGGCTGAGCGCCGGGTCGTTGCCGTGGTCGGGCAAGGCCCGTAGAAAGGTGAAGGTCCCGGTAATGTCGTCGTCGGTAACCACCAGGGGCAACCCGAAGCGCGCATGCACATAGCCGCCAATCTCCCCCACCTCGGCGTTGATGCGCTCGTGGGTCCACTGCTCCACCGGCCGCCCCAGGTAAACGCCGATACACTTGCCGAGCACACCGGCATAGACACGCTCCAGGTAGTCACGGGCGAGGGCCATAATCTCTCCACCTTTCCAAAATCCAAAATCTCCAATCTCCAATCTACAATCCACAAAGCACCTCGCCCCGCGAGGGCATGGCCGCCTGCGCACCGGGGCGGGTCACCGCTATGGCCCCGGCAGCGACGGCCCAGCGCATGGCCGTCGCCAGGGGTTGCCCTTCGACCAGGGCCACCGCCAGCCCGGCGTTGAAGGCATCGCCGGCGGCGACGGTGTCCACGGCGCGCACGGGCAGGGCCGGCAGGCGCAGGAACTGGTCGCCGTCGAAGAGCAGCGCGCCGTGCTCGCCCAGCTTCAGCGCCACGGCGCCGCCGGTGCGTGCATGCATGGCGCGCGCCGCCGCAACGCGCGCCGCTTCGTCGCTTAGCTCGAAACCGAGCAGTGTGGCCGCCTCGCTTTCGTTGGGGGTGATAATGTCGGCCAGGCAGTACAGCTCATCGGGTAGCTCGCGCGCCGGGGCCGGGTCGAGGATGACCGGCACGCCCGCGCGTCGGGCGGCGCTGGCCGCGGCGATGACTGCGTCCAGGGGGATTTCGAGCTGCAAGAGCAGCGCCCGTGTGCCGCTCAGGGTCGCCTCCAGCCGGGTCACGTCGGAACGGCCAATGGCCCCGTTGGCGCCTGGCGTTACAATGATCGTGTTGCGCCCCGCATCGTCCACAGCGATCAGCGCCACGCCAGAAGGCCCGGGGGTCGTCAGCACGTCGCGCTCGTCAACCCCGGCGGCGCGCAGGCCCGCCCGCAGTTCTGCTCCGAGCACGTCGTCGCCCACCCGGCCCACCATGCGCGTCGGCGCACCCAGGCGCGCGCAGGCCACCGCCTGGTTGGCGCCCTTGCCCCCCGGCGCGGTGAAAAACGTGTGCCCGGACACCGTCTCACCGGGGGCGGGCAGCCGCGGCGTGCGGGCCACCAGGTCCATATTGATGCTGCCGAATACGACGATAGTCATGGGCCGCTCCTGTTGTGATGAGGGTCAGGCTGGACCCCACACGGTCGCGCCATCCATCAGGAGAGAGGAAGAGTTTTTCCGGGAGGGCTTCGCTTTTCCAGACCATCGTATTGGTGAGGGTAGGCAACCCTCCATCCGGCTGTGGGGGTGCTGACCCTCCCATCGAGCAAGGAGATGAGGAAAGCTGGTGTCCCCACGCCCCTGCTGCGGGGAAGGTCTGGGAGAGCTTCGCCCTCTCTTAGAGACCCTCTTGCACGAGCATTCGTGTCACGGGATTTGCCAGATGCACCAGTACGTTTATTATTCAGCGGTACAATGCAAGCATAGCACCCCTTCCCGCCCCTCGCGGCGGCGATACAGGAGCAAGTTATGCCGACCATTGCCGTGTTTCACGTGTCCGCCGGCATCGGGCACACCAGCGCCGCCCGGTCCATCGGCGCCGCCCTGCGCCTCCACCCCGGCGTGACCGTCGTGGTCGAGGATGTCTTCGATCACGTCAACGATATGGCGCGCAAGGTCATTACCTCGGCCTACAACGAACTCTCGACCCGTCTCCAGCCGCTGTACACCATGGTCCACTCGCGGCTGCACTTCGAGGATACCGAGGACGCCCTGCGGGCCAATGCGATGCTCAAGACCGTGGGCCAGCCCTTCCTCAAACGCTTCGAGCGGCGAGTGGAGGAACTGCGGCCCGACGCGATCATCTGCACGATGCAGTGGCCCCTCCACGTGTTGCAAGACTACAGCGAGCGCGCTGGCGTGCCCGAATACGCCGTAATCACCGATTTCTCCGTCCAGAGTAGCTGGCTGCGCGAGGGGGTGGCGGCCTACTTCGTGGCCAGCGAACTGACCCGCGACGTGCTTCTGGCACGCGGCATTGAGCCGGAGCGGGTTCATGTTACCGGTATTCCGGTGAAGCTGGAACTGGCGGAACCGAAGGATCCCCGGGAGATGCGCCAGCGCCACAACCTGCCCCTGGAAGCCCCGATGGTCACCGTCATCGGTAGCGGCGTCGCGCCCGAGCGGGTGCGCCATATGGTCGCTCAGTTGCTCAAGGGCGATCAACCCGCCACAGTCGTCACCGTGGCCGGACGCAACCATTACCTCGACGAGGCCCTCGGCGATCTGGAATCCGGCCCGCTGGTCGAACTCCGCAAGCTGGGCTTTATTGATTACCTCGATGATCTGGTTGCCGCCAGCGACCTGGTGATCTCCAAACCCGGCGGCCTGATCACCAGCGAGGTGCTGGCCCGGGGCACGCCGATGATCGTCATCGATCCCATTCCCGGACAGGAGGAGTGGAATGCTGATGTGGTCTCCGGCTCGGGCGCAGGACTCCAGATCCGCGTGCCAGAACTGGCGCCGCGGGCGGTGTGGACCGTTCTGGCGCGGCCTGCCTGGCTCGAGCTTATGCGCGCCCAGGCGCGGCAGATCGGGCGTCCCCGGGCAGCCCACGACATCGCCGCGCGCGTCCTGGCCGATCTGGAGGCGCGGGCTACGTCCCCGGCAGTGGCCGACGGCGGATAAAGTTGAGCGTGCGGCGCGGGGCGATCGAGGTGCCCAGCACCGTCGCCACTTTCTGACCGAACACCGCATAGAACGACGAAACGCGCAGGCAGGCCAGGTGCGCCGCCGTCACCGACAGGCCGCTATCAAAAAACTCGTCGTCCACCCCATCAATCACCCCGCGCACACTGAAGCTCAAGAAATCGTGCGGGTCCCACACGTTCCACCAGTAGCCGAGGAAGCGCCGGTCGGGGAAGGGGGCGGCCTTGCCTTTGCCGTAGATCGGATCGCTGGCCAGAAACAGCTTCATCTCCTCGAACATGCCGATCTGCGAGGAGAGTGAGGCCCAGAAGTCTACGCGAAGGTCTTCGTACCCCGGTGTGGCGGGGAGAAAGTGCGTCAGCACGTCGTAGAAAATCGTCCCCCCCAGGCTGTGGGTAAAGGCGACCAGCGGCTCGCCGCCGCGGGCCAGTTGCTCGGCCCGGGCCCGGCGCAGCGCCTCCAGTACCCGTGCGGGGATAACGCCCGGGTTGGGCGCCCGGCCCCGGTGGGCGAAGTAGTACAGCGCGTCACCCATGAACATGGCGCTCAGGCGGGCCTGGGGCCGGCCCAGCATGGCCAGCACGCGCCCGGTGTAGTAGCCCAGGGTGGCTGAGAAGCGCAGGGCCAGCTCGCGGGCGATGTGGCGCTTGCGCCCGACCACCAGCAACTTCTGTAGCGGATGGTCGCGCCAGAACAGCGGCGGGGGCGTTGGCGGCATACTCTCGCCCTCCCAGCGCAACTCGGCCCCGATGTCGCCCCAGTAGGCGGTGATAATCGCCACCCGCTCCGGGTCGGGCGCGATCGCTGGCGCGACGTAGTGTCGCAGATGCGAGCGCACGTGCTCGTGGTCAACGTGGTACTTCTGGTAGTATTCGCGGGTTCCTGCCCCGTGCACGAACACGATCGGCATGGCTCACTCCATCGGCACGCCGTTGCGGGCAATCACCTCGGCGTACCACTGCGCCGAAGCCTTGAGGCGGCGCGCCCGGGTCGTGTAATCTACATAGATCAGGCCGAAGCGCGGGCCGTAGCCATCCTCCCACTCGAAGTTGTCGAGCAGCGACCAGACGAAGTAGCCCCGCAGGTCGGCCCCGGCGGCGATGGCCCGATGCGCCTCGACGAGGTGCGCCCGCAGGTAGGCGATCCGCTCCTGGTCGTCAATCGCGCCATCCGGGCCGGGATGGTCGGCGAAAGCCGCGCCGTTCTCGGTGAGGTACAGTGGTAGTGCGGTGTACTCGCGGGCCAGGGCCAGGGCCTCACTGACGCACGCCGGGTAGATCTCCCAGCCCATGGCCGTCTTCGGCCCCGGCCCCGGAACCTGCCGCGCGCCCATAAGTGGATTGCTCGCCGCCGCCAGCACCCGCACATATACGTTGATCCCCAGGAAATCCGCCGGTTCGGCGATGATCGCCATGTCGCCGGGTGCGGCGGGGAGGGGCACGAAGCGCCGGTGGAAGAAGTGCAGCGCCAGGTCGGGATAGCGTCCCCGAAACAGCGGCTCCAGAAATAGCCGGTTGGTGAGCGTGTCGAGGAGTTGCGCGGCGCGAACGTCGCGCGGGCGGCGCGAGGCCGGGTGGCAGGGACGCAGGTTGAGCACCATGCCAATGCTCGCGCTCCGTCCGATGATCTGCCGGAAGGCCCGCACGGCCAGGCCATGGGCCAGCAGCAGGTGGTGGGCCACGGCGAGAGTCTGCCGGGGCCGCCCGACGCCTGGCGCCTTGGTGCGCCCGGCATAGCCGGCGTAGGTAATCAGCATCGGCTCGTTGATTGTGGCCCAGAGCGGAACCTCGTCGCCAAGCCGCTCGAAGAGCAGCGCTGCGTACTCGGCAAAGCGCAGCGCCGTATCGCGCGCGGCCCATCCGCCCTGATCCTGGAGGACCTGCGGCAGATCCCAGTGGTAGAGGGTGATCATCGGCATGATGCCATGCTCGCGCAGCGCCGCCACCAGTCGCCGGTAGAAATCGAGCCCCTTCTGGTTGAGCGGCGGGCCGCCGGTGGGGAAGATCCGCGGCCAGGCCACGCTGAAGCGGTACGCACCCAGCCCCAGACGCGCCATCAGCGCCACGTCTTCGGGCCAGCGCCGGTAGTGGTCGCAGGCCGGCTCACCCGTGCCGTCGCCAGCCACCCGCCCCGGCTGCCGGCAGAAGCGGTCCCAGATGCTCTCACCCCGTCCATCAGCGCTGGTACTGCCCTCGATCTGAAAGGCCGACGTTGCCGCTCCCCACAGAAAACCCGGCGGGAAGCGCAACAACGCGGCTGGCGCAGGCGCGACGCCCGGCGTGGATTGGGGGCCTGATATCATTTCGGATTGTAGATTTTGGATTTCAGATTGCCAGATAGGGCATCTCAATGCGACCTGGCGATGATGCGCATGCACTCTATGCAACCGGAATTCGGTGTGAGAGCATAGGCATACGTGTATTGTAGCACCGTTGTAAGGCTGGAGCAGCAGCGTAGTCAGAGCTTCGCCCCTCCTCGCCGTACATGTACAGGTTCTCCGCGACGATCAATTTCGCGCCCGTCGCCTCCACTCTGTCAGAATTGCAGTCTGCAGCACCTCAAATTTCATCGTCCATTCATTATAGGCCGGCTGCGCGCATTGATAGACCACCGTGGCGCCTGCCGTCACGGCCTGCACCGTTGCCGGATCATACAGGTCGGCCCGGCGTACCTCCACTTCCGCAGCAACATCGGCTCGACCACTGCGATTGACCACCACGACCCGATGCCCACGGCGCAGCAGTGCTTCGACCGTTGCCAGCCCCGGCGGACCGCTTCCCAATACCACGTGTCGCGCGTTCATCATGTCCCTGCCTGTCACTGAGGTGAACATCGGAAGGACGCAGATCTTCCAGACCCTTTTTACCCGACAAGTCGGGAGCGTCACCCGTCAGACGGGTCGCTGAGTTTACGATCTTGTAAGTTTTTCATAGAGGTATTCAGATCCACACTTCCTTTTGCTACAATTTGTACGATCGTCGAAAAACGCGCGCCTCAACATCGCAGAAAGTGGCATTGGGCAAGTGGTAAGGAGCACAAGCAATGTGCCGGGCTGTAGCCATTCTCATCCTGATGGTTGTGCTGGGCGGGCTGAGCGCCTGTACTCTAACGAGCCAGCCCCGGGCCGAGGAGCCTGGCCAGCCGATCCCTACGACCCTTCCTGCCCTGAGCGACGGATTCGGGGTGCTGGCAGAAGGACGGGTCGTTCCGGCAGCTACAGTTAATCTGCTTTTTGAAACCGGCGGCACGGTTGCCGAGGTGCTTGTAAAAGAGGGTGACCGGGTGGTTGCCGGTCAACCCCTGGCGCGCCTCGATACCCGCGATCTGGCCCTGCGGGTCGAACAGGCTCAGGCTACGCTCGAACAGGTCCAGGCCGAGTACGAGCGCCTGCTCGAGGGCGCCACTCCCGAACAGGTAGCCGCCGCCCGCGCCGAGCTTGCCCGTGCCCAGGGCCAGTTGCGCGCGGTGCAGGCCACGGTAAGCGCATCCGACATCGCCGCGGCCCGCGCCGACCTGGAGAGCGCCCGGGCGCGCCTCAAGCAACTGGAATCCGGCCCCCGCTCCACCGAGGTACGCTCGGCGCAGGCCGCGGTTGATGAGGCCCGCGCCAATCTGCAATTGCAGCGCGACCGGCTCTCACAGGCCAAGACCGATGCCGAGTTGCGCATCGCAACGGCGGCGAATGCCCTGCGTAACGCCCAGGACACCTACAGCCGCATCTACTGGCGCAACCGTGGGCTGGAAGTGGATCAGGCCACCGAACTGGCTGCCGGCTTCCGCGAGGAAGAGGCCGCTGCTGCCCGCGCCGTCGCCGATGCCGAAACGGCCCTCGAGCAGGCCCGTCTGGCCTACGAACAGGCGAAGCTCGCTGAGCAGAGCGGCATCGAAATCGCCGAGGCCCAGCTCCGCGACGCCGAGGCACGCTTCGACCGTCTCCTCAGCCCCGCCGACGCCGATGCGATTGCCGCCGCTCGCGCGGCAGTGGCCGCTGCCCAGGCGCGCCTCGACAGTCTCACCGGCAACCGCCGTGCCGGTGACATCGAAGCGGCTCAGGCCGCAGTTGACAGCGCTCAGGCTCGCCTGGCTGAACTCCAGGCCTCTCCCAGCGACGCAACCTTAAGCACCTTCGCCGCCCGCATCCGCAGTGCCGAAGTGGGCCTGAAGCAGGCGCAACTGGCCTTTGAGCGCGCCACCCTTACCGCCCCGATGAGCGGCGTGGTGGCCGAATTGAACCTCAAGGTCGGCGAGGTGCCCTCGCCGAATCTGCCGGCCATCGTCGTGGCCGATATGAGCAACTGGAAGATCGAAACCGAGGATCTGACCGAACTGAGCATCGTCCGCATCCGCGAGGAAGATCCGGTCACCATTACCTTCGATGCCCTGCCCGGCTTCGAACTCCCCGGCAAGGTTGCTCAGATCAAGCCGATGGGCCAGAATCGCCAGGGCGATGTCGTGTACACCGTAGTCGTTATCCCCGACCGCTGGGATGCGCGCCTGCGCTGGAACATGACCGCCACGGTGCGTATTGCCAACGACTAAGCCGGGAAGATTTTTCAGCAAGGGTGATTCTGGGAGGGCAAATGCCCTCCCAGAACCTTTTTATCTCGCTTCCTGTTGAATACGGTGTGTACGGGCCAGGTCTCATTGGGCCGCCGTATGCGGCAATCCGAAATCCAACGTGGTACTACGGTATGCCCCCCCAGCGTACCAGCCATTCGCGTCCTAGCAGCCCGAACTGGATCTCGGCGGCGCTGCCCGCTCCCGTGGGATGGTGCTCCATCCGCGCCCGCTCAAAGTACTGCACGGTGTACCTGGTACCCGTCCCCGCCTCCTCCATCTCGAACGGCTCACTCAACGGCAAGCCAACCAGATCCAGGCCGCCGGCCCGTTCCCAGGCTTCCAGGAACGGCGGGCAGAGGCTGCGGCCCGTCTCCGGGAAGAGCCGGCACTCCGGTGGCGCTTCGCTCTGATATGGCAGGGTTCGCCAGTCAATGCCCGCCCGTTGCAGCGCCGTCTCGCCGAGGCGCGTTAACTGGACCTCGTAGGGGGTGCCGCTCAGTTCGGGGAAGTGCTCGAACCGGGCTCGCTCGAAGTACTGTACCGTGCGGGGCCGCCCGCTGCCCGGCTCTGGTTCGATCACCTCCTCGGTCAGCGGATAGCCAAAGCGCGCCAGCCCGCCCCGTGTTTCCCAGAAGCGGCGAAACACGCCGCCGAGGCTGTGCCCGGTAGCCGCGAATACCCGGCCATTCCGCACCGGCGGGTCATATTCGATATACACTGGCGCCCCGATCGCAACTGAGCGCAGCGCGAGGCGCCCATCCACAGGGACCAGCACATGCTGCACCTCACCGTTCCAGGCACGCACCAGCGCCTCGCGGCACCCGCAGGCCACCTCGATTGTTGGCGCCGCTTCACCCGTGCGCCAGAGCACGTCCACCCGTCGGCCCACGCCCTCGAAGCGATACCAGTAGACCCCGTCGGCGCCGTTGCGCCCCACGTTCCGCAATGTCAATCCACCGAGCATCTCGGTCATTGTCCGGTAGGCCAGAAAAGCAGGCTTGCGCAGATCGGCGCGCCCAGGATCGAGCGGGTAGGTCCGCCGCAACAGTCCATAGTGGAACTCCACTTCGTCGTCATCATAGATGGGTCGCTCATAGGGCGCCGTGGGCGCCGTGTCGTCGCGAAAGCCGTACCAGAACACCTTTTCGATGCTGGGATGCGCGATCGCCATCAGATAGGCGCGCACCAGAAAGTGGGCCTGGGTGTCCTCAGCTACGCCATAGAAGCCGCGATAGGTGGACCAGCCCAGCTCGGTGAGCCAGATCGGCTTAGGGCCGTAGGCGCGTAGAATGGCGTCGAGCCGGGCCATCTCCTGGTGGAAAGTGAGCGACTGGTCGCGCCGCCAGACATCGCCCTCTGGAGTGTCGGGGCGGTAGGGGTGGATGGCGATGATGTCCACGTGGTTCCAGCCACCCAGCCGGCCCACCTGGTCGAGGTAGTCGAAGTAGTCATAGTGATGCGGCGAGGGCGGTGCGCTCCAGATACTTGCCAGACCGCCCATGACAATCTTTGCCTCGGGATCGGCGGCGAGCGCGGCGGCGCGGCCCACTTCCAGAATGCGCACGAAATCCGCGACGGTGTACAGCCCGCTCTCATAGCCGGAGGCGGCCAGGTTCGGCTCGTTCCACAGCTCCCAATGCTTGATCTGACCCCGTTCGCGGCCATATCGCGCCACGGCGTTGTACACGAAGTCGCCCCAGTCGGCGATCCACTCATCGGGGTGAGGATTCTTGCCCTTGAACCAGGCGGGGTTGTAGTCGAGCAGGCCCAGCAACCTGATACCGGCGCGGGCCTGGGCCGCGATCGCCAGGTCGTAGTTGTAGAAGCCCCGCTCGTCCCCGTCCCAGTCATAGGGACCACCGGGCTCCTGCTGCACCCGGTCCCAGAAGATCTCTTCGCGCTGCCACTGGACGCCGGCCTCACGCAGCAGGGCCACAGCAGCGGGAATCTCATCGGCGCGCACCCGGTTGCCCAGCGCGGCAACCACGCCAAAGGGGCTGCCCTTGTTTTGCCAGGGCAGTTCCTGGGCTGTGACGACGCCGTGCGGGCCGTTGGGGACGATCAGCAGAAGCAGAAGCAGCGGAATGATCCAGCGTAGTGGGCGAGCATGCATGGGGCGCGTGATCCTCGAGTCAGAGATAACGGGTGCAGACGGGGGGCGTGGGGAAACCTGGTTTCCCCACTTTCCTACAACCGACAGTAAGAAGTGTATGTGGCGTCTTCGCTTTCCTCAAAGCGAGAAAACAGGGTTCCTGGGAGGGAAAAGCCCTGCCGGACCCTCCCAGAGGAGGGAGCCGGACAGGCGCTCAGACCATCCCACGGAGTTCCGCGCGGCCCTGCTCATAGCGCCGCGACAGTTCATACGGCGAGACGCCGAACAGATACTGCAGCCACAGCCAGAGATCGTGCAGCAGTTGCTGAAGCACGCCGTTTTCCAGAAAGCGGCGCGCGGAGGTGACCACTTCGGCAGGCACGACATGGACCTCAGCCCGTGCCCGCGCCAGTTCGAACAGGCGCACATCCTCGAAGAGCGGCCAGTCGGGGAAGCCGCCCAGCTCGGCGAAAAAGTCGCTCCTGATAACGATCCCCTGGTCGCCAAAACTGGTCAGCAGGGAGTCGAACCACATCAGCCGGGCAGCAATATCAAGCAGCCAGTGCTGGACATCGAAGCTCAGCCGAAACTTGGCGATCCGCACCGCCGGGTCGGAGAAGATGTCCCGCAGGAGCACGAAAGCGTCCGGCGGCAGAGTTGTATCGGCGTGGAGGAACAGCAGCACATCGCCGCTGGCGCGGGCCGCCCCGGCGTTGCACTGGGAGCCGCGGCCTCGCGGGGCGGCCACGACGAGCGCCCCCGCAGCGGCAGCCAGTGCGGCGGTGCCGTCGGTGCTGCCCCCATCGGCGACGATGATCTCGACGTGCGGATCGAGGTCCCGCACGGCGGCTACGCAGGGTGCGATATTCGGCGCTTCGTTCAGGGTGGGAATGATGACGCTAAAGCTCAGATGCGACATAAGCAAGCTTTCCTGGCTGTAGAACGCGAGGGTTCGGGAGGGTCCGGCAGCGCCTGACCCTCCCGCCGGGTAGGAGGATAGGGTAGGCGGGTTTCCCTACACCCCTCCAGGTAAAGACAAGGTGAAAAGAGCATTTCCTGGGAGGGTGCCGCCCTCCCAGGCCCTTCCGGGTGCAGGGCGCCCTGGTTGCTCCCTGCTTCCCGCTACGGATTAACTGGCGCGCTCGTGGGCTCCGTGGCCGGCGTCGGCGAGGTTACCGCTGCGGGCGTCTCCTCCAGGTCGCTGGCCGGAATGTTAATCAGCGGCAGCAAGCCCGAGTCTCCACTCATAAAACGTGGCAGAATGCCGTTCCAGCGTTCGATGAAGCGCAGTTGCAGCAGTTCGGGCGAAATCACCTCGCGCTGGAGACGCAGCGCCTCAGCCTCGGCCCGGGCGATCTGCAGGCGCGCTTCGGCCTCGGCCTCGGCACGTGCCACCTGTTGCTGGGCTTCGATCTGTGCCCGGCGCAACTCGCGCTCCGCCCGCAGGGCATCCTGCTCGGCCACCTGCTTGGCCTCAATCGCCCGGCTGAACTCCGCACTGAAGTTGAACTCGGTGATTGACACCTCCTCCACGATAATGCCACGGGGGGTCAGACGTTCGTTGAGCACCTGGCGGATCGAATCCGATACCAGTGGCCGCTGGGTGATCAGATTCTCCGCCGTGAACTGGGCCGTCGCCGCCTTGACCGACTCCTGAATGGCCGGGTCGATGATCTTCGCCTCATAGTCAATCCCGATCTCCCGCACCAGCGTAGCGACCGAATCGGGGTCCACGCGGTAGTTGAGCACTACCTGGGTAGTCACGATCTGCAAGTCTCGCGATGCCGCCGATGACTCGGAGATGAGACGCTGGGTCTTGACATCCACCGGCACCACTTCGGTGATGAAGGGCGCCCGAAAGTGCAATCCCTCGCCGAACACGCCGGTCACCTCGCCAAAGGTCTTGACTACGCCGCGGGTGCCGGCATCAACCACAGTGGTGGCGTTGAGCAGCGCGAAGATGGCGATGGCGCCCACTACGGCGATCAACGTCAGCGCGCCGTAGGGCAACCCTCGTGGCATCCTTAGCACTTGCCCGGGTCCGTTCGAAAAAGGCTGAGACATGTCTTTTTCCTATCCAGGATGAATAAAGGTGCAAGAGGGCACTGCCCATCCTGCCGGGCTCGTAGAACCTCCACCTCTGGCGGGGAAGTCTGGGGCTTGCCCATGTTGCATGATACTGCCGGCAAACCCCGGGAATGCGAGCCTCCGGCCCCCATACAGGCGTGCCGCCTGCGCTCACAGCCATACCTATGCGGGAGTTCGCCGGCAGCGCCGTTCCATAAGCCCTGCCTTCCAGACGACCGCCTATGGTGAAACACGCCCTGCATGTATTATTGCATAGACGACGGTTCTGCGGGCATAGTTGCGCGAGTTGGGAAGAAAGCGGGTTCGTCTGGGAGGGCGCAGTTCGTCCAGATCCTCGCTGGCAGCAGGAACACGGGGAAATTATGTGCCCAGACAGGCGTTCATCAGCACGGCAAGGTGCCGTTCCAGCACGCGGTACGAGTAGTAGCGACGGGCGATGGCATAGTTCAGTTCAACGATTTCGGCCTGGAGGGCCGGGTCGTCGAGCAGCCTGCGGGTGGCCTGTACCACCTCTGTCGGGATAAAATCCTGAAACACCAGCACGCGGAAGCCCCTGGGTTTGATGTCCATCTGGAAGATTTCGTAGTCGCGCATGATCAACGGGCGGCGGTAGTAGATTGCCTCCAGGAAGGCATTGCCGAACCCCTCGATGGCGGATGGGTAGGTTACCAGGTCAGCGGCGCGGTAGACATCGGCCAGGGCAAACACGGGCTGACCGGCGGAGGTCAGCCGCGCTTGATAATTAATGACCTCGTCCGCGAAAATGACGCGCACATCCAGGAGCCGGGCGTACTCGCGCAAATACTCCGCGTAGCTCTGCCCCTCGTCGCCGGCGGCATGCGAGATGACCAGGGCGCAGGGTCGTTCCAGGCGGCGCGCGAGTTCGATGGCGTGTTCGATGCGCTTGCGGGGCACGATGCGCGTAGGCTGCAGCAGCAGGTACTCGCCGGCGCACACGCCCAGCGCCGCGCGGAGTTCGTCGGTTGAATGTGCTGGTGGGGGTGGCGGTGTATCGAAGTCCATGACGTTGGGGATTAGCGTCGAGCGTTCACCGATACGCATGGCCATCTGGCGCGCGGCAAAGGAGTTGATCACCACGTGGCGGATCGATGGCAGCGCCGGCGGGAAGGCCGCGCGCAGGTAGTCGCCGGCGGCGTGCACATTGAAGCGCTCGCGCTCCCAGGCAAAATCGTGATGGTGGGCAATGACCGGGATGCCAGTCTCGGCGATCAGTTCGGTCAGAGCCAGACCCAGGGGCACATGCATCGGCAGTGAGAGCACGTTCTCCGCGACCAGCAAATTGAGCCGGCAGACATTGAGAAAGGTTCGCAGATGGGCTTTCAGATGCTCCTTGAGCCGCTGCACCCTGGCTGAGGTTTCGGGCGAGCGGCGGTAGTCGTCGAAGAGATCGCGCTGCACCGCCTGCACCTCAGGGTGGGTGAAATGGGCCTCGGCGACGACATAGGCGTGATCCGCGGGCCAGTCGCAATCACCGGCAAAGGCGAAACAGTGATGCCCCATTCCAGTCAGCAGAGCGGCCCATTTTGTTGCTTCGAGGGAAACGCCGTCGGTCCCTGCGAGTCGTGTGGAAATGAAACCGATCCGTGCCTGGGGAGGATGCATACGCCAGCCTCTTTCCAATGGGCCGCCGTTCGCGTAGCCGTGCCTGAACTGCCCGTAACACGATGATAACGCACCGCGGTGCCGCTTGATGGTACCATAACTTCGATTACCCGCAAGGATGGGGCAGGTTGCTGTGCTCTGCGGCACAGCCAGAACCAATGGAGGTTCACCGTGTTTCACAACATTATTCTCGCCACTGATGGATCCGCGGCTGCCGAACGCGCCGTTGATTACGTCGCGTCGCTGTCCCGGCGCTACGGTGCGCACGTACTGGTGCTGCACGCGATGGCGTCTCCGCCGGACATTCTTGGCGAGCCGAATTATAGCCAGGCGCTGCACGCGGCCCTGGAGGAGTCGCGTGGTCTGGTGGAAGATGTGGCCAGACGCCTGCGCGAGATGGGGGTCGCCGAGGTTGAAACCGACGTGATCGAGGGGCCGGCCAGTGAAGTGATCCTCGCGGTTGTGGAGACACGCGCACCGGATCTGCTAGTCATCGGCGCGCGCGGGCAAAGCCCCTGGAAGGGCCTGGTGCTCGGCAGTGTCAGCCTGGCGGTCACCCAGCGGGCAAATTGCCCGGTGCTGGTGGTCAAGTAGGAGGCGGGGCTGATGCAAAAAACTGTTCATATCGACCCCAGACACGTGCTTACCGCAGAGGGTGCTAAGGGGAGAGGGGAGTTTCAAAAAGTCCGTCTCTTCGCGTACTCTGAGGTAAATCTGAACGAGCATACATCCCAGGTACGGCTCAAGACCACAAAAAAACCGCCTGCGTTCGCCATTGAACGCAGACGGTTTGTAGTGGAGCGGGAGACGGGATTCGAACCCGCGACCTACACCTTGGCAAGGTGTCGCTCTACCAACTGAGCCACTCCCGCTGACGCCTCAGAGTATAGCACAGCTTGAGCAAAAATGCAAATCCGGCGAAGATACAGTCAGGGCTGATGCAACGTCCGCCTCCTGCCAGCCGGTGGAGAGGTGGCTACGGCCCGCCGACGGGCGCCGGCGTGGGACTTCCCGGGTTCCCCACTTCTTTATCAGGGGGCAATGGCATGGCCAGACCGATCACGATTGAAGGCACGCAGCAGCGCCTGGGTCGCCGGCTGGGCGAAAGCCCTTACTACCGTGTGGCGGAGCGGGGGCCGGGCCGGTTGGAGCTCGAGTCGCGCCCCGAATTGAACCGGCCGACGGCCCTGGCGGTCATCGGCGGCGGGGTGGCCTTGCTGGTCGTGGCGGTGCTGATCGCCCTGAGCGGGCTGATCAGCGCCGGGGCGGGCATAGGCTTCGCCGGGGCGGCGTTGTCGGCGGTGCTGGGGGGGCTGCTGGGCGGCTTGGGCTACCAGCGTCTGGTGGGCGGCTACGCTGTGCTCACCACTCGCAACCGCATCGTTATTGATGCCGGGGAGGAGACAATCACCTTCACCCAGAGCAGCCGGGTAGGCAAGCCCCGCGAGCAGCGCCTCCCCTTTAACCGCGTCAGCGGGCTGCGCCTGCGCCGGCGCCCGCTGGCGGTGGGTCTGCTGCGGCGCGTGCGCCCGATCGTGGCACTGGAACTCATCGTTGGCTCACAGGTGTGGATCGTTGACAGCGCAGCCGACGCGGCGGAGTTGGGTGAGGTGGCTGTGGCCGTCGCCGAGGCGCTGGGGCGTAAGTTCGACACCGCAGCCGTGCCAGACGCGACGTAAGACCGGGAGGACTGCGCCCTCCCAGTCCCTCTCCATAGGCGGGGGCATAGGGAAACCTGGTTTCCCCACGTGGCGCTGGCCGCCCTGACGCAGCAGGGTCGCGGGGAGACCAGGTCTCCCTCGCTGTTCTCCAGGGGGCGAGATCGCAAAAACACCGCGACACCTCTGGCGGGAGAGGTGTCGCGGCGTGGGGGGTGGAGGTGGAGAGGTATCCACACAGAGTGGCGCTGATCAGGGCATCGGCGGCAGCCTGTCAGGATAGTTGATCCCGGCCTCGACGCCCCACTGGTACCAGTTATTCACAAAATCGGGCATCGAGAGGAACACCCCGATCGCACCGGTAACGCCGCACAGCCAGGCGAACCAGAAGGCCCACAGGTGGATAGAGTAGGCATTGGCATTAAAGCCCATGCACCAGCGCCAGAACAGTTGCGCGCGCTCGGTGCCGGTGCCGGGCGCCTGGATCTCCTGCCACTCTTCGTGGGCGGCGTATTTTTCAAGCGCCCAGATCGTGCCGGCGTGCATCGCCAGGAGCACCGTCGAACCGAGCAGGAAGAAGATCGAGAGCATGTGGAACGGGTTGTAGTAGAAATTGCCGTAGCGCACGCTCACATTGTTGGTCCAGTCGAGCAACGCCTTAAGGCCGTGGGGTGGGGCCTCGGACCAGGTACCCATCCACATCGGGCGGATGATGTAGATCACCAGGTAGAGAATAATCGCCCCGGTGAAGCCATAGGCCAGGTAGGGTTTCAGGCCCAGGCGCACCGCGCGGGTGTACAGGTGCATCAACCAGGCGAAGATAGAAATGGTGAGGAAGAAGGTGGAAATTAACCACCAGCCGCCCTGTTCCAGCGGCGCCCAGCCCAGCCCGAACGCAGCCGGCGGCGGGTCGATCTGGAGCACAAAGAAATACTTGGCGAAGGCGATCGGGTTCCAGCCCACCTGGGAGGCCATCACGACCAGCCAGATGAAGAAGAACATGCCGCCGGTGATAAACGCCGTCAGGTTCCAGAAGCCGATGAAAGTCGGCCCGATCTGACTGTCAAGGCCAAAGTTCTCCAGGATGGGCAGTTCAATAGGCTTGCCGACGCGCCCCTTGTCTCGTGGCCCCAGTTCCAGATCGCCGGGTGTGGTATTCACCGTAGCCATAGTCATTCCCTCTAGGGTGTACAGCCTTCAGCCCACAGCCTTCAGCCCGCAGCTTCCGGCCGGCCCTACACTCCACTCCACCAGGGCAACGTATTCCAGAAATTCCAGAAGCTCACCCAGTCCTGCACCGGCCAGCCCGAGAGCAAGATGCAGAGATTGGCCGAGAGCACGCCGCCACAGGCGAAGATGAAGCCGAGGCGATGGATGCCCGTCTCGCCGATGGAATAAATGATCGTATCGCGGAAGAAGATATTCTCGATATCGCCGCCTTCTGGCCCGCGGTACTGCGCTGCGCTCAAGATCAGCGAGCCGTGACAGGCGAGCAGCCAGGTGGAGCCAAAGAGCCCGGTGATCCCGATGGCGTGGAAGGGGTTGTAGAAGAAGTTGTTGTAGCGGTAGCCAAAATTCGAGACCCAGTCCAGGTGGGGCATCACTCCCAGCACGAAGCCCTCGTGCCACTGCCCCAGGGCAATCGGGCGGATGATCTGCAAGGTGAGCCAGGAGGAGAAGACCACACCGTAGGCCACCGCGATGTGGTAGCCCATCCGCAGCTTCATGCTGATGTCAACCTGGCGCATCAGCCAGCCGAGGAAAGCCAGGGTGGCGAAGAAGACCGTCATCTGCCAGGCAAAGCCTGGCTGCCCGGGGCCGACGAGGGCCAGGCCCACCTCGGCGGGCGGGGGGTCGATGCGCCCGGCGAAGAAGTTCTGGGGATAGGAGTACGGCCCGCGCAGAATGGTCGCGTCAATGTAGAAGTAGCTCCCGAAGATGATCCCCAGCACCGACACCAACCCCCAGAAGCCGACGTAGAACGGCCCGACCCAGAAATCAAAGGGGTCAATCTTGAACAGGGCGCTGAAGGTGGTCCTGCCCTTGATCCTGTACTCGGGCTCCATCTCCTCGATCGTTCGCCCGCCCGGCACCCGCGTGGCCCGGGCACCCTCCTCGACGGTGTACGAAAAGTCGGGGAAGCGTGGGTCCTTGGCCTTGGCTTTACTCATAGCCGGCTACCTTTCCAGAAGGCTCAGTCCCGAAGGGGTGGATCGCCGCGACGAGGGTGGCATCGGGCCACTCCCTCCATCGCCGGGTTCGTTGTGCACGAGGTACGGAAATTGTAGAAAATGCAAAAAGCCAGGCGTTCAGACAAAGTATAATACGCCGCTATGGGCTTGTCAAGCAACGATATGGAACTCCCTCTCAGCATTAGAAAGCGTCAGAATGGTTCTGGCGGCCCAGGGGGCCGCCAGAACCTCTTCACTATGGATTGCATATAGATAACCGCCGGGCGTTCGCTTGCTATGGCGCTCTTCCGGTGATGACGTGCGAAGGTGTGGAGGCCATGCCCGGCGTCACTTCGTTCCGCCCGCAACGGCAAGCCCTTCTCGGCTTCGCCCGCATGCCCCGGGCCGCATGCCCCATTACGACACCTGGGCCAGAGAGCGCCGGGCCGTCCAGGCTGCCAGCCGCTCGGCAATGGCCTGCTCGTAGATGGCGCCGATGCGCCGCGCAATCGGGCCCCAGCCGTACTCCTCAGCGCGCTGGCGCGCCCCGGCCCGCAAGGCCGCGGCCAGGGCGGGGTCCTGCAGCACGTGCAGGATCCGCTCCGCCAGGGCGTGATGATCGCCGGGCGGGACGAGCAAGCCGCTGCGCCCGTCTTCGATGGTCAGGGCCAGGCCCCCGGCGCGACTGGCCACCACCACCGCGCCGCTGGCCAGGGCTTCCAGGGCCACCAGGCCAAACGACTCGTAATGCGAGGGGACCGCCACCACGTCGGCGGCGGCAAAGTAGGCCGGCAGCCGTTCCTGGGGCTGCGCGCCGAGGAAGCGCACGCGCTCCGCCACGCCCAGTTCGCGGCGCAGAGCGCCGAGGCGACGCTGTTCGGCATTCCAGGCTGCCGGGTGATCGTCATCGTCGCCGCCGATCAGCAGCACCCGCGCCGCCACACCCTGAGCCAGGATCAGCGGCAGGGCGCGGATGAGCGCGTCCATGCCTTTCAAGGGTTCCATGCGCCCCACGCAGACCAGCAACCGCTCGTCTACGGGCAGGCCAAGCTCAGCCCGCGCTTCGACCTGGGGCCGGGGCCGAAAGCGCCGGAGATCAACGCCGCCCGGCACGACGTGGATGCGCCGCGGGTCGGCGCCGTAGTGCCAGACCATCTGCGCCCGGTCGAGAGGCGTCGCGGCGATCACCGCATCAACCTCCTGTAGCAGGCGTCGCTCGATAGCGATCCGCTGCCCGCTTTCGCTCTCTTCGCTACTCCGGGCCACCTGGTTCTTCATGGCGCCGAGGGTATGAAACATGTGCACCACCGGCACGCCCCAGCTACGGCGCAGGCGCAGCGCCGCCTCGCCCGAGAGCCAGTAGTGGCTGTGGATCAGGTCATAGGCCAGATCTTCGCCGTCGGCGAAACAACGCACCCGGCTCACGAACTCGGGCAGGTAGGTGAGCACCCAGTTCTTGTCATACGGGGCCGTCGGTCCGGTGTGCAGGTTGATCACCCGCGCGCCGCAACTCAGCGCCTCCACCGTTGGTCTGGCCCGGTCCTGGCTGCGAGTGAAAATATCTACCGGAATGCCGCGGCTGCCCAGCTCGCGGGCCAGTTCGCGCACATAGACGTTCATGCCTCCGGCCTCTTTGCTGCCCAATCGTGCCAGCGGGCTGCTGTGCACGCTTACCATTGCGATACGCACCGGCGCTCTCCCTGGTTGTGTCAAGCCCTGGTTGCTTGTGGCTCGATACGCTGGTTCGTGATAAGCGATGGGTTGCGGGGCGGGCGCCGCCCTCTCGCGCCCCCTCCCGCCGCGATCACCGGCACGAGGGGAGCGAATGTGGCATAGAAAGGGGCGGAAGGGATAGACGCATCCGTCTCCCTTCCGCCCGCCATCGGGGCTTGCACTTGCCCCCGCGGCAGCGCCGCCACTGCGCGCGGGCCACCAGTTGTTCCCTGGTGTTATACCACTACTAGAAGAAGCGCACAATAGATCAGCCTCATGCTTCAGGACTGATCCAACCTTCGCTTCCGCAGCGGAGTTTCGGGCGGCTACGCCGCCCGACAGGGCGGTCTGGACTTCGGGGAATGCCCCTCACTCAATCGGCGAACCGGTACCGAAGCAGAGCCGCGATGGCATAGAAACCCTGGCTGGGCTTCATTTTCTTGCCCTCTGCGTAGGTGCGACCGATATAGGTGATCGGCACTTCGAGAATGCGGTGACCACGCTTAAGCACCTTGGCCGTAATCTCCGGCTCAAGGCGAAAATCATTGCTCTCCAGGTTCAACTCGCGGATAATCTCGGTGCGCATCACCTTGTAGCAGGTCTCCATATCCGAGATCCAGCAGTTGAAGAGGAAGTTGGTCAGGAAGGTGAGACCCTTGTTGCCAATCGCGTTCCAGAAGTACATCCCGGTATGGCTGCCCATGAACCGACTGCCAAAGACCACATCCACCCGTCCTTCGACAATGGGTTTGACCAGGGCGTAGTAGTCGTCCGGATCGTACTCCAGGTCAGCATCCTGGATGATGGTAATCCGCCCGCGGGCATGGGCCAGACCGCTGCGCACCGCGGCGCCTTTGCCTCGATTCTGCGGGTGACTGATCACCGTGAGGCGCGGACGGCGCGCGGCCTCGGCCTGCAGCACCTCGAGCGTGGCGTCGGAGGAATGATCATCAACGGCGATGATTTCCTTGTCCAGATCCACCGAGTAGACGCGCTCCAGGATCTGCGGCAAGGTTGCCGCCTCATTGTAGCAGGGCATAATAATGGAGAGGAGCGGGCGATCGTTCATAACCGTCAGGGAGTATTGCTCCTCCCTCTGCCTCTCCACCCCAGGTTGAGAAGCAGGGGGCAGGGGGAGGGTGAGGACCATGAACCATCAATCCGAAGCCGATGTCCGATCGGGGGCGGGTTCACCGCGCGGCACGGGCGGCGGTGCAGGCGCCTGACGCACCTGGCGCGCAATCTCCAGAACGACAATCAGGGTGATCACCAGAAAGCCCGCCAGCACCGCGGCGATCAGGCCATTGCGCGCCAGCAGAACGGTGCGCGAAGCCGGAGAGACCGGCATATTGCCGAGGTAGCGCACTGAGACGCTGGAAGTGGCCTGAGCGATCACCTGCTCATCGCGTTTGGCCTGCAACACCGCGAGCGTATTCAGCGCCAGATCGAGCGTCTGGCTCAAGGCGCGCTGTTCAGAGAGCAGGTCAGCCAGGCGGCCCTCAGCGGCGGCCAGTTCGACCTCATAGCGTGCGCGGGTCGCTGCATCAAGGCCCACCGCGGAGGCATCGCCAGCGGCGATGGCCGCGGCGATCCGCTCCGTCTCACCCTGCAGGCGGTTGCGCTCACTCTCGATGATCGCAGTCAGCCGTTCCAGTTCGCTCAGGGTGGCCTCGCGACCGGTAGTAAGCGTCTCGGGACCGCTGATCGTCAGGTCAACCGGCAGGTTCTCGCCGCCAGCGGCGCGCAGGCGCAACACCAGCGCCGCCAGCGCATCGGCGGGCACACCCTCGCCGCGTTCAATCTGAGCGCGCAACAGACGCGCATCTTCAAGCACCATACTCAATTGCCGGGTGCGCGCAAGGTAGGTGTCATAGAGCGCCTGATGCGCCTGGCGCGATCGCCCCAGCAATTCGCGCAGCCGCGTCACTTCCTGAGAAGTGCGCGCCAGATCGCCCTGGCGCAGGAAGGCGTCAATGGTGCGCCGGGCCTCGGCGTGGCGCGCGCGGGCCTCGCTCAGTTCCTGGTCGATCCGCTCAACGCCGAACGATCCTCCGCCGTACAACTCCCTGACCAGGCCTTCGTAGGTCTGGCCCCAGAGCTGGGCCAGGCGTCCGGCCTCGGCGGTGTCCCGGCCAGTGGCAGTGATGGTGAGCAGGTCGCTGGTGGCGCGCACCTCCACCCGCTCCACCAGATCGCCCGGTTTGAGATCCGGCTGCCTCAACTGTTCCAGTACCCGCGCCTCGAGCACGGGGCTGGTGGCCAGGTCGATCAACGCCTGGCGCCGGCTAGTCGCTGTGGTAAACAGCCCCGTGTCCCGTTCGGTGAAACGCCCATCCAGGACAACCTGTGAAATCACCGGATCGATCAGCACACTGGCGCTGGCGCGACTCGCCCGCGGCTGGGTCAGAGTGATGATCGCTGCAATCACAACAGCCGCAACCACGCCGATGACGACCCAGCGCCAGCGGCGCAGCACGGCCTGTGCATAGGGACGCAGATCAATCTCTTGTTCCATACACGGTACCGAGTCTTAAAACCTATCCCACACGCCGCAGGATTGTAGCAGAAGGGTCGCAGGGCGTCAACGCAAGGTCGTGCCGATGGTCACGAGGGCGACCAGGTCGAACATGACAAATAACCCCACCAGGAGCCACGTTCCGACGGCGCGCCAGCCGGCGGGAAGCAGGAGGCGCAGGCCCAGCAGCAGGAGCCAGAGGGTCGGGACGATGGCCCAGAACATGTAGCGCCCCCGCGGGATATACACTGTAAACTCCGGCGGCGGCAAGGGGTGAAGGCGGGCAAAGATTGCCAACCAGCCAAGGGTGACCGCGCCGAAGAACAGCCAGACGCAGCGCCGTTGCCACAGCGGTACTGCCTGGCGTACCGTCAGGAAACCTCGCGCCAGACCGAGCAGCGCGGCCAGTGTCAGGACAACAAACACCCAGTCCCAGACCGGTCCCGCCGACACGTGTCCCCAGGCAAAGCGCGCCCAGAAACTGGTAAAGGCGACATAGATCAGGTACTGGTAACGTTCGCCGATCAGGTCGGGATTGCTCACCGAGCGAACCCAGTTGTCCACATCCAGCCGCAGATAGGCCGCGTCGAGGGTGGTGAGCCATTCACGAGCGGCAAGGACCGTGTGTGGACCACCGGGACCCTCAACCGTCACAGGCCGAAACGCGGCGATGCCGGCAACGGCAAGCATCACCAGGCCGATGCCGGCAACCAGACGGCGCCGCACGGGATGGCGGTGCAGCGACCAGACCAGCGCAAGCCCGATCAGAGGGACCAGGACCAGGCCGGTGCGTTTGGCGAGCACGGCAACGAGCAACCCGAGGCCGGCCAGGGCCAGGGCCGCCGGGCGCGGGCCGTCACGGATGAGCAACACGGCCCCCAGCAGGGCGGTTGTCGCGGCCATATTGAGCAGCACATCATTATTGACCGCCGCCATCAGGTCGGCAAAGGCAGGGGTGACCACCACCAGGAGTGGAAAGGCGAGTTGCGTCGCCGGTTCATCAGGGGCCGCTACAAGCGCGATGCGCCAGGCGGCCAGCACGGTCAACGTGTAGAGCAATACACTGACGGCGCGGGCCAGGTAGAGCTGCGTTTCCACCGCCAGATAGCGTATGGCGCCGATGGGCAGCGCAACCAGTTGGTAGTAGAGTCGCGGATGGATGCGCTGGCTGACCCCCAGAGGCACAGGGCCAGGGCTGAGCAGGTCAGGGCGCACCCCGGGCGGCCAGAAGCGGTGCTGGTACATCGAGTCGGCGATCTCGCGGCTGAGTTGCACCGAAGCATCGCCCGGCACCTTCCCCTCGCCAATGGCGATCTGCGCGGCGTACTCGAAGTGGTTCGGCTCGTCGTAGTGTTGCCAGGGTGGAACGACGAAGAGGTACAGCAGACCGTGGGCAAGGGCCAGCGGCAGGAGCCAGCGCAGGACGGCCCGCTCGATGGGTGCCAGTGCCAACCGTGACAAGGGGCTA
>CAKZSI010000062.1 GCA_937918935.1 uncultured Chloroflexales bacterium | reverse complement strand
CCCTCCCCGCCATACTGGATGGTCCGGATATGTGTGTACACGTACCGGCAGGAGACCCGCTTGAGCACGATCGTCCTCTTTACCGGCGGGGCGCGCAGTGGCAAGAGCGCCCGTGCCGAGCAGTACGCCGCGCGTCTGGAGCGCCCCGTGGTCTACCTTGCCACTGCCGAGGCCGGCGATGAGGAGATGCGCGCGCGCATCGCCCATCACCGCGCCCGCCGCCCTCCCGCCTGGCGCACCCTCGAGGACCCCCATCAACCAGCCCGGGTTCTCGCCACCCTCGATCCCGGCGCCGTGGTGATCCTCGATTGCCTCTCGCTGCTGGTCAGCAACCTGCTGCTGACCCACGAAGAGGACCCCCAGCCCGTGGTTGAGGCCGAAGTGACGGCTATCCTGGACCAGGCGCGCGCGCGCGGGCTTACCCTGATCGTGGTAACTAACGAGGTCGGTTCGGGTATCGTGCCCGAGTATCCCCTGGGCCGGGCTTACCGCGACCTGCTCGGGCGCGCCAACCAGCAGGTCGCCGCCGCCGCTGCCGAGGTCTACCTGGTGGTCTGCGGCGTTCCCATCGAGTTGAAGGCACTGGAGGCGGCATGGGTCCGTTCGACCCTGTAGCGCACGGCGCGCTCGACCACGGCGAGCTGGCGGCCCTCGGCCTGCGACCGGAGGAACTACTGGATTTCAGCAGTAACCTCAATCCCTTCGGGCCGCCCGAGGCGGCGCGCGCCGCCCTCGCCACGCTGGATCTCGCCCCCTATCCCGACCGCGGTTGCCACCGGCTCCGCGCCGCCCTCGCGGCGCGCCACGCCTGCCCGCCCGAGGCCATCCTGGTCGGCAACGGGGCCAACGAGTTGATCCACCTCCTGGCCCGCGCCCTCCTTCGGCCCAACGATACCACACTCCTGGTTGGACCGAGCTACGGTGAGTATCTTCACGCCAGCCGACTGGCCGGCGCGTACATGGTCGAGTTTCGCACCTGTCTCGGCGCCGGGTTCCGGCCCGATCTCGAGGGTCTGACCACGGTGATCGCCAGCGCGCGCCCGCGTCTCACCTGGCTCTGCGTGCCCAACAATCCCACCGGCGTGGATCTTCCCGCCACAACCATCAATGCCCTGGCCGAGGCGTGCGCCGCCCACGGTGGCCTGCTGGTCCTCGACCGGGCCTACGCGCCCCTGCGCCGTGATGGGTGGGCCGCGCCCGACCCGCTGGCGGGCGAGCCTTTGCCGGGCCAGATCCATCTGTATTCGCTCACCAAGAGCTATGCCCTGGCCGGGCTGCGCCTGGGCTACCTGATCGCCGCCCCGGAACTGGTGGCCCGCATCGGCGCGCATCAGCCCGCCTGGAGCGTCAACAGCGCCGCCCAGGCCGCCGGCCTTGCCGCTCTGAGTGACGAGGACTTTCTTGTGACGACCCTGCCCCGCCTCTGGTCGGCCAGCGATGCCCTGTGCACCGGCCTGCGCGACCTCGGTCTCGACGTGTGGCGCGATGCCCTGCCCTTTATGCTCGTGCGCACCGGCGATGGTACAGCGACGCGAGCGGCCCTGCTGCGGCGCGGCTGTGTCGTGCGCGACTGCGCCTCCTTCGGCCTGCCCGAGTGGGTGCGCGTCGCCCCCCGTCGCCCCGACGACAATGCCCGCCTCCTCGCGGCCTGGAAGGAGAGCCTATGCCCGCCCCGGTGATTATGGTCCTCGGCACAGCCTCGTCGGTCGGCAAGAGCGTCCTGGTCGCGGCCCTCTGCCGTATCGCCGCGCGGCGCGGGCTGCGGGTCGCGCCCTTCAAGGCCCAGAACATGAGCAACAATGCCGCCGTCACCGCCGATGGCGGCGAGATCGCCCGCAGCACCGCCGTGCAGGCCGCCGCGGCCCATGTCCGACCCACGGTCGAGATGAACCCCATTCTAATCAAGCCCGAAGGGCAGCGCCGCAGCCAGATTATCGTCGAGGGCCGGCCCTGGCGCACTCTCGACGCCGGCGAGTACTGGCGCCAGCGTGAGGAGTTGTGGAGCGTCGTCACCCGCAACCTCGACGGTCTGCGCGCGCGCTATGATCTGGTCATCGCCGAGGGCGCCGGCAGTCCGGTGGAGTTGAACCTGAAGCCCCGCGACATTGTGAACGCCCGCGTGGCGACCTACGCCCGGGCGCGCACCCTGCTGGTCGGCGATATTGACACTGGCGGGATCTTCGCCCAGTTGCTCGGCACGCTGGCCCTGCTTGAGCCGGAGGAGCGCGCCCTGGTCACCGGTCTGGTGGTCAATCGCTTTCGGGGCGATCCGGCTCTCTTCGCCGATGGGGTGCATATCCTGGAGCAGCGGGGCGGTGTGCCGGTACTGGGCGTAGTTCCCTGGATCGACGATCTGGGCCTGGCCGAGGAAGACGCCGTGGCCCTCGAACGGGGGCATAGCGGGCCGCACGGCGCCCTGCCCATCGCCGTGGCGCGTGTGCCGACGATTGCCAACTTCGATGACTTCGACCCTCTGGCCCGCGAGCCGGGGGTGAGTCTGCGCTACGTGGACCGGCCCGAGGAACTCGCCGGGGCTGCGGCGGTGATCCTGCCCGGGGCCAAGCACACCCTGGCTGCCCGGCGCTGGCTGCGCGAACGGGGCTTCGACGCCGCGCTGCGCACCTTCCCCGGGGCGGTGGTCGGCGTCTGTGGCGGTTACCAGCTCCTCGGCGCGCGCATCAGCGACCCCCTGGGGGTCGAGGGCGGCGGCGAGGAGCCCGGTCTGGGACTGCTGCCCGTCGAGACCGTCTTCGACCGCGAGAAGCGCACCGTGCAGGTCATCGCCGAGTCCCTGGCGCCCTGGGCGCCTGGCGCGCCGCTCACGGGCTACGAGATCCACGCCGGGCGCACCCGCGTCAACGGCGGCGCGGCTCTGGCCCGCATCATTCGCCGTGGCGCGGTTGCCAGCGATGACGTGGACGGCTGCATTGTCGAGGAGGGGCGCGTGTGGGGCGGCTACATCCACGGCATCTTCGCCAACACCGCCTTTCGCCAGGCGTGGCTGGCCACTCTCGGCTGGCGGCCGGAGCAACCGCACTCCACTCTCGATCCCTACGAACGCCTGGCCAATGTTGTTGCCGGCGCCCTCGACCCCCTTCAGCTTGACCGGTTGCTGGCGAGCGGGTAGCGAGAAACCAGGTGGCCCCTGCGGAACCGGGGGCGTGCCGCGCACGGGGCGGAGTAGCTACGGGCTACAGCCCGTAGCATCCTGCGCCAGTTCTCTGCAACTTGTCAATACCTTTCGGAAACGAAGTAGCTACGGGCTACAGCCCGTAGCGTCCTGCGACAGGGCTACGTGTCGGGGGCTCCAACCGACATGATGCGTAGCTACGGGCTTCAGCCCGTAGCATCCTGCGCCAGGGCGTTCACCCGCCGCGTTCGGCAACGCCAGATGCAATTCTGAGGGTGCAGACCGTTCACCCCAGCAACCCCACCGCCTCCGCCGGGCTGAGCGGCTTGGAGAACAGCCAGCCCTGCCCGTAGGTGCAGTGCAGTTCACGCAGGCGTTGCAGTTGGGCCACGGTTTCGGTTCCCTCGGCGACGGCGTCCAACCCCAGCACGTGGGCCAGGGCGATGATGTTGCTTACAATTGCCCCCTGGCTGCTGGTGTCTTCAATCGCCTGGACGAAGGAACGGTCAATCTTCAGAATGTCCACCGGAAGGCGCTGGAGGTAGCTAAGCGACGAGTAGCCGGTGCCAAAATCATCAATACAGATCTTGACTCCCGCGGCACGCAGGCTGGCCAGGCGTTCGCGCATCTCGTGGTTAGAGTTGACCAGCGCCGTTTCGGTGATCTCGATCTTCAGCGCGTGCGCCGGCAGCCGAAACTCGGCAAGGGTTCCCAGAACAATCCGCGTCATCTCCGGTTGAACGAGCTGGCGCGCCGACAGGTTGATCGTCACCCACAGGTTCTCAGTACCGGGAATGGTTTGTTTCCAGATCTTCACCTGGCGACAGGCTTCGCGCAGCACCCACCAGCCAATCGGCACGATCAATCCAGTTTCTTCGGCAATGGTGATAAACTCGGAAGGGTAGAGCAAGCCCCGCTGCGGGTGCTCCCAGCGCACCAGGGCTTCAAATCCCTCAATCTTCTGCGTTCGCAGATCAACAATGGGCTGGTAATGCAGACGCAGTTCATCCCGCTCAATGGCCCAGCGCAGCGCCGTTTCAAGTTGCAGTTGCTCCATCGCTGCCGCGTGCATGGTCGGGTTAAACACTACCGCGCAGGCCTTGCCTTGCATCTTGGCGTGGTACATAGCTGTATCGGCATCGCGGATCATATCCGTGGCCGAGTTGTAGCCCGGCTGGTACAGGGTGATGCCGATGCTGGCCGTGGTAAACATCTCGCGCTCGTCAATGGGCACCGGGGTCGCAATCACCTGCTGGATGCGTTCGGCAATCGCCAGGGCCGCCTCGCTGTCAAGGATATCTTCCAGTAGAATGGCAAACTCATCGCCCCCCAGACGCGCCGCCGTGTCGCCCGGTCGCAGGTTCTCCTCCAGACGGCGCGCGATCACTTCCAGCAGCACGTCACCGGCGCCGTGCCCCAGGCTGTCATTGATCACTTTGAAGCGATCGAGATCGAGAAACATCACCGCGAATGAGCGATCACGATTGCGCCGGCTGTGTGTGATGGCGTGCTTGAGCCGGTCGAGAAACAGCATGCGGTTTGGCAGACCGGTCAAACCGTCGTGAAGGGCGTCGTGCAACAGGCGCTCTTCGGCGCGCTTGCGGTCGGTGATGTCGGTCTGCGAGCCGACGATGCGCGTTGCTGTGCCGTTCTCGTCCCATACGGCGAGGCCGCGGCACAGCATCCAGCGGTAGCTGTGATCACTGGCTCTGATACGATACTCGTGCTGAAAATGACTGATCAACTGGCGGAAATGGGCTCGCAGGCGGATCTCTAGCTGTTCCCGATCATCCGGATGCACGCGCTCGAACCACTCGGCAGGATTGGATCCCAGTTCCCCTTCGTTGTAGCCAAGCATGCTTTTCCAGCGCGGCGAATAGTAAATCTGATTGGTCCGCAGATCCCAGTCCCACAGCCCATCGTTGGCCCCGCGGGCCGCCAGTGCGTAGCGTTCCTCACTCTCGCGCAGCGCCAGTTCGGCGCGCTTGCTGGCGCTGATGTCGCGCACCACCATTATCCCGCCGCTGATTGTTCCGCTGTCACCGGGTAGCGGCCGCGCCGATACGTTTAGCCACTGACCGTCAGCGGCGTCCGGCAGGTAAACTTCGCACCCGTCCACTTCTTCACCCCGCAGCGCGCGCGACAGAAGCGCGCGCAGGCATGCTCTGGGATCCTCTTCGGGTGAGATGGCGCTAAGCGGTTCAGAGAATGTCTCTAGCCAGGCCCCCAGGATCCGCCAGGCGGCTGGATTGTAGTGGATCAGCGCGCCGTTCGCGTCAACGACTACCACCCCCTCGCTGAGACTCACAAACACCGAGTGGAGGATTGCCGTCTGGCGCTGCAGTGCCGCATCGGATTGGGCGCGTGCCTCAGCGTGCTGCGCCGCCAGCTCCGAGTGGACCTTTACCCGGCGTTCGAGTTGCGCCTGATAGGCCCGTTGCTGCAGTTGCCACTGCCGGCGTTCCAGGCAGGCGCTAACCCGCGCGCTGAGAATGGTCGGATGGAAGGGCTTGGGCAAATAATCCTCCGCCCCCAGCTTCAGACAGGCGGCGATTTGCTCCACGTCCACATCCGAAGATATCACAACTACCGGTAGATCGCGGCTGGCCGGATTGGCCTTGAGCTGTTGGAGGGCCTCAAAGCCGCTCATCACCGGCATGTTCAGGTCGAGCAACACCAGATCAGGCTGCTGTTCGGTGACCAGGGCAAGGGCCTCGGCGCCATTCGCGGCGCTCATTACCTCGTAATGCTCAAGTTGCAGGAAGCGCGTCAAAAGATTGCGTAAAGGAGCTTCATCATCTACGACAAGAATCCGAGCTGAAGAAACGGCCATCACTCTACTCCGCATGGTTCTGCAGCCGGCGCGGCTGCCACCCGGGGCGAAGAAAATGGCTCGCGCCAGGAAATCCTTTCCTGGCAGAGAGCCGTATCCTTGTTACATATCCAGTATGTACTCGAACACGCGGCTCGGTCAGGGCCCCGCACTTACGACCCTCTGCACCGGCGACGCTGCTGGCGCTCGTCGCCAGGTGCATGCTTTATATTAGCAGAGGGATAATAGTAGATTAGCATTACCAGATTGTTGCGGACTGCCACTCATCGTACAACCGGCCCTCGCCAGATTGTCTGTCGAGGGCCGGGGTGTGTGGTGCATCTTCCATAGAGCGGGGCGAGGGGAGACTTCTTCTCCCCTCGCCCCCTTGAAGCCAGGCTCAGACGTTATTCCGTCGTCATATCCGATCAGGCCGTCTCAATCGGTGAGCTGCGGGGGTCATCGAGCGCCGGGGCATGTGGATGCGTCGCCGTCGCAGCATCCGAAGCCGCGGTCTCGATCTGCGGGCGCAGCAGCTTCCCATCGAGGCGCAGCATCGCGACGATCCCCAGCGCCTGCGCCAGCGCGAAGGGCGCGATCATCAGGTAGTGCGCCAGCGAGTACTTCTCGATCAGCCCGTTTTGCACCAGGCCGGGATGCACGAAGAACATCCCGAACACGAACAGCGCCACCGCCGGGCAGATCAGCCCGTAGCTGCCCGGGCTGCGCGCCTCGCCCCACAGGTAGGTGCGCAGATAGCCCACCTGCCGCAGCACCGCGTAGCCGATCACTCCCGTCAGCAGTTGCAGGGCCAGAATGGTTCCGACGAGAATGAATGTGCTGCCCGGCTCGATGTGCACCTCGAAGCCGTGGTGCAGACCGTGGCGAATGCGGATCAGCGCGATGCCCGTCAGGGTGAGGATGGGAATGGGCATCCACAGGCTGGGCGCTGCTTCAACCGCCAGCCCGTGCGCCAGCATGCCGCGGAAGCCCAGCACCAGCATGATCAACCCGACCAGAGCCGCCGCGCCCAGGAAGAAAATAGAAAGCAGGATGCTCACGGCAATCGTGACCCGGTTGTCGCTCATTGCTGCCGGCGCCGCCAGGCCCACCGCCACCATCGCGAAGGTAAGGGCGGCCTGCAACTGGCTCAGGCTGTTGTTGCGCGTGCAGTCGAAGTGCCCGCCGGCCAGTGCCCGCCCGAACAGGTCGAGGAAGATGCGCAGCGCCGCGACGCCGATAATCGTCAGCACGCTCAACGAGATCGGGAAGAGATACTCAACCACGTTCCACAGACCGGGCACGAACACCGCGCCGAGCGCGAAGAAGACGTTCACCGTCATCGCCAGCGTCAGCGGCAGGCTCATCAACGAAACCGCGCCGTTCGTTTCGCGCAACGCCGCGTATGCCGGGGTCTGGCGATATTGCGCGTATTCGCGCAGGTTCCAGACGACCAGCCGCAGGTGGCGCAGGGCGAAGATGATGATTCCCGCCATCGCGCCAATGGTGAGCGCGTATGAGAACGTGTTCGTCTTGTTCAGGAATGCGGCAATGCTGTCAAAGGTCACCATCGGGGTCTTGGGGTGGGGGATCAGGAAGTTTAACCAGATGAAGAACGTGATGGCCATACCCCCATTGCCGAGGGCGGCGAGGAAGAACAGCGGCGAGTACTGTCCCCTCAGGTTCCGGCGTAGACCGAACCAGCGTGTCGCTACCTGCTGCATACGGACATCTCCTGGTCTGCAAAGGATCCTTCAACCTTTCGCCAGTATGATGCACCGTATGGGCTTGAGGTTACGGGCGCCGGTGGTGTCGCCCTCCAGATTGCGCCACTGCCCGGCGATCCGGAGAACTGCGGGGCAACCAGGTTTCCATATCTCTACGTTGTCGCTTTGCTCCTCGGGGGGCGGGGATCGCAGGCCCCCGAAGATCTCTTCTTCTGGTGCGGCGCGGCGAAGCCGCACCGCACAAGGAAAGTTCGGAGGGGTGTACCCCTCCGAACCTCCCCGGGTCGCGCCCGCGCCTTCATGCGACCTGGTAACGCAGCGGCGGGGTCGCGTCCAGGCCGGGGCGCCCGAAGCGCGCACCGCGCGCTTCGTAGAACACCAGCACTGACCAGCCGGCGCTCTGCGCCGTTGGTAATGAGACCTGCACGGAGTGCACGTGTACCGAGCTTAAGAAAGCGTTGAGGCGCGCTTCGTCTTCACGGGCATGTTCTGGCCCCGGGCGGATGGTGAAGTGACGGCACTGCATGGTATTTGCTCCTGCTGCAACGAAGCTGAGTCGGTGCTTATGTACCGCTCTCGCCCCCCGGAGGTTACGCTTCGACATCCTGCTCGGCCCGTTCGCGCGCGCTGCCAATGCTGAAGTATTTGGCCTCGGGGTGGTGCACCACGATCGCTGCCGTGCTCTGCTCCGGCACCAGTTGGAACGCCTCGGTGAGTGTGATGCCGATCTGCTCCACGGGGAGAATCTGGAACAGTTTGCCGTGCTCCTCCAGGTCCGGACAGGCCGGGTAGCCCCAGGAGTAGCGTTTGCCGCGACTCTCGCCAATGCCGAGGCTCTGCCGGATCAGCCGGTTGGTGTACTCGGCCAGGGCCTCGGCCAGACTTACCCCCAGGCCATGCACGTAGTAACTGCGACTGTAATCGCCCTGACGTTGCAGTTCCTCGGTCAGTTCGTCAACCCGTTCGCCCATGGTCACGATCTGGAAGGCGGCCACGTCGTACTCGCCGCTCTCGACGTCGCGGAAGTAGTCGCTGATACACAGTCGCTCCCGCTCCGGCTGCCGCGGAAAGACGAAGCGCGTCAACTCGCGCCCCCGATCGCCCGGGTCGTAGACGATCAGGTCGTTGCCCTCACTCTGCACGGGGAAGTAGCCGTAGACCACCTTTGGCTCGAGCCAGCCCTCGCGTTTGGCCTCGCGCACGAGATCGCGCACCTTCTGGTCGAATTCGGCCCTGAGCCGCTCCCACTCGGCGCCTTTGGCGTTCTTCGCACCCCACTGGAGGCGGTAGAGGGCGTTGCGGTCGAGACAGGCCACCACATCAGCCAGGCGGATGCGCGTGGTGGCGCGGGCGCCCCAGAAGGGCGGCGTGGGGACCGGCACGTCCCGGCGCACGTTGGAGCGCGCCTGCGGACCGCGCTGGCTGGCTTTGCCCAGGTCTGCCAGGGCCACCCGGCCCCGCTGGCGTTCGTGCAGCACAGTGGCCGCCTCGGCGATGGTGGCGCGCACGAAGTCCTCCCGCTGCCCCGGATCGCTCAGACGGTCCATTGTCTCCAGCCCCTCGAAGGCGTCCTTGCAGTAGAAGACGCCGGCTTCATACGGCTCTTCGTCGCCCACGAAGGTGATGCGCTGACCGTACTGCCGGTTGATGGCCGCTCCGCCCACCAGTACCGGGAAGCTCAACCCGCGCTTGTGCAACTCCTGTACGATCAGCGGCATTTGCTTTGAGGTGCTCACCAGCAGCGCCGAGAGACCGATGGCGTCGGCGTTCACCTCCACGGCCTTCTCGATGATCGTATTCGCCGGCACCTGCTTGCCCAGGTCGTAGACGGTGTAGCCGTTGTTGGAGAGTATCGTATTGACCAGGTTCTTGCCAATATCGTGGACATCGCCGTACACGGTGGCCAGCACCACCTTGCCCTTGCTGGCCCCTTCGAGTTTGTCGAGGTAGCGTTCGAGCCGCGCCACGGCCTTTTTCATCACCTCCGCCGACTGGAGTACGAAGGGCAGGATGAGCTGGCCCGCGCCGAACAGGTCGCCCACTTCCTTCATCGCCGGCAGCAGGACGTTGTTAAGCACGTCCACCGCCGCGCGGCCCCGGGGCGTGCCCTCGCTCGTGGCCGTCTGCGCCGGGTGGTCGGCGCCCATGCGCTGCGCCACTGCGGCGTCAATGTCCTCTTCAACCCCCTCCTTCTTCCGGTGGAGGATCTTCCAGTGCAGGCGCTGGTCCACGCTCATTCCCGCGGTCGGATCGGCCCGTTCACCCTCCTGCGTGGCCTGGTTCTGCTCGTAGTAGGCGATAAAGCGCGCCAGAGCGTCGTCGCGCCGGTTGAAGATCAGGTCCTCGCAGACCTGGCGCTCGTCGGCGGGGATTTCGGCGTAGGGGGTCACGTGGGCCGGGTTGATGATCGCCGTATCCAGCCCCGCGGCGACGGCGTGGTAGAGAAACACCGAGTTGAGCGCAGCACGGGCGTGGGGCGCCACGCCGAAACTCAGGTTGCTTACCCCCAGGGTGGTGAAGCTGCCCGGGATCTGCTCCTTGACCAGGCGAATGCCCTCGATGGTCTCCACGGCGGCGTTGCGCAACTCCTCCTGGCCAGTGGTGATCGGAAAGGTGAGCACGTCGAAGATCAGCGCCTCGGCGGGGATGCCGTACTCCTCCTCGGCGATGCGCGCGATGCGCCGGGCGATGGCCACCTTGCGCTCGCGGGTGTGGGCCATGCCCTCTTCGTCGATCGTCATCGCCACCGTCGCCGCCCCGTAGCGGGCGACGAGGGGCAGCACCCGGTCGAGTTTCTCGCCCCGTCCGCCCTCCAGCGACACCGAGTTGACCACCGCGCGGCCCGGGTACATGGCCAGCGCCGCCTCCAGTACATCGGCCTCGGTGGTGTCAATCACCAGCGGCAGTTCGATGTTCATGGTCAGCTTCTTGAGCAGCGTGACCATCATTTCCTTCTCGTCGGCGCGCTCGGTCATCGCCACGCAGACATCGAGCATGTGCGCGCCGCTGTCAACCTGCTCGCGGGCCACCTCCAGCACCCCGTCGTAGTCGTTGTTGAGCAGCAGCCGCTTGACCTTGCGCGATCCCAGGGTGTTTACCCGCTCGCCGATCATGGTGAGGGTCACGTCCTGCTTCAAAGCGGCGGCCCGGATGCCCGACGAGACGCTGGGGATATACTCGATCTGCCGGGGCGCAGGCGGGCGGTCATAGCCGACCTCGGCGCGCAGGCGGGCGATGTGGGCCGGGGTGGTGCCACAGCATCCGCCCACCACGCTCACGCCGTACTGGCTTACAAACTCGCCCAGGACGTGCGCGAACGGCTCCGGCGCCATGGGGTAGACCGTCTGGCCGTCAACTTCCAGCGGCAGGCCGGCGTTGGGGATGCAGGAGATTGGCTTGCGCGAATGGGCGGTGAGGTACTGGATGGCCGCGCGCATATGCTCGGGGCCGGTGGAGCAGTTCAGTCCGATCACGTCCACCGGCATGGCCTCCAGCGTAGCAATCAGCGCCGGCACGTCGGTGCCGAGGAGCATGCGCCCGGAGAGGTCGAGAAAGACCTGGGCCTGCACGGCCACATCGGGGCGGTTCAACTCGGCTTTGGCGCGGCGGATGCCGTCGAGGGCCGCTTTAACCTCCAGAATATCCACGCTGGTTTCCACCAGCAGCACGTCAACCCCGCCTTCGATCAGGCCGATGGCCTGCTCGCGAAAGATGTCGCTCAACTCCTCGAAGCTGATGTTGGAGAGCGCCGGATCGTCGGACGAAGGCAGCTTGCCGGTCGGCCCCATCGAGCCGGCGACATAGCGCGGGCGGCCATCGCGGGCTTCAAAGCGATCGGCGACGGCGCGGGCGAGCTGCGCAGCGGCGCGGTTGATCTCCAGGGTGCGTTCAGCCAGACCCCACTCCTCCAGGCGCAGGCGCGTAGACTGGAAAGTGCAGGTTTCCAGCACGTCCGCCCCGGCCTCCATGAACGACTCATGGATGCGGGTGATGACATCGGGCCGGGTGATCACCAGGTAATCGCGGTTGCCGAAGGTGCGTTCGCCGCCGTAGTCCTCAACGGTCAGGTGGAAGGTGTCAATGCTCGTGCCCATCGCGCCGTCGTAGATCAAGACGCGCTCGCGCAGGGCTTCAAGGTAGCCTGGTCTGGGCTTCGTCACTGCGATGCTGCTCCTCGTATGGCGCAAAAAAACCTTCACACGCTGGTGTGAAGGCTTCGATGACCTCATCTCCCAGCTTTCGCTGTCGGAATTAGCACCCTTCCGGCGGCGCGACACCGTTCCGGGGGGTTGCTGGGGCTTCGTCGGGCCGGTCCCTCCACCCCTCTTGATGAGCGCTATGCACTTTTGCGATGAAGTATAGCATGGCAGGCGAACGGCCGTCAATGCGTTGCCTCAATCTCAACCGGGACGATGACGGTGTATCGTCCGGTTGCGGGTACGTAATGCGCCGGTGCTAAGCTCAGACTGGCGTAGCATCAGCAATGCACGATAGACGTGATCATACGCGCTTCAAGAGAGAGAAGGAGATTGCACGATGGCCGTTTCACTCGCCACCTGCCCACGCTGCGGCTCGCGACTCGAGGAAAAAGACACCCACTGCACCATCTGCGGGATCGCTCTCTCTGCTTACCGCGATCCGGTCCTGCGTCCATTCCTGGCCGACAACGCTGAAACTGCGTCGCTTCCCTTCGGTGAACCACTCACCCATCCGTACCCGGGCAGTATCGCTGAAGCTGCGCCGGTCCCCTTCGACTATATGCACCTGACCCGTCCGGCACGCGTAGAAGAGCCGTTGAACACAGCTAACACGCGCCTGATCATTGCATCTCTAATCGCCGTGGGAAGCGCAGTGATGCTGCTGTTCAACCTCTGGATGTTATTATCGGAGATGCGTGACTACAACCGCCTGATGAACGAGGGCGTCTTCGCCAGAGCGATCATTACGAGACTTGATGAGGAATATTACGATGAAGGCAAGAAATATTACATCCATTATCAGTTTGAGGCCCCGGTCGGCGGGGTGAGCAAACAGTTCCAGAAGAAGCACAGGGTGTCTTACGGATTATATAGCTGGGCGCGCGTCGGTCAGCCCATCGAAGTGGTTTACTGGCCGGGCAACCCCGCGGTCACGGGTATTAAGTCCGAATTGCGCCCTGCATATATTGTGTACTTGATATGGAGCGGTATTTCAGGCTTAATACTGGTGTCGGGGATGGTCAACGTGCTTGTTGCAGGTCGCTCGACCGATCATCTGGACGAACTGCACCGTAATGGACAACGAATCCATGGGGTCGTCTTCGATCGGTGGAAGCAACAGGATGAAGACGATGAGAATACAAAATACTGTATTGCGTATGCGTTCCAGAGCAATGACGGGAAGGTCATGACCAGGGCCAACTACGTCAGCTATGACGATTACGCCCGCTATAGAGAAGGGACTGCCGTCTTCGTTCGCTATCTCCCCAACAATCCTCGGATTTCGATGATAGAGAAGCCTGTATAACCCGGCGGCGCCGCAACCATGGGAAGCTACGCATACATCAACGCGCCGAGCAGCGTATGCGCCTCTTCGGGGGTCAGGCCGCCGTGCATCCCCAGGTGGCGCAGCTTGAACGGCTCGGCGTCCCACCATACCGACTCGCCGGCGTAGGGCAGCACCACCAGGTCGCCGGCGCGGGCCCGCAAGAGGGGCGAGACGTGGGGGCCAAAGAGGCCCTCGGCCGCCAGGTCGGCCACGCGATGCACCTCGGCGCGTCCGGCAAGGCCTTCGCTGAGCGCGGCACGCATCTCCTCCACCCGATCCCGGTTGAGGTAGAGGAACAGGTCGCGGTTCGAGCCTCCCGGCGCCAGCGGACTCCCGTCGGCGCCGGTGGGGGTAGCGGCCATCAGTTCGGGGACGAGCCGGTTGACCATGAGGCTGGCAGCCGGGTTCACCTCGATCTGCCCGTGGTCGGCGGTGAACAACAGCAACACGGGCCGTCCCAGCCGGGCCAGGAGGGGGTGCAGCAGCCGGTCGAGGGTGGTCAGCACGGTGTCAATCTCGGCTGCGACGTGGGGCGCTCCGGGGCCGTAGGTGTGGCACAGGTCGTCAATGGTGTCCACATACACAAAATAGTAGGCCGGGCCGCGTCGGGCTTCCAGCCGCTGGCCAAGCAGGGTGATCGTCTCGGCGAGGGTATCGTAGGCCACCGTGTCGGCCCCCGCGCAGACGACGCGGCTGAAGGAGGAGTTGGCATAGGCGCGGTGCATGAACACGGTCGAATGCACCCCCACCGCCCCGAGGCGCTGATACAGCGTCGCCGTGGGGAACAGCGCTGTCGGCTCCACCCCGGCGGCGGCGAGGGTCTCACGCTCGCGCTCCCCGGCGTAGGAGAAGAGCAATGGCGCGATGATGCGGCCCAGGCTCGGTTCATGGAAGAACCACTCGAAGACCCCCGACTGACCTGGCGGCAGGCCGGTGTGGATGGTCGTCACATGAGCCGCGGTGGTTGAGGGGAACATGGTCGTAAGCCGGGAGACCACGCCCTCATCGAGCGCGCGTCGCAGGAAGGGGTACCGATCAACATACGCGGCGAAGAATTGCCAGCCGAGCGCGTCCAGGAACAGCAGGATCACCGTCTCGCGTCGCTCCAGGCCGCCGGGAATGGCCGCGGGGGGCAGGGCTTCGCTGCTGGCGCCGGTGAGCAGGCGCTCGATCGTCCCGGGGATCGCGGCGAAGCCGTAGCCAGTGTAGAGCGGGCGCACGAACCGCTCACCGAACCGGGCCGCTTCGACCGCCGCAACGGACTCAGGATTCAACATCGATCACCTGCCACTCCAGCGTCTGACCGTGATAGAACGGCACGACATCCCCGTACCGCTCCGGCGCCTGCCAGGGGCGCCGGGCCAGATGGACGCGCCGTGCTGGCGGGGTGACGCCATACACCCGCCGGGCATTGTCCGAAACGAACGCCTGTAGATTGGCCAGCGCCTCGTGGCGCGCGAACAGTTCCGCGAGCAACGCCAGGGCCACCGGCGCGCTGAAGACCCCCGCGGCGCACGCGGCAGCCTCTTTGCGCTCACGGGGATGCGGCGCCGAATCGCTGCCAAACATCAGGCGCGGATGGGCGCGCAGCGCTGCGGCCTGTAACGCGGCGCGATCCTCGGGGCGCTTCGGAACAGGCTTGCAGAACAGGTGCGGCTGAAGCAATCCCCCGGCCACGTCGTCGAGAGTGGTCAGCAAGTGGTGTACCGTCACCGTCGCTGCGAGATTGGGGTGGCGATCGAGCAGATCGAGCGCCGCAGCAGTGGTTATGTGCTCCATCACGATCGTCAGACGGGGGAAGCGTTCAGCCCAGCGGGCGTAGACGGGCAGAAACTCGGCTTCCCGGTCAAGCACAAAGCCGTGCGTCTCACCGTGGACCAGCAGCGGAATGCCCAGGCGCTCCATGCGCGCCAGGGTCTCCTCCACCGCCTCCATGTCGCGCACCCCCTCGCTGCTGTTCGTGGTCACGCCCTCGGGGTAGAGCTTGACGCCGATGATCTCGTGCCGCGCGGCGGCCAGCAGATTCTCCGGATAGGGACGGAAGAAGAGAGTCATCCAGGGCATGAAGGTGAAGGGGGCAACGGCATCGAGAATCGCCGTGCGGTAGGCGCGCAGCCGTTCCAGGCTATCCACCGGCGGCACAAGATTGGGCATCACCACTGCCCCGGCGAAGTGGCGGGCGCTCAACGGGGCGACCTGGCGCAGCATGGCCCCCTCGCGCAGGTGGAGGTGCATGTCGAGGGGCGAGTCGAGGGTGATTTCCATCGAGTGACCTCAGATGTCACATGCGTGGATCGGGCATACCGGTAACGGACAGGCATCGGGGGATGCCTGCAACGCCGTTCCCCGCAGTCGCTGGTGCAATGGGTACGTGTTCACACTTCTCCTGGGAACATGGACGAGCTAAAACCTGGTCTCGCGGGCGTCTCACCCGCATGGTCGTGGCAGAGAGCACACGGCTGCGAGACCTGGCACATGCAGCCTCAAACCCTTTGACGAACATTGCTGCCTTCTCACCCGGGCAGCAGCATCCGAAGATCCCCTTCCGCCATGTAGGGGCGGCCCTCGTGGCCGCCCACCCGTAGCCCCGCCTCCAGGCGCCGGTGGTGGGGCGGCCCGCGTGGCCGCCCACCCGTAGCCGCCCCTACCGGGATGGCGGGAGTCCTCACCGTGGCCGCAGGGGCGCCTTTTCCGTTTCACGTGCTTCTATGCTATCATACATCCGCTGGAAAAGGAGACCACTATGGGTGACGCGGAGAATCGGCGCGGGCAGACGCAACGGCTACCCGACCGAGACGTACCAGAGCCAACCGGCCGGTCCGGCCAGACTCGACGCTACGACCCCGAGGACGACGAGTGGGTCGAGCGGGCGCCAGCCGATCCCTACTGGCGCAGGGAACGCTCATCTGGCCGGCGGCGCGCGGCGCGCGGCCCGCTGCCGGCTTCGCCTCAGGAGTTCCAGTTGTGGTTGCAGGCCGGCGGCTGGCGCTACCTGGCAGGGATCGCGTTGCTGGGCATCGTGCTGCTGATTGCACTGCTCGCCTTTGCCCGCACCGAACAGCGCGAAAGCGGCCTGGGCTTCCGCGAACCCACTACTGCGCCCGTCACGACCCCTCTGCCCGGCAACGGGACTTCGGGCACACCATACCCGCCGCCGACGTCCGAAGCGCCTATGGCGGCCCCGGTTGGCGGGCGTTTCTACATCGTCAGCGGCACGGGGGGACAGGGGCTCTTCCTGCGACCAGAACCCTCGACCGCCGGCGCGCCGATCACCACCCTGCCCGAAGGCACCCGGGTCGAAGCGATCGGCGAGGATGTGCCGGGTGGCGACTACCTCTGGCGCAAGGTGCGTGTCCCCGATGGGCGCGAGGGCTACGTCGCGGCAGATTTTCTGACCGCTGCTCCGTAGGGCCGAAGCATTGACGCAGCCAATGCTTCGGCCCTACCGCGCGGGGACGATCAATCCTCGCGTGCGCGAGTGATCACGGCGCGGGCGCTGCGCTTCTCGGGCTTTGGCGGAGGCGGACCGAGGACCAGAGCAATAACCTCGTCAATGTGACTGACCAGGCGCACGTTTAACTTTGAGCGCACCACGGTGGGGATTTCGACCAGGTCGCGCCCGTTCTTCTTCGGCAGCACCACTTCGCGGATGCCGGCGCGGTAGGCCCCCAGCACCTTCTCCTTGATCCCGCCGACGGGCAGAATGCGCCCACGGAGGGTCAGTTCGCCGGTCATCGCCACGTCGCGGCGCACAGTGCGGCCACTGAGGGCGGAGATCAGCGCGATGGCGATCGTCAGACCGGCGGAGGGACCGTCCTTGGGCGTGGCGCCTTCGGGCACATGGACGTGGATATCGGTCTTCTCGAAGCGCCGGGCATCCAGCCCCAGGGCCGCGGCATTGGCCCGCGCATACGACAGCGCGGCGTGGGCCGACTCTTGCATCACCTCGCCGAGTTGCCCGGTGAGGGTCAACGTGCCCTTCCCTTCCATCAACGAGACCTCGACCGGCAGGGTGTCGCCGCCAGCGCCGGTATAGGCCATCCCCGTGGCGACGCCGATCTGGTCGTGCTCCTCCACGCTGCTCACATCGTAGCGCGGGGGCCCGAGGAGTTTCTCCACCAGGCGCGGGGTAATCACGCGGGGGGCACGCCGGCCCTCGGCAATGCGCCGGGCGATCTTGCGGCAGATTGCAGCGATCTCGCGCTCAAGGCCGCGCACGCCGGCCTCGTAGGTATAGCCGCGAATAATGGCCCGCAGTGTCATCTCCCCAAAGCGCAGGGAGGCGGGCGGCAGGCCGCAGGCGGCGATCTGTCGGGGCACGAGGAAGCGCCGGGCGATCTGCAACTTTTCCTCCTCGGTGTAGCCGGGCAGTTCGATCACCTCCATGCGGTCGAGCAGCGGCTCGGGGATCTCGTCCAGGTAGTTGGCGCTGGTAATGAAGAAAACTCTGGAAAGATCAAAAGGCAGATCGAGATAATGATCCGCAAAGGTGTTATTCAGCTCCGGGTCGAGCACCTCGAGTAGCGCATCGGCGGGATCACCGCGGAAATCCACCCCGATCTTATCCACTTCATCGAGCATCAGCACCGGATTCAGCGCCCCGGCCTCCTTCATACGCTGAATGATGCGCCCGGGCATAGCCCCGATGTATGTGCGGCGATGGCCGCGGATCTCGGCCTCATCGCGCACACCGCCCAGGCTCAGGCGTACGAAACTGCGCCCCAGCGCCTCGGCGACGCTGCGGCCCAGGCTGGTCTTGCCTACGCCGGGCGGACCGACGAGGCAGAGGATAGGCGAGTGCTGATGCGGCCCGGCCAGTTGCCGCACGGCGATGAACTCCAGGATGCGGTCCTTCACCTTCGCCAGCCCGTAGTGGTTCTTATCAAGCACGCGGGCCGCGGCGCGCAGATCGGTGCGATCATCGCTCATCGCGCCCCAGGGCAGGGCCAGCACCCAGTCCAGGTAGGTGCGCACCACCGCATATTCGGGACTATGGGGCGGAATACTCTCCAGACGGGCAATCTCTTCGGTGACGCGGGCGCGGGCGCGCTCGGGCAGCGGAGTGGCCGCCGCCCGTTCGCGGAGCACGAGCGTCTCGCGCTGCGTCGGATCCTCCTGCCCAAGTTCGCGCTGAATAATCTTCAACTGTTCGCGCAAATAGAGTTCGCGCTGGCTACGGTCAACCTCCTTCTGCACCTGCGACTGAATGCGACTCTCCAGTTCAAGCACATCCAGTTCGCGTGAGAGCAGGGCGCTGACGCGGTGCAGGCGTTCTTCCGGATCGAGGGTTTCCAGTATTTCCTGGCGCGTGGCGCGTGGGAGAGGCAGCGTAGCAGCGATGAGGTCGGCGAGGCCGCTGGCCTGGTTCACGTTCAGGGCCGTCACATAGGCATCATCGGGCAGGGAGCGCGACATGCGCACCACGCGCTCAAAGAGCGCCAGTACCCCGCGCATCAGTGCCTCGACGGCGATGCTGCGCTCTTCGATTGGCGCCAGCGGTATCGCCCGCACCCGCAGCACCGGGGCTTCGCTCACCACCCTGATGACGCGCATCCGTCGCCGGCCGGTCAGCACCACCCCTGTGGAGCCATCGGGCATCTTGCGCGCCCGCTCGACATGCGCTTCGACCCCGATGCTGTAGA
Source organism: uncultured Chloroflexales bacterium (assembly GCA_937918935.1). Classification (GTDB taxonomy): domain Bacteria; phylum Chloroflexota; class Chloroflexia; order Chloroflexales; family Chloroflexaceae; genus JACAEO01. Next base: position 65,791 of record CAKZSI010000062.1, on the reverse strand, counting down.
GATCGTCCAGGCTTGCATACTCTCCCTGGACATTGCGGCAGGCCAGTGCCAGCAGGGTGTGATCGCCAGCGCAGGCCGACTCTACCGTGGCCAGGGCCGCCGCTTCGCCAAGAAACAGTTGGGCCTGCATGTATGGGAAGAGGACGGTATCGGAGAGTGGCAACACGGCCAGTTCGCGCTCCTCCTGCAGTTCGTCGCTGGCCAGGTCAGGCGCACCACTGGCGGGAAAATTGAATAGAACCGGTATCTCCTCGGGCACAGCCCACCTCCCCTGCGGCGTGACTGCCCGCGTTGCCGCCGGGCTGCCAGCTCTCCTGCATTATAGCATTGCGGGGTGCGGGTTGTAAGGCATTCTGGGCGCTGGAAAGCTGTGCATTCGATGGCGGATGCGGCGCATGCACCTTGACAGAAGGACCGGTTTCCGCTACAATTTTATGGTGCGGGAGGTCTGCCAATGTAGCTCAGTCGGTAGAGCAGCTGTTTCGTAAACAGCCGGTCGCCGGTTCGAGTCCGGCCATTGGCTCCACACGTTGCGGCAAGACGACACGGAGGGCTGGTGTAAGCGCCTGGCGCTGCATCAGCCCTCGGGCTGTCATGCGCCTTCACGCTTCGCCTGTGGTGCGTGCACCGGAGGGGAAACCAGCCTCACACTCGCCCGGTAGCGGGGCAGTCATATGATTCATCGAGCGTGAGCGCCCCTGGCGACTATGAGTGTGCCCGACCACGATGAGCTTGACCGGGGCGCGTTGCGGGCGATCATTCGCCAGGCCGGGCTGACCGTCCGGGAGTTCATTGACCTGCTTTGATCTCGCCTGCTTCATGCGCTTAGACCTGGTTTCCGTTGCCCTCCCAAAAGAGCAGTGGCCGTAATGATCTGAGGGGCCTGAGCGGTATGGCTTAACGCGCTCGCGCCGCCATCGTTTCGAGTCAATCTTTTCGCGAGACGCTACAAGCAAGGGTGTCTGTGCGTGGCGCCAGGCCTACCCCGCGCCCCGCGCCACGGCAATGGCCGCGCGAATGTTCGATTCGGGCACAGTTATTGGCGTGACGCAGCCCGCGGCGAGGATCAGCCCCCGCCTGTCCACCTGAACGATGGCCTCGCGCGCTTCGCGCGCCACCTCCTCTGGCGTGGCAGCCAGCAGGGTGTCCCACTGCGCCAGGCCGCCGGCCACCGCGCCGCTGAAGCGCGCGGCGCCCTCGCGCAATGACGGCCCGGCCTTGCGGTCGTGCCAGTTCACCACCTGGAAGGGGTAATCGGCTACGAGGTCGATCATCAACTCCTCGCCGTGGAGGTGCAGCACGTTCAGCCAGCCGTCGCGGCTCGCCGCGGCCACCTCCAGATCGCCCGGGCGGCCCCAGCGCTGGTATTCTTCCTCGGACATCACACTGTAACTGGCGTCAGTAGTGGACAGGAAAATGCCCGCCGCGCCGGTGCGCATCACCGCCGCCACGAAGGCGCTCCACGTCTCGACGATGGCCTCGAAACCGCGTCGGAACACCTCGGGATGGCGGCGTCGCCAGATCACCGCGCGGGGGCCGGCCAGACAGCGGGCCACGGTGAGCGGGTTGAAGATCGTCTGGATGAAGGGCGTATCGCCAGCGCCAGCGGCGATCAGTTCCAGGCAGCGCAATTGACGACCCAGGGCGCCTGCGTTCACTGGCTGGGGGCGCAGGGCCTCCCACTGCTCCAGCGTGGTGATCGGCGGCGGCCCCTTCACCAGGTCGCCCTCGGCATTGCCATCGTAGACGCCGGTGAGTCCCAGATCCTCGGCCACGAAGGTCTGGGAGGGCGTGACCTTGATGAAATCGAAGTCAAAGCGTTGTTGAAACTCCAGGGTGGCCCGGGCCAGCGCCTCGGCGGAGCGATCCTCGATCGGCCAGTGGCGCCACAGGGCGATGGGGGTGCGCGGGGTGGTCCGCCGCGCGATGGTCGCCTGCAACAGGTCTTGTTTGTTCATCCGCGGCCTCCTCGACCCGCCTTCCGAGGTTCAGCGACGTTGTCTACGGCACGTGCCTCACCCCCAGGTTTTGGAAGCATTGAGGCAGCCATTGCTTCGGCCCTGCGCCAGAAGAAGCGTGTTCAAGCGTCGGGGTTGAGCAGGAACCTGATCGTATCGGCGAGTTCGGCGGCCTTCACCGGTTCCTCGACCACGGCGATGGTCCAGTCGGCGGCATAGGGCACCGAATGCAAATGCACCATTGGCAGGGCGCTGGCGATCACAATGGGGATGTTCGCCGTGGCGTCATCGGCGCGCAGCCGCTCGATCAGTTGTTCCTCGGGGGTTTCCAACGCCGGCAGCGCGATGATGAACAGATTGGGCAACTCCTGGGGGAGGCCGTCCGGCGTGTGTGTGGATATGCTGAACGAGTCGTTCGGGATCAGCGCCGCCAGCCGCTCGCGGGCGCGGGCGTCGCTTGCCACCACCGCTACTGATGTAGGCATAGCTGACCTCAGCGATACTCGATGGGTCGTCTCGGCGTTCTTTGTCGCTGCTCGCTAACGGTGTCTCCACACACCGACATCAACGCAAAGCAGCGGCATTCTCTCATCGCCAAAACGGCAAACTGGCTTCTAACCAGCGACAGGCGCCTTTGACGACAGGCGGCCCGCGCCAATGGTTACGGTATTGTAGCACACTCAGGAGCAGTGCGACCGGAGCCTGCAAAAGAACCCGGGCCCTTCTGCCGTCACACCCATGCGCGCCCCAGATCCAGAATCGCATTACTCCTCTTCAACGCTCATCCCCATGATGTTGAAGCCCGCATCCACATAGAGCACCTCGCCGGTCACGGCGCGGCTGAGATCGCTGCACAGCCAGAGGGCGGCATCGCCCACGTCATCAATGGTAACGTTCCGGCGCAGGGGCGCCTGCGCCGCAAAGTTGCGGTGCATGGCGCGAAAACCGGCGATGCCGCTGGCGGCCAGGGTGCGGATCGGCCCGGCGCTGATGGCATTGACCCGTGCGCCGCGGGGACCCAGGTCCGCGGCCAGGTAGCGCACGCTGGCCTCCAGCGCCGCCTTGGCAACGCCCATCACGTTGTAATTGGGGATCACCTGCCGCGCGCCGTGGTAGGTCAGGGTGAGGATGGATGCGCCGGGGGCCAGCAACGGCTCGGCCGCGCGCAGGAGGGCGGTAAGCGAATAGACGCTGACATCCATGGCCAGATGGAAGCCCTCGCGGGTAGTGCGGAGGTAGGGACCGTTCAGTTCGTCCTTGTTGGCGAAGGCGATGGCGTGGACCAGCACATCAACCTGGCCGAAGACCTCCCGCACGCGCTCCATGAGCGCGGCAATCTCCTCGTCGCGGGTCACGTCGCACGGCGCGATGAGCGGCGCGCGAAGGCTCTCGGCCAGCGGGCGCACGCGCCGTTCCAGCGCCTCGCCGGCGTAGGTGAAGCCCAGAGTGGCCCCTTCACGGTGTAGCGCCCGGGCGATGCCCCAGGCGATCGAGTGGTCGTTCGCCACGCCCAGGATCAGACCCCGTTTGCCGTCCATCAGGCCCATGGTTTGTCTCCTCTGAGAAGCCTGAAGAAGGGTGGAAGTGTGGAGGTGTGACACCACCTCCACACTTCCACACCTCCACACCCCCTCACAGCCTCCCGGCCACGTGTCCGATCAGCAACTCCTCGACTGTCACGTGGGGTGGGTAGCTGACGAGGGTGGCGACAGCCGCGGCCACGTCTTCCGGGCGAAGCATATTGGCGCGGTTCCACGTGCCGGGAACAGCGGCCCACAGGTCGGTGTCGGTCGCTGCCGGCAGCACCGAGGTGACGCGGATGCCCCGGGGGCGCAGTTCTTCACGCACGGCGTTCAGGAAGCCCAGGGCGCCGTGCTTGGCCGCGCTATAAGCGGCCCAGCCCGGGAAGGCCTGCCGGGCGGCCACCGAGGCGATGTTGACCAGCACACCGCCCGCTGCCATCCGCGGGGCGGCGTGCTTGCACACCAGGAACAGGCTGGTCAACTGGGCGCGCAGGGCCTCTTCCCACGTCGCCAGTTCGATCTGCTCAAAGGGGGCGACCAGCGCCCCGCCCACGCTGTGCACCACGACATCGAGGCGTCCGGTGGGCGTGGCGGCGCCGGCAACCAGGGCGTGCACCTGGTCCTCGCTGGTGACATCACAGGTCACAGGCAGGGCCTCGGCGCCGCGGGCGCTGGCGGCTGCCGCCGTTTCGGCCAGGGCGGAGGCCGAACGCGCCGCCAGGATCAGGCGCGTGCCCGGCGTGGCCAGGGCCAGCGCCGTGGCGCGCCCGATGCCTCGCGACGCGCCGGTGATTAAGATTGTCCGCTGTGTGGTCATAGAATGCGACCTATGAGAAGGCGGGGAAACCTGGTTTTCCCACCCCCTGCCTTGCCGTGGTTAAGGCATTCGAGAACATTATACGTCCTGGGCGCGGGCGCGGCCCACGTGGGCCATGAACTCGGCTCGCGTCTTGGGGTCATCGCGGAAGACCCCGCGCATGGCCGAAGTGACCATGCTGGCATTGGCCTTCTTCACGCCCCGCATGACCGAGCACATATGTACCCCGTCGGCTACGACGGCCACTCCCAGGGGTTGGAGGTGCTGGTCAATGAACTCGGCGATCTGCACCGTCATGCGCTCCTGCACCTGCAGGCGGCGCGCGAACATCTCAACGATGCGCGGGATCTTGCTCAGCCCCACCACCTTGCCGTTGGGGATGTAGGCGACGTGCACCTGGCCCATAAACGGCAGCATATGGTGCTCGCACAGGCTATAGAAATCGATGTTCTTCACCAGCACCATTTCATCGTAGCTGACGCTGAAGATGGCATCGTTGATCAACGCATCCGGGTCCACATGGTAGCCGGCGGTCAGTTCGGCGTACATTTTGGCCACCCGCGAAGGGGTTTTCAGCAGACCTTCGCGGTCGGGCTGTTCGCCGATCCCCGCGAGGATTTCCCGTACCGCCGCCTCGATCTGGGGGTTAGAGCTGTAAGCGACGCCCTCGAGTTTGCCCCGTCCGGGAATGATCAGAGCCTCGTAGTCGTGCGCGTTAAAGTCCTCGTGGTCGTGTCCGTCTGGGTCATGGGTTCCGTTAAGTTTCAGTTGGGTTGTCATGGATGGATCCGTATTATGGCGATATACCTGGTCTCAAAACGATTGACAGGGAGATAGAGGAGCCTGGGGAAAGCTAATTTCCCCGGCTTCTTTTTACCGGGGAGCGCCGGCCCCGACCGGGCCGGCGTACTCGAAGACATTCTTGCGCGTTTCCCAGAGCTTGAGGTGGCGCAAGCGGCCCTCGAAACGGGGCGCGAGTTCGTTCCAGAGGTAGACAACGATGTTCTCAGCCGTTGACGGTTGATCGGCAAAGGCCGCGATCTCGCGGTCGAGGTGGCGAAAATCGAGTTGATCGAGCACCTCGCGCACGGTGCGATCCAGCGCCGCCAGGTCAATCACCATGCCCGTCTCGGGGTCAACCGGCCCGCTGATGCTCACTTCAACGGTGTAGTTGTGGCCGTGCCCGTTGGGGTTGTTGCACTTCCCGTAAACGGCGCGATTCTCCTCATCGGAGAGGGCCGGCGCGTGGAGCCGGTGGGCCGCCGAGAAGGTGTAGGCCCGGGCGAAGGTGGTCTCGTCGGCGCCGTCGTACTCCGCCCACAGGTCGGCCATCTCGTACAGGCGCAGGCGCGCCAGACGGGCCTCCGCGGGCAGCCGCGCGGCGATCAGCCGCCAGAGCACCCGCACCAGATTCTCGGTGGTCGGGAGTTGGGTTTTGAAGTAGGGCGTATCTTCATTCAGGTTCCTGTGGTCAAACTCCTCCAGCACCTCATTGACAATCGCCTTCAATTCGGTCATGTTCATCACCATGCCCGTGCGCGGGTCGAGTGCGCCGGTGATGGTAACGTCGAGCGTGTAGTTGTGCCCATGCCCGTAGGGACTGGTGCACTTCCCGAAGACCCGCTCGTTCTCCTCGGGGCTCCAATCGTCGCGCCAGTAGCGGTGCGACGCCGAAAACTCGAAGCGCCGGGTTGCGTAAACCATAAGCCTGTGATCCTTTCAGGCGCCGTTGCTTGTGAACGGAGTCCGGGGCGGCTGCCCCGCTCGCCGACGGAGGAAATGGGTTATTCTGAGAGTGCCTCAGTAGTCTGTGAAGTCAGGTTCCCGGCATTTCCACCCCCCTCCCAACTTCCCCACGTTGGAGGGATGAGCCGGCTTCCCTCCCCCACCAGGGGAGGATTGGGGAGGGCGTGGGGGTTTAGCGCACGACTTAGTTCACAGTGTGCCTCAGTCTCCCGGATCTTCTCCCGCGGTACATGGTTCCCGTCAGATCTCCGTTTTCGACGCCATGTTATACAGTAGCATGGGTTGATCGTTTGTCAAGGATTTGCACAGGTATTGCAACGAATATGTAAGAATGCCACTATCTGGAGGATGGGGGAAACCTGATTTCCCCAGCCCTCCTCAACTATACAGGGGTGCGCCTCCTCACCCACCCCCTGGCCCCTCCCACTCCGCCGCAGGTGGAGTGGGAGGGTGAGGCCCGCGAATCCTCTGGTTTGACGCATATATGGGAGGGTGCAGCCCTCCCGAGCCCTCACCTGACCCGCACGCTCAGCGGGTAGAGTCGCCCGCTGCGCCAGACGCCGGTGATCTCCACCGGGCCAAAGCGCACGCTGTCGCCGGGGCTGCGTTGCAATTCCGCCAGCGCCGTACTGTCGCGTATGGGACCGTCGAGCTTGATCTGGCGCGCGGTGGCTTCGGGCACGCCCCCCGGTCCCAACCGTTCCACCAGCACGGCCGAGTCGCCGCGGGCCAGCAGGTTGCCCCGCACGCGCACCGCCTGACCCTCGTAGAGCCCGCTATTCTCCAGTAGCAGGGCGATGGTCACCTCGCGCAGGCCCAGGGGGGTGATTCGGGGATCGGTGAGTTGATAGGCATAACGCCCCTCCGGCCCGAAGCTCCCCGGTCCGGCGAGAAGGCCACTGGCGCTGACGATGCCGTAGCGGACGGCGCCGGCTTCGTTGAGGGGCGGGTCAGCGGGCAGCGGGGGTGGTTCGCCCAACCACAGGCCCCCCGGCGCCAGCGGTGTGGGCGCCCCGTCCGGGGCAAAGCTCACCCCTTCAACCAGCGTTGCCCCCTGGTTGCTGATCAAGAGGTAGCCAAAGGTCCACACGGGGCCAGGGGTGGGTGCGGCGAGGATGGCGTTGAGGGCCGGAGTGGTTGGTACGGGGATGGGTGTGGGTTGTGTGCGGCGTTCCGCGCTACAGGCGACGAGGAGGAGGGTGAGCAGCAGGAGCAGCCGCCAGCGCATGGCAGTAAAGGGATGCACGGCTTTGGAGTTTGGATGCTGGATTGTGGTGTCGCGATCAGACGTGCCGATGATGCGTGTACGTTCCAGGGAATAGATGTCTGGCCCCCCGCGGGCATAGCGCCGGCGAAACGGCGCCCAGGTTACCGCCTGGCATTGTACCATAGAGCGCGAGCAGCACCTCTCAGCCCCTGTCGGTGGGCGGCGCGGCTGTCCCTGGAAGTCCTGGAAAGTCCCATGATAGGTTTTGACAGTCTCTCTGAGGCTTCTGGAAGCGTAGCGGTGCTAGAATTGGTAGTGTATCGTAATTGTGCGTGCAGTCACGAACCGAGGAGACAACCGAACGTATGGGTACCAAAAACTCACGCCTCCAGGGATTTTATCAACTCAACCCGTTCGAGCGGCTCCAGATGGTCAAGTCATTCGATGGGCTGTGCGACGAAGATCTGCGCGTGTTGCACGGGGGGCAGGGCGCTCTCTCGATCGAGCGCGCCGACAAGATGATCGAAAACGTCGTCGGCACCTTCAACCTGCCTCTGGGCATTGCGACGAACTTCCAGATCAACGGGCGTGATTATCTTGTTCCAATGGTGGTGGAAGAGCCTTCGATTGTGGCCGGGGCCAGTTATGCCGCGAAGATGGTGCGTGAGGGCGGCGGTTTCAGCGCGGGCAGCACCGACCCGCTGATGATTGGCCAGGTGCAGATCGTGAACGTGACCGCGCCGCAGAGCGCGCGGCACGATATTTTGCGCCGCAAGAATGAGATTCTGGCGATTGCCAATGCGCAGAGTCGCTCGCTGGTCGCCCTCGGCGGGGGCGCCCGCGACGTTGAGGTGCACTATCACCCCGCCAGCCCCATGGGGCCGATGCTGGTGGTGCATCTGATTATTGATACGCGGGATGCGATGGGGGCCAATGCCATCAATTCGATGTGTGAGGCCGTGGCCCCGCTGCTCGAGCAGATCACCCGTGGTCGGGTCTACCTGCGCATTCTCTCAAACCTGAGCGATCGGCGTCTGGCGCGCGCCCGCTGCGTGGTGCCGCCGCGCGCCCTCGAGCGCGACGGTCTGCGCGGCGAGGAGGTGGTCGAAGGCATTCTCTGGGCCTATGCCTTCGCCGCCGTGGACCCCTACCGCGCCACGACCCACAACAAGGGCATTCTGAACGGCATTGACCCGGTGATCGTCGCCACGGGCAACGACTGGCGCGCCATCGAGGCCGGCGCCCATGCCTACGCCGCCCGCAGCGGACGCTATACCTCGCTGAGCGTCTGGGAGAAAGACGCTGAGGGCAACCTGGTCGGTACGCTGGAGATGCCTATGGCCGTTGGCATCGTCGGCGGAGCAACCAGGGTGCACCCTGCCGCGCAGGCGGCCCTCAAGCTGCTTGGTGTGACCAGCGCCAACCAGTTGGCAGAGATCGCTGTCTGCGCCGGTCTGGCCAGCAATCTGGCCGCGATGCGCGCCCTGGCCTGTGAGGGCATCCAGCAGGGCCACATGGGCTTGCACGCGCGCCAGATCGCTCTGGCCGCCGGCGCCTATGGCCCGCTGGTGGACGAGGTCGCGCGGCGCATGGTCGAGGAGCGCAACATCAAGCCTGCCCGCGCCGAGGAACTGGTCGCGGAACTGCGCGCGGCGAGTTCACATTAATACGCGAAGGAGAGGGTCCGGGAGGGCGAAACCCTCCCAGGAACCTCCTTGTTGCATCTGATTTGTTGTATGACTCGCGGGGGGAGCAACCTGACAGGGTTCCTCCCCCTGGGAACAACGGTGACAAGCTGACCGCAACGTTGCCTGGAAGAACCACCGGTCGCCTGTCGCCGCTTTGTCGGGGTCTTTTTGTTCTATATGTAAGGAGTTTTTCGTATGATGAAACCCATCCGGCCCGTGGGTCTGGTCGGCTACGGGGCCTACGTGCCGCGTTACCGCATCGCCGCGCGAGAAATTGCCCGCATGTGGACGGACGGGCAGGGCGGGGTGCCGGTGGAGGCGAAGAGCGTGCCCGGCCCCGATGAGGATGTGATCACCATGGCGATTGAGGCCGGTCGCAACGCCCTGGCCCGCGCGGCCCTGCCCGCTGAGCGTCTGAGCGCGGTATGGGTGGGGAGCGAGAGCCACCCCTACAGCGTGAAGCCGTCGGGAACAGTGGTGGCCGAGGCTCTGGGGGCCTCGCACTGGATCAGCGCGGCGGACTGGGAGTTCGCCTGTAAGGCCGGCTCCGAGGCGCTGACCGCGAGCATGGCCCTGGTGGGCAGCGGCATGGCCGATTACGCCATGGCGATCGGCGCCGACACGGCTCAGGGGCGCCCCGGCGACGCCCTGGAGTATACCGCCTCCGCCGGGGCAGGCGCGTTGCTGGTTGGCCCCGCGGAGGAGGCCGTGGCCACAATTGACGCGACGGTTTCGTATGTGAGCGACACGCCCGACTTTTACCGCCGGGCCGACCGGCCCTACCCCGTGCATGGCAACCGCTTCACCGGGGAGCCGGCCTATTTTCACCAGATTATGTCGGCCGCACGGCGCCTGCTTGACGAACTGGGGCGCTCGCCCACCGATTTTACCTATGCCGTCTTTCACCAGCCCAATACCAAGTTCCCACAGACGGTGGCGAAGCGCCTGGGTTTCAGCGAGGCCCAGATCGCCCCGGGCCTGCTCAGCCCGCGCATCGGCAACCCCTACTCGGGCGCGGCCCTGGTGGGGCTGTGCGCCATCCTCGACGTGGCCCGGCCCGGCGATACGATCTTCGTCACCACCTATGGGAGCGGGGCCGGCTCCGACGCCTACGCCCTGACCGTGACCGGGCGCCTGCCCGCCTGCCGCGAGCGCGCCCCGCTCACGGCGGCCTACCTGGAGCGGGAGGTGTTCGTGGATTATGCCACCTACGCCAGATGGCGGGGTAAGCTGGTGCTGGGGTAGAGGGCAAAATCAGCTTTCCCCGGACCCCTCCAACTGGCGTTGGGGCACGCGGAAATCTGGTTCCCAGAGGTCACATGGAGCTATTTTTAGGAGGGCTACGCCCTCCCAGACCCTCCCGAGTTGCAGAAGTGTTCTGGGAAGGTGCGGCCTTCCCTTGTGGAAAGAGGGCTTACCTATGTCAGGAGTGTATCTGATCGGCGCGGGCGCCACGCCGGTAGCCGAGCACTACGGGCGGAGCCTGGCCGATCTGGCCAGCGAGGCGACGCGGGCGGCCTTCGCCGGGCTGCCGGAGTTCGCGGCCCACCGGGTGGGCGCGCTCTACGTGGCCAATGCGCTTGGCGACCGCCTGGCGGCCCAGGGACACCTGGGGGCCTATCTGTCCGCCGCGGTGGGGTTGCGGGGCGTGCCTGCCGTTCGTGTAGAGGCGGCGGGCGCGAGCGGCGGTGTGGCTATCCAGCAGGCGGTGCAGGCCATCGCTGCCGGGGCAGCCGAGATCGTGGCGGTGCTGGGGGCCGAGAAGGTGACCGACCAGCTCGATGACGCGGTCGAGGCGGCGCTGGCCCTGGCCAGCGACGCCGAGACCGAAGCCTTGCACGGGTTGACCCTCACCGCTCAGTGGGCCATGCTCATGCGCCGCTACATGCACGAACACGGCTACGGCCCCGAGGCCTTTGCGCCCTTCCCGGTCAATGCCCACGCCAACGCCGCGAAGAACCCCCTGGCGCTCTACCGCTTTCCAATCAACGCCGACAAGTACCGCAAGGCCGCCCTGGTCGCCTCGCCGCTGAACATGCTCGATTGCAGCAGCGTGGCCGACGGGGCGGCCTGCGTGGTGCTCGCCAGCGAGCGGGTGGCCCGCGAAGTGGCCGCCGAGGGCGTGCCGCTGGTGCGGCTGGCGGGTGTGGCGGTGGCGACCGACACCCCGGCCCTGGCCCTGCGCGCCGACCCGCTCGACCTGGCCGCGGCGCGGGCCAGCGCCCATATCGCCCTGGGACGCGCCCATCTGGGCCTCAGCGACGTGGACGTCTTCGAACTGACCGACCCCCACGGCATTGCCGCGGCGCTGGCCCTGGAGGCCATGGGCTACTACGAACCGGGCGCTGCCCCCCGCCATGCCGCCGACGGGGCCATCACCCCTACGGGCCGCACGCCGATCGCCACGGCCGGGGGCTACAAGGCCCGTGGCGATGTGGCCGGCGCGAGCGGGGTGTACCAGATTGTCGAACTGCTGCGCCAGTTGCGCGGCGAAGCCGGCCCCACCCAGGTGGACGGCGCGCGTGTGGCCCTGGCCCAGTGTCTCGGCGGCGTGGGCGCCACCGCCGCGACATGCGTGCTGGTTGCCGAGCGGTAGCACAACGGTGCGACCTTGAGGGTTGTGCTGCCAGGTTGCCTCAGAGGCCGGGGCGTGGGGAAACCCGGTTTCCCCACCTTATTGATAATCCCTCCTCACATGGGTGGGGTATGCCTATGGCCCTGCACGTCGCCGCAATGAGAAACGGTATGGACCTTCTCGTAAGGTGCTGCTACTTTGATAACAAATTGTTATCAATTCATTAAGAAACGAGAATGGGTCTTCCTCTAGTTCGTTCTATCCGCTACAATACACATCGCAATCTGCCAACTAGAGGAGGCACAATGTTCCAGCAAATGATCAACGGCAGCATCGCGGTCCTGACTCGTCCGTCGGCCTCGACCTTTGAGGAGCACGAACAGAACAACCTGGGGTGGGCGCTGATCTACTCGCTCATAGCGGGTCTGATCAATGCGGTTCTTAGCTGGATCGGGTCACTGCTATTTCCACCGAGGATACCGGGTCTCGAGTCGGATATGGCAGCAGGCCAACCATCGGATATTTTCTTTTTGATCCCCACTGCATTGATTGGTACGGTGGTCTTTCTGTTGATCTACTGGGGGATCGTCTACCTGCTCGGTCGCGCCTTCGGCGGCACCGGCGCGTTCGGCGAACTGGCCTACGGCTTCGCGCTGTTCAGCGCGCCGTTGACCGTAATCGGCAGTCTGGTCGGTATTATCCCGTTTGTGGGAGTGGTTCTCTCCTTTGCCGTGTCGATCTACGGTCTCTACATGACCTATCTGGCCATTCAGTCGGGGATGAACCTGCCGGCAAACAAGGCCCTGTACGTGGTGCTCATTCTGTTGGCGATTGGCGTGGCGATCGTTCTGTGTTTTGTCCTCTTCTTTGCCGCGTTAATCGCAGCACTGTTGGGCGCTTCGGGCGGTTTTTCGCCCTGAGGCAAGGTTCATAGTTTACGAGGTGTCACAATGGAAATTGCCCGTCACTGGCGCGCCCGCGCCACCCGTTACCGCCTCGAGGGCCAGCGCCATCGTCACAGCGGAGTGGTGCGCTTTCCGCCCCAACCTCCGGCGCTGGGTGAAGAACCAGACGTCTGGGAGCCGGCGCCGCTGAGCGGTCGCGGCGAACTCTACAGCTTCAGCGTGCTGCGGCAGCCGCCTGCCGGGTACGAGAGCTTCGGCATCTACGCGGTGGGCATGGTCCGTCTGGAGGAAGGCCCCCTGGTGACCGCACAGCTCACCGACTGCGCCGAGGAGGACCTGGCCATTGGCATGCCGGTCGAGATGGTCACGCGGCGCCTGGCTGATACGGGCGAGGACGGGGTGCTCGTCTACGGGTACAAGTTCCGTCCAGGGTTGAGATAAGCGCAGGGGAAGTCCTCCTAAGTTTCCTTGCATTTCCGCCCCCCTCCCAGCCTCCCCCCACCGGGGGGAGGCGCCGGCCTTCCTCCTCCAGTGGGGGAGGGCGCGGAGTTGCCAGACAAACTTCATTCACACACTATTCAGGATAGGCCCCATAAACATTCAATCCTCCAACCGGTAGAGGACCATGGCCATAGACCCATGATCCCATCGCTCTACAATCTGACCCTCCCGGAGATTGAGGCGCTCATGCGCGAGTGGGGCCAGCCTCCCTTCCGCGCCCGGCAGATCTACCGCCAGCTCTATGTGAACCTGATAGACGACCCGGCGGCGATGACCGATCTGCCGGCGGCGCTGCGCGAGCGGTTACGCGCCGAGACGACTATCGGCAGCCTGAGCCTGGCGCAGGTGCAGGTCGCCGACGACGGGCTGACGCGCAAGGCCATCCTCCGCCTCCCTGGCGGGGCCGTGGTCGAGACGGTGCTGATGATCTACCCCGATCGGGCCACGGCCTGCGTCTCGACCCAGGCCGGCTGCGGGATGGGCTGTGTCTTCTGCGCCACCGGCAAGCTGGGGCTGCTACGCAACCTGACCACCGGCGAGATCGTCGAGCAGGCCCTGTGGGCCTCGCGGGAGTTGCGCCGCTGGCAACGGGCCGAGGCGCCGATCGCCGCACTGGCCCCGCACGCCGCCGATGCCGCCGCCCTCGGCGATGACGGGCAGTGGTGGGGCGCCGAGGGCGAACCCTTCAGCGAGCGGGTCACGCGCCAGGTGGGCCGGATTACCAACCTGGTGTTCATGGGGATGGGCGAGCCGTTCGCCAACTACGACCGCTGGTGGGCGGCGGTCGAACGGCTGCACGACCCCCAGGGCTTCAACCTGGGCGCGCGGGCCATGACCGTTTCGACGGTCGGCCTGCCTCCCGGCATTCGCCGGCTGGCCGGCGAGCGCCTGCCGATCAACCTGGCGATCTCGCTCCACGCCCCCGACGACGCCCTGCGCTCTGAGCTGATGCCGGTTAACCGGCGCTACCCGCTGGCGGAACTGCTCGGCGCCACCCGCGAGTATATCACCAGAACTGGCCGCCGGGTCAGCTTCGAGTATGTCTTGCTCCAGGGGCGCAACGACCACCCGCATCAGGCCCTGGCCCTGGCGAAGCTGCTGCGTGGCCAGGGGGTGAGCAAGGGGCCGCCGTTGCTCTGCCATGTGAACTTGATCCCCTGGAACCCCGTGCCGGGTATGCCCCTTGGCCGCTCCGAGCGCCAGCGCGTGCTCGACTTCCGGCAGATCCTGCTCGACTACCAGATCCCCTGCACGGTGCGCGTCGAGCGTGGCGTGGCCATCGCCGCAGCGTGCGGGCAACTGGCGGGGAGCGAGCTGGGGTGAGTGTTCACGACGAAGGCGCGAAGGTGAACATAGAGCTATTCACGTGTCATACGCGATGGCCCGAGCAAGAAGACTCTCGGCAAAAGTAATGAACGACAATTCCGCGCACGGCTCGGTGAACGCGCCGGTTGGGATTGCCTCTCTCGGGGAAAGAATCAGACACGCCGCGTCGTAGAGACGATCACGTACCATCCTGGTCAAAAGGATTTCATAGCGTTTGGCGTAGGACGCGCCGCGAAACTCGCTGAACGCGGGAAAATGTGGCTCGGCTACAGAAATCGGGCAAGTAGATCCAGCGGCGTCTTCCAAAAGGATGAGATAGCCCGACCAGGGTTTAGGTGAACCTCTAAATGCGCCTTCGCGGTAAGCGGCCCAGTAATCAGTTGCGTTGCCCAGCGCCTCTTCGGTTCGGTTGTTGTAGTTGTTTCCAAAAGAGGGCCCCACTTGCGCTTTAAACTCAACGGTTGCAAAGAGACGGCCATCGACGACGATTACGAGATCCCATTTTTTCTCGGCACGATAGTAACCCGGCAATTCGACCCGTGTTCGGCGATGAACGGCCGCATCGCTGATACCCGCATTCACCACGAGTGTGCGGATCAATTCGGCGAAGCCGTCAAGATGCGCGCCTCCCGTAACGGCACTGCGCGCTCCGCGATCACGGTTCCCCGATTTCGCGCCCTGGGTGCCTGCCTGGCGTTCGCGCGTCTGCCAGAAGTGGCGCACGGCAGCCTGGACGGCCTGTGTCAGATCGTTACGGCTCGTTGCCATTGAGCGTTCTATTGACCCTTGAAGATATTAATTTGAACGTTAGAAAACAATCCGGTCGTCTCATTGCGAATGCGTCGCTCGGCCATGTCGAAGTAGTGCGGGTCTATTTCGCAGCCGACACTGTTCCGCCCACACCGGGCCGCCGCTATACTTGTAGTGCCTGTGCCCATGAACGGATCGAGCACCGTATCGCCAACAAAACTGAACATGCGAATCAGCCGCTCAGCCAGTTCAATCGGGTATGGAGCGGGATGGTCGCGCGTTGAAGCCCCCGTAAGTCCGGTCCAGATCTGTTGGAACCACTGCTGGTAATTGTCTGATGAAATGATGCTCAGCAAACGCTTGGCTGGCGAAGGTTTCCGATAGCCGCCAGGTTTTCGCTCCATAAGAATAAACTCGATATCGTTCTTGATAACCGCGTTTGGCTCGTAGGGCTTGCCCAGGAAACCAGCCTTGCCGTTCTCCACCTCATACGCGGCATTCGCGATCTTGTGCCAGATAATGGGAGCGAGATTATCAAACCCGATGCGACGACAACGCTCCTGGATTGATGCATGGAGAGGGACGACAGTGTGTCGTCCGTCATTCTTCCGTCGGGAAAGACAGACATCGCCAACAACGCAGATGAGACGGCCACCGGGCGCCAGCGCGCGGAAACAGTGGGTCCAGACTTTATCAAGCTCGGCTAGGAACATCTCGTAGTCTGCGATCTGCCCGAGCTGGCCCTCGGAGTAACGGTACTCTTTGAGGGTCCAGTAGGGTGGGGAGGTCAAGACAAGGTGTACCGAGTCAGGCGCCAGATCGCTCAGAGATCGCGCATCGCGGAGGTAAAGGTGATGCTGCGTCGGGATCGAACGAACAACATCATCGATCGCGCTCATCAGACCCGCGTCTCTGGCTATCGCCGGGATTGCCGTTTGATGATCACTATTAACTACAAGTGACTTCAATTCCTGCGGAACCCACAGGCTGAGATCCACGTCTGGCCCGTTCAAGGCTATGTGCGCCTCGTGATTCAAGCGGTATGACCTCCTCGTGTGAGAATACACGGGTTCAATCAATACTTACCTTTGACGTCGTTTCGCCGCGCGGCATGTTACGTAACCGTTGTGGAAAGATGCGGAGGGCGCCGCCCTCCGCGCTCCTTCTTGTTCCGCCCGCGGCGCGCGCTGGCGAACCCAGGACACCAGGTAACACAAGTGTGAACCAATGCCAAGTAGCTCGAATGTTTTACGATTATAGGACCGCCACGCGTGAGTGTCAAGGAAGAACGACCATGCGAGGTACACTGTGTCATTTCTCCTCTGCGGGGAGGATCAAAGGATCTGCGCGCCTCCAAACGAGTATTCTTAGGGGCCGTAAGCCCCACTTTATTGGCAAGGCGTTCCCCGGTGTATAATACCTGACATCATGACCCTACCACCCCTCTACCGCCCCATCCTGCTCCTCCTGGCGATCCTGCTCGTCGCCGGTTGCACCCTGCTGCCCTCTGCCCCCGGCGCGACGCCGGCGCCCTTCCCCGGGGGCGATGCCGCCTCTGGCGGCACGCTGATCATGGCCCTCGGCGCCCGTGACCCGCAGACGCTCGATCCGGCCCTGGTAGGCGATGTAACCAGCGCCTTCGTCGCGCGGCAGATCTTCAGCGGCCTGGTGCGCCTCTCCAACCGCCTGGCGCCGGAGCCGGATCTGGCCGAGGCGTGGGACCTGGGGCCGGATGGTCGCACCTACACCTTCCGCCTGCGCCCGGAGGCGCGTTTTGCCGATGGCGCGCCGCTTACCGCCGAAGATGTGCGCTACAGCCTCGAACGGGCCGCCGACCCGCGTCTGGCCCCCGCTCTGCCCGCCCGCACCTATCTGGGCGACATCGTGGGGGTGCGCGAGAAGATCGCCGGACAGGCCGAACGCATCGAGGGGGTGCAGGTGCTCGACGAGCGCACCCTGACCATCACCATTGACGCCCCTAAAGGCTACTTCCTGGCCAAACTGGCCCATCCGACCAGTTTTGTGGTGGATCGGCGCGCGGTTGAGCGGGGTGGGGCCCGCTGGACCGAGCGGCCCAATGGCAGCGGGCCGTTTACCATCGAACGCTGGGACCACGACCGGCTGCTGGTGCTGGCGCGCAATCCGGCGTTTTATCGCCAACCGGCGCGTCTCGATCGGGTGCGGATGCTCATCGGCGCCGCGGCGAGTAATCCGCAGGTGCTCTACGAAGAAGGCGACATTGATATTACCAGCGTGCCGCCCTATGCCCTGGCCCGTGTGCGCGATGAGAACAATCCCCTCTCGCGCGAGTTGCTTCGTGTGCCGCAGCTCTCCCTCTTCTATATTGGTATGAATGTGCGTATACCGCCCTTCGATGACCCGAAGGTTCGCGAGGCCTTTACCCTGCTGCTCGACCGCCAGAAGATCGCCGACCTGTCGCTACAGGGCGCGGCCCAACCCGCCGCTGGCGTGCTGCCGCCGGGCATGCCGGGCTACAACCCCGACCTGCCTCTGCCAGCCCCCGACGTTGCGCGGGCGCGAGCCTTGCTGGCCGAGTCGCGCTACGGCGGCGTCGCCGGCCTGCCCCCCATCGCGGCCTATGGCGGGTGGAGCGCGACGCTGCGCGACGTCGCCGAACGCGACCTGGGCCTGACCATCGAAGTGCGTGATTACGAGGACTTCGGCGCGTTTCTTGACGCGCTCGATACAAATACGCTGCCGATGTTTAGCAGCGGGTGGATCGCCGATTACCCCGATCCGGAGAACTTCCTCGACGTCCTGTTCCGTAGCGGCAGCGGCGAGAACCACTTCGCCTACGGCAATCCCGAGGTGGACGCGCTACTCGACCGGGCGGCCATTGAACCTGATGAGTCCCGGCGCCTGGCCCTGTACCGCGAGGCGGAGCGGCGCATCCTGGCCGATGCGCCGCTGATCCCGTTGTACCATGACGTAGAATACATGCTGGTCAAGCCCTACGTGCGTGGGCTGGAGTTGACGCCTATGGGCATGCTCGATCTGGCGACGGTTGAACTGGCGCGATAGGCCCTGTAAGAATCTTCCTGGGAGGGCTTCGCCCTGTCCGACCCTCCCATCAGGCCGGGGCGTGGGGAGACCTGGTTTCCTCATGTTCATGTTGGGAACAGCGTATGTCCAAAGTTCAAAACATTAAAGGGATGCGCGACCATTTGCCCCAGGCGATGCTGCTGCGCCAGCACATCCTGACGGTGATCACGCGGGTGGCCGAGCGGTATGGCTTCGAGCCCTTGCAGACGCCGGTGGTGGAGTACGCCGAGGTGCTGGAGGGCAAGCTCGGTGATGAGGAAAAGCTGATCTACCGCTTCGAGGATCACGGGGGCCGACGCCTGGCCCTGCGCTACGATCAGACCGTGCCCCTGGCGCGGGTGGTGGCCCAGTATGGAGCCGCCGTGGCCCTGCCCTGGCGCCGCTATGCCTATGGGCCAAGCTATCGCGGCGAACGCCCGGCACGCGGGCGCTACCGCGAGTTTTACCAGTTCGACGTTGATATTGTCGGCAGCGGTTCGCCGCTCGCCGACGCCGAGATCGTGGCCCTGCTCACCGACGCGCTGGCCGAACTGGGTTTCCCCGGCTTCACCACCCTGCTCAACCACCGCCAGGTGATCGGCGGCATCGCCCGCGTCAGCGGTCTGGACGAGGAGGCTGCCGGGGGGGTCTACCGGGCGATTGACAAGTTCGACAAACTCGGCGCCGATGGAGTGCGCCAGGAACTGCTGCGGGCCGGTGTGCAACCGGCCGCCGCCGACCACATCCTGGCGCTGGTGCAGATCGAGGGCGAACCCGACGCGGTGCTGGCGGCGCTGACGGAGCAACTCGCCGGCGACGCGCGTGCGTCCGCCGCGCTGGACAACCTGCGGGCGATTATCGCCGGCCTCGCCGCGATGGGTGTGCCGGCGGAGCGTTTCCGCGTGGCTCCGCGCCTGGCTCGCGGCCTGGCCTACTACACGGGCATGGTCTTCGAGACGATCACTCCCCACTGGCCCGAAGGCTCGCTCCTTGGCGGCGGCCGCTACGATGAACTGATCGGCCAGTTTGCCGGGCGCCCGGTTCCCACCGTGGGCCTGGCCTTCGGTATTGACCGGCTGCACGACGTAATGGAGGAACTGGGCCTTGGCCCACGGACCACCAGCACGGCCATGGCCTACGTGACCATCTTCAGCGCCGAGTTGACCGGTGCGAGTCTTGAGCTGGCCCGCGAACTGCGTGCGGGGGGAGTCAACACCCTGGTGAGCCTCGACCCCGCCGCAGGGCTGGGCAAGCAGTTCAAGGAGGCCGACCGCAAAGGGGTGCGCTACGCCCTGGTGCTCGGCCCCGACGAGGTGGCGCGCAACGAGGTGGTAGTGAAGGACCTGCGCGCCGGCGAGCAGCGCAGCGTGCCACGGGAGGACGTACTGGCGGCCCTGAGGGGGTAGGGGTGTGGCAGTGTCAGTTCACCTCCACACCTCCACAGCTCTACACCTCTCCAGGACACCCCGGCGGCCAGTCGAAGCTCCCATCGGATTGAGGTGGAAAGGGGTACACGGCTATAACCGCGTCAAGGTTGAGCGGGCCGTAGAGGTGCGGGAAATACTCGCCGGGGTGCGCCTCCTCGTAACGCAATGGAGCGCCGAGGCGTGCCGGGTCTACGGCCAGCAGCACAAGACCCGGTTGCCCGTGAAAGAGCGTATTGGCGACGTGGAGCACCTGGTCGCGGGTCGAGAAATGGATAAAGCCCTGGGTTGGCAGGCAATCCGCCGTGTAGCTCCCTGCGGCGCGGGCCGCCATCCAGGCGGCGTTGCTGGTGATGTGATAGATCATCGGGCTGATGTGAACATAGACGGCTGGAGGAAAGTGGGGAAACCCGGGTTTCCCCACGCCCTCTGCCAGTGATGCGTTGTACTTTTTATTGGCCTGGCCGGCCATTAATTGCCTGAAGACCGTCCTGGAGGGTGGCGGCGGTCCGCAGGGCGCTCAGATCCATGCCCAGGTGTACGAGGGTCTGGGCCACTTCGGGGCGAATGCCCACGATCACCGTCTCGGCGCCCATCAGACGGGCAGCGCTTGCGACCCGCAGCAGTGCCGCGGCCACCTGCGTGTCCACCACAGCCACGCCGGTAATGTCCAGCACGACCGTGCGGGCCCTGGTCGCTTCAACCTGTTCCAGCAGGGTGGCGAGCAGCAGCCTGGTGCGTTCGGTGTCGAGGTTGCCGACGATCGGCGCCACCAGGGTGCCGGCGCTGATGGGAATGACCGGCACCGACAGGGAGGCGATGACGCGGTTGAGTTCTTGCTGGGCCGACAGGCTGGCCTGGAGTTGCGCGGCAATGTCCTGCTGCTCTTCGAGCGCGCGGCGCAAAGCGACGGTGCGTTCTTCGACCCGCGTCTCCAGGGCGGCGTTGCTGGCAGCGAGCGCCTGGCTGGCCGCCTCGGCTTCCGCGCGCGTTGCCGCCAGATGCCGCAGGGTCTGAATGGTCGCGCGGGCGCTTACGAAGCTCACCAGGGCGACCGCAGCCAGCAGCAACGGCGCATTGTAGAAGGCCGTGTTCCACGACATGCTGTAGCGTATGCCGGGAGGAAGCTGGCTCACCCGAAACACGCTTACCACCACTGTGATGATCAGCACGTTCCAGATGTGGATGGGTGCCAGCAGCACGCCCGCGAACAGCACCGGGAGAATGGTAAAGAAGAGAATGTTGGCGGAGAAAAACCGACCGGGAATAGATGAAGCTACTACGTAGATCAGCACCCCGATGAGGAGATAGGCGCTTAGAGTTATTCGTCCGCGTCGGCCGAGCCAGAATGCTACGGCGGCGACCAGGGCCACGGTCAGGAGTTGCCCGATACGTAAGAGGGCATAGCCGGTTATCAGGCTGATCGGCACGTAGGCCAGGCTCAGTACGAGCAGACCGAGCGCCAGAATGTTTAGAATCTTCCCACGGCGCTGTACGTCTTCATCGGGAACACGCACGCTCGTGATCCATTCACCCAGTCGGTCCATTCGTATCCCTCGTCGTACAGAGGCAGACCTTTGTCTTGCAGAGCGGGCGCAGCTTTCTCCGGCCCTCTCCTGAAAGGTAAGCAATGGGGCAACGTTGTTGCCCTATCCCCCTGCCTGATCATGTTGCAGTGAGCGCTGGTTCACGTCTGCTCTTAAATTATAGCTGCAAGCTACAACCATCGTGACACCACGATATCGCAGTCTGAAAACACACCTGAAAGCTACTATGCTACTTCGTTCGTTGATGCTGTTAATCCTGGCCGGGTTGAGCTTTCTGGCCGCCCAGGGTACCGGTCTCCGGCTCTTCTTCCATCTGAGCTACCTGCTGGTTGGCCTGCTCGTGCTGGCGACACTGTGGGCCTGGCTGAACCTGCGCGGTCTGGTTGTCGAGCGTGAGACCCTGACGCCGCGGGCCACAGTGGGCGAGTATGCCCGTGAGCGTATCATCCTGCGGAACCGCTGGTTCCTCCCCAGGCTCTGGGTTGAATTGTACGACCAGTCGGAGTTGCCGGAGCGCGGCCCCGGGTTTGTCGCCACCCTGGCAGGCGGAGAGACCGGTCGCTGGACGGCGCGTACCCTCTGCACGCGGCGCGGGCGCTTTCGCCTGGGGCCGGCCACGCTGATCAGCGGTGATCCCTTTGGCATCGTGCGGCTGCACCGCTCCGCGCCAGCGACCAGCGAGATCCTGGTCTATCCTCAGATGGTGGATCTGCCGGACTTCCGGCTTCCTGGCGCTGAGTTGCCCGGCGGGCAGACCACCCGTGCTCGCAGCTTCCACCTGACACCCAATGTCGCCACGGTGCGCGAATACGCGCCGGGCGACAGCATGAACCGCATCCACTGGCGTTCGACGGCGCGCCTGGGCCAGTTGATGGTCAAGGAGTTCGAACTGGATCCGAGCGCCGATGTCTATCTGGTGCTGGATATGCAGGAACGCGCCGTGGTGCGGGATATCCGCCTGACCGAACCACACCGCGGCGGCAATGCCCGCGACGCAGGTCCCTGGTGGGCGCGCCAACCCGCCGCGGCGCCGGTGTTCGCCCCGGAGAGCACCGAGGAACACGCGGTGATGGCCGCAGCCTCGCTGGCCCGGGCGCTGCTGGCGCAGAACCGTCTGGTGGGCCTGGTGGCCTGGGGGCAACATCGCGAACTCATCCCCGCCGAGCGCGAGGCCCGGCAGCTCTTCAAGATCCTCGAAGCCCTGGCTGTGCTCCGCGCCCACGGCGCCCATGCGCTGGCCGAGGTGCTCGTCGCGGAAAGCCAGCGCTTTGGCCGCAACTGTACGCTGGTGGTGATTACCTCTTCGGTGGACGAGCGGTGGGTCGGCGCCCTGCAACAGCACCTCTCCCGCGGGGTGCGGGCAGTCGTGCTCTTTGTGGACCCGCAGAGCTACGGCGGCTGGCAGGATCCTGAACCGATCCTGCAGCGACTGGCCGAACTGCGTGTGCCTACGTACCGCCTCCGGCAGGGCCAGCCGCTGGCCGAGGCGCTGCGCGAGCCAGTTGATGTTCGATTATTGGATTTTCGATGATGAATATGCGTGGCAGGGCTGATGTGACGATACTGCTGGCGAACTCCCGCGTGGGTGTGGCCGGTTGTGCGGGCGTTCCGTCCACGTGCGGACCGGAGTGCAGCAGGTGATCGGCGCGTGGCCGTACTGCGACGTATGCGTCGCCTCGTCAGCCACGCGGCTGCCTCCGAAGGCTCCCTTCCCCAACGTCTGAACCGTTCTTCGCAGCAACCAGATGGCTGTCTGCCGGGATACATGGTAGACTGAGGCAAGAGTGGGGAAAGCCGGCTTTCTCACGCCCCGGCCTACCGGGGGGCGTTCGGCGCCCCGGGTCCGGGTTGAGCAGGGCGGGCAGATCAGGTTTGCCCACGCCCCTGCCCGCAAGGGAGGGTGCAGTCCTCCCGCGGGAACCCTCCCTTCATCTTCAGAAGCCTATGCCTCCTACGTTCATCTACCCTGGCGCGATCCACATTCACACGACGTACTCCGACGGAACCGGCACGTTCCCGCAGGTCATCGCCGCCGCCCGTGACGCCGGTCTGCGCTGGATCATCGTCACTGACCACGACACGCTCGAAGGACTGCCCTACGCCGGCTGGCACGACGGTCTGCTGGTGATCGTCGGGCACGAAATCACCCCGCCGCGCAATCACTTCCTGGCGCTCAACGTGCGCCAGGTGATCAGCCATACGTTGCCGCCACGGGCCTTCATTGACGCGGTGTATGCCCGGGGCGGGTTCGGCATCATCGCCCATCCCGACGAACGGGTGCGCAATGATTTCAAGGATTGTTACCGCTGGGACGACTGGACGATTGATGGCCCGACCGATCGCGCGGGCCGGCCCGTGGGCCTGGAGTTGTGGAACCTGATGAGCGACTGGGGGGAGCACCTGACCCGGCGCAATCGCTACCCGCATTTCTTCGTGCCGGCGCTGGGTCTCAGCGGGCCGACCCCCGCCACCCTGGCCTGGTGGGACCGGCTGAACATGGTCGGGCGGCGCACCTTCGGCATCGGGGGTGTGGACGCGCACGCATTCAAGCACCGGGCGCCCTGGGGGGAAATCGAGGTCTTTCCCTACCGCTGGCTCTTCGGCACGCTCACCAATTACCTGCTTCTGGAGCGGCCTCTGCACGACGACCCGGAGGTGGCGACGCAACAAGTGTACGCGGCCCTGGGGGCGGGGCGGAGCTACTTTGTGAACCGGCTCGATGGCGCTGCGCCGTCAATTGTCTTCACGGCGCGCCGGGGCGACGCGGTCTACACTATCGGCGACACGACTTCGATTGCGGATGGCCCCCTGCTGTTCGAGGCCGACGTGGGGCGCAACGCCTTCATCCGCCTGATTACCGACGGCGAGGTGCTGACCAGTGGGGTGCGCCGCATCCGCCAGAGCGTGGACGCCGGCGCGGTGTACCGGCTGGAGGGGTACGTGGGGGGGAAGTCGTGGTTGTTTACGAATCCAATCTATGTCGAAGATTGTAGTTCATAACCCGGCACGTTTGCCAGGTGAAGATCGCCAGAATCCAGACAAACTGGCTCAGCGCGATGAGGATCAACTCCGCGGTCAGCTCCAGACTCCTCAAGGTTGTTGGACTGGCGGCGTAGCCGCCAGTCCAACGAAACATGACAATCCAAAATTGTGATACCATGAAAAAACGTGCACAAGCACTGGCGGACCGGGTCTCACGCTATTACTCGTTACGTTCCATTTGCTACGGGCCCGCGCGCCAGGGCGTGTTATCATTCTTCCCGGCATGTTGGGCGTCTGCGCCCTCTCACGAATACTCCTTACCGATCCGGGAAACGTCGCGTCCCTTTGAGGTGAAAGTCAGAACATGCAAAAAATCTCCCATCCACCATCACCATCGCTGCTCACGCTCGTCTTCCAGGTCATCGGGGCGACCATCGGCGGGCTTCTCTTCGGGGTACTGCTGGCCTACCTGGTGAGCGTGCTGTTGATGGTTCTGGGAGTGGCTCAGCAACTGGGCATGGGCCTGCTGTCGGTGCAGGTCTTCCTGGCGATCATTGGCTTCGGGGCCGGCGCGGGTCTGGGGGTGGCCCTGGTCGGGCGCCTGGCGTGCCAGGCGGGGAACCTGTGGCCGGCGATGCTTGCCGGTGCAGCCACCGGTGTGCTGGTTGTGCTGGCGATGCGCCTGCTGCGCATAGGTGGTCTGGGTACGCTTCTGTGGGTGGGGTTGACGTTCACCCTGGCGGCAGCCATCGGCGCCTATTACTTCCGCCGGTAGGGGCGAAGCATCTGGCCGGGCCTATGCTTCAGCTCTGCTCTCATCGGCCACCTGTTCGAAGGGATCACTGCCATGTTCGCGCCGAAATCTACGGGGCCGATTCGGGTCGCCATTGCCTGCCAGGGTGGCGGAAGCCATACCGCCTTTACCGCCGGGGTGCTCAAGCCGCTGCTACGCGCCGAGGAGGCCGGCAAGTTCAAGATCATCGGATTGAGCGGCACCTCGGGCGGCGCGATCTGCGCCGCCCTGGCCTGGTACGGTCTTATCAAGCAGGCCCGGGGTGAGTGGGATCGCGATCAGGTGATTGCCATCCTGGATGACTTCTGGCGTGACAATATGGCCCGGTCCCTCTGGGAGCAGATCTGGAACGCCTGGACCGTTAGCCTGGTCCGCTTGCGTGCCTCGGGCAAGCTGCCTGAATTGAAGACCAGTCCCTACCGCCCCGAGGTGGTCGTCGCCACCGAACTGGCCAGACGCCTGGCGCCCCGCCAGGAGTTCTTCGATCTGCGCCTGCTGCTCGAAAAGTACCTCAAGCTCGATGAGGTCCCCCAGCCGGTGATCGAGCCGCGCCTGCTGCTCGGCGCCGTGGCAGTGCTCTCGGGACGTTTCAAGGCCTTCGACTCGATGGCCGCCGAGATCTCGATTGACGCGATCCTGGCCTCCACCACCCTGCCGACCCTGTTCCAGGGTATCCGTATCGGCGATGAGGTGTACTGGGATGGGCTGTTTTCGCAAAACCCGCCCATCCGCGAGTTCCTGAGCAAGACCGATGTCAACCTCAAGCCCGACGAGATCTGGATCATCCGCATTAACCGCCAGGAGGTTGGTGAGGAACCCACCAGCGTGGAGGAGATCGAGGATCGCCGCAATGCTCTGGCCGGCAACCTCTCTCTTAATCACGAAATTGATGTGATCAACAAGATCAATAGCTGGCTCGGCGACAGTGTGGTGCGCAGCAAACTGGCGCAACTGAAGCCGGTGGCCATCCACTCGATCTGGATGAGCAACGCGCTGATGGAGAAACTGACCTTCGTCTCGAAATTGAATCGAGACCCGGCGTTTCTCACCGAGTTGATCGCCGATGGCGAGATGCAGGGTGAAGCCTTCCTGGTGCAGCGCGAAGCCGCGGGGTGGTAGCAGAGCGTGGAGGTGGGGAGGAGTGGCTCGAACCGGTCTCTCGACCCTCTGCGTCCTCTGCAGTAAAACTCAGAAAGAACGCATCGCGCACAGACTTACTCACCGGGCCGTTCCGGCTCGTGGCGTGCGCCATAGATCGCGTTCAGGCCGCGGGCCGTCTGCACGAACAACTCGATCAACTCCGGCGGCGCCTGCACAACGCAGCCATCGCCATAGCGCAGGAGGATCTGCCGCGTTTGCCAGAGGTTGGTCACTGTAGCGGTGACGGTGGCGCTACCGTCGGCGTGGTAGGCGATCCGGGTATCGGGAAAGTAGCTGGCAACATCGCGGCGGCGGGCGATCTGTGGCGCCAGGGTATAGCGGATGTGGTAACGCGGCGCGGGAATGCGCTCCGGTGGCAGGGCGGCGGGCAAAATCTCCACCGTCCCCGGCACGATCCGGTCGAGGCGGTAGTCAATGGCGGCATGGATCGTCTCTCCGCCGCGGGGTTTCACCTCGAGCAGGGTGGCATCCAGGTAGCCATGGCCCTCGGGGCGAAAGACGACCCCGTAGGGCGCGACGCGGTGGCGGCGGGGGGTGTCGAAATCGAAGGTGCTCAGGTAGTCAAAGGCCAGTTCGCGGCGCTGTTCACAGGCGCGCTTCACAAGGGTGAGGACCTGTGGGTCAATTGGCCGCACGCCGGTGTTCATCGGCAGGCGCAGGGCCGGGCGCTGGCGACGCAACTGCGCCTGCCGCGCCGGCGGGAGTAGCAGTTGCACCCGTTCTAGCAGCGCCCGCACGTGGGCGTGGTCGGGTAGTCCGCTTCCAGAGGGAAAGCTGGCGTCAAGGAAGGCCAGGGCCTCCATGCAGGTGTCAGGCAAGTCGAGCAGGGCCAGTTCACCAAGATCGTCGAGCACGTAGTGGCGCACACGGCGGTCGTAGCGGATCTGGCAGCCGTACTCCCCTTTCAGCGCGTCGAAGTCGTGCTTGAGCGCCGCCGCTGCCGCCGCCGGGTAGCCCTGCTCCCCCAGTTCCTCGTTGATCCGCGCCACCAGTTCGGCGCTCGTTGCGGGACCGCGGAGCAGCGTGCGCACCAGCAGCAAGCGCCGCCGGAACGTCAGCCAGGAACTGCGCTTGGTGCCGCCGGTCGGGTGACTCATGGCCCTCGGTTGAGATCATCACGTCGCAGGCGGGAATAAACCCCCCAAAGTATAGCATACGCCTCGAACGAACTGCGCGCCAGGCCCAGCGCCGGGGCGGCGCTGATGATCAGGCCTTCCAGCGCGGCTGCGTCAAGCTCCCAGCCGTAGCCCTGATTGGCCTCCTGGGCCAGGGGCAGCCAGCCCTCCAGCAGGCGCTGGCGCTGGCCCGGATCCTCGATCGGGTCACTCACGAACGTCCTCTCTATCGGGACGAGGTTTTCTTGCGGGGAGGGCAGGCCCCGTCCCCGCAACAACCTCGTTTTCCGCCCGTCGCGAGTACGTACCCTGGCGCGGTCAGTACGAGTCTGCGGCTGCGGGCGGAACAAAAGGATTACGTAAGGCGCTGCGCTCCGCACCTTCTCGAACGGGTAGGCAACAGGCTGCGCAGCGAAACTCTGTCCTACGACCAGTGTATGCACGAGTCAGGGCGCAAATGCGCATAGGAAACGCTAGGTTTCGGAGCGCGCTACGCGCTCTCGCAGCACATGCTTCTGCACCTTGCCCATAGCATTGCGCGGCAGGCTGGCGACGATGTGGATCGTCCGCGGGCGCTTGTAGGCCGCCAGACGCTCCCGGCAGAAGGCGTCCAGGTCCTCTGGAGCGGGCGGGGCCGCGGGGTCGCGTGGCACGATCGCCACCGCCACGCGCTCGCCAAACTCCGTATCGGGCAGGCCGAAGACGGCGCACTCGGCCACCCCGGGGTGCGCCAGCAGGGTCTCCTCCACCTCCCGCGGGTAGATGTTGTAGCCCCCGCTGATGATTAACTCCCTGGCCCTCCCGGTGATGGTGTAGTAGCCATCGGCGCTGCGCCAGCCCAGGTCGCCCGTGCTGAACCAGCCGTCGGAGTGGAAGACCTCGGCGGTGGCTTCCGGGTTGCGCCAGTAGCCGGCGCACACGTGCGGGCCGCGGACCTGGATCTCGCCGATCACCCCGTCGGGCACGGGTTCTCGTGTCTGCACGTCCACCACCCGGGCCTCCTGCCCGGGGAAGGGCAACCCCACCGCCCCGGGCCGGCGCTCGCCGTCGTAGGGGTTGGTCATATTCATCCCTGTTTCGGTCATGCCGTAGCGTTCCAGGATGCGCTGGCCGAACAGTTCCTCGAAGGCGGCGAAGGTCTGCGGATCCAGCGGCGCCGAGCCTGAAACAAAGAGCCGGACGTGCTGCCCGGCCCGGCGCGCCAGCTCCGGGGCGGCCCGCGCCGCGGCGATCAGCCGGGTGTACATCGTCGGTACGCCGAAGAACAGGGTGTGGGCGCCGCTGGCCAGGGCCTCAAGCGCCGCTTCTGGCTCGAAGCGCGGCCAGAGGGTCAGGCTCGCGCCGGTGAGCAGGGTGCCGTGCACGCCCACCCCCAGCCCGTGAATGTGAAACAGCGGCAGGGTGAGCAGCAGCCGATCGGCCGCCGTCCAGCGCCAGGCGGCGGTGACGGCGGCGCTGTTGGCCGCCAGGCAGCCGTGGGTAAGCATGGCTCCTCTGGCTCGCCCGGTGGTGCCCGAGGTGTAGGCCAGCACGGCCAGATCTGTGGGCGCGGGGAGCGGGGGGAGGGTGGCGCGTTGCGCTTCCTCCGGCACCGGGCCGGCAGGCAGCAGCACCCCCTCGGGGACCAGCAGCAGGACCGGCGCTCCGGCTGCTTCGCCGAGCACCTGGCGCATCAGCGCGGCCCCGGCTGCGTCGGTGACCACGACCCGTGGCTCGCTGTCGCTCAGAATATGGCGTAGTTCCTGCTGCCGGTACTGGGTGTTGATCAGCACTACCGCGCCCCCCTGCAACTGTGCACCCAGGTAGGCGCCGAGGAAGGCTGCGCCCCCCGGCAGGAACAGCCCCACCCGGTCGCCCCGTTGCAGCCCCGACGCGGCGTAGTGCGCCGCCCAGTCTTGCGCCAGGCGCAGCAGTGCGCCATACGTCAGTACCTGATCGTCCTGGCGCGCGCACGCCCGTCCGGGATCGGCGCGGGCATGCTCCACGAAGGCGGCGAGGATCGAGGGTGGCGTGTGGTCCATCGGTGGCTCCTTCATCGTTTGCCAATTGTTCCTTAATGATACCTTTACTTCTTCTTGATACTCAGAGGGTACAATCCTCGCGCGGTTCTATGAGCCTATCAGCTTACGTTCTGGGAGGGCGAAGCCCTCTCATACCCTCCCCTGCGGCGGGGCGTGGTGAAACCTGGTCTCCCCACCCTCGTGCAATCGGGCAAGGAACGAGCGTTCTGGGAGGGTGAAGCCTTCCTGGCCCCTCGCCTCTGGCGTGGGGAAACCCGATTTCCCTGCCGCCATCCGGAGGGTTGCGCTACGGTCTCTTGCCCTCAAGGCAGGGGACGTGGGGAAATCAGGTTTCCCCACTCCCCTCCAACTGGTCGAGGAGCGCGGGCGCCCTGGAGGGCCTGGCCCTCTCGAAGGACGTATCTGGCCAGGCTCTCGACGAGCGTCAGGCGCGCGAAGGGCGTCGCCCGCGGCGGCCTCGCCTCGCGTGCAAAGCCATGTCTGCAAGGAGGAGCGATGACCACGTTGTCACGTCGGCGATTTCTCAAGGGCGCAATCGCCCTTGGTGCGGGGGCGGTGCTGTACCGCTACAGCGGGGGCTGGAAGATCATGCTCGCCGCCGGCCCCGAAGTGCGGCAGTTGCGCCTGATCCATACCAACGACCACCATGCGCGGATCGAGCCCGCCACCGGCATCACCATTCGCGCCGGGAGCGCCAGCGGTACCCGTAGCCTTGGCGGCGTGTCGCGCCGGCGCACGATCTTCGAGCAGATCCGTGCCGATACGAGCTGGACGTCGAATCCCACCTATCAGCAGGACAAAATCTTCCTCGACGCTGGCGATGTCTTCCAGGGCACGTTATATTTTAACGCCTGGCGTGGCGAGGCTGATCACTATTTCTACAACAACCTGGGCTACGACGCCGTCGGCATTGGCAACCACGAGTTTGATCTCGGCGATCAGGCCCTGGCCGATTTCATCCGCGGAACGGGCTACCCCAACTCGACAACCACCAGCTTCCCTATCGTCAGCGCCAACATCACTGCGAGCGGCGCCTCGCCCCTGGCGCCCCTCTTTGAGGGCGATCTCTGGGCCACCCCCGGTCGCTGGGCCCGTGCGGTCATCCGCACCCTGCCAAGCGGCGAGCGTGTGGGGATCGTTGGTCTGACCACTGCCGAGACGCCAAACATCGCCAGCCCCTCGTCTGACGTGACCTTTGGCGCTGATTATGCCAACATTATCCAGCCGCTGATCAACACCCTGCGTGGCGCGCCGAACAACTGCCGCACGGTGATCTGTCTGTCACACATCGGCTACGAAGGCGACCGCGCCCTGGCCGCCGCCGTGCGCGGGCTGAACATCATCGTCGGCGGGCACTCCCATACACCGCTGCTGCCCACGAGCCTGGGCCTGACCCCCGGCGCCTCGCCGGTCGCGGCCTATCCGCAGGTTGTGGATGATCTCGACGGGGAAAAAGTAGTGATCGTGCAGGATTGGGAATGGGGCAAGTGGATCGGCGACCTGGTCGTCGGCTTTGACGCCGATGGGCGGGTGAGCAGCGTCGGGTCGGCCAGCACGGTCATTCCCGTCTGGGCCAACGACGTGCCCTCCAGCCGCTCGCCGCTTCCAGGCGAGCCGCCAACGGCCATCGCCCCCTTCGCGGCCTTCGAGACCGCCATTACCACCACCTTCAAGCCACGTATTGACGCGCTCAACAATCAGATCTTCGGCGCCTCGCTGTCCGAACTGCCCAATGCCAACGTGCGCGCCCGTGAAACCGCCCTGGGCAACCTGATCGCCGACGCCTTCCGCGACCGCATCCTCAGGGCCGGGGGCAACCCCGCGGGCGTGCCGATTGTGGCGATCATCAACGGTGGCGGTATTCGCACCAGCCTCCCGGCGGGCGTGCTCACTGTGGGCCGTCTGCGTGAGGTGATGCCCTTCGGCAATACGCTGTGCTATGTGGATCTGACCGGTGCGCAGCTCAAGGCTGCTCTGGAGAACGGTTACTCGGCGCTCCAGCCCCGCGCCGCCCAGGGCGCCGATCGCAACCCCGTCGGCACGGGGCGCTTCGCCCAGGTTTCGGGCCTCAAGGTGGTGGTGGATGTCTCTGGCGACGCGGCGCAGCCGCCGCAACCTGCCACCTCGACCCAGCCGGCCATTCCCGCCCGCCCGGGCACGCGCGTGCGCAGCGTGGAGGTGCAGGTGGGCGACGGGTTCGAGCCGCTCGATCTGGCAAGGACCTACCGCGTGGTGACCAACAGCTTCATGCTCGCTGGCGGTGACGGCTACAGCGTCTTCACCTCCAGGGGTGATCAGGCCGACCCCTCGGTCGGTGGTGGCAGGAACCAGTTCAATACCTTCTTGATTGACGCCGACGTGGTGCAGGAGTACATCGAGGCCCAGCCCAACCGGACCGTCAACCCGCGGGTGGATGGGCGCCTCAGCGTGCGCTACCTGGTCCGGCTGCCCGTTATCACCACTGCCGCGGCGGCGCAGCCGGCGGCCTTCTCCGATGCGGCGGATTGAGCTGCATGTGGGGAAACCAGGGTTCCCCACACCCCTGCCAGAGGGGAGGGCCAGGCCATCTTATTGTCCTTGAAGGAGGTAGTGGGAGGGCCTGGCCCTCCCACAACGCTTTATTCATCCCGTCATTGTGCGATGACACCACATGGAACCTGACGTAGTACAATAGCCCTGAGACATGGTTTCGCTGCGCGGCCTTCTGCGTGCCCGTTCGGAGGAGGCGCGGGGAGTCTCTCCGCGGCCCTGCTAACGGTAATGTAGGGGCGAAGCACGTCGAACGCTCCTTCCACTACCCTGAAAGGATCTGCACAATGGCAACCCTGGTGGCAACCTTCACCGACCCCCGCGACGCGGCGCTGGCAGCCGCGTCATTGCAGGCCAGCGGTTTTCGGGGCGTGACCGTTGGTTCCAGCGAGCCCGGTCCGAGTTCGTTTCTTGGCCTGGGCGAGTCGGTGGAGAGCTTCAAGAACCGCATCATTCTCGGTTCGACAATCGGTGGGGCAGCAACGGGGGCGGCAGCGCTGGGCTTTCTGGGCTTCGTCTCAATGGGGTTCACCGAGATCCGCAACATGGCTATGCTGGAACAATTGCCCGGCGTGATCATCTGGGCGCTCAGCTGGGCCATCGCGGGGCTGGTGCTGGGTCTGGTGGCGGGCCTGCTGGTAGGGGTTGTCGCCGCGCGCTTTCTGGCCAATGCCGCCGAGCGCGCCGCTGCCGAAGGCAAGGGGGTGTCGCGCCCACAGGTGCTCGTGCCGGTATTCAACCTGGAGTCCGAAGAGGCTGCCCGCGCGGTGCTCAAGGATGTCGGTCCCTTCGAGATTGCCTGGCGGCGCTGATCTCTCCGTACCTGCAAGCCAGGCTTGCGGCTCTGGATAGGGTGAGAAGAAGGTGTTGGAGGGAGGGCCTGGCCCTCCCAGACTCTTCCCCCTCCTGGTGAAAACCCTGGCGGCGCCTGCCCGCCTCAGTCTGCCGCGTCGGGACCGAGGATGACCACCACCTGGGCCTCGCTCGCCAGCCCTGCGGGTGGCGGGCCGTTCACCAGTTCGGCGCCCAGCGTGCGGGCCACCCGGCGGCTGGTGGCCGGGTGATTGGAGGGGTTGTACACCACCGTGCGCTCCACCGTAAAGGGCGCGTTGTCGGGTACCAGCACCCTGAACCCCGCCCGTTCGAGATCCAGGCTAACGTTGCGAGCCAGGCCCGGCATATCGGTACCGTTGAAAACCTGCACGACGGCCCGCTCGGCGGCCTCGCTCGGCGGGCGTTGCCACTGGTCAAGCACCGCCTGCACCGCCGCCGGTTCAAAGACCAGGTTGCTCCCGTTTTCGTACTGGATCTGCTCCGGCCCGAGCTGAAACTGCCCCAGCGTCTCGGGATCCAGCCCGCCCGCCAGGATCAGCAGGCCGAGGAGCGTGTCGAGGCGATCGACCGGCAGCGTGGTCACTACCGGCGGCGTCGCCCCTTCCTGGCCGGCTACGGCCCGCAGCAGACCCGGCAGGGCCAAGGCGCGGCCCACCCGGCCCTTGCTCCGCAGTTCCTCGAGCACTGCCCGCGCTACCTGTTGCTGCCGCTGCGCCCGTCCGAAGTCGCTATCGGCGTGACGGGTGCGGGCGTAAATCAACGCCGTCTTGCCATCCATACGCTGCGGCCCGGGTTGAAACTCGACCCGCATGGTGCCAAAATCTTCGGTCGGATACTCCTCGTCGAGGATGTAGCGCGGCACGTCGATCGTCACCCCGCCCAGGGCGTCAATGATGCCCTCGAAGCCGGCGAAGTTCACCGTCGCCATAAAGTCCACCCGCATGCCGCGCCGGCGCAGGTCGAGGAACTCCTCTACCGTGGTGGCGGCCAGGGCCATACCCCCTTCCTGCGGCGTCACGTCGGGGCCGTAGCGTTCCGCCGCCTGAGCGTGGCCCTGGCCGTAGGCAACATTGATCTTGGTGACCCCGACACCCTCCACCTCGACCTGGGCGTCGCGGGGGATCGAGAGCAGTGACGCCCAGCGACCGCCTGCGTCAAGGCGGGCCAGCAATAGCGTGTCGCCCCGCACCCCCTCCTGTGGATAGCCGGTGCGTTCGTCCACCCCGATGATCAGCACATTCGCGCCGAAGAGCGGCGTGGCGATGGGCGGGTTGTTGCGCACGTCGCGAACGGTGATGGCTCTGGCCAGCGAGTGAACCTGCCAGTAGAACAGCCCTGCCACGACGAGCAGCGCTGCGACGCCAGGCAGCAGCGCCAGGCGCACCCGCCCCCAGAAGGCGCCGCGATGTCGGGGCGCGGCCTGTTGCCCCGGCGCCCCGCGGCGGGGCAACGCCACCGTTCGGTCGGTGCAGGCTTCGCCGCCTTCGTAGATCGGGCGGCCTTCGGGCGGTTGCTTCACGCGTTTACGTCCTTTGAGGGTCATAAGACAGAGGGTTTTGCCTGCGTTCGAGTGACGCCCAGCCTCCACTGGCAGGGGCGCGGGGCGACCAGGTTTCTCCATGCCCCACCAGGGCGAACATCCGCACCATTATATACCCTGCTTGCCTCACAGGCGCCTGAGACGCGCATCAAACCCATCTCTCCCCAGCACCGCCCCGCCGTAGGCCGGCAGCCAGAGGCTGGCGCCGCGCACCTCCGCTTCGGCGGTTGCCAGCGCCACGCTCCAGTGCCCTGGCGGCAGAGCGATCCGTCCCGGACGCGGGCCGTTGTTCAGCGCCACCAGCCAGACTTCATCGTCACCGCACACGCAGGCGTAGTGCCCGAGGACGTCGTCCAGTGCCACAGTGCGTCGCGGGCCGCGCCAGACCTGGCCGGTTGCCCGCCGCAGCGCGCCAAGCCGCCGGTAAAACGCCAGCACATCGGTGTTCTGCCCGCCGTCCCAGGGCATCGGCAGTCGCGACTCCTCGGGGTGCGCGCTGCCGTCGGGGTGGCGCACGTCGCGCTCCTGGCTCAGGCCCACCTCGGTGCCGTAGTAGATCACCGGCGGATGTGGCAGGGTGTACTGGCAGAGGGCCGCCAGCTTCAGCCGGCGCGTGTCGCCCCGCACCACCCAGAGGAAGCGGTTCATATCGTGGTTGTCCAGAAAGCTGGGCATCACGAAATCGGGCGGGAAGGCCTCAAAATGGCGGCGCAGAAAACTGGCGAACTGGCTGGCCCTCAGGTCGCCGAAGGCAAAGAACCGGCGCAGCGCCTGGAGCAGCAAGAAATCCAGACAGCCGTCCAGCCGTCCGTAGTAGGAACGCAGCATCTCGGCGGTATCTACCGCCTCGCCCAATCCGATTGCGTCGGGACGAGCGGCCCGCGTGGCGGCGCGGAAGGCCGTCCAGAAGGCGTGGGACGGGCCGATGGTGTAGTCGAGCCGAAAGCCGTCAATGCCCTGCTGGAGCCAGTAGACCGCCGGATCAATCATCATACGTCGCGCGACGGGGTGGTCGGTGTTTACCTGCGGCATGCCCGGTACGCCGAAGAAGGCGACGTAGCGGTCGGGGTACTCGGTGAAGATGAACCAGTTGCGGGCCGGGCCGTGCGGGTCGCGCAGCGCCTCCTGAAAGGCGGGGTGCTGGTCAGAGACATGGTTGGCGATGTAGTCGAGGAGCACGCGCATCCCCCGCGCGTGGGCCTCAGCGATAAGGGTCCGCAGATCCTCGAGGGCGCCCAGGCGCGGCTCGACTCCGTAGTAGTCGGTGGCGTCGTACCCGTGGTGCGAGGGTGAAGGGAAGATCGGCGACAGCCAGATGATGCTGGCGCCGAGTGACTGAATGTGGTCGAGGCGCTCGATCACCCCGGCCAGGGTGCCGCCATAGCGGCCCATCAGCGTCTCAGGACGGGTGAACGGGCGTTCTCCGCCGGGGTTGAAGCGGTCCACGAACACCTGGTAGATCAACCCGTCGTGGAGCCAGGCGGGCGCCCGTTCCTCGTCCACGCCGTAGGCGAAGGTGCGGCTGCCGCGCACGAAGGTCAACTCGAACTCCTGGCCGACCTCACGCAGAAAGACGTCCCCCGGCCCGACTTCCCCCAGCACTGCGCCATCGCCGGTGGTGCTGCCGATAATCTCCCCGGCCCAGACGCTGCGCGGGTGATGCTCGGACCAGGCCTCGATGCGGTACTGCACGATGGCGCCGGCGGGCTGCGGCGGCAGGGCTGCGCGCCACTCTTCGAGGTATCCCCACAGGAAGGTGTTCCACTCGCTGCCGACCCGCTCGAAGGCTACCGCCCTGGCGCCAGGCGCGGGCACGCCTCGTGCGCCCGCCGGTTCGCTACCGTCGGTAGTGAAGTAGCAGGTCACGTGGTCGGCCACCACCGCGGGGCCGAGGCTGACCCGCAGGGTCACCGCCTGCTGTGGCAGAGGGTCGGCGGGTTCGATGCGGTGCCGATGGCTGACGCCCGACAACTCGGCCTTGAGGAAGGCGAGCCGCCGGGCGTCGGTAGCCATGGTGCCAAAGATAAAATCGGCGGAGACGTCGTCCATAGGTCGGGTTCGTCTGGCTAAGGGTTGTGTTAGTCTGTGGAGATGTGGAGTTGGGGGCTGTAGAACACACCGTCAAGCCGATCTGAAATACAAGTTTTCAGCAGTGGTCATTAAACCACACCTCCACACCTCCACACCTCTACACCTCTACACCTCTGGCCTGCCAGAACCGGGCTTGAGAACCGGTGCTCACCCCTTCACTCCGCCCAGGGTCAGGCCGCCGACGATGTAGCGTTGCAGCAGCAGGTAGACAATCGCCACCGGCAGCGAGACCAGGATGGAGAAGGCGGCGAAGCGCGACCAGGGTACCGAGCCGGCATACTGGCCGGTCATATTGTAGAGCGCCATCGCCAGCGTAAAATCCCTGGGATTGGTGAGGAACTGCCAGGAGAGGAAGAACTCGGTCCATCCCCCGGCGAAGCTGAGAAAGCCGGTGACGGCCAGAGCGGGCACGGCCAGCGGCAGCACGATCTGGAAGAAGATCTGGTTGGGGCTGGCCCCGTCAATGATCGCGGCCTCCTCAAGCTCTCTGGGGATGGTATCGAGGTAGCCCTTGAGGTTCCAGATGGCGAAGGGCAGCGCGCCCGAGATCATGGCGATGCCCACGCCGAGCAGCGAGTTGCGCAGCACGAAGACATCGCCGGGGGCCGGGGCGAAGGCCGTGTAGATCAGCGCCAGGCTGAGGAGCAGGGCGACGCCGCCGACGGCGTAGGTGCCGCCGCTGGCGGTGCCGGTGCGCAGCGCGGGAACGATGATCATCAGCCCGAAGCCAATCACCAGCGCCGCGGCGATCAGCAGAGCGATGCTCAGCAGGCTGCTGCTGACGCGGATGCCGTTGAGCAGCGCAAAGAGCGGCGCGATCGTCGCCACCGCGGGCAGCACGGTGATCGCCAGCACGGCGATCATCATGTACTGGCGCCCGGGAAACTTGAAGCGCGAAAAGGCGTAGGCCGCGCTGACGCCGATCAGCAGCGCAAAGAGCGCCACGCCCCCGGCCAGTTTGAGACTGTTCAGCGCCAGTTCGGTGAAGGTCACCGGGTTAGCCGTGGGCCGATCGAGCACGGCGCGATAGGCGTCGAGCGAGGCGCCCGGGGGGATGAGGCGCAGTTCGGTGGGCCGGGCGATGTTGCGCGGGTCGAGCGACATGCTCACGATCCACATGATCGGGAAGAGCACCGTTGCCGCGATGAACAGGCAGAGGGCCTGGAAGAGCAGTTGCTGCCACCACTTGAGCTGGCGGCCAGCGGCTGTGCTGCCCTTGCGCGTCCGTGTGGCGGTGGTTGTGGCGACACTAGACATCGTAGCTCTCCGTTGCGCGCGAGATACGGTTGGTGATCAGGAAGATCGGGATCAGCACCAGGGCGATAATGACCGAGAAGGCCGCGGCCACGCCAAAGAGTTGCTGGGTATTCACCAGTTTGAAGGCCTGGGTGACCATGATCTCGGTCTGCCCCAGGGGGCCGCCGCCGCTCATGAAGTAGATGATGTGGAACAGGTTGAAGGTGGTGACGATGCCGACCATTGCCGCCGGCACCATGGCCGGGCGCAGCAGCGGCAGGGTGATGTTCCAGAACTGCTGCGACCCCGTGGCGCCGTCAATCGCGGCGGCCTCGTACATCTCTTTGGGAATGGACTGCAACGCCCCGGTGGCTACGATGGTCATGAACGGCCAGCCGAGCCAGATATTGGCGATGAGCATGGCGTAGTAGCTCAACGGCAGCGGCACGCCGGGGATGGGCGGCTCGATCTGGTTGAACCAGCGGATGTTCACCGGCCCGCCCGTGAAGATGCCCAGCAACTGGTTGATCGCGCCGTACTGGTCGTCGAACATATTGCGCCAGACGGTGGCGATCACGATGTTCGGCAGCACCATGGGCAGAATGTACAGCGCGCGGTAGATCTTGCGCCCCCAGAGGCCCTCGACGTTCAACAGCACCGCGATGAGGATGCCCAGGGCCACGTGGAAGGCCACGTTCGAGAAGGTCCACCACAGATTGAACCCGAGCAGGCGCCAGAAGTTGAAGGTGCCGCCCAGTTTGGCCACGAACCGCGGCTCATTGGTGAGGATGTCGCTGTAGTTCTTAAAACCGACGTTCTGGGCCGGGCGGTAGTTGGGCGGGGGTTGCCCATCGGGGCCGAAGCGATTGAGGGTCTGCTTGCCCTCCTCTTTGATCACCCCGTAGTCGGTGAACGACATCCAGACCTGGAAGGCCAGGGGGTAGAAGGTGACCAGTGCCATGATCAGCGCGGCCGGGATCAGGTAGACCAGGGGGGTCCGCATCTGTCGCCAGGCCTTGCCCGCTGGCGAGCGGGCCGCCCTGGGCTTCAGCGTGGCCATGCCCGGGTTCGTCGCAGCCATAGGGTTTCCTCCATTGGAATGACGCTACGCGCAACAGTGACGCCAGCAAGCAATACGGGATACTGCTTAACTATACCAGAATCTGAGGCGGCTGGCTCTTCCGGGCTTTGCGCGAAGGGCTTGAGCAGCGTTTTTGGGGCAAGCCCCAGACCCATTCAAAACAACCTGATGTGCCAGTAGGGGCGGTTCGCAAACCGCCCCTACGAACGTTAATGGAGGCTGTCTGTTCCATAGTCCGCTGGTTGGCCGGCATCGCCGACCAGCCAGCGAGGCGCGAGACTATTTGCCGTTGGCGGTGTTCATCGTCGCGCAGGCCTCGGTAATCGCCGCCGCCGGGTCGGCGCCGCCATCAAGCACTTTGGTGATCGCGTCGCCGAAGGGCGTCCAGAAGTTGCTCATCTCGGGGATCTGCGGGCGGGGAACCCCGGTCTGAGCGGCCTCGGCAAAGCCGGCAACCAGCGGGTCGGCAATCGCGATGTCGGTGCGGGCGGGCACGTGGCCGGCCTTCTCGACGTAGAGTTGCAGCGACTCCTTGCTGGTGAGGAACATGGCCAGGGCCACCGCGCCGGCTGGATTGGCGCTGTTGACGCTCACATAGAAGCCGTCAACGCCGGTGAGCGGGCCGGCCGGGCTGGTTGCCCCGGGCATAGGGGCTACGCCCAGGTTGTCGCCCAGCGTCTCGCGGTAGTCACCCAGCGCCCAGGGACCGTTGACGATCATATCGGCCTTGCCCTCCTTGAAGAGCGAGTCGGCCTTTCCGGTATCGATAGAGAAGGTCACGGTTGGCTCCGCCTTCAGCGTCTTGAGGAAGGTGAACCACTCTACGCCGCCGGTCTGGTCGGCGACGCACCTGCCGGTCTCGTCCATCAGTTTGCCACCGAAGGCCTGCAGCCAGCCGAAGTTGTGATAGGCGATCTGGTTAAACACGGCGGTGTTGCCGCCGCGCACGGCTGCGAGCAGTTCGTCGGTAGTGGCGGGCGGAGTGGCGACCTTGCTCTTGTTGTAGTAGAGCGCCACGGCCTTGAACGACTCGGGGATGGCATAGAGTTTGCCGTCGAGGCTCATGCCTTCGATCGCCACTGGCGAGACGTTCTCGGCCTGGAGTGCCGGCACGTAGGCGCTCAGGTCGGCCAGCAGGCCGGCGCGCACCTGGTCCCCCAGGCTGTCGTTGGGGGCGATGAACATATCGGGGCCGCCGCCCGCGGAGACCTCGTTCTGGAACTTGGTGAAGATCTGGTCGAAGGGGATCTGCAAAACGTTGATGGTCGCGTTGGGGTAGGCGGCGCGGGCGCGCTCGACCAGTTCGTTGATCACCTCTTCCTCGGTGCTGCCGGTGCCGTAGGCGTGCCACAGGGTGATGGCGCCTTCGATCGGCATGCCGCCGGTGGGCGGGGCCGCCATGGCGCCGGTGGGTGGGGCAGTGGTGGGGACGGGGGCCGCGGTCGGCTGGGCGGCGCCGCCGCCACAGGCGGCCAGGATCAGCGCGACCAGTGCGCTGAGCGCAGCCAGCAAACTGAAGCGTTTCATGTTTCTATGCTCCTTCGCTATATGGTCTGCAAAGGGAGTTTCCTGGCATTTCCGCCTCCCTCCCAGCCTTCCCCCGTTGGGGGAAGGAGACGGGCGACCTCTCCAAGCGGGGGAGGGTTGGGGAGGGGGCAGAGGTTTAGCGGAAAACGTTGTTTACAGACTACCAGGAGACCAATCCCAAAACCTCTGACGGCCAGCCGGGGAGGGGCAGGGAAACCTGATCTCCTCTCCGGGAGGACCGTGCCCTCCCGGGAACATGCCTGCATACCCGTCGTATGCCGTCTCGCTTTTGAGACCGTCTTGTAAAGCTGGCCAGTACCGGCCACAGGTGAGCAATTTGTTCCCAGGGAGAACCTGTAGATGCGGGGGAATAGCTGAGGTGGGGCGAAAAAACCGGCGGTTGCTCGTGGCGTCTTCGCCACAACCCTCGACGTTCCCGGTGTACTGCCTTCCACACCCCTCACTGGGCAGGAATGCGGAGGGTTCCAGTCCCTCCTGTCAGGCATGCTGCTTCAATCCTATAGCGTCACCCCCTTTCCGTAGGCCGATCGGGCGCTACAGCCAGACTTCGTCTCCGCGGGGTATTCGGGGAGGGGCTTCGCCCCTCCGAACCTCCCCCAGGCTCGTTGTAGTACCAGTAGCGCGCCCGCGTTGGGCCGAAGGGCTATGCCAATGCTTCGGCCCTGCTCATCAACTGTGCTGGGACGGAGTACTGGCCATATTGACGAGATCGGCCTGCAAACCGTCACGTAGCCTGGTGAGCAGCGCGAGCAACTGGCGCTGCTCGTCGGTGTCGAGGGCGCCCATACGTCGCTCGATCGAGCGCTCGTGGGCCGCGCGGGCCCGGTCGCGCCTCTCCCGTCCCTGGCCGGTCAGCACCACCCGCTGTACGCGGCGGTCATCGGGGTCGGCCTCGCGGCGCACCAGCCCGGCGCTTTCGAGACGGTCAACGATCCGTGTGATCGTGCTCTTATCCACCAGCAGCCGCTCGCTGAGATCGGTCAGGCGCCAGCCTGCCTCGCCGTCCAGCAGCAGCAGTACAGCGAACTGCGAGGGACTCAGGTTGAAGGCGCGAAGCACCCGGCGATCACCGTCGTCCAGTAACACATAAATGTCGTGAAACATACGGTACTGCTGGCAGGGTTGCGAGGACATAGACTGCTATGATTATTGGGGACCGGTTCAGATAACGCCTGCGGGAGGGTCTGGGAGGGGATGGCCCTCACCAGTCCTCTCATCCGAGGGGTATGGATAGATTCAGAGTTTTCGACGGGCAGGGGGGTGGAGAAACACGGTTTCCCCGCGCCCTTCGAAAGGCGCCTGCAGTTGGGCGCCGTGATATCGTTGTTAAAGCAATTGTTGGCGGTGCAATTTCACCGTTGGGAGTGTACACCCGGGGTGGTGTTTCGTCAAGCCGTAGATGCGCTTGTTGATACCGGAGCGGTTAATCCTCGTGGTATACTACGCAGCGAATATGGTGCGAACCTTCCCGCCGCCAGGATTAGCTATGCCCGTCCGTGTGCCTCTTACCTCCAGCGGACCGCTCGTGGAGGCGGAGTTTGTCTCCCGGCCCAATCAACTGGTTGTGGAAGCCCGCCTGGGGCGCCGGATGGTGCGCGCCCATCTGGCCGACCGCGGCCGCCTGCTCGACCTGCTGGTTCCCGGTGCGCGCCTGTTGCTGGCGCCCCGCGAGGAGATTGGCCGCAAGACCAGCTATCAGGTGATTGGTGTCTACCAGAATGGCGAGCTTGTTTCGCTCGATACGCACCTGGCCAACCGGCTGGTAGTCGCGGCCCTGGCCGCCGGGGCGCTGCCCCAGTTTGCCCGCTACACCAGGGTGCAGCGCGAGGTGATGATCGGCGAGCATCGCTTCGATTTTCGGCTTAGCGAGGGGATCAGTACCTGTGTCGTCGAGGTCAAATCGGTCAGTAAGGTCGAGAACGGCCTGGCCCGTTTCCCCGATGCGCCGACCGACCGGGGCCGTCGCCAGGTGCAGGCCCTTACCCAGATGGCCCGCAACGGGCAGCGTTGCGCCATCGTGTTCATCATACAGCGCCACGCCGCGCGGGCTCTGGTTCCCGATGATGTGGACCCCGAGTTTGGGCGCGCCCTGCGCAGCGCCATCACCGCCGGGGTCGAGGTTTATGCCTATCTCTGCCCGTTGACCCCCGAGGGGCTGATCCTCGGTGAACCGGTGATGGTCTATGGCTCGGC
Organism: uncultured Chloroflexales bacterium; assembly: GCA_937918935.1. Lineage (GTDB taxonomy): Bacteria > Chloroflexota > Chloroflexia > Chloroflexales > Chloroflexaceae > JACAEO01. The sequence goes on along the minus strand of CAKZSI010000062.1, from coordinate 23,658 downwards.
TGAGGCGATCCCCAGGGCACGGCCGTTGTAATGCGGCCCGGGGGGCCGGCTCTACGCCCCTGTATCATACTTCTATGATTGGACGTTTCTTGTGTGCGGCATACTCACGCCTGTTCTTGACGCTCACGCTGCTGCTGCTTGCCGCCTGCGCCGGCCAGCCGGGCGCGCCCGCAGGGGCTGGCCAGCAGCCCTTCGAGCAGCGTTACCGCTCGATGAGCTTCGAGCAGATCGCCGAGGCTGCTCGTGGGCAAACGGTGACATGGTTCATGTGGGGCGGCTCGGACGCGATCAATGCCTATGTCAATGGCTATGTGGCCAGTACGCTGAAGGAACGCTATGGGATCACCCTCAGACAGGCGCCGGTCACCGATATTGTCGAGACGGTCAACAAGGTCCTGGCCGAGAAACAGGCCGGGAAGGATGCCGGTGGCTCGGTCGATCTGATCTGGATCAATGGCGAGAACTTCCGCACCCTGAAAGAAGCCGGGGCGGTGTTTCGCAACTGGGCCGATCTGCTGCCGAGTAATCAGTTCGTGGATTGGGAGAGTCCCTCCATCGCCTACGACTTCGGCTTTCCGGTCGAGTACGATGAGTCGCCCTGGGGCTCGGCCCAGTTCGTGATGGAGTACGACAGTGCACGGCTTGCCGAGCCGCCCCGCAGCGTCGAGGCGCTGCTGGAGTGGGCCTGCGTCAATCCGGGCAAGTTCACCTACCCCGCGCCGCCCGATTTTACCGGCAGCGTCTTCGTGCGCCACGTCTTCTACGCCGCCGCAGGCGATTATACGCAACTCCTCGGCCCGTTCGATGAAACGCGCTACGCCCCCATCGCCGAAAGGACCTGGCAGATGCTCAATGAGGTGGAACCCTGCCTCTGGCGTGGCGGCGAGACCTACCCCCAGACCAGCACTGCGCTCTACGATCTGTTCTCCCGCGGCGAGGTGTGGATCTCGATGAACTACAGTCCCACCCACGCGGCGAACCAGATCGCCCGCGGGGTCTATCCCGCCACCGCCCGCACCTGGGTCTTCGAGAGCGGCACCATCGCCAATACCAACTATGTGACCATTCCCTACAATGCGGCCAACAAGGCCGGGGCGATGGTCGTCGCGAACTTCTTGCTCTCGCCCGAGGCGCAGTACGAAGCTGCGAAGCCCGAGGTGGTAGGGTGGAGCACGCCGCTCTCCTTCGCGAAGTTGCCCGCAGAGTGGGTCGAGAAGTTCTCCGCCCTGCTCCGCCCCGAGGCGGTGCTGCCCGCCGATGAACTCGCCGCGCGCCAACTCTCCGAGTTGCAGGCGCCCTGGTTGACGCGCATCGAGGAGGACTGGATCGCCAATGTTCTGGAGCGCTGACCCCGAACGGCCGCGGATCTGGCTGATGCTCGCCCCGACGCTGGCGGTGGTGGTCCTGCTTTTCGGCGGCGGTCTGTTCTTCGCCCTGATCCAGTCCTTTGGCTTTTTGCCGCTGATCGGGCAGACGGGGTTCAGTCTCGCGGCCTATGCTGCGGTCCTGCGGCAATCCTCGTTTCTCGCTTCGCTGCTTTTGACCCTGTACATCGCCGTGGCCTCGACGCTGATCGCTACGGCGCTGGCGGTGGCGGTGGCCCTGGCCATCCGCGCTACCATGCGGGGGCGGCAGGCGCTCAGTTTCATCTTCCAGTTCAACCTGCCCATCCCCCACCTGGTCGGCGCAGTGGCTATGGCCGATGTGCTCAGCCAGAGCGGGTTGCTCGCCCGCGTCGCCGCAGCCTTCGGGCTGATTGACGACCCCGGCCAGTTCCCCGTGCTGGTCTTCGACCGCGCCGGGTTCGGGATCATCGCCGAGTATGTCTGGAAGGAGACGGCCTTTATCGGGGTGACCACGCTGGCCGTGCTCCACGCCATCGGGCCGGAGTACGAGGAACTGGCTCGCTCCCTGGGCGCGAATCGCTGGCAGCGGTTTCGCCTGGTGCTGTTGCCGCTAATGCTGCCAGGGGTGCTCGCGGCCTCGGTGATTGCCTTTGCCTTCTCCTTCGGCGCCTTCGAGGTACCCTATTTGCTCGGCGCCAGCTACCCGCAGGTGTTGCCGGTGCTGGCCTACAAGCGCTACACCGCGGTGGATCTGGCCGCGCGGGCCGAGGCCATGGCCCTGTGCGTGATTATTACCCTGGTCGCTGGCGCCGCAATTGTCGCTTATCTCCACGTGAGCCGGCGCTACCTGCGCCGCGAGGCCGACTGACGATGCGTTCTGCGGAATCTCCTGCCGGACCCTCCCCGCCGCGCCCGCCCCTGCTGCGCTGGTTTGTCCTGGCGGCGATGGTAATTTGCATGCTCCTACCGATCATTCCGCTCGTCATCTGGTCGTTTGCCTTTCGCTGGAGCTTTCCCGATCTCCTGCCGGAACGCTGGAGCCTGCGGGCCTGGCGCTACCTGGCCGCCCCGGAGTCGCAGGTGCTGCCGGCCCTCCGTGACAGCCTGTTGCTCGCCGGGGCGGTGACGCTGCTCGCCACGCTCATCGGAGTGCCCGCCGGGCGCGCGCTGGGCATGTACCGCTTCCGCGGACGCGCCCTGATCGAAATGCTCATCCTCGCGCCGTTGATCGTCCCCGCCTTTGCTGTCTCCCTCGGCATGCAGATCGTGTTCATCCGCTACGGCCTGGCCGACACCTTCCTCGGTGTCACCCTGGTCCATCTCGTGCCCGCAACTCCGTACATGGCCCTGGTGATGGCTGGTGTGTTCGCCAACTTCGACCGGCAGTACGAGGACCTGGCGCGCACTCTCGGCGCGCGCCCGGCACAGGTCTGGTGGTGGGTGACCCTGCCGGCGGTACTGCCCGGTCTAGTGGTCGGTGCGCTGTTTGTCTTTCTGATCTCGTGGAGCCAGTATGCGCTGACGTTGATCATCGGCGGAGGGCGATTGGTGACCCTGCCGATGCTGCTGTTCGCCTTTGCCCGCAGCGGCGACAACGCGGTAACCGCCGCGCTGAGCCTGGTGTTCATCGCCCCGGCGGTGGTGTTGCTGGCGCTGATCGCCCGCTTTCTGGGCGCTGCGCCGGCCGCTGGCGGCATTCGCGGACTGTAACTGTCCTTTTCTATGACCGCCCTGCAACTCTGTGACCTCACCAAAACCTACCCTGGCGCGCCCACTCCGGCACTGCACGATCTGTCGCTCGAGGTGGCCCCGGGTGAACTGGTTGCGTTGCTGGGCGCTTCGGGCTGTGGCAAGAGCACCACGCTGCGCCTGGTGGCCGGGCTGCTCGCCCCCTGCCGCGGCGATGTGCGCTTCGATGGGCGCTCGGTCCTGGCCACGCCGCCCGAGCGCCGGGGCGTGGCGATGGTGTTTCAGAAGCCGTTGCTGCTGCCCCATATGAGCGTCGGCGACAACGTGGGCTTCGGGCTGCGGGTGCGCGGCGAGCGCCCGGCGACCATCCGGCGCCGGGTTGATGAACTGCTCGAGCTGGTGCAGTTGCCTGGCAGCGCCGTCCGCCGCCCCGGCCAGCTCTCCGGCGGGCAGGAGCAGCGCGTGGCCCTGGCGCGCGCGCTGATCGTCGAACCGCGGGTGCTGTTGCTCGACGAACCCTTCAGCCAGCTCGATGCCGGGTTGCGGGCCGAAATGCGCGACCTGGTCGCCGGCTTGCAGCGCCGTCTGGGCATCACCACCCTGCTGGTGACCCACGACCAGGAAGAGGCGCTGGTACTGGCCGACCGCATCGCCCTGCTGGAGCAGGGACGCCTGTTGCAGTACGATACCCCGCAGGGCCTCTACGAGCGCCCGGCCAGCCTGGCTGTCGCGCGCTTTCTTGGCGGGCGCAACTTCATCCCCGGGCGCGTGGCGGGCCGGCGCTTCATCAGCGACGCGGGGGCCTTCGAGCTTGCCGCTGAACCGCCGCTGCAGGGCGCTGCCGTGCTGACCATCCGCCCCGAGGCCCTGGCGCTCGGCTGCGATGGCCCGGTCAACCGCCTGCGCGGCACGGTAACGGCGGCGCGCTACCTCGGCGCGCGGATGCGCTACCAGATCCAGGCGGGCGCGCTGCTCCTGGAAGCCCTGGCCGATGCCGCCAACCTCTACCGCCCCGGCGACCCGGTGAACCTGACCCTCCCCCCGGAACGGCTATGGGTGATGGGGGGGGAGAAGCAATGAGGTCGTTTCGTTCCCTGCCCCACCTGTCTGGCAGGAGCATGGGGAGACCCGGCTTCCCCATGCCCCTCCAACCCGCTATTGTCACCGATGAAACCAGGTGTTCCTGAAGAGGGCCTGGCCCTCCCAGGAACACCTGGTTTCTCCATTATCAGGTTTACCGCCATGCTCGCAACCGAACTCTTACCCGCCATCGAGACCTATCTGCGCCGGCCCGAGGTGGCCGGGCATCCCGCGCTGGAACTGACCGGCGCCTGGGATCTGCGGTTTCTGGCTCAGGGCGAATACAATATCAACTATCTACTCCGGCGCGACACGGGGCCGCCCCTGGTGGTGCGTATCAACACAGGCTCGCAGATCGGTCGGCCCGGCGGCGCCCAGATCGCCTACGAGGCGGCGGCCCTGCGCCTGCTGGCGCCGGCGGGCGTGGCCCCGCGTCTGCACTACCTCGACGCGACGCTCGCGTTCCTGCCCTACGGCCTGCTGGTAATGGAGTACCTGCCAGGCGGGCCGCTGCGCTACGATGACGCGACGCACCTTGTCGCGGCGGCGCGGACCCTCGCGCGTCTGCACCGGACACCTGCGGCCCACGGCGACTTCATCCTGCGTCGGGCACTGGTTGACGACCTGGAGGAGGCCCGCGGCTGGCTGGCGCCCTATCTGGCCTGCCCACGCGCCCCGGCAGCGGCGCGCGCATGTCTGGCGCGCCTGCTCGAACGCGCCGCCGGCGACGCGGCGCGCCATGCCGGCCGCTTCCCTGCCCCCTTCGCCCTGGTACATACCGACGTGCAGGCTCACAACTTCGTGGTCGAAGATCGGCCCGCCGGGCCGCGCTGCCGCCTGGTGGACTGGGAGCGCCCGCTCCTCGACGACCCGACCTATGACCTGGCCCACTTTACCATCCCCACCACCACCCGCTGGAAGACCGGCTGGACTCTCGGCCCGCAGCAGATCGAGGACTTCCTGGCGGCCTACTGCGCCGCCCGTCCCGAGCTGGACTCGTCGGAACTGCGCGCGCGTCTGGAGATCCGTCGGCCGTTCATTCTGCTGCGCGCGGTGAGCTGGTGCGCCGGGGCCTGGGTGGAGTACACCGGCGAGGGGCGGGCCATCGCCCACGCGGATACGCTGGCGCGTATCGAAGAGTACCTCCGGCCCGACGAGCTGGCGGCGCTATTTCCAGAGTGGCTGGGGCTGGACGCGATGTGACCACGGGCCAGAGAGGGGAGGGGCTGGGAGGGCGCCGTTATCCCGGGAAGAACCTTTTTCATCCAGGCAGTACGCGCGCGGCGTGCTGCCGGGGTGATGAAAAGACAGGCCTCCCCTACAACGGCGCCACGGTGGTGACCCGCTCCCAGGCCGTATAGAGAACCCGTAGAAGCCCTCACGGTCACGGATGCGCTCGGGCATGGTGATGGCCGCGCCCTCGCCCGGAGCACCCAGGATGAGTTGCCCCGTCTCCAGGTCGGCGACGCTGGAACGCAGCCAGACGCGCTCGTTGGAGAAAAGTTCGGGGTGCGAAAGATACACCGCCGGGAGCAGATCCCAAAGATAATCGGCGGGTATGCGGCCCTGGGCAGCGCCGCAGCGTACAAAATCAGCCAGGGCGGCGTAGATCTGCTGGTCGAGGGCCGCCAGCGGCGCCAGTTCGGCGGCATCGAACGGGGCGTCGAGGCACACCTGGGCGTTCATCAGCGTTACCGGGCAGGGGGCATGGAGGGTCATCCAGGCGCCCTCGGGGTCAGCCGAGAGGTTGAGTTCCCCGACCGTGCTCCAGAACGGGCCGGGAAGCGGGCGCAGATAGCTGCCCATACAGGCCACCTGGCGCAGATTGGCGTAGAACGCGGGGTCAAGGGCCGCCGCGCCACGCAGGTTGGTGTGGGGGCCCAGCACGAGCAAACTGATCTCGCCCGGGTAAGCGGCGGCCATATCGGCCAGAAAACGGGCCGCCTCGGTTGGCGACGCGCCCCGCCGATCCGCGCCGCGCAGCAGCGGAAGATCCGACCGGCCCATGGCGCGCAACAGGCGCTGTGTCGCTGCGTACACCTGGTCAATGCTACTGTTCCCGAAACTGGTGGTGACACCAAGCAGTTCCACATCCGGCCGTCCCAGGAGGTAGAGCAGCGTCTGTCCGTCGTCCACCGGCAGGCCCGGCAGGGGCATGGTGTTGTCGCAGTCACAGATAATTTTTCTTTTCATTGAGAAAAGGTCTCCGGGGCGAGTCGCAGACTCCTGGTTGCTCGTTGGTTCTGGCGATGATGCCCCCAGAACCAGCGCACAACCACCTTATCGGGCGATCCGGCCACCCCAAACCACACCGCGGACCGTACCCTCCCCATTTCCACCGATGGGCGCCCATCGGGCCAGGCAGCGAAACCACTCCTCTTGCTAAGTTCTATGGTAAAGACCGATCTACTCATTGCGCAGTGCAGCGATCGGATCGAGGCGCGCCGCGCGCATCGCGGGGAAGAGGCCGAAGAACAGCCCGACACCCGCCGAGATTGACGTGGCGAGCACGACCGCGAAGAGCGAGACGTTCGTCCGCAGCCCACCGTTGGGTGACAGGTTGTCGAGAAAGACATTGCCGAGGAGCGAGAGCAGATAGCCCAGCCCGACGCCGAGCAGCCCGCCGACGAGGCAGAGCACGATGGCCTCGATCAAAAACTGGAGCAGAATGTCGCGGCGTTTCGCCCCCAATGCCTTGCGTAACCCGATCTCGCGCGTCCGTTGCGCCACGCTTACCAGCATAATGTTCATGATCCCGATCCCTCCCACCAGCAGCGAGATCCCGCCGATGGTGCCGAGGAAGGCGCTGAAGCCTATCCGCACCGCGCGGAACTGGTTGGCAAGCTGGGCCGGATTGGTGATCGAGAAGTCGTTGGGTTGGTACGTCAGGCGGTGCTCCTCGCGCAGCACCACGGTTACCTGGCGGATGGCCTCGTCCACATCGAGCGGGTCACGCGCCTTGACGGTCATCGTTGAAACGTCCACCCGCGAGGTAACGGCATTGCGGAAGAGGCGGTCGCGGGCGGTGCTGTAGGGCAGATAAACCTGCTCGCCCGGGTCGCCGAAGCGGCCCACCGCCCCCGCGGCCTGGCTCTGCCTGGTGGTAGAGACGCCGACCACCTCAAACTGCACGCCGTTCACCGTGATGCGCCGGCCCACGGCCCCCTCGATGCTCCCAAAGAGCGTCTCGGCCACGGTCTTGCCGATCACTGCCACCCGGGCGGCGGTATGCTCCTCCTGAGCGTCGAACCAGCGCCCATCGCCCAGTTCCTGAGCGCCCACGGCAAAATAGGTCGGCGTCACGCCCTTGATGCCGAAGAGGTAGCGTTCGCCCCCGGCGCTGACCACGCCGCTGCGGCTCAGTTCCACCACTACGAACTCGACCGCCGGCGCGCGCCCCGGGGCCATGATCGCCTCGGCGTCGGCGGCGGTGAGCCGGGGTTCCAGAGGCTCATCGGGGTCGGGGCTGTCCACCCTTGGATTGACATAAAATGTGCCCAGACCCAGGCGCTCGAACTCGGCGTCAACCCAGCGGGAGTAGCCGTCGCCGATGGCCAGCATGCCCACCACCGCGCCCACGCCAATGATGATGCCGAGCATCGTCAGCAGGGAACGCAACTTATTGCTGGACATGGCCTCCCAGGCCACGCGAAAGGCTTCGGAGAGAGACATTAGTTTATCCTGAGGTGTTGCGGTCCTCACCCTTCCCCCGACTCTCTCCCTCTCCACCTACGCTGGAGAGGGAGAGAGTGCCGAGCGCAGCGAGGCAGAGAGGGTGAGGAGCGATCCTGCAACCGGTTGGAACGGCCCGGGGAACCCGGGTTCCCCGTACACCTGATCGCCGGAGGGAGCCGGGAGGGCGTAGCCCTCCTGGAAAACCCTCCCCGTAAACCTCCCCCGTAAACCTCTGGGAATCCGGGTTTCCCCGTACCTATGGCCAGAGGCATCCCTACTCCGTCCGCAGGGCCTCGATCGGGTTGAGCCGCGAGGCCTGGAAAGCCGGGAAGAAGCCGAAGATCACTCCGACTGCGGCGGCGATGCCGGTGGCGAGCGCGATGTTGCTGAGATAGACCCGCGCCGCCGCGCCCTCGGCCTGAAACAGGTTAACCAGAATGAAGGTGCCCAGCAGCGAAAGGCCAAAGCCTAGCAGGATCCCCGCCGCGCCGCCGATCAGGCAGAGGGTCAGGGCCTCGATCAGGAACTGGAGCAGGATGTCGCGGCGCTTCGCGCCCACCGCCTTGCGCAGGCCGATCTCGCGCGTGCGCTCGGTGACGCTGACCAGCATAATGTTCATGATCCCGATGCCGCCTACCAGCAGCGAGATCCCCGCGACGATGCCCAGAAAGGTGTTGAAGCCTCCCACCACCAGGTTGAGTTGCGCGGCGATCTGCTCCGGGTTAATGATCGTAAAATCGTTGTCCTGGTAGGTGAGCCGGTGCTGCTCGCGCAGGACCATGGTCACCTGGCGAATGGCTTCGTCGATCTCGGCCACACTGCGCGCCCGCACGGTCATGATCGAGACGTTGATCCGCTCGTTCACCTGGTTGCGGTAGAGCCGGGTAACGCCGGAGGTGTAGGGGACGAAGATCGCCTCGGCCGGGTCGGCGCCAACCGAAACCGAGCCTGGCTCGGTGGCAAGAACGCCGATGACTTCGAAGCCGACGCCGTTGAGGGCCAGGCGCTGACCAACCGCACTTGCCGTGTCGCCGTAGAGTTGTTCGGCCACCCGTTTCCCGAGCACCGCCACGCGGGCGCGCTCGCGGTCCTCGTCGGCGGTAAAGAGACGCCCGGCGGCCATGTCCTGCGGGGTGACCTCGAACCAGGTGGGGCTCACGGCGCGCACGCTGTAGCTCCCGCGGCGCTGGCCGGTGCTGGCCTGGGCCTCGCCGCTGAACTCGATGGCTACCTGCGCCACCGCAGGCGCCCGGCCCGGGGCCGTGATCGCCTCGGCGTCGCTGGCGCTCAGACGCGCGGCGGTGATCGCATCCACCCGGTTGCTGTCAACGAAGGGCGCGACATAGAAATTGCCCGCGCCGAGCTGGGCGAACTGGTCGTTCAGGAATTGCTGAAAGCCATTGCCCAGGGCCAGCATACCGATGACCGCGCCGACGCCGATGACGATGCCGAGCATCGTCAGGGCCGAACGGAGCTTATTGTTCGCCAGCGCCCGCAGGGCGACGCGGAAGGACTCGATGAGATACATCGTTGATGGGTTCCGGTCAATCTGCCGGGGCGCTCTCCACGGCGCTGGCGGCCCCGGCGATAATGCGCTCCTGGACCGGCTCGTCGCCGGCGATGAGACCGTCGCGCACACTGATGATCCGCTCGGCGTGGTAAGCGACATCGTGCTCGTGGGTGACGATGATCACCGTAATGCGCTGTTCGCGATTGAGCTTCTGAAAAATGCCCATGATCTCCTCGCCAGTGCGCGTGTCGAGGGCGCCGGTAGGCTCGTCGGCCATGATGATGCGCGGTTCATTGACCAGCGCGCGGGCGATGGCGACCCGCTGCTGCTGGCCGCCCGAGAGTTCGTTGGGCTTGTGATGCATGCGATCGAGCATGCCCACCGCGGCCAGGGTGGCTCGCGCCCGTTCGTGGCGGTTGCCGCCTTTGCTGCCGTAGAGCATGGGCAGTTCGACATTGCGCAGGGCTGTCGTTCGCGGGAGGAGCATGTATTGTTGAAAGACGAAGCCTATCTTCTGGTTACGAATCTCGGCTAACTGATTGTCGTCCAGTTCAGCGACATTAATGCCATCGAGGTAGTACTCGCCGCTGGTGGGCTGATCCAGGCAGCCGATGATGTTCATCAGGGTTGATTTGCCGCTGCCCGACGGCCCCATAATCGCCACGAACTCGCCCTCGCGGATACTCAGGGTGATCCCGCGGAGGGCGTGGACCTCGACGTCGCCCATGCGGTACACTTTGGTCAGGTTTTTGACGACAATCAGTTCTGTCATGGTTCTTATGTCAGACACGAAGGCGTTGCGCAGCCCTGTGTATACCCGTTGGGGAGGGGCCACAGGCCCCTCCCAGACCCTTCCGTATCTCAGGTCTTACCGATTCGGTCGCCCTGTGGGCAAAAAGGTACTGACCACGTCCGGCACCAGCACTTCATCGCCGGCCTGAAGCCCGCTGAGGATCTCGACGACTTCGCTATTGCTCAGGCCGATTTCCACCTCACGACGTATGCCTGGTGGCGGGGCCGGCTGGCCAGGCGCGGCTGGCTGGGGGCGCAGCGCGGGGTCCGGCACATAGACATAGCTGCGCCCGCCTTCGACCCGCAAAGCCCGTCGTGGGACCAGCAGCGCGTTGTCTTTCTCGGCGGTGATGATTTCAACCACGGCCGTCATGCCGGGTCGTACATCGGGGTTGCCATCGTCCAGCGTTACCGTCACCGTGTAGTTGGTGGTGCCGGTCTCGCTGCGCGTTGCCTGGGGCGCGATGGCAGTTACCGACCCGCCGATCGTCTGGCCGGGCAGAGCGTCGAGGCGTATTTCGGTGCGCTGGCCGATCTCCACCTGGGCGATATCGAGTTCATCAACTGGCACGTCCACATGGTACGAACTCACATCCACCAGGGCGATGAACGCTGTGGCGCCGGCCGGCTCGCCCACGCGCATCTCGACCCGGCCCACGCTGGCGGCGAAGGGCGCCCGCAGGGTGCCCAGGTCGAGGTTACGCTGGGCCTGGCGCAGGGCCACCTCGGCGCGCACGACCGCAGCCTCGCGGGCGGTCAGGGCGCTGGTGGACGGGTCTGCCAGCAGGCGGTCGAGGGCAGCCTGGGCGATGGTCACATTGGCCTGCTGCGCGCTCAGGCTGCTGGCGCGATTGGCGCCGGTGAGCTGGTCGAGGCGTGCCTGGGCGCGCTGCACCTCGGCGCGGGCGCTGGCCAGTTCTTCGGGCCTGGCCCCCGCGAGCACCTTATCGCGGGCGTCGAGGGCGCTGGTCAAATCGGCCTCGCGGGCGGCGAGCACGCTGATCTCGTCGGCGCGGGCCTGCTCGTAGGCGATGCGCGCGGCTTCCAGCGCCGCCTCGGCATCGGCGACAGCCCGCAGGGCCGCCGTCTCGCGGTCAACCCGCTCGCGCGGCAGTTCGCCGGGGAGCTTTTCCAGTTCCCGGTTCTCCCAGTAGACCCGGCTATACTCATCCTGGGTGTTGCGCAGGGCATTCGCGCGCGTCTCCAGGTCGATCCGCGCGCGCTCCTTGGCCGCCGCGAGGCTCACCCGGGCTTGCTCCAGGGCCGTCTGGGCACTCTGCACACGCTGGTTGGCGCTGCTCACCTCATCGGTGGCGGGGCCGGCTTCGAGGCGCGCCAGGCGCGCGCGGGCGCTCTCCAGATCGGCGCGCGCGGCGTCAATGTCAGCCTGGGTCACGCTGCTCTGCGTTTGCGCCAACTGGCTACGGGCCTGGGCCACACGGGCGCGGGCCTCGGCGATCTCCTGTTCGCTTGCGCCATCCAGCAGGGCCTCCAGGTCGGCCTGCGCCTGGCGCAGATCAGCCTGGGCGCGCTCGACCTGCAACTGCAGGTCAGTCAGATCAACCCGCGCCAGGGGCTGGCCCTGCTCTACCTGGTCACCTGCGCGGACCAGGATCTCGCGAACCGTGCCGTTGACCTCGAAGCGCACCTGGGCCTCCGCGGCCGGTTCCACGTTACCTGTGGCGCTTACGCTGGCAGCAATGGGGCCGGTGACCACGGCTGCGCGCTGCCAGCCCTCCGGCAGCGTACCCGGGGCCGGGCCGCGCGGCCTCAGGCCGAACAAAACTCCGGCGACGATCGCCACAACCAGCGCGCCGCCACCGATAATCCACATCGCCCGCCGGCGCGTGCGCGTCCGTCTGCGGGGGCTTTCCCCGAGTGTCATACCTGTCAACTCCTGCGATGAACACGCGCTACGACAATTGCGAGGATCTGCAAAGAGGAAGTCTTCCCAGGAAAACGCTTCTTGTTCCGGTGGTGCAATTCAGATGAGCCGTTGCGCATTGCACGCGCCGCCACTCAGTATCCACGATACGACGAGGATCCGCATCGCCCGGTTGCACGATCGTGCTGCTGCGAACCGCCGATGGCAAGTCCTTCTATGGTACGATACCACAGACTCGGTCCCTGCGGCCCGGACATGTTCACACCTGTCCTACCATCTGGAGCTCCGCGAGAGCGGTGAGGGTGCGAGAGGGCATAACCCTCCCGCGATCGTTCTGTGCCGGGCTGCGACAGAATACCGTATAATGCACCAGCGTATTCGCCCGCCGGCTGTGACCTGGAGCCCTGTGCATGTATCGCCAGCATACCTATTGCTCGTTTTGTGGACGTCCGTTTCAGGAAGGCCAGCGTTGGCCGCGGATCTGTGGACATTGCGGCAGCACGACCTACCGCAACCCCTTGCCGGTTGCGCTGGTCTTACTGCCGGTTGACGACGGGTTGCTGGTGATCCGTCGCGCCGCCGCGCCCCGGCAGGGCCAGCTGGCCCTGCCGGGCGGCTTTGTAGAGATGCACGAAAGCTGGCAGCAGGCTGCGGCGCGGGAGTTGCGCGAGGAGGCGGGCGTCATTGTGGCGCCCGAGTTGATTACCGATTTTGGCGCTCGCTCCACCAACGACGGCTATCTGCTGGTGTTCGGTCTGGGTCCCCATCTGCATAGCATGGAGTTGGCGCCGTTCGTGCCCAACCGTGAGGCCGAGGCCCGGGTGATCATCACTGCGCCCGCCGAACTGGCCTTTCCCCTGCATACCGAGATGGTGCACCAGTTTTTTGCCCGCCGGTCGTAAGGATGTTCCTGGGAGGGCCGGGCCATCCCTGGAAGGTGTGCAGGCTGATGCAACGTCTTTGGAGCTTATCCCGGGCTTCGGGCAGCTACGCCGCCCCCAACGCCATTGCCAGTGGTGGACTCTGGATCAGCCCGGGGCTGTACCGGACGAGGGTTGACGTGAGAGGGCATAGCCTTTGCATGCCCTCCTATCAGGCTGTAGGAAAGACGCCTCGCGCTCTTACCGGAGCCTTGCCGGCAGCGCCTCGATCAGCCGCCGAGGCGCCAGCCGCAGCCAGACCCAGGCGATGGCGCCGCTGGCCACGCACACCACTCCTCCGACGAAGAGCGCCGCGGCGATGGCCACCCCGTAGGACTCGCGATAGACGTTGAGCAGGCCCATGAGGATCAGCGCCTGGGGGTGCCGGGCCAGTTCTTCCACCGGGATGCTGTTTTGCAGCAAAACATCGAGGACCGTTCTGGCCTGGGCGATCTGTTCCTCGCTGACGCCCAGCGCCTGGAGACGCCAGGTAAAATCGGCAAGTCCCCGCTGGACGATGACGGCGTTGAGCACCACGCCCGACAGTGCTCCGCCCACCAGCCCCGCCGCCCGATTAATGCCCGCGGTTACACCGGTCAGATCGCCCGGCAGTGCCGAGAAGAAGAAGGTGGTCCAGCTCGTCGAAGCCATAAGGAAGCCCAGACCGAACAGCACCATGACCGGCGCCAGGAACAGGTACGGCGTATTCGGGCGCACCAGCGCCGAAAGGATCATCGCCACGCCCATGGTTGCCAGCCCGGTGCCCACGGCGACGTAGTAGGGCTGGCTGATGGTGAAACGGTTGACCCAGCGCACGGTGAAGATGTTCCCCAGCAGAATGGGCGCCAGCGCGAGGCCGGCGACCAGCGCCGAAAACCCCTTGACCGTGAAAAAGTACTGGTACATCTGCACCGTGTACCCGGACAGCGCGAAACTCAGCACAGCCGTCAGCAACAGCGTCAGGGTGAAGTAGTAATGGGGGAGGCGGCGCAGGGCCACGAGCAGGCCTTGCTCGCGCCGGTACCGCGACCAGAAGATCAGCCCGATAGTCGTCAGGAACCCGACCGCGATCCCGGTAACGCTGACCGGATTGCGCCAGTCCCGGTAGGTCTGAGTAGCCACGAGCCCGAAGAGGAAGGCCAGCACGACCAGCGTCCACGCGGCGGCGACAATCGCTTCCAGACGCCGGAAGCCGCCCTGGGCCAGACTCTCCGGCACGTAACGCCAGCTCAGATTGATGCCGATCAGGCCGAAGAGGATCGGGATGGCCAGGGCCCAGCGCCAGCCCAAAAAGTGCTCGATGGGAATGGCCGCCAGGCTCGTCAGCGTTCCCAGACCGCTGACGAACGACATGATCAGCAGCGCGGTCTTGCGCTCGGAACCGCTGAAGACGATGCGGACCATACCCAGGGAGATGGGGAAGACCAGGGCGCCAAAGATCCCCGCCAGCCCACGCACGATCGCCAGGGAGGGCAGGTTCCACACCGGCAGCAACAGCATGTTGCTCGCCGTCACACCGATGGCCCCGATTAAAAAGACCCTGCGGCGCCCGAAGAGATCCCCCAGAACGCCGCCGATCAACTGGAACGAAATGAAAATCACCGTTCCGACATTGGCCAGGAGGCGGTAGACCTCGCCACCCTGACCAAACGCTCTGGCGGGAAAGTCGGGGCCGATCACCCACAGGTGCGGCTCGGAGAGTTTGGCGAAGACCACCACGCAGCAGGCGGCGAGGATCCACCAGCGCAGCGGGTCAATCCCGGCGCCGGCCTGTTCTCCCGCCTCCAGCGGCTGCGCAACGGAGTTGGTTTGAGTGGTCATAGGGCGGGTGAGGTAACGTATACGCTTCTTCCCCTTCGCAACTATACCATGACCAGGAGATTGAGCAGGTCGAATTGCCGGTTCGTGCCGGGCGAGTGGAGGAGGCGGGGGCGTGGGGAAACCTGGTTTTCCCACGCCCCCGCCAACGTAGCGCGATCCTCCAGGTTGCGTGCAGAACGATTGAGCGCAACCCGGAGGGTTGCGCGAAGAAACGGTAACGAAAGCGTAAACCAGGTCCTATTGCTTTTCCCCGGTCGTCTCGCCGCCTTCGGCTTCCGGCTCCTCGTCGGTGAGCTGGGCGTCGCCGATGAAAATGCCCTCCTCACCGGCGATCACCCCGGTGACGCGCACGCCCTCCGGGCCTTCGGCCACCCGCGCGACGCCCCCGCCAGGCTCCCCGGCCGCGGCAGTGTAGAGCACATTGCCGCCGGCCTCCAGTTGCGCGCGGATGTCGGCGGCGATGGCACTGCGCAGCACCGACGCGCCGGCTTCGATCAGTGCCTCCTCGATCTGCGGGATCCACCTGTGCTCGATCACCGCCACAATCGCCGACGATTCCGGCGTCAGCGCCTCACCGATGGCCTCCATAGCGCGTCTGGTCGGCAGGCCCGCCAGGCGGCCCGCCAGCATGCCCACCGCGCTGCCGCCCAGGGCCGCCCAGCCCACCGGGCCGGCCAGCAGGCCCACCAGGCCGCCCACCACCCCACCGGTGATCAGACCGGTAGTGCGTCGGCTGCGCCGCTTCGAGTCGATGACCTTGAGTTTGCCGTTCTCGTCTTTGACCACCACCGCCGCGTCAATGATCCCGATCAGCCCTTCCTTGCGCCCCTGCTTGAGGTCGTCCATCAGCGCGCGGGCGCTGGTCTGGTCGCTGAAAGCTGCCACGATCACCTGCACCGGAGCCTCGCTCATGGTTGGCATCTCCTTCCTTGCCGCTATCCCTGGCGCTCCAGACGCGCCAGTTCTTCCAGGTACACGATCGCCGTCTCGATGTCCCGCTGGAACATCTCGACGCTGTATCTCTCGTTCGGGGCGTGCAGGCCGTCATCATTCAGACCATAGCCCATCATGACCGCCGGAATGCGCATGAGCGCGTAGATGTCGGCGACAATGGGGATGCTGCCGCCGCCGCGGACAAAGGTTGGCGTGGCGCCGCGGCTGCGTCGGACAATCTCCACGGCGCTCTGCGCTCTCCGCGCCTCTAGCGGTATACAGCACTTATTCTTGCCTGGCGGGATGGTCATCTGAAAGGGCTTCCCCGGGGGCGTCGGTCGGTATGGAGGATGTGGTAAAGCCGAGGATCTGGTAGCCCCACATCGCCAGCCACCCCAGAACACCGAGCAGCGCCGCCTGGTCAGGCAGTTGGCCCGTAAGCACACTGATCTCGCCGTCGTCGGTGTGGTGGTACGTAATCTGCATGCGCAACTCCGCCTGCCAGTGAGGCTCGAGATATCCCCGCACGCGAATGGTGTACAGCGTCGGATCATGTCTGGTAGGGTCCATGCGCCTCACAGCTCTCCTGAGTAGGCCTCCCACAGCGGGGGGTTGGGGAGCGGGCGGGTGGTTGCTGGAAACCTTGCTTTACGAAGTCCAACCCCGCAGGATTGCTCTATCTGCTTCACTGGAAACAAGGGTAGTACCAGAGTATGGGCAGCGCATCACATGAAATGGAGTAGATTTCGGGGGCGTAACACCGCACCCTCTCCTGTGCGCGGGAGCAGGTGCGCTGAGCGGAGGCGAAGGGTAGGCAGGGGGGCGGTTCACAGGTGTCGAGTTTTCGGGCATATCGTTGCATCGCATTCCCCCCTCCCCGCGCGCGGGAGGCGGGCAGGGGGGTGAGGGTCGTCAGCGCACTGGAACGCCGAAAAGCCTTTCTTGCTCGAAAAACCCTGCGCCTGTGAGGGGTCAGGGGGGCGGGTTGGCGCGAGACGGTAAAAACCCGGAGTATCAGACATACCCGTAAGGAGGCAGCGCGCTGCGTCCTTACGCACGGTCGCTGTTTAGAGATGGTGCAGGACTACTATACGTCTCCTACAGCGAATTACTCCTTTTTGTGTGACGCTACGGCGTACCCGGCATGTTACACTGAAACGTAGCCTGTATCGGACGTGTGGGATGGCTACTCCACCTTCGAAGCACCCTTTGACCGCTGGTTGGAGAGACAAGCGGCAATCAGGGCTCCCTTACCCCTGTCCGATGATAAAGATGTTGTCCTCCCGGGAAATCGCCGTCACATCTTGTCGTCGTGTGTCGCAGCCATATGTGGGGAGGAGAGGCATCTAACTGGCTGTGAAACTGCTTTCATGGCAATTGCAAGGATGGTAACCATGGGGAAAACGAGGTTCATTCGAGTCGTCAGTGCCGACGCGCAAGCGATTTTTCGAGCTGGCATCCGACAGATCTGTTCCACCTTTCCTGATATAGAGTTTGTTGGCGAGGCCAGCCGCAGCGTCGATGTGCTGATGCTCTGTGAACGCCTGCACCCCGACCTGCTGTTGATCGATGGCGCCTTGCCCGGCGCCTTTAGCCTCATTGCCCAGATGCGCCAGCAATACCCGGGCGTTGGCATCATGATCCTCGTTGACCGCATGGATGTAACCCTGCTTCGTCGCGGGCTGCAGCTCGGCGTGGTAGGCTACTTGCTGAAGCAGGTCGACGCCTTCGACCTGGTGCAGGCCATCAGAAGCGCCGCCAGGGGCATGTTGACAATCGACTCCGAAGTAACCGCGCTGGCCACTGTCGCGCAGGACGGTATGGACATCGATCTAGAGGCCCTATCGGAGCGCGAACAAGCTGTGTTGAACCTGCTGCTCCAGGGGATCTCCAACAATGCCATTGCCGGGCGCTTGCAGGTCAGCCCGTCGACGGTGAAATTCCACCTGCGCAACATTTACAGCAAGCTGGGCGTGCGCTCGCGAGCTGAGGCTCTGGCAGTGATCTACACGCAGCAGCGCCCCGTGACGCGCCAGGCACCCGAAACGTATCCCGAAACTCCACGACGCCGACGCCGTTCGTTTGCGATGGTAGTATAGCGTATAATGGGGTATCGCCCTGATACGATAATCAGGTGAGGCCTGGAGGGGCGAAGCCCCTCCGGAAACTCCTTTTTCGATGCGAGGCGGCTTTGCCGCGCCGTATTGGAAAACAGAGATTCTGCGGGGGGCCGCAGGCCCCCGCAACCCTCGCCGGGGCCAGGTGTTGTTGTAGTACCCTCCACAAGGAACATTTCCAATGAACCGCCAGGACATCGTTGACCTTGCCGTTGTGCGCGGGTATCCGTGCCTTACCATTACCCTGCCCACCCATCGCACCTCGCCCGATAATCGCCAGGACCCCATTCGCCTCAAGAACCTGGTTACCGGAGCCACCAACCGGCTCACCGGGGAGCTGGGCAAGCGCGAAGTCGCGGCGATGCTGCGCCTGCTCGAACAGGCGACCGCGGATATTGACCACGAGCACAACCTCGATGGCATGGCGATCTTTGTCAACGCCGAGATGACGAAGATGTTCCGTCTGCCTTTCACCCTGCCCGAGCGTGTCGTGGTGGATGATACCTTCTTCGTCCGCGACTTGATCTACGCCTTCAATCGCTCGCCGCGCTACTGGGTACTGGCCCTCTCCGAGCAGCACACCCGCCTCTTCGAGGCCGTGCGCGACGATCTCGAGGAACTGCGCCCCGGCACCCCCTTCCCTATGAACAACCCCAACGTGAGCAGCGGGCGCCCTAGTCCCAAGGACGTATCAATCAACTACTCGCTGCTCCGCGATGAGTACAGCCGCAACTTCTTCCGCGATGTCGATCAGGCCCTTGGAACCTTCATGGCGGTTGATCCCCTGCCCGTGGCCCTGGCGGGCGTCGATCGCAATATCGCCTTTTTTCGTGAGGTTACCAGCCACGCCAATCAGATCATCGCCATCCTGACGGGCAACTACGACGCCACCTCAGCCCACGATCTCGGCAAGCTGATCTGGCCCCTGGTGCGCGAGAGCCTCGACGCGCGCCGCACGGCGATTTTCAGCGAACTGAACGCCGCCGTTGGCGGGCAGCGCTCGGCCTCAACCATCGGTGAGGTCTGGCGCTTCGCCCACGAGGGCCGCGGCGCGACCCTGGTGGTCGAAGAGGGCTACCACGAGCCGGCCCTGATTGACCCCTCCGATCTCGCCGGTAACATTATTCTCAACCCCGACCAGACCACCGGCCCCGAGGCTCTCGATGATGCCGTGGACGCGGTGATCGTCAAGGTCCTGGAGAAGGGTGGTCGCGTCGTGTTCGTCGACGATGGCTCCCTCCCTCAGCACGGGCGGATTGCCCTGATTTTGCGCTATTAGCCGCGCATGCTCGCCTCCTACTAAGGTGTGACGTACTCGCTCCCGGCGCCGTCATCCATTATGGGAAGGGTAAAGGCCGCCCCGGATACTCTCTTTTCGCTGCTTGAGGCGCCAGGTTGCGGGCGGTGCGGAAGGTTGCGCCTTCCGTGATCCTGCTTGTTCCGCTCGCTTCCGCGGGGGTTAGACCCCGCCCTCGCTCCCGTGCCGCACGATCTCTTCGGCATCGCAGTGGGCAGTCTCCGGGGCAATGTGTTCTCGATGGGCGACGCCGAGCGTACCGTCACGATACCTGAGATCGCCGCCACCCTCCAGGCCGTACAAGGACGCTCGACTTCAGACCGTGCCTGCGCCCCGTATCGGGGCAGGAGGATGCTATGCGCCGATTGTTTCGAAGCAACTCGCTGTGGCGCAGCGGATTATTCGTCGGTCTTGTCCTGGTCATCCTGCCCGTACTGAACGCCTCGCTCGTCAGTGGCGAAGGCAGCCGCACGTTGTTCCCTGCACCTATCCCCGGGCGCTTTCGCGCTCATCTCGAATGGACGGCGCGCACCTATGGCGGCGGTGATTCGCCCGTGGTCCTCGCCCGGCGGACTCTGTTGCGCTTGTACGCCCGCCAGGGTGAGCAGATCCTGCTCGGATCGAGCGGCATTGACGTGAGCGCCGTTGATGGCGGTAATCCAAACCTCGGTGACATCCTGGTCTATAACCCTGGAACTGTCACCGGACCGATCGGTCAGGAGACGCTTCCCACCCTGGCCGGCGCGGCCAATCCGCCGCAGCCCGGCGCGTTTGCCAATGGCTTTAGCTGTAACGTCCAGCGCGATGCCGTGCCAGGGGTGGGCCGGATCAACAACCGCACGGAGGAACTGGCCGGCCCATTGCCCAACCCCGGCGGCTACAACCCCTGCACCTATGTCGCCCCGGTCACGGGGATCTACCTCGTTGCTTTCATCGGCCCGTCGGGACCCAACAGTATCACAACGCCCTTCGTCAGCGGCGGGCTTGACAATCCTACACCCAGCGATTTTGGCCCGTACCAGTATACCAGCGTGACCGCCTGGGACGTGACCGTGCGCGATGCTGGCAATGAGCGACCGGGCCGGCTCTTCGCCTACTACTACACCGCCATCACCGGCGGGAACGGCCGCCCGATTGCCGCCACGGCGTATGTGGTTACTGACACCGGGTTCGTCTACCGGGTTCAATCCCGAGGCGACCCGTTTGGCTTCCTTTTTTATGCCAATCAACTCGGCTTTCAGATCAATGTTCCCGGCCAGCCGCCCCAGCCCCTCTATCGCGCCCTGCTGGCCGACCCCAACGCCTCCTTCGATCAACAGAACGGATTGATCGAGTTGCAGGGCAACGGCGAGGTGAGTCTATCGGCGCCGCGGTACCCGATTTTCGCCAACCTGCCTGATCCAGAGGTGCTGACGGTCCTTGGCATTCCTTTAACCCCGGTCCCACCGCTCATCAGCAATCTGAGCTTTACTGGTTCGAGGGGTGGGAATACCAGTGGCATCGGCGAGGGTGGAACCTTTAGCTTCACCGCCTCCCAGTCGGGCAACTATCAACTGGTGATCAGCCGTGATGGGGCGAACTTCGACCCGGACAATCCCCAGAACCGCACCTTCCGGGGCGTCGCGTCCTCTGGCGCCCCGGCAGGCGCTGCCCGGGAGGGACAGGATAACGCCTTCTCCCCCGCGCAGACGCCGATCGCGGTAACCATCACCTGGGACGGGCGGGATAACGCCGGCCAGTTGTTCCCGGCGGACGATTTCCGGGCGCAGGCGGTTATGAGGGGCGGCGAGATCCACTTCCCCTTTGTTGATGTAGAGAACAACATTGACGGCGGGCCGATCCTCGAGTTGACCAACCCGCCTGACGGCGCCTGCCCGCCCTGGAACGGCGGCTGCTTCGGTGCGTTCTACGATGACCGGGGCTATCGCACCCCCTCCGGCATCCTGGTCGGCCAGGCGGAGAATGGCCCTCTCTGTCCGGGTAACGCGGCCAATCCCAATGGCTTCGGCAACCCGCCGAACCCGCTGGCGAGCGATCCGCTGCTTGGCTACGATACCCGCACCAGCCAGCGCGCCTTCGGCTTTCCGACCGGTGGCAACCCGGCCCTGCCGCCCGGGGTCTGTCGTGAAGATGGGGGGCACGGTGACAAGAAGGGCCTGGATCTCTGGACGTTTTACCCCAGCAATACCCTGACGGCGCTTCTGCGGGTGATCGATCCGACGGCGGTGACACTTCGCAGCCTGACGGCCACGCGCACCTCCGCCGGCGTGGTGATTGCCTGGGAGACGGGTGTGGAACTGGGCGCCGAGGGTTTCCACATTCTGCGCAGCAACAGCGGAAATCTGGAAGATGCCGTGCGGGTGACCGGCGCGGCGATCCCGGCCCGCGGCAGCGCCACCAGTGGCGTCACGTATAGCTGGACCGATCCGGGGAGCGGCGAGGGGAGCCTCACCTACTGGCTGGAGGAGCGCGAGATCGGCGGCGCCAGACGTCTCTACGGTCCTGTGCGACCCGCACCCGCCCCGGCAGCCGGGGCCGAGCGGGTCTACCTGCCGCTCATCAGGCGTTAGCGGGTAGCAGTGCCCTGGCCTGAGATGTGGGGAAACCACGTTTCCCCACATCTCAGGCCAGGGGCGTGGGGACACCAGCAATTCTCGACGGGCAGGGGTGCGGGGAAACCGAATTTCTCGGCGCTACGGCAGCAAACCCAGGGCCCGTCCCACGGCCACGGCTTCGCGGCGGCTGCTAACCCCCAGTTTGTCGTAGATCGTGCTGGTGTGCTTGCGGACGGTGTTTACCGTTATCGACAACCGGTCGGCGATCTCATGGTTTGACCAGCGTTCGGCGAGCAAAGTGAGAATCTCCCTCTCGCGGGGCGTCAGCGCTTCCAAAGGCTGTGGGGTTGGCAGGCGATGGATGTGTTCGTTGGCGGGAAGTGAGCCAGATGCCGCCAGCACGCGCTTCAGATACTCCAGCGCCACCCCCCGCTGCATGAGGGTGCGCAGCAAAGGTCGGATGGCCGGGCCGAGATCGACCAGCGTGCGAACCAGGTTCCGGGGCCTGGCCAGTTGTACTGCCCTCTCGAGGATGTTCAACGCCTCGAGGGGGCGTTGCTGCGCGTGCCGTAGCAGCGCCTGCAGTGCCAGCGTCGTAATCAACAGACGCTGGTTGTGGACCTGCTCGATGGTGCGCAGGTAGCTCGCGAGTAACACCTCTGCCCGCTCCAGGCTCTCGCGATCCGCTACGGCGATCAATACCTGGATATGGAACAGTTGGGGGGTTTCGAAGGAGATACGCATCCCAAAGAAACTATCAGGCCCGATGCCCTCCGCGTAGCGCTGCGCCGCCTTGAGATCGCCTCTGGCCAGCGCCACCCGCGCTGCCCCTCCCAGCGCCAGGTGGAGCATCGAGGCTCCGCCAACGTTGCGGGCAAAATGCAGCGCTTCCTCGATGTAACCTTCGGCTTCGTTGAAACGTCCCCGTGCGACGGCAATCAGTGCCAGACCGATGATACTGTTGAGGTAGCTGGAGGAGCTTACCCGATACTTGCGCCGGGTCACCAGCGTGAACTGCGCTTCGGCTTCTGTCAGGTTATTACGCTCATAATGCGCCCTCGCCAGGCTCTGGGCCGCGTAGCCGAACCAGAGGTCGCCAGGTTGCTCGGCGGCGACAAACGTGGCCATCTCCTGCGCCTCGTGCAGCAACGACGCCGTATCGCCCGCGAGGATGTGCATCCAGATCAGACAGGTCCGTCGCGCCGCCTCGTAGTATCTGCCCAGGGTAGCTCGTACTTCGGAAATGCCGCTTTGAAACAGGTGCACGCCATCCTCGTAGCGGCTGTCGAGGATATAAGCCAGGCCCAGTAACAGGAAGGCTTGAATGGCGAGGTCCTGTGCGGGCCCGAGGGTGAGCGCCCGGTGCAACTCCTGAATCGCCTCGCTGGAGCGTCCCTTCCAGCAGGCGAGGATTCCCCGCATTGCCGCCAGATCGGCCGTTGCGCTGGCCCATGGGAGCGCCCGGTCGGGATCCGCCACGCTGGAGAGTAGCGCATCCACCTGGTCCAGGGCGCTTTCCAACCCTTCGATGTCTATGTTGAAGACCGCCAGCCGCGCCTGGATCAAACTCAACCCCGGACGGCGAAAGATCAGGTGATGTGGCAGGAGGTTGAGCCGAATGCTCACTGGCTCACCTGCCACATGACTGTCCATTTCCGAAATGAGTTGCTCCTCGACCAGCCGGACCGCCGCATCATCATCACCGGCGGCGAGGTAGAGGCGCACGGCCTCCTCTAGCTGCCCATCTGCGGCGAGCCAGTCCGCCGCCCGGCGTTGCAGGGCCCGCTCCAGGCCGCCGTCGTCCGTCTGCCGCAGCCGCCGCTGCAACAGGTCGCGAAACAGCGCGTGGAAGCGGTACCAGCGCCCCTCCCCGTCCAGCGGGATGAGGAACAGGTTCGCCGCCTCCAGGCGCTCGATCAGCCTCTCCCCCGCATGCTCGGGCAGGCCCAGCAGGGCCGCTGCCAGCCCGGCGCAGAAGCGCTCCGGGATCGCCAGCCCTGGCAGGGCCGCCTGCAAGTCCGCGGGTTGGCGCGCCAGC
>CAKZSI010000061.1 GCA_937918935.1 uncultured Chloroflexales bacterium | reverse complement strand
CACGGCTTCCAGCGCGACCCGGAACGTGACGTCGGCACTCCGTCGTTGACGGTTCCTGGCCATCGTTCCCTCCACATGCTGCCTGCGGATCCTACCAGATCCAAACAAAGCATGTGGTCCAGTTTCTGGGACCAATTATAGTATGGGCAACGTACAGGCACCTGAACGATCAGGGGTGATGCAACGTCGGTCAGGCCGGGCAACACATCCGCGACGGTGTCAAGATAGGCCTGGCTTTGGATAGGCATAGCCAGGTGTTGATATCGCCTCGACCCTGGCCGATCGTCTCAACGCCGCTCTCGGCCTGGACATCGTCGCCGTGCCGGAGATGGCGACAGCCGCGCTGCTGGGCGAGCTGTCGCCACCTTACCAGACCATCGGCATCCTGGTCGGCGCCGTCGATACCGCCAGCGTGCGGCGCGCGATGCACGAGGCCCTTGGCCGCTCCACGTGGCGGCTCTGGCTCGACGTCGGCAACGAGCGCGACTGGGGTAAAGTGCTACTGGGCGCCGCCGACCGAGCAGCGGCAGCTCCGCGGCGCCCTGAGCCTGGGCGGCCGTTGCACCGCGCTGCCGGTGCCAGCCTGCGCCACCCGCACCTGCTCAAAGAACCGGCTGCCCAGCCGCAGGGCGATTGCGCGGGTGACATGCGCGACGGCCTGCAGAGCCTGACGATCAACCAGGCCATGGCCGCCATCGCCGCCCAGTACCTCCACCAGCTCATCAGCGCCCGATGCGTCACCAGCTTCGAGATCGCGCTCGAGTTGGTCAATCTGACGATGACCTCGATCCCGATCACCGCCGCGGCCCTTGCTACTGTTAGCGGACTGACCGTCTCAGAAATCACTCAGACCGATGAACCCAACCATCAACGAACGAGAGGACACCTATGACCCAGACAGCACCGCAGGCCATCCGACCAGGCCCGGCCCATCATCTCGATACCGCCTGAACGCATCCCGGCCGCTGCGCAGCTCCTCAGCGAATCGCCAGCGCTCAACGCAGCCGTGAGCCTGCTCGCGTTCAGCAAGTGCATCGAGACGAAGCTGCATTGGGAGGGTACCCATCCCGTGAGTTCGGAAGTTGACCTGGCAACTGGTTACCTGAGATCCACGTATCGCGTGTAAATTACTGAGGGGCTTGCAGAGGCTACAGTCATGTAGCCAAACTGTAGCCAGGCCGGCGGATTTTGGTGGATACGGGCGGGAAGGGGTGGAATCGCGGATGGCTTTCTGAAGCCTCAAAACACGGTTATGGGCGCCCGTGGACACACCCTTGGCTGCCTTCCAAGCAGATGGTCGCGCGTTCGAGTCGCGTCGCCCGCTCCATTATACTGGCTTCCGAGAATGAAACCCGCCAGGTGTCTCGGCGGGTTTCAGCATTGATGAGAAACCTCGGTATGAACCAGAATGCGCGACCGGCGCTGGAAGATGCCATCTGTCTGGCGGCCACGGCCCACGCCGGCCAGGTGTACCCGAGTGTGCCACCCCAGCCCTATATCCTGCACCCGCTCCGCCTGGTCGTCCAGGCGACCTCCGAGGAGGAGCGGATCGTGGCGGTGTTGCACGATGTCGTCGAGGATACCCACCTTACCCTCGACGATCTGCGGCGCGCCGGGTACGATGAACGCATCATCGCCGCGGTGGATCACCTGACGCGCCGCGAGGGCGAGGCCTATGAGGCGTACATTGTGCGTCTCAGCGCCGACCCGCTGGCGCGCGCTGTCAAGCTCCTCGATCTCGCCGATAACCTGGCCAACAGCGCCCGTCTCCCGTCCACGCCGGAGGTGCTGGAACGCATCGCGCGCTACGAATGGGCGCGCGCAGTCCTCGTGGCAGGCGAGTCTGCCTGACCTGGTCGCGCAATCCGGCCTGGGCGCAACCCTCCGGGTTGCGCTACGCGGCCCGGCGCCGCCCTCCCACACTATTCAAGCATCGCGCAGGGCTTTGACCAGCACCTCGCGGGTGCGCGGGCCATCGAACTCGGCCACGGAGATCGCCTGCCATCGCCCCGGCGCCAGCCGCCCGCCGCTGATGAAGACGAAATGCGAGAATCCCATGGCGCTGGCCTGGAGGTGGGAGGCCGAATTGTCCTCGATGTGGCGGTAGGCCGGGTCGTTACGCGGGATGAGCCGGCGCAGCACCATCAGCATGTCGTGCTGCACCCCGGGGTCGGCGTTCTCCTGGATGGTGATCCCGCATGTGGTGTGGGGCACGTAGAGCAGCACGGTCCCTTCGGCCACCCCCGTTGCCCGCACCAGGTTCTGCACCTCACCGGTAATGTCCACAAGACACGCCTGTGCCGGCGTGTGCACCGTCAGCCGTTGGAGCATCACGGGTTCTCCGTTTTTTATCATCGGGGAAACCGGCTTTTCTCGTGTTCGTGCCGGCCGGATAGGAACCCGCCTCCACCACCAGGTACGCGCCCGGCCAGAAGTCATCTCGTGCGCGAGTGTCACTAGTCCTGGTTACGAGGAGTAGAACCGGTGCGCGAAACTCGCCCAGGCAATGCTCACCGTACCCGCGCATAGAGCCGGTAGATCCCCTCCCACGCCACCAGGCGAAACTGCGCCGTGGCTAGAACGGGCAGGTAAAGATCGTGCCCGAAACGGCCGATGACCAGGTAGTCGGGATCGTTGGCCAGGGGATCATACTCCACGCGCGCTTCCGGGTCAACCTGCAAAAGAGCCACATGGAGCTGGTCAGGAGGGAAGGTGTAGGGCTGGTTCAGGAGGAAGTGCAGTTCGCTCTCATAGGTCTCGACGCGCGAACCGGGCGGCTGGGCGTTGAGCCAGGCCGCAATATGCTGCGCCGAACGGTCATGGGTGGCGTACTGTTTGACCAGGCTGAGCACAGTAAGCGGCGTGGCGGCGGCGATCAGCAGCAGGGCCAGCAACGCGGCGACGCCGGCGCGGGTTGGGCGGCGCAGCGTCAGCAGGTCGCCCAGGGCAAGCAGGCGCTCGCGGAAGGCAAAGCCGCCGCTCAGGGCAAAGAGCAGTTCCGCCACAAAGATGCTGGCGACCACGCCGGGGACGGCCATGTAGCGCGGCACACCCACCGAGAGGCCCAGGAACCAGGCCAGCCAGCTCCCGCAGAAGGCCAGCAGGGTCAGGCGCATGTACCAGGCCGGCGCCCCGGCGCGGGCGGACGTCCGTTCGCTCCACAGCCGCCATGCGCCCCACAGCAGCCCGCACAGGGCCGGGAAGCCGAAGAATGCCAGGTTCTCCAGGGCATAGAGGCGGTGAAACGCGGTTAGCACGATGGCGACCACGCCCAGCAGCCCCTCGACCGGCTCGGGCGGTAGCGCCGGGTCAAGGAGCAGCGCCGCGCCCAGCCAGCGGAGCAGGTTCGCGCTCAGGAACGCGCCGCCCGCCGCCAGGGCGAAGATGCTTGCGATACGCCAGCGGCGCACCAGCAGCGCCGCCAGTCCGGGCACGAGCAACGAGGCCAGCAGGAACGGCGGAGTCTGCCCTTTGCTGATCCAGGCTGCACCGAGGAGCAGCATGGCCAGTGGCAGTGCCGCCCACGAACCGCCCAGCGCCGCCCACAGGCCCAGGTAGCCGGCCAGCAGATAGACCAGCATGGGCATCTCGGCCAGCACCTGTCGCCCCTGCAAGAGCGGCTGGATCTGAGGGTGGATGGTCAGCAGCAGCGTGGCGCCGACGGTTGCCCAGGCCAGGCGCCCGTGGTTGAGGCGTGCGCAAAGAGCAGCCAGGAGCAGGATGGACGCCACGGCGCAGAGCACGCCAAACAGCCGGCCCTGCCACAACCCCACGCCGAACAGGCGCATGCTTAAGCCAACGGGCAGTGTCGTAGTGAAGGCCGCTTCCAGCCCCGGGGCGGCGGGCTGCCCATCGCGCAGACGCCCGTAGTGCCCCGTTTCGGCCCAGTTGCGCGCCACCGAGAGCGTCCAGCCCTCGTCCCACCAGATTGGCGAACCATCAAGGTTCCACAGCCCCGCCACCAGCAGCGCGAGGGCCAGAACGACCCGGGCCGCCAGCCGGCGCGTACCGCCGCCGACACTGGTTTTGTGTTGGAGATATGCGGACGTTGTGTGTTCCATTGAGACGCTGTTTCGCTATGCGGCTGTTTTTCTAACAGTCTGGGGGCGGTGTGGAGAGCGCAACCTTCCACGACCCGTTGGACCCGCCCACGGCGGCAGATTCATCGGTGCTGTGCGAGGCCGCGCCCGCCGCAGGAAGTACATCCTATCAACGCGACCAGTAGCAGGCCCAATAGACGCCCCGGTATGACCACGGTTCCGGAAGAAGCATCGCGCTCAGCAGCGCCGTCGAGAGGATCGCTGGCAGTACCGGCGCCCAGGCGCTGAGCGCGCCAGCCGTCCAGCGGTGTAGAAAATCAAAAAATCGGTGCCATGCAGCCGGGTGTCAGCCAGCAGACCAGTCAAAAGCATAGCATACCAACCACCACTTAGTGCGACGAGAGCCAGGGTGATGAGCCAGCGCCAGGTGGCGACCGGCGTTCGCCAGCGGCGGTGGCCCCCGGATGAGGGCATCGAAGGCAGTGCTTCGAGAGCCGGCGACTCAGTGGCAGGTGGTGATGGGGTCATGGCGTTCCCGTGCTTGCGCGAAGGCGACATGCTTTCCCGCAGTCTACCCTACGGGGCATACCAGCGAGTTACGGGAGGCGCGCCGGGTAATGCGGTGTGGAGGTGTGGAGCTGAAGGCCGGACCATAAAGCGCGTTTGAGACGAGCCGCAGAGTCGACGCTACCACGCTCCGGCGGTCAGATAGACGCACAGGATGTGCCGCTGGTTACAAGAACCGCACAAAGATGCGCTTCAATGCTTCCAGATCGTTCAGATTCTCCTGCAAGACGTGAAAGACGATGGATCGATCGATCTTCAAATAGTCATGCACAAGAATGTTCCGAAAACCGATCATGCGAATCCACACGTCTCGCATTTCTGTGCTGATCACGCCGGCTTCACATAATCGTGAAGGGATGTCGCTGTACCATTCCACCGTACACAGTCCTGACTCCGCAATGACGTGGTTGCCCAGATCGTTCAGCGACTCAATCGCGAGGTGCAGGAATCGCTCCGCGCTGCCATAACGCTCAGGATTGGCGGCGAATTCATCATAGGAGTACCGTTGCAACTGCCGCAGGATCGCCAGGTACTCGTCCAGCTTCTCCAGTCGTCTGCGGATGATCTCAGGCCGGATCATGCAGCACCCTCTGTTTATACGCCTGGCGCTGAACATCCAGGTAGGGCCGGAAATCCAGGAACTGGCGCGTGATTTTTGAAAAGTACGCGCCATGATCAAAGTCGGCGGCCCGGTAGACCAGCCGGTTGTGGCGCACCGCTTCGTGTTTGAGAACAATGTCGTTCGTGTCGAGGGTGACCAGGTCTACCCGGCAGAAGCCCGCTCGCGCCAGATCGGCCAGGATCGCCAGCTTTGGCACGGTGCCCGTTTCCGGTCGCGGAACGATCGCCAGATCGAGATCGCTCTCCGCATGCATCCTTCCGGTCGCGGCTGAACCGAAGAGATACACGGCGTGGACCTCAGGATACTGCGCGAAGATGTTCACCAGATGTTTCAGGTCGGGGAAGGGAGCGCGGTGCATCAATCGTTCTCCGGCACTTCGGATGCGGGTCTCCTGGCGTCCTTCAAACGAAGGATTGACTGTGATGCGTATTGTAGCATTCTCCGGGTGGGTTTGCGCCGCGATTGTGGTATAGTGCCGGAAGCACAGGTTGGGGAGGGCATGCGCCCGGTTTCCCCGCGCCTCCACAGGGAGGGTCCAGGAGGGCGAAGCCCCTCCAGGAGAAAACTTCTTCGGACCTCACCGGTTTGCCGGACCTGTGAGGTCTGGGAGACAGGCATGATGGCCGATCTGATAGCCCCCGAGCGGCTGGCGGCCCTGCGCGCCTGGTGCGCGCGGCGTGGGATCGTGATCGCGGCGCTTTTCGGTTCGCGCGCCATCGGACGCGCCCGCGACCAGAGCGACTACGACCTGGCGCTCGCCCCTGCCCCGCCTCCCGCCGAACGGCTGGACTGGCAGGCGGAGCTGGAGGCCATCCTTGAGCGGGACGCGGATCTGGTCTTCCTGTCAGCCGAAACCGACCCGGTGCTGGGCTGGGAGATCGCCCGCCATGGCCGACTGCTCTACGAGGCCCGCCCGGGGGACTGGGCAGCCTGGCGCGCCCGTCTCTGGCATGCCTACAACGACGCCCTGCCCTTCCGCCGCGCCCTGGAGGAGTCCCTGCGGCGCTACGCCGAGGAGGTGCGGCGTGTCACGTGAGGTGCTGGCGCGCAAACTGGCCCGGCTCCGCCGGCTGGTAGAGGATCTCCGCGCCTTCGAGCATGCCAGCCAGGCCGAGATTGAGGCCCACCACTATGCGGTCGAGCGCATCCTCGAACTGCTGGTTATGGTTGCCAGCGACCTGCTCTTTCACATGCTGGCGGAGCGGGGCCTGTCACCTGGCTCTTACCGCGAGGCGTTCAAACAGGCCGGGCGCGAAGGGTTGTTGCCGGCGGATCTGTCCGACAACCTGCAACGCGCGGCGGGTGTGCGGAACATCCTGGTGCATCTCTACGAAACGATTGACTACGCCGTGGTGCACCAGAGCATCGGCCCCTTCCTGCGCGACTTCAGCCGCTTCATCGCCGAAGCGGAACAGTGGAAGACGGAGGAGGAATGAGCTGAAGGCGAGCAACAGAGCTGCCGCCGCTGGCAGCGGTGACCACTGCAGGCGCCCTGGCTGCCGGGGCGGCCATCTGGAGTAGCGGGTCTACCAGAGCCGCAGAAAGATGCTACGGTAGATCTCCCAGGTGGTATTCTCTGGCGGCACGATCTGCTGCCAGTACTGGAACATCTGGAATAGGGAGAGAGCGACCAGAATCGTGCAGCAGATGCTGACAGCCCAGGCCTGGCGGCCGCGCAGGGAAGCCAGAAATGTGGCCAGGCCCAGTGCGAAGAAGGCCATCACATCGGTAAAGGCGCGGTGCCCATAGCTCCAGCCAAACTGCCAGTGCCACCAACTGGCGACCAGATAGGTGTGCAGCGGGATCACCACCAGGGCTGGCGCCAGATACGCAGACGCAAAGCGGTGCAGCCCCCAGAAGCCGGCCACGGCCAGCAGGAGCAGCGGCGACCAGAAGAACAACCCCTTCTGCACACTGAAGAGTACAGCGATCAGCCGTGGCTGAGTGAAGTTGAAGCTCTCGCCCTGGTACGAGTAGACCAGCCAGGAGCCGGTAGCAAACCGCCAGTAGGCGAGTTGTGGCAGCAGCATCAGGGCGGCTACAGAGGTCATGATTGCCAGGGGCAGCAGGTGTGCTCCGAAGAAATGCAGACGCGCTTTCACGTCGGTTCGGCTGCACAACCCGTAGAGCGGGATGACTGCCAGGAACAGCACGTTGAGGTTGCGCGTCAGTACGATCAAGCCCGCCACCAGCCCCAGCAGGGCGCTCCGCGCGATCGTCGGTCGCTCGTACCACCAGGACGTCGCCAGGAGCAGCGCTGTGATCAGGAAGAACGAGTAAGCGTGGCTCATCGTCGGATCGAAGGTTCCGTAGTGGTACAGGTTGGTGCCGAAGACGATGCAAGCCAGCGTCGCGACGACCACCCGCTCGGGGAAATGGCGGGCGAGCAACTCGGCGAGCAGAGCTACACCGAGCACCATATAGGTGAGCCCGCCCAGCCCCGCAGCGACCTGGTAGATCGGGTCCCAGCCAGTGAGCGGTGCGCCAACCAGGGCGCTGATCGCGTGGGCCGTGAAGAAGAAGGGCAACAACATGATTGCGACACCGATCGGGTACTTGTTCAGGTTGATACCCGTGGACGGATAGGGTTGGATACCAGAATATGATGGAAACGAGCCTTCAAAATAGAGCCGTTCCATCGTCTCAAAGGTCAGGTCGTGCTCAATGAAGGTTGCCGGTAGATAGGCGTAGTAGGCAATCCCGTCGGAGAAGATGATCGGCTTGTAATCCTTTGCCAGGAAGGGTATCAACAGCATCCCCAGCACACCGAGTATGGCAATGATGAGTGTGGCTCGGTGCCGTGGCTGCCAGGAGGCCGGGCGGCGCCGCGCGACGGAGGTCGGTCCGGTCTGGTCGATAGGGAGTGATGACATATGACGTTGAAGGTTGCAGCGAGTGTAGTAAGCGCCACGTTCATCGAAGCTCACACGGATTGACTGAGCCATGGACATCAGCCGGTTACAGGCTGAGTATAACCAGGACCGGTACCACGAGCGTACCATAACCGCAAGGCAGCCTTGCACGCTACTGCTGGCGAACTCCCACGTGGGCGTGGCTGTGCGCGCAGGCAGCTCGCCGGTCCACAATGGCAGCGGGCCGCACGCCCGGGTTTGTGCGGGCCGGTGGGCTGCAGGTCCGGGGTTGGCCATATACGGGGAGGTGCTGGCGTAGATATGGGAAAACCGGGTTGCCCTATACCCTGCCACAAGGAAGTCCCTGGCGTGTAGCCCTGCCAGGGACTTCCTGTTTGATGGATGGCGAAGCCACGCAAGCCTGCGACTCATTCCTCAAGCCGGAACGCCCAGGAGTCCTGCGGGAGTGGGCACGGCGGCGCGCTGGCGCGCATTGAGCGACGTACTCAACGGGCGCTTGCGTGCAACGATGACCAGGTTCGCGCAGGTCAGTTCATCGCGGGAGTAGGCGCTGAGTTCGGCTTCGAGGGCAGGCGTGAGCCACTCTTCGCCTTCGCGCGTGCCGCAGTAATACCGCAGCACCTCAAACTCGCGGGCGAAGGCTTCGAGGTACTGGTGCTTGCGCCAGCGATTGAGCGGCACGGTGAAGGGCCGCCGCTGGCCGCGCAGATGATCCCACGGCTCAACCCCGCGCGGCAGGCTGCGCAACGGGTACTGCGTGAAGCTCACATTGTGCCCGCCTGACGGGCAGGTAAAGAGATGGATGCCCACCCAGAGCATGCCCTCCGGGCGCAGCACCCGGCGCGTCTCGGCCAGCACAGCGGGCACATCGAGAAAATGCTCGAAAGCGGCGCTCGACACCACCAGGTCAAACGAGGCGTCGGCGAAGGGCAGCCGGCTCACATCGCCGCAGAGCAACCCATCGGCGGCCATAGCCGTGGCGCCGATGCCGGCGTGGGCAGCGAAGGCGCGGCGCAGTGCTCCGTAGGCTGCGGGTTTCCAGCCCCTGGCCGGACGGTTCACCAGATCGATTCCCACCACCTGATGACCGGCGGCGCGGAGCAGCCCGTACTGCGGGCGCAGACTGCCATTACCCAGGTCGAGGATGCGCCGGGGCCGACGCAGGTCAATCCAGGGCGCCAGATCGGCCACCCGCTGTCGCGCTAGACCGGACTCCATCGCCGCGCGCTTTCCAGCGGCAAGTTGTACGAGATAGACCAGATAATCGCTTACCAGAGGACTCATGGTGTTCCTCACTGCTGCGGTGTCCCACCGCCCGGAGCTTCGGCGGAGATGACCTGGCCTTGCGCGCCGGTCGTCCGCGTCCATCCCCTGAGCGGCAGGTAGAGGAGGGTTACCAGGTTGATCAGATAAAAGGCCGCGCGCCCGCTGAGCAGAGCTGGCGCCAGAGTAGTCTCGCCCACGCCAAACAGTCCGTAGAGGTAGAGGCTGGTCAGCTCAACAATGCCCAGGCCGCCGAGGATCTGGAGGGGCAGCATCGCCACCAGCAGGTTGAAAGTCAGGACAAAGAGCACGATCCCCGGATTGATGACGATGCCAAACATGCGCAGGCTACAGTAGCTAAAGACGAACTGCGCCAGCATAATCGCGCCGGCATACCCGAACAGCGCGGCGGCATTCTCGCCGGGGCGCCGTGGGGAAGATTGCGGCGCGTCAGCCAGGCGCGCAACCAGGCTGCCCAGCAAGGGCACGCGCTGCAACCCGTTCACGGCCGTGAGCTGCCGCGTCCAGGCCAGGACCTGTTGCCGCCGCGCGAACAGCAGGCTCAGCCCGAGCGCTCCGGTCGCCAGCCCACTGATTAACAGGGCGACCGGCCAGCGCAGCGGCTCGATAGCCCCCCAGAGCACCGCGCTGGTGAGCGCCAGGCAGACCAGCAGCGCCAGCCCATCGGCAAAGCGGGACAGCAGCATCGTCCACAGCGTCCAGCGGAGCGTTATGCCGTAGCGTCCCCTCAACAGAGCGACATACGAAGCCACGCCCGCGCTGCTGGCGATCAGATTGCCGGTAACGGTCTGGATGATTGTCAACTCGACCAGGGCCGGCGCGGGCATGCTCCGGTCGAGCAGATGCCAGAGGCGCAGGCTCGTGAAGAGGCAGATGGCCCAGAAGGCGAGGATAGCGCCGAAAAGCCAGGGCCATACCAGATTGCGCCACAGGGTCAGTAAGTCCTGGACATGGACATTGGCCGCTACTACTGCGACCAGGAGTACGGCCAGGGCAAGCCGAGCCAGCGTCCAGGCGCGGGTACGCCAGG
>CAKZSI010000060.1 GCA_937918935.1 uncultured Chloroflexales bacterium | reverse complement strand
ACCGCCACCAGCACGCGCACGGCCACCCCCGCGCCACCCACTGCCACCAGCGCGCCCACGGCCACCCCTGTCCGGCCCACGGCCACCCCCGTGCCGCCCACCGCCACCAGCGCGCCCACGGCCACCCCTGTCCGGCCCACGGCTACCAGTACGCCTACCGCTACTAATACACCTACGGCCACCAGTACGCCTACCGCTACTAATACACCTACGGCTACCAGTACGCCTACCGCTACTAATACACCTACGGCCACCAGCACATCTACCGCTACTAATACACCTACGGCCACCAGCACGCCTACCGCTACTAATACACCTACGGCCACCAGCACGCCTACACCAACACCGGATAATCCCGTGACGGTCAATAAAACCGGTGCGCAGCCGACCACTGAACCGATGCCCGATTACAGTGGCCTGATCTGGACAATTGTCATCGAGAATCGATCAGCAGAGGCGGCGACGGTTCAATTCGTCGATCAGTTGCCAGGCGACACCTTCGGCACACCCGTGGTCAGCCCTGCCACGGTTGTGTACAACCCTGGCGCCCAGACACTCACCTGGAACGGCACCCTGCCTCCGGGCGGAAGCATCACCATTACTGTGAACATCATTCTCCCGCTGGGCAATCCGCCCCAATGCCGGACCGTTCCTAATCCGAGCTACACGGTGACGGTCAACGGCGTGGCCTACCCGCCGGTCACGAACAGCGCCCCGGTCCAGATAGGTCCGTGCGAAGGCACCGTAACCGCTACCTCGATGTCGTTAAGCGGAGAGGCGATCAAATGGGCGGATGAACTGGAGACTCGTACTTCCACCGCCAGTGCGGCGACGCCGCCACCGGCTACGGCAACGCTCAATCCAACGTCAACCTTCGCCCCTCCGCCCGAACCAACAGCGGCGCCGCCCACCGCCCCCCCCGCCACGGCGGAGACGGGCACAGCCGAACCACCCACCGCCCCCCCCGCCACCGCGGAGACGGGCACGCCCGAACCAACCACCGCCCCGCCCGCCACCGCGGAGACGGGCACGCCCGAACCAACCACCGCCCCGCCCGCCACCACGGAGACGGGCACGCCCGAACCAACCACCGCCCCCCCTGCCACCACGGAGAGGGGCACATCCGAACCAACCACCGCCCCCCCCGCCACGGAGGCGCCGACGCAGGGGCCGCCAGCTACCGAAACGGTTGAGGTTCCAGAGCTGCCGCGGCCCACCGAGACAGTAGGGCCGTATCCGGCGCCGCCCGCCGGCACTGACGCGCCCGCGGTGACGGCGCCAGGCTTCGGCGGCGGCGCGCTGGCGTCCTACATGCTGGTTGCGACCGTCATTCTGGCGCTGTTCCGCCGGCGATAGACGCCCGCGCGGCTGCTCCTCATGACAAGAGGTGATATTTATTTTTCTGGGAAGGTTCCTACTCTGTGAACTAAGTTTTCGGTGACTCGGCCCCGTCCGCAACCCTCCCCCGCCGGGGGCGGGAGTCCGGATCCTCCCCTGGGGCTCACGCAGGAACGAAAAAAGAAGGTCCGGGAGGACGTAACCCTCCGGGACCTTCCCTGCGGGGCGAATAGTTACCGACGCTTTACGCGCTCTTCCGGGGAGCGCGTTTTTTGGGCGCCTGCGAGGGCGCAGGTTCGGCTTCGGACGGTTCCTTGCGGGCCGTCTTTTTACCGCCCCTCACCACAGCAGGCGCGGCGGGGGTCTCAACCACCGGCGCCAACTCCTCCAGGCTGTTGGTAAGGTAGTCGCACTTCGGGTAACGTGAGCAGCCGAAGAACGGTCGCCCGAACTTACCGCGGCGCCGCAGCAACTCGCCCTCGTGACACTTCGGACAAACCACCCCGGTCGGCTCGGGCAGAGGCACGGGCTTCCCGTCTTTGCCGATGCGCCGCGTGTTGCTGCACTCCGGGTAGCCCGAACAGCCGAGGAAGGGGCCGAAGCGACTCTTCTTGATCACCATCGGCCGCCCGCAGAGGTTGCACATCACATCGCTGGTCTCAGGGGCGGAGGCTTTGTCAATAACGATCTTCCCCTCGCTGTCGCGATGGAAATCGCTGGTAAAATCACATGAGTCTGGGCCACCCTCTTTGCTGTAACGAGTGCAGGCCAGAAACTCGCCGTTGCGCCCGAACTTGATCGCCAGGTAGCCCTGACCGCACTTCGGGCACAGCAGGTCGGTAACGATCTCCTCGCGCTTGAGATTACGCATCTCGCGGCGGGCCTCATCGAGCGTCTGCTGGAATGGGGCGTAGAAATCGCGCAACACCGGCACCCACTGCTTTGAACCTTCGGCGATGTCATCGAGTTGCTGTTCGAGGGCCGAGGTGAAATCGTAGTCCACGATCTTCGGGAAGTGCTCGACCAGCAAATCGGTGACCACGCGACCCAGAGTGGTGGGAATGAGTTTCTTCTCCACCAGTTCGACGTACTCGCGCTCCTGGATCGTCGAGATGATCGAGGCATAGGTCGAGGGACGACCAATGCCCAGGGCCTCCAGTTCCTTCACCAGACTGGCCTCAGTAAAGCGGGGCGGCGGCTCGGTGAAGTGCTGCACCGGCAGCAGTTGCACCAGGGTAAGGCGCTCGCCCTCGGCGAGGGATGGCAGGCGACGCTCACGGTCCTCGTCTTCCTCACCCTCATCAAGACTGACGTTATAGACCGCGAGGAAGCCGGGGAACTTCAGAACGCTGCCGGTGGCGCGGAAGACGTAGGGCGCGCTGGTTGCCAATTGGCTGCCGACGGTCCAGGCATCAATATCCACCGTGGTGCTATCGAACACCGCTGGAGCCATCTGCGAAGCGACGAAGCGCTTCCAGATCAACTCGTACAGACGCGCCAGGTCGCGCTCCAGATGGTTGCTCAGCGTCTCAGGGAGGCGGGCGCAACTGGTCGGACGGATGGCCTCGTGGGCCTCCTGAGCGCCTTTAGCCTTCGAGCGGTAGATCGGCGGCTTCTCAGGCAAGTAAGCATTCCCGTAGCGCGCGGCGATCACCTGGCGCGCCTCGGCCTGAGCCTCGGCGGCCACGTTGGTGCTATCGGTGCGCATGTAAGTGATCAGCCCGACCGGCCCCTCGTCACCGCCCACGTCCACGCCCTCGTAGAGCCGCTGGGCCAGGGTCATGGTCTTCCTGGCGCTGAAGCCCAGCTTGCGCCCGGCCTCCTGCTGGAGCGTGCTGGTGGTAAACGGCGGAGCAGGACCACGACGCTTGTCCTTGCGCGTAACCTTGCGTACTTCGTAGCGCGCGCCTTCCAGGTCGGCCACAATCGCCCGGGCCTGCTCCTGGTTCTGAATCGCGAACTTCTCCAGCCGCTTACCATCGCGCTCCACCAGGGCGGCACGGAAGACGTCGCGGCCCTCGACTTCGGGCGCCTCGCCCTTGAGCAGATCGGCCTCGATGCTCCAGTACTCGACCGGAACGAACGCCTCGATTGCCCGCTCACGCTCGACGATCAGACGCACGGCCACCGACTGCACGCGGCCAGCCGACAAACCGCGTTTGACCTTGTCCCACAACAGGGGGCTGAGCTGGTAGCCCACCAGCCGGTCGAGCACCCGGCGGGCCTGCTGCGCGTCTACCAGGTTCTTATCAATGCTACGGGGATTGGCAATCGCCTGCTCCACCGCGTTGCGGGTAATCTCCTGAAACACCACCCGGTGCACGGGGGTGCGCGGGGGCACCTTTACCGCCTCGGTGATGTGCCAGGCAATGGCCTCACCCTCACGATCAGGGTCGGTCGCCAGATAGACCGCATCAGCGTTCTTGATTGCCTGCCGCAGTTCGCTGACCACCTTCGCCCTGGTAATCTCGTAGACCGGCTGAAAGTCGTGCTCAACATCAATCGAAAGGTCATTCCTGGGCAGATCGCGCACATGCCCCATGCTGGAGGTCACACGAAAGCCGCGACCAAGATACTTCTGAATGGTCTTCGCTTTAGCCGGCGACTCAACGATAACGACTTTATCACCCATAGGTTTTTTCATACGGGCAGAGGAGGATGGTACGCTCCACTGCCAACTTATCTTGCGGACAGGGACGGCCTGGAAGGATGCTTCGCCCTGACCAACGAACGGTTCGTCACCCCACTACCTGGAGTGAAAGAAGTTTTCCCGGAAGAGCATAGCCCTGCGCGAGCCTATCACCTGGCGATGGTCACCGGCTGCGCCGGGTGCGTTGTAACGCTTTTGCACTATACGCGGGCGAATCTTCCTTGTCAATAGCCATGGCGCTCCTGGAGATCACACGCATATGCAGGCGCCCAGGACGCGCCGAGCGGCAGTGGGACAGGCGAAAAGGGCTTTCCCCCATCCGAGGGGCGCAGAAGCCGCCCGAGGCCGTCGAGCACGCAGACCCTCACCCCTCAAAGGCATGGATCTCGATCCGCAGATGGTAGGCCTGCTCCTGCAAGACCGGCTCCACGATCATTGTGGTCAATAGTCGGAAATGAAGGGGACGGGGTGAATAGAAGAGGTGAGTGCGGCAGCGGCTATCGCTTGCGCCGAAGCCCGGTACTGGCGCGCTCAGAGCCGGGGCGGCGGCCAGGGCACGACACCAGCGACCCTCAAAACGCTCGGGGCCGCTGACAGTCCAGGCTTCGCGGAGGCGAGCCATGGGGCGCAGGTAGTCGATGTGCCAGTGAGGTCGAGGCTTCTCGACGCGGCGGTGATGCGCAAGGCGCGCTGCCAGCCCGCCTGCGCCGAAAGCGCTACCCACGTACAGGTAAAACCCGGAGGGAAAGTCAAACACGCCCAATTTGCCAATCCGCAGGCCAGGCGCCAGGCGATCCAGTTGAAGCACCAGAATATATGTACCCTTCACAGCGATCCCTGGTTGCATCGGGGGATGAGGAGCAGCGAAGCAGAACATGCCCGGTGCTGAATTGTACACCTACAGAGTAGCCTGGGAGCGCGATCTGGTCAAGGAAGAAGCGAGGAAGGCAGGCCGGGTATGTTATACTTTCTCCGGCGGCATATCTCCAAGCATCTACGACAGCATATGAACGTTCTGCTGATCGGCTCTGGCGGCCGCGAGCACGCCCTCGCGTGGAAAATCGCCCAATCACGCCATTTTACCCGGCTCTTCAGCGTCCCCGGCAACACCGGCACCGGCCAGTACGGCCAGAACGTCCCCTTTCCTCTAAGCGATTTCGACGCGATTGTGGACCTGGCGCAGCGCGAGCAGATTGACCTGCTGGTTGTCGGGCCGGATAATCCACTGGCCGATGGGATCGTTGATGTCTTCAAAGCGGCAGGCATTCCGGCGTTCGGACCGACGGCCGCGGCGGCACGCATCGAGAGCAGCAAGTCGTTTGCCAAAGAGATCATGGCGGCCAGGGGCGTGCCCACGGCAGAGGCGATGATCTTCGACTCGCCGGTTGAAGCCACCGCCTTCGCGCAACAGAGTGGGCGGCCCTGGGTGGTCAAAGCCGACGGGCTGGCCCTGGGTAAAGGCGTGGTAGTACCCGATGACATGGAGAGCACCGTAGCGGCGATTGCGCGCCTGTCGGCCACCCGTGCCGGCAGACGTCTGCTGCTCGAAGAACGCCTCGAGGGGCGGGAAGTCTCGGTCCACGCCCTCTGCGATGGCGAACATCTGCTGGTGCTGCCGACCGCCCGCGACCACAAACGTTTCGGCGAGGGCGACACCGGCCCCAACACCGGCGGCATGGGCGTGATTGCTCCGGTGGACGAGGTAAGCCCTGCTGTGCTGGAGCAAATCGTCAACACCTGCATGCAGCCCGTGGTGGACGAACTGGCCGCCCGTGGCACACCCTTTCGGGGCCTGCTCTACGCCGGGGTCATCCTGACCCGCGACGGGCCGAAGATCCTGGAGTTCAACGCTCGCTTCGGCGACCCGGAGGCGCAGGCAATCCTGCCGCTGCTCGAAGGAGATGTGCTGGAAGTCTTCTACGACTGCGCCGTGGGCCAGCTCCACCCCGAAAAGCTGCGCAAACGCAAGGGCTATGCCGTCTGTGTGGTGCTCTGCGCCCAGGGCTACCCCGGCAAGCCGCGGGTGGGCGACCCGATCCGCGGGGTCGAAGCCATAGACGACGAGCAGGTGCTGATCTTCCACGCCGGGACGGCCATCGGCCCTGCCGGCCTCTGCACTGCTGGCGGTCGCGTCATCGGCGTGACCGGCCTCGGCTCGACCCTGGCGCGGGCGCGGGCGCGGGCCTACGAGATCGCCGAGCGGGTGGCCTTTGAGGGCAAGTACTTCCGCAGGGACATCGGGAAGGAGAACGGGTGAGGAGGGACCCGTCGCCGGCTCACGCCCCTGCCGCCGGAACGGGGAGGCCCTCCCCAACGCAGGAGGAGAGGCTCGGGGAAGGCTCGCCCTTCCCGAAGCAGATTGATCTCAACTTGTGAGCATAGTACTCTGTGAACTGAGTTTTTCGGTAACTCCGCCCCCTCCCTAACCCTCCCGCCGGGGGAGGGAGTCCGGCTCCGCTCCCCAATAGGGGCGGAAATGCAAGGAAACGTAGTTCACAGACTCATGGCTCGGATACGATCGTGGTTCCCGAACCCGCCAGAATGCAAGGTGCATGATGTATCAGGTTGCCGTGCTGCTGAGCGGCTCCGGCTCCAATCTCCAGGCCTTGCTGGACGCCGAGGCCGCCGGGGCGCTCGGCGCCGAGGTGGTCCTGGTGGTCAGCGATCGCGCCGACGCCTCTGGCCTGCAGCGCGCCCTGGCCCGCCAGGTTGCCGCAGCCTACGTGCCGCTTCCCGCCACGCCTCGGGGCGCCGATCGCGCTGCCGTGCGGGCCGCCTGGGAACGACGCCTCGCTGACGTGGTGGCGGCCTTTGCGCCTGACCTGGTGCTACTGGCGGGGTTTATGCGCATTCTCTCGCCGGCCTTTCTGGATCGATTTCCCAATCGGGTGATCAACCAGCATCCCGCCCTGCTGCCCGACGACGGCGGCGACACCTACGTGACGAGCACAGGACTGGTCATACCCGCGCTGCGGGGCGCCCACGTGGTCGCCGAGGCCCTGGAACGGGGCCTGCCGATTACCGGCTGCAGCATCCACCGCGTCACCCCGCGGGTGGACGACGGCCCCGTCCTGGCGCGCGCCGAGGTGCCGGTGTTGCCAGGGGACACCCCCGAAACGCTCCACGAACGGATCAAGGTGGAAGAACATCGCCTGATCGTCGAGGTGGTGCGCAGCCTGGCCCAGGAACACGCCTGCGCCGAACGGGAGGTACAGCGGCGATAAAGACGAGAACGGTCACGCTCCGCGATACGAGCCGG
This sequence comes from uncultured Chloroflexales bacterium, assembly GCA_937918935.1. Lineage (GTDB taxonomy): Bacteria > Chloroflexota > Chloroflexia > Chloroflexales > Chloroflexaceae > JACAEO01. The sequence continues at coordinate 514 of CAKZSI010000060.1, read as the reverse complement.
GGCGCAAGATGTTGCGGCCCCGACCTGCCACCGTGCCGAGAGGCTTCGCCCTGCCAGCGGGCAGGGGCGTGGGGAAACCCGGTTTCCCCGGGCGCCACCCTCGGTCGGGTCGCCCGATGCCCTCCCGCGGGTGGGGCATGGGCAACAGCGGTTTCCCACGATTCTTCACCTCGGGTTGGCCAGGCTAGCAGTTGATGACAAGGAGGTCAATGATGCCGAAGTATGTGATCGAGCGCGAACTTCCCGGGGCAGGCAAGCTCTCGGCCCAGGAGTTGCAGGCCATCGCGCAGAAATCATGCAACGTGCTCCAGGGCATGGGGCCGCAGATCCAGTGGCTCCACAGCTACGTCACCGATGACAAGATCTACTGCGTGTACATCGCCCCCGGCGAAGCCGCAATTCGGGAACACGCGGAAAAGGGAGGCTTTCCGGCCAATCGCATCTCCGAGGTGAGAACGGTGATTGACCCGACGACGGCAGAGTAGGTGCGCCGTGACATCTCGCCCGCGGTCCG
>CAKZSI010000059.1 GCA_937918935.1 uncultured Chloroflexales bacterium | reverse complement strand
CTCAGGAGGGCGAACCCTACGAGCAGCACCACTCCCAGGTGATACACGCTGCTGGTCAGGCCGGGCCGTAGTGACGGGGTGGTAATGCGCGCCGCCAGCCAGAGCAGCGGTCCGGCGGCCCAGAGACAGATTAGCCAGCGCGTTTCAGCCTCAACCGGCTGGATGAGCCCGTATCCGATCAACCCCGCGGCCCCGATCACGCATAACGTTCGCAGCGCGGTTCGCGCCGTCATGGGTGCTCACTCCATGAAACACCCGGCGCTGGAGCTCATTGCCGGGAACACAACTGTGTAGATTATACGCGAACGCATGTCCCGCGGCAAGTGATTTAACAGGAGAGTCTGAGATGAAAGAGGCTATTGCAGAGGGTGGCGTGTGAGGGCCTGAACCTCACACGCCACCCTGCCCGGTGGGAGGGCCCGGGAGAACAAAGCCCTCTCAGACTGTTACTGGATACCCTGGGATTATCGTGACAGGCTCTTCATCACTCCGCCGGCGAGCGGGGCTCAGGCATCGAGGGGCAGCGTGGCGCGCACGGTTACTCCGCCATGTTCGCCCTCAAAGACATCAAGACGACCGTCGAATTCGGCGAGGCGATAGCGCACCGCGCGCAGGCCATGCAGTCCAGGACGTTCGTAGGTGCCGTCGAGGAGCCCTACGCCATCGTCCTCCACCGTTAGCGAGACGCTGTGCGGCTCGAAGGCCAGCAGTACGACGGCGCTCTGGGCGCGGGCGTGCTGCTGTACGTTTTGAAGGGCTTCCTGGGCCGCGCGCAGAAGCACGGCATGCTGGGCAGCATGCAAACGACGCGCCGTTCCCATACAACTGACCTGTACGTTGAGACCGCTCTGCCGGGCAACCAGCGTCCCGAGGCGTTCAAGGGCTGCGCCGAGGCCGATCTCCGGCGTCGGGGGCAGATCGTAGACCACCCGGCGCGCGGCGGGATGCTGCTCGGCGGTGACCCGCATCGCGATCGCCGGCCCGGCAGAGGCGAGGTTAGCGCCGGTCTCTCCCGGAGCTATGCTGGGCTGCAGATCGGTGAGGCGCAGCGTGGCTTCAGAACGGTCAGTATTGCTCTTGCCATGGACAACGCCGCTCGTTCCTGCTTCGCCAGGGGGGCGTGGGCGCCCCGTTCCCATGCCGCTATCGCTCTCCACCACGCGGCGCATGCCGAGCCACACCCCGGCGAAGATCAGGGGCGCCAGGATGCGAAAGGTGAGGGCCAGCGGAGCCAGCGTCGCGCCGAAGGCCTGGTTGAAAGTCACCAGGCCCAGGAGATCCAATCCGATGAAGCTCAAGGCGCTCAGGAGCGCGCCGCGCCAGCCAAACATCAGCCCCGGGAGCACCAGCGCGCCGAGGGCGTAGGGCAGGAACGGCAGCACCTGGCTCTGACTGAGCCACAGCACCGCCGCGCTCGCCGCCAGATCAAGCAACAGCACCGGCGGACGGCGCCGGAGCAGGCGCACGTAACCCTGGGCCAGCGCCGTCGCCAGCACATTAATGATGCCGAGCAATAAGAGCAATCCTGCGTCCCGCGGTAGCGACTCGGCGGGACGGCCAGGAACGGTCAGGGTAAGCGCGGCTACGCCCCATGCTATCCACCGATAGCCGAAGAATGCGACGTGGTCGCTTAAACGAACGCGCCACTCTGCTGCCGGTCGCTTCACACTGTTCCCTTTCCCGGACACGACGCCGTGGCGGCGGGGGATGGTCAGGCCAGCGGTTGTCGAGGGTATAAATCCACTCACAGTTTAGCAGAAAGCCCCCTTCCCGGCAACCTGAAATCGGTTGTAGGGACCCGGGATCATCACTCGTTTGTGAGTTCACGGCCACACCGCCGCAGGTGAGGGGGTAGAGGTCACAGGCTCCGCCGGAGACCCTGCTCTGCAAGTATTGGCCAGGCCAATGCTTCGGTTTTACTGCTGCCGCAAGACTACAAAGATAATGACGATGAACAACCCGCTGCCGATCAGTCCATACTCGACCAGGAGCCGGCGTTGCAACTGACCGGCCCCCAGGTGTTGCACGAGGCTAACCGCAACATAGAAGATCACCAGGAGCACCGCACCGGCGATCAGGAAGCTGGTGGCCCAGTAGTTCAGCGCCCATAACACCTCGGCGAGCATCAACCCCACCACGACTGACAGGAGCCAGCGGTTCGAGGCGGGCGTGTAGGCCAGCAGGCCATACGCCAGCAGCGTGGCCGTCGCACCGGCCAGCGTCGCCGAGTAGAGCGTTCGATAGCGAGTATAATAGATGGCACTGAAGCAGCCAAAGGCCAGAACATAGCCTGTCACCTGCAGCACGGTCTGCGCACGCTGACTGATCGCCGGGTCGCGGTCTAGAGCGTAGTGCTGGGCGATGAGCACCGCCAGCAACAAACCGCCCGCCGCCACCAGCGCCAGCGCGAAGGCCAGGCCCTGCCACGCCGTGCTAAACAGGCGGAAGAAGGCAAAGGAGCCGATAACGCTGAACGAGGGCAACATCCAGAATGCCGGGGCAATTTCAAAGCGCACCACTCCCAGATTGACCACCGGAAGGGCGCGGTGCTGCATGTGCGGGTGCGAGCGAATCAAGACATCGGCCCCGGCGCTGGTGATAATCATCAGCGAGGCGATCAGGAACCACGAGACGGTGATCGTCGGCAGATCTCCACCCAACACGATCCGCAGGGTGTTGGGGTTGCCGTCAATCAGAAAGATCACCGCCAGCCCGATGAGCATGACGATAACCAGCGAGACGATGCGGTCGTAACGCGGCGCCGGGGAAGACGCAATCACAGGCCACCTCGATGCACAGATTAACTGTGCATTTTCTTGACAAACGGTTGACAGCACAAGTTTTACGTGCTATATTTTGAAGTGTTAAGGAATTACATTGCTGCATAGGAGCAAAGGTTATGAGTCTACAACCGGATAGCTCCTCGGCTGACCTGGGCTCTACCGAGCTTGAGGCTTACACCCTCCTCCGCCAGGTCAATTCGATGATGGACATCTACAATCGCTATGACTTGCGAAGCGAAGATTTGACTGTCCCTCAGTTCATGATCCTCAGTTATGCCACGCCCGACGGCGTGCCGCTTAGCGAGATCAGCGCGCGCATGCTGTGTGATAATAGCAACCTGACCGGGATTGTCGATCGCCTCATCAGCAAGGGTTACGTCCAGCGCCGCAACGATCCGCAGGATCGGCGCGTCAGCTTGATCTGCATCACCCCCGAAGGCGCCGATAAGCTCCGGCGCATTAAGCCGCGCCATCACGCCCGTGTCAGCCGGCGCATGCGAACCCTCTCCCAGACCCAGGTCCAGGAATTGCGCGATCTCCTTCAGCAACTCTTTCAGGGGTTGCGCGAGCGAACACCTGATGACGACTCTTCTGAGTCACGCTGAGGTGCGAGAAGGTCCAGGTAGACTTCTGCCGCACCAGCTTTTCATCTCCCAGACCTCACAGGTGTGGCATACCTGTGAGGTCTGATTTGATTTCAGGCGCTTTCCTGGCGCTGCAATTGCTCGGCCCGCTGCCGCTGCACATAGAGCGGCGGCACCCCGTAGAAGGCCCGCTCCAGGTCGCTGACCGCCGGATCCACCGCCCCCAGCGACCAGCGTCCGTGCTGTTTGAGGATCTGGGTGCCGAACCGTTGCGGCTTGCCGCTCGCCACCAGCCACCGATCCCACGCCATCGCTTCCAACGTCCATGCCCGGGCTTCCCCCAGGCCCGCTGCGCGCCGGGCGAACATCCGCGCCAGCCTAAAATGCGCCGCACTTTCACCACAGAGCAACACCCAGGCGGCATGAAAGTTGTCGTAGGCGTTAACAATGTGGCCCTGCGCGTAGAGATCAATTACACGCTGACACCGCTGGCGCATCCCGGTCAGGTCGGACGGGTCGGCCTGAGCTTCAAGGCTCTCGCGCGCCAGGCGTTCCAGTTCTTCGCTCGGGCCTTCGAGATTGGCCCCTTCCAGCGCATCATCATCATCGTTCATGAGCGGTCTCCCGGTGAGCGGTTGTGCCTTGCTCGCAGACGTAGTGTACCACAGGGACGGCGGCCCGTGCCGGGGGCAGGCCGGTTCGCACCAGATATACCGTCTGTTTCGGAGGCCAGTCCAAACCTGTCAGGCACGGCAATGAGGCGTGTGAGAGACGAGGTGCTCACGGCCATTGCCGCACCTGACAGGTTCTTTTGATGTTGCATCAACGCTATAGTTGCACCCGAGGTCATGGCCCGCTGCCCACAGGCCCGGCAGAGCGCCAGGTAGCGCACCCCGGCAGCGTGGCGAAAGCGATAGACGCTGAGGCGTGCACCGCGGCAGCCGCAGAACTGGCAGGCCCCGCCGGAGCACAGCCGGGCCTGGATGCGCCACGGCAGGTCTACATGATCAAGCAGCAGGTGCAGGCTCAGGCCCAGGGCCAGCGGGCGCGCTACCGGACAGGCGCCGGCCCAGGCCCACGCCAGGGGCAGGGCCAGCCAGGGGTTGTGCAGCCACGAACGGAGCGATCCGTAGCGTGGGCGCGTGTCGCCCGTCGTGTAGTTCCGTCCACGGTAGCGGTTGTAGCGGAGCGCCCCCACCGTGCTCCAGTCGCCCGTGCGCAAGCCGTAGAGCACCAGGTGGTCGAGGTCGATCAGGGTGCCGGCCGCCACCAGGGCTGCGAGATGTTCCGGGCGGCGCGGATACAGGGCCAGGCCCAGCGCCAATGAGGTAAGCAAGTGGGTGCGTAGACGCATGCCGGGGCCTCGTCACCCCCGCCCGATGGGAGGGGCTGGAAGAGCATCGCCCTCCCAGAACGTAATTGGACGACCGGGTTATCTGGACAGGCTTCTGGCGCTACAAGCAGACCGCTCGTTGTACAGGAGGCTCGGAGGGGCGTTGCCTCTCCAAAAGCCGCGCTCCGGTGCGGCGCGGCGACACAGCATCGCATCGAAACAGGCAATCCCGCGAGGGCCGCATGCCCTCGCACCACCCGCCCAGACGAAGCCTAGTACTTATCGTCCTCGTAGTCGTCCTCCAGGTCTTCGTCCTCGTCGGACTTCAGGAACGGACCAGAGCGCTCGTAGCGTTCAAAGAATGCCAGGTTCACGTTCGCCGTGTTGGGCCGTCCGCCGCCGAGCAGGTACTGCCGCGCTGTGGCCGCCGGCGCCGCTTCTTGATTCACGCGCCCCGCCCGGTAGGCGGCCATCACCAGTTGATAACTGTCTTTGTCCCCCAGATCGCTCAGCGCCATCGCTGCGCCCGTGCCGACTGGCCACGGGTGGTCGGCTTCCAGGCGGCGGCGCGCCTCGGCGATCACCGTATCACGCACCTCTGGCGCCCGGATCGCCACGTATGACAGACAGGCCATGGCGAGCATGCGCGCCAGCGGCGGATGGGTTTCATCATCGGCGTAGCTCATGAGCACCGGCAGGGCCGGGGCGCCAACCCGCCCGATTATTTCCAGCGCTTCCTGGTTGTACAACTGTGACGGCACATCTGTCTGGCCCCACACTGGCGCCGGCAAGCGCTCCAGCAGCGGCACAATGATCGACACGTCGGGCAGTTCGCCCAGCAGGCGCAGGGCATGGAGCGGGCCGATGGTCGCCGGCATGGGTTCGTGCAGGTCCTCGATGCTGGTCGCCAACTTGAGCAGTTCGCTTCGCGCCGCTGGCCCAGGGGCGAGGATCTGCTGGACCAGACGTTCGGACGGGCGCAACCCGGCCCGGCTCAACTGGCGCACCAGGTCCGCGGACGATGATTTTGCGGCCATGGCATGGTTCCTCCACAGCGATTATACCGCGACTTCCGCAGTCGGTCCGGCGGCGTGGAGCAAGGGGGCGAAACTGCGCCGGTGCAGCGGGCAGGGGCCGTAGCGGGCCAGGGCACGCTGGTGGGCGACGGTGCCATAGCCCTTGTGCATCGCGAAGCCGTAAACCGGATAGGCGCAATGGGCGGTGTCCATCAGTCGGTCACGGGTCACCTTGGCCACGATCGAGGCGGCGGCAATGGTCAGGCTCCGCGCATCGCCCTTGACCAGCGCCTCCTGGCGCAGCGTCAGTTCGGGGAGACGCAGCGCGTCAATCAACAGGGCGTCGGGAAGGAAGGGCAACTGCAGCAGGGCCGCCAGCATTGCCAGGCGGGTGGCGGGGACGATGCCAAATGCATCGATAACGTAGGCCGGCACGATCCCGATCCCTACCCCCAGGGCGGCGGCGCGCACCTGCTCGTAGCTGCGCGCGCGCACGGCGGCGGTGAGTTGTTTCGAGTCATCAACTCCGGCGAGCCGTTCGGGCCGTTGCAACACCGTGTCACCCAGCACCACCGCAGCGGCCACCACCGGCCCGGCCCAGCAGCCTCGTCCGGCCTCATCGAGGCCGGCGATGCGGGTATGGCCCTGCGCCAGCAGCGCGCGTTCGTGCTCAGTGGTTGGCGGCATACCTGGAGGGGTGATCAAGCAGTGGTTCTTCCCGCTCGCCAATCAGGACCATTGCCTGGCTCGGCCCGACCCGCGCCCAGCGCCTGGTCAGCCGCATACCGGCGATCCGCAGCGGCACGGGCGGCGGCTCGACCTGCGGATCGCGGTAGACGGGGGCGAGCAGGGCCAGGCGGTACACAACATCAATCACCCGGGCGTAGATGCCGGGATCGAGTTCCGCCGAGGGGACGATCACCAGGCGACCGCCGGGGGCAAGCACGCGGTGAATCTCCTGGTGTGTCTGCGGATCGAGGATGTACTCGGACGGAAAGGTTGCTACGATCGTATCGAAACTTGCCGCGGGAAAGGGCAGCGCCTGCGCGTGGCCACGGGCCAGGCGCGGCGCGCGCCCGTGGCGGCGCAGGCGCCGGGCGGCAATGCGCGCCATCTGGGGGGAAGCGTCAATCCCAGCCACCCCCGGGCGCGCGGCCAGGGCAAGTTGCAAATGACCGGTGCCGAAGCCCAGTTCCAGCACCCGCCCGCGCGCCTCGGGCAGAGCGGCCCGCACCCAGCCGAACCACAACCCCCCCGACACCGCCCAGGCCACGGCATCGAACGTCCAGGCGAACTCGCGGTAAAAATGATAAAAAACGCGCTCGATAAAACGGTGGTACAGGGCGACCATTCTCTCACATGACCACATCAACTCCGCCGCTCTTTGATGCGCGCAGCCTTACCCGAGCGCCCGCGCAGGTAGTAGAGCTTGGCGCGGCGCACCTTGCCGCGGCGAATGACCTTGATCGAGTCCAGGCGGGGGGCGTGGAGCAAGAAGGTGCGTTCGACGCCGATGCCGTGGGAGGCGATGCGGCGCACGGTAAAGTTCTCGTTGATCCCCCCACTGCGGCGGCGGATCACCACACCCTCGAACTCCTGGATACGCTCGCGGTTCCCTTCCACCACCTTGACACCCACGCGCACCGTATCGCCGACGCGAAACTCGGGGATGTCCCGTTTCATCTGGCGCTGAGCCAGTTCCATCAAAATCTGATCCGACATCGCCGGACGCTCCTTACATACAGGGCCAGCGCCAGGCGCCCGAACGCCCTCGGGACTGGCGGGCCACTCCAGTGACACAAGAAATCTGGCAGGCGTGCATGCCACCTGCCAGACTTGCTACTGACACAGATTATAGCACAGCCCGTCGCGACCGGCAAACGCGACGCGCAGTGCCCCCCTCCCACGGCACGGGTGCGGGGAAACCTGGTTTCCCCATTCCCTTGATGCGGCGCCTGCCAGATTGGCCCATTCGCCCAAAACAGGGAGGCCCGAGATTGTGCAGGATTACCGTAGCCGCAATCGAGGGCCGAGTTTAAGATAATATGAAAGGTTCCGCTTGAGGTTAACTCACTCGACCCCACGCAGGAGACTATCGCATCGTGGCGCTCAAGGCACACGATGTGTCCGACTTTGCGACGGCGCACCGAGTCGACACGATCGGTTCACCCCATCTTGCCCCAGCAATGCCTGCCAGCGTAGCCGCCTCTCCGGCGGTTAGCTGGTTGTTGCCCGTTGAACCGCGATTGTTAACGGCTGACACCTGGCGGCGCAGCGGAGCCCTGCCGACGCCCGTAAGACCACGTTCGTCTGTTGCCACAAGGAGACCACTGTTATGAGTATGACCGCGAAGGACGTCCTGAAACTCATCAAAGACAACGGCATTCAGATCGTAGACACGCGCTTTACCGACCTGTTCGGCGGGTGGCAACACTACTCGATCCCCGCTTCGCGTCTCACCGAGGATATGTTTGAGGATGGGTTGGGCTTCGATGGCTCGTCGATCAAGGGCTTCCAGGTGATCAATGAGAGCGACATGCTCATGGTTCCCGATCCGAACTCGGCCTTCATTGATCCCACCCTCAAGGTGCCGACGGTGGTGCTGATCTGCAACATCATTGACCCGATCACCCGGCAACCTTACTCACGCGATCCGCGTACGGTGGCCCACAAAGCCGAGGCCTATCTGAAGAGCACCGGCATCGCCGACACGGCCTACTTCGGCCCCGAGGCCGAGTTCTTCCTTTTCAGCGATGTGCGCTTCAGCCAGGCCGCCGACCACGGCTTCTACTTCCTCGACAGCCCGGAGGCGGTCTGGAACACTGGCGCCGAAATTGAGGGCGGCAACAAGGGCTACCGCATCCGCCACAAGGAGGGCTACTTCCCGGTGCCGCCCACCGACACGCTGCAGGACATCCGCTCGGAGATGATCCTGAAGATGATGGAGATCGGCATCGACATCGAGTTGCACCACCACGAGGTAGCCACCGCCGGCCAGTGCGAGATCGACATGCGTTTCGATTCGCTGGTCAACATGGCTGACAAGCTGCAAAAGTACAAGTACATCGTGCGGAATGTAGCGCGCGCCCACGGGCTGACCGCCACGTTCATGCCCAAGCCGATCTTTGGCGACAACGGCTCGGGCATGCACACCCACCAGAGCCTGTGGAAGGACGGCGAGCCGCTGTTCTTCGATGAGGCGCGCTACGCGCTGCTCTCCGAGATGGCCGAGTACTATATCGGCGGCATTCTGCACCATGCCCCGGCGCTGTTGGCGATCTGCGCCCCGACCACCAACAGCTACCGCCGCCTCGTGCCGGGCTTCGAGGCGCCGATCAATCTGGTCTACTCGATGCGCAACCGCTCGGCGGCCATTCGTATCCCGACCTACTCCTCCTCGCCCAGGTCGCGCCGCATCGAGTTCCGCGCCCCCGACGGCATGTGCAACCCCTACCTGGCCTTCGCGGCCATGTTGATGGCCGGTCTCGACGGCATTCAGAACAAGATCGCCCCGCCCAGGCCACTCGATGTGGACATTTACGAACTCTCGCCCGAGGAGAAGGCCGACATTCGCGGCACTCCCGGCTCGCTCAGCGAAGCCCTCGATGCCCTGGAGGCCGACCATGCCTTCCTGTTGAAGGGCAACGTTTTTACCGAGGACGTGATCGCCAATTACATCGAAGGCAAGCGCAAAGAGACGGTCGCTATCTCCCTACGTCCGCATCCCTACGAGTTCATGATGTACTACGACGCCTGATAGCAACCATCTCAAAACGAGGGGGGTGGGGAAACCAGGTTCCCCACCCCCCTGCCGCATGGGAGGGCGGCGGTCTCTAAGGGATTCTCTACGTCCTCCTCTGATGGGAGGGTCGAGGAGCGCTTCGCCCGGGCGCCCTTGCCCCGTAGGGCGGGTCTCCGACCCGCCCACACCCCGCCGCGAGCGCGTGCTTCGCCCGGGCTCCCTTGCCCCGTAGGGCGGGTCTCCGACCCGCCCACACCCCGCCGCGAGCGAGAGCTATGGCCGCGTGCGCGGGGGGCGCGCGCGGGCGCTGGCGAGGACGAAGACGGCTAACAGCGCGGTGGTCAGACCAACGTACATCGCCGCGGTGTCGGTGGCCATCAGGCCGGCAAGCACAAAGCTGCCAAAGCCGGGTGTCATCCACGCCACCCAGCTACAAATCATCATTCCCCGGCGTTCGTTAACGCTCAAACGGGGCGAGTCCTGCAATAAGAGGAGGGTTGCCGCCCATCCCAGCAGCGCCAGAAAGAACCCCGGAACCTGCATCAAGATCTCCATCTCGCGCCTCCACGTGCGTCATTGCAGTGTCGTTGGCCCCCATCCTAGCAAAGCTCCTGTATATTTTCAACAACTCAAGGGTTGCAATTTATGTACTTTTTGCACAAATCGTGAGAGATAACGGCGCCGCGTGGCGCAGCCGCGCAACGGGGGCATGATATGGTCCGGGAGGGTGGAGCCATCCCCGACCCTGCCGGCAGGGGTGTGGAGAAACCTGGTTTCCCCATCGCCTGCCAACCGACCCTGTTCCCATCAGGACATGTGTGCTATACTGCTGGCAGGCGCAGACATGGAGGCCAGGCCCATGATCCAGGTGGAACCCGACATCCAGCAGAAACTGGCCATTCTGGGCGGTGAGGCCGCCGATGAGGTGACCGACGTGCCCGCGACCAGGAGCATCCAGCAGGGTATCAGGCACGCCGCCGGCTTCATTTACAACGCCAGGCAGGAAGGCGGCAGTACGACCCGGCTCTTCAAGGTGCTGCAGACCAACGCCTGCCGCTTTGCCTGCGCCTACTGCTTTACGAGTTGCGCCATTCGCCGCCAGCGCACCACCTTCCGCCCCGATGAACTGGCGACGACCTTCGTCATGCTGAAACAGCAGCAGCGGGTTGATGGGCTGTTCCTCTCCTCCGGCATCGTGCCCGACGCCGACGCGACCATGGAGAAGATGCTCGCCACGGTCGAACGGCTGCGCTTCAAAGAGGGCTACCGCGGCTATGTTCACCTCAAGCTCATTCCGGGGGCGTCCTTCGAGTACATCGAGCGCGCCGTGGAACTGGCCGACCGGGTCAGCCTGAACCTGGAAGCGCCGAATCCGGAGCGCCTGGCCCTGCTCGCGCCCGACAAGGAGTTCACCGCGAGCATGTGGGGGCGCATGCGCCGGGCCAGTGAGGTGATGCGCCGCGCGCGCCAGGAGGGGCGCCAGGCCGCCCGCAGCCTCACCACGCAGTTTGTCGTCGGGGCGGCCGGCGAGAGCGACCGCGAGTTGCTGGAGACCGTGCAGCGCGCACGCCGCGAGTTGGGGTTGTGGCGCGCCTACTTCAGCACCTTTCATCCCATCGAATGTTCGCCCCTGGCCGGCCAGCCCGCCGAGGACCCCCACCGCGCCCTGCGCCTGTACCAGGCCGACTTTATGCTTCGTGATTACGGGTTCCTCTACGACGAACTGCCCTTCGATGCCCAGGGCTTGCTGCCGCGCGACAAGACACCGAAAGAGGCCTGGGCGGAGCGGCATCTGCACGAGCCGATCGAGATCAACCGCGCCCCGCACCAGCTCCTCTTGCGCGTGCCCGGCATCGGCCCGAAGAGCGCGGACAGGATCATTGCCGCCCGGCGCCAGGCCCGGCTGCGCGACCTCTCCCAACTCAAGGCCCTCGGTGTGACCACCGGACGGGCCGCGCCCTTCGTGCTGCTCGATGGGCGGCGCCCGGCCCTGCAACTCCGGCTGTGGTAGGATAGCTTTTTCCTGAGAGGGCCGCGCCCTCCCCTCGGACCCTCCCACGTTCGCGGTATCATCTCTCCGGCAGGCCAGCGAGGGTCCCCCGAGATCAGCAACAACTATCCTTTTAGCCATTCCCTTTGCCCGGCTCTCATAGCACAATTAGGGCACACGTGAGCGGTTGAACTCTCGCCTGTGGCCGGGTAGAGCGCGGCGTGTGCGTATGCACCACTCCGGCGGAGGCGTAGGGAGCCCTGGCTACCCCACTCTCCCTCCAGACGAGTGAAGAACAGGTGGTCCCGGGAGTGCGCGACTCACCCGGACCCTCCCAACCGGCAGGGGGCATGCGTTCGCTACGTGGCCGTCCGGGTTCCCATTCGGGGTCGGGGCGAAGGGCGAGGCCCTCCGCAATCCTGGTTCCACCCGCGGCGGCAGGCGTGTCCCGGCTTCGCCAGAGCGTGCGCCCGTCGCGGGTGAAACGAGGTTACGAAGAGGCGTAGTCTCCCTGTAACCCTCCGACGATAACGCAGGTGACACCCGTGTCTTAGCAGCAAGTGAGGGGCCATGTTCGAGTTTATCAGAGCCATGTGGGTGGGCAGCATTGAGGCCATGCGCCTCAACCCGCGCGCCTTCGAGATCGTTGAGACGTATCCACGCACGGGGTGGATAGTGCTCGCCGTGGCGATAGTGGGCGGCGCGTCGCTGCTGCTGGGCCAGAGTGTCATCCTCTTCGTCAACCGCGTCCGCCCGGGGCGCTTCGTGCTGAGCTTGCTGCTCAACGGGATCATCTTCGCGCTCAGCCTCATGGTCTGGGGAGCGGCGATCTGGCTGACAAGCAAGGTGCTCTTTCCCAATGAAATTCCGCTCTCGAAGGCCTTGCGCCTGACAGCCATGGGAGCAGCGCCGTATGTCTTCGGCTTCCTGGTGCTCTTGCCCTACGCGGGCAATTTCATTGGCAAGGTGCTGTCGGTCTGGAGCTTCCTGGTGGTGCTGGCCGCCATGACGTCCCTGGCGAAGGGCAATTTCGGTGCGGCGCTGGTCTGCACCGTGATCGGCTGGCTGCTCGTCATGGTAATGAGCGCAACGATCGGGCGGCCGGTAATCTATGCGCGGAATCTTCTCTATAAGCGCATCACCGGCACGGATCTGGACATGAGTGTGCAGGATATTCTCACCCAGTTCGCCGCCCCGCCTGAAGACGCCTCCAGTAAGAGCCGGAAAGGTGCGCCATGATTCTCTCGACGCTGAGTCTGTTGATTACCGGGCTACTCCTGCTGCTCATCCTCGGCGCGCTGCTGGCGCCCTTCGAGAGCCTGGGCTGGTGGGCGGGCTGGTTCGGCGAAAAACCGGCCTTGCCGACGCCCAGGGTCCCCGAAGCAGGCGAAGTGATACGCGAACACCCCACGACCTCAGCGGCGGTGTACCTTTCGGGGATTGGTGCGATTGACGCCGATTCGATCCCCCAGGAGGAAATAGACTGGGGCCTGATGGCGATCAAGCGGCTGCCAGGGGTGCTGGTGGTGCCGGATGTGTATCCCTACTCGGTCACCAATGCCGGGTTAACCGCCGACCGCAGCTTTGCACGGGCCTATCGCTGGATCGAGCAGCGCCGGCTGGAGAATCCCTACGACCTGTTGCAGTTCGTCGTTAATTTGCGGAACCTGTTCCAGGTGGCCGTCTCGGCCGACCGTCGCTACGGGCCGATCTACAACCTGGGGGTGGCCAGCGAGATTATCAGGGCCCTGGAGAGCCGGGGCTACCGCGTGGGCAGCGGCAAGCCGGTGACGCTGATCGGCTTCAGCGGGGGGGGGCAGATTTCCCTGGGGGCGGCGACCTACCTCGCCCCGGTGCTGAAGGCGCCCATCCGCGTGATTTCAATCGGCGGGGTGATGGCCGATGATCCCGGGCTGAATCAGATCACCAAACTTTACCACCTCTACGGCGAGGCCGACCCGGTGCAGAAGCTGGGCCACTGGCTCTACGCCGGGCGCTGGAAGTGGTTCCCGCAAAGCGACTGGAACCGGGCCGTGGCCGCGGGTAAGATCGAGATGATCAACATGGGGCCCATGGCGCACAATGGCACGAAGAACTACTTCGGCTGGACGGCCTTTACTCCCGAGGGGAAGTCGTATGCGATTGCCACGATTGATATGATCGGCGATCTGCTGGCGAAAGACGGGTTGATTGACCCGGCCACCCTGCAGGAGGCTCGCGCGGCCAACGATCCTGAGGCCAGGGCCTATGAAGCCGCACGGGTGGCCGAGGCCGCCCGTGCCAGGGACAAGCAACGCCAGACCAGGACGGCGTAGACGGGTGTTTCCAGGAGCATGGGGAGCGGGTTGCCCCGTGCCCCTGCCGGCTGGGAGGGTCCGGGAGGGCCAGGCTCTCCCAGAAACATCATTTTGCATTGCATCCCGGCTGGCGGGCGGAACGCCCGCCGGTTGGGGCGGTTTGCGAGCCGTTCCTCCTTCTGGCAGTGTTCACCAATTAAGGGATTAAGCCATGCGGCGTAAACGTGAGCGGGTTCCCGTCGAGAGCAACTATGCGCGCTACCGCGCGGCGGAGTTCAATCGTACTGAAGACTACCCTATCGCCCAGAACCTGGATGCGGCACGCTACCGGCCGTCAGGGGCATGGATGGGGCGGCTGATTCTCCCCACCATCCAGGAGCGGCCGCTGGTGCTGGGCGCCTGGCTGGAGGTGCATCACGCGCCCGAGGCGCACCGCGCGCTGGCGGGAACTCGGGTGCGCCTGCGCTGGATGTCCACCCCCGATCTGAACGCCCGGCTCTGGGGCGCCTCGCGCACTGTGGTGCTCGACGAAAACGCCTGGGAGGCGGTGGAGAAAGGGACGGTGGTGGCCGAGCGCCTGCACGGCCTGACCCACGTCAATCCGCTCGAGTCGCTGGCCGGCGCGCATCCCTACGATGACATCCTGGTGCGCCTCGACGGCCCGGTGGAGGTAGACCTGGCACCGCGCGATGGAGGCCCGCCGATCGTGACGATAAGCCAGATGCCGGTGGAGATCAGCGCGCCGTTCTATGCGCTGGTGCGCTTCCTTGGCCCCGCCGAGGCTCCCGATATGTATCGCGTGGTCCATTACCATGCCGCCACTGGCGACTTCGGCGGCCCCGAGGAGCTGGTGTATATCCCCGAGGTGATCCCGGATATGAACGACACCCGCAACTTCACCGTCGCGGGTATCGAACGCTCGCCCTGCAACGAGCAGGGCTGGTACCTCTACGGCGCGCAGGATCAGCAGGGACGCTTCGTGGTACGGGCCGTGGCCGCGCGGCAGTTGTTGCGCCTCAATCCGCTCGCCGTGGTCGTGGGAACGGGCGAGGCGATGGACTACCTGCGCCCGCGGCAGTGGCGGCGGTCCGTGGCCAAGGGGCAGGCCACCCAGGTGTTGCTGGCGCCCGACGGGATACACCCCGACGCGGCACGCGCCGGCTGGGGCGAAGGCGATCAGGCCCTGGTCATTCACATCTACGGCGGCATCGGCGGCAACAAAACCGAACCCGCAGCCCGCACGCCGCTCTACTGGGGCCACGTCGCCTTCGGCGTCGCCACGGTGATCCGCGAGCCACTGGCCGGCGAATTGAGCTTCGACATTGTTTATCACCAGGTCTACGTCCACAACACCGATGGTCTGGCCTCGGGGGCGATCCACTACAGCCGCTACAGCGGCGACCGGCAGTTCGGCTGGGCGGGCGTCCGGCCCATCCAGGATCTGCTGGTGAAGATTGATGCCCTGAGCGGCAAGTTTACCATCTTCGATGCTGAGGTTGCCGCCCTGGAGCAGATCCGCAAGTTCCTTGAGGTGATGGAGGCGCGCTACCGCGTTGCCGATGGGCGCGGGGCTACCATGGTCGGCGCGCTCAACAACTGCTCCCAGGACTCGGCCCAGGCGCTCTACGTCGCCGTACGGGAGGTGGGACGGGTGATCGGGTCGCGGGCCGATGTGCGCGCCGAGATGACCGATACGCCGGAGGAAGCCCGGCGCCTGGCGGCGCTGCAGAGCCTCGGGGAGGAGATCCGGCGGGTGTTGCTGCCCTGGGGCTCGGCGCGGAGCGACTGGGAATACGAGGCCGCGGTGCTCGGCGGCGGGGGCAGCGGGCTCCTCGACGCCATCGGCGATGCCATGAAGAGCTGGCGCACCATGCTGCCCCCGGTGATGGCCCGCGCCCTGGCCGAAGTCTTCCTTGAACAGGGCGCCACCATCTACGCCCTGCGCACCTACCAGGTCGGCGGCGATGACCCCGATGTTGAGCCGATTGTGCCGAACGTCTAGCTTCTCGTCACCGCGGAAAGGGGGTCTCGGCAAGAGCTGCGCCCTCCCGGAAAAACGCTCTTTCACCTCGTTGTCGTACAGCGAAGCCGCATTGAGATAAGAGAGGAACCCATATGCAACTCTTGCTGCGCTGGCTATTGACGGCCGTGGCGCTGGCAATTACCGCCTGGATTGTGCCGGGCATTACTGTAGAAGGACAAACGGGCATCTTCGCCGTGCTGATGATGGCGGTGGTCTTCGGGTTCGTCAATGCCTTCATCCGGCCCTTGCTCAAATTGCTGTCGTGTCCCTTGATTATTCTGACCCTGGGTCTGTTCATCCTGGTCATCAACGCCATCAGTTTCTCGCTGTCATCATGGATCGCCCAGAATGTGTTCAGGGCGCGGTTCATCGTTGATGGCTTCTGGCCGGCCTTCTGGGGGGCGATCGTCGTGTCGATCGTTTCGTTTTTTCTCTCACTACTGCTACCAGACAAGGATTAGCATCGCTGAGGGGAGGGTCTGGAAGGACAAAGCCCTGCCGGGAATGCGTCTTGCTTCCTCCCCTGGAGGAGGGTGGGAAAACCACCGGGTTTCCCCACGCCCCTGCTAGAGGAAGGGCCGGGCGGGCGATGCCCTCCCAGGAACTTTCTTATGAAACCCTTGCTCCAACTCGTCGAAGCCTACACTGTCGCCTCGCTCAACGACGCAGTGCGGGAGCTTGAGCGACAGTTCCCCGAGGTCCTCTGGTCGGGCGACCGCAACTCGAACCAGGTGGCCCTGACCTTTGACGATGGGCCGCACGAGCGTGATACGCCCGCGCTGCTGGCGGTGCTGGCAAAGCACGGCGTGATAGCTACCTTCTCCTGGCTCGGTGAGCGGGTAGAACAAATGCCCGAACTGGTAGCTGCCGCGGCTGCCGCCGGCCACCAGTTGATGATCCACGGCTACCGGCACCGTTCGTTCCTGGTAGAGCACCCCGAGGCGCTGCACGCCATGCTTGACCAGACGCAAGAGTTGCTGGCGCGCCACAGCGGGCGCGATCCGGCGACGATCACCTGCGTGCGCCCACCCTACGGGCACCTGAGCCGGGCGCTTGCCCGGCGCTTGCTGAACTGGGGCTACCAGCCGGTCATTTGCAGCATCATGCCGGTGCACTGGCTGCTGCCAGCGGAACTGAGCGTGCGCCAGGTGACGCAGCAAACGGAGGGCGGATCGCTCATCGTTCTGCACGAGACCCTGCCCGGCCCGCCGGTGGCCGACCTGACCGATCAGATTCTCACCCGGCTGACCGATCGTGGGTTCAGCTATGTTACTATCGATACACTACGGGCGGAGCGCGCCGCGACGGGCGGCGCGCGGGGTTAATTGAGGCAAGGAGAGGAATGCCGATGTCCACGATGTTTGCTCCGCTTGAGGCGGTGATGACGCCGGAGATGTACGCCCAGGTTGGTCAGCGGTTTGGGGTTCCCGGGGAAATGGTGCAGAAGGGCGTCAACATTGGCCTGATGCTGCTGACGCGGGGCCTGTCGATGGCCGCCGACACCCCCGAGGGCCAGGTCAAGATTTCTGAGGCGGTACAGCAGGCCGACGCGGGGTTGCTCGGCAATCTGACCGGTTTTCTTGGCTCACTCACCGGCGGCGATGCGGGCACGGATGTGTTGACCCGCCTCTTCGGTGACGAGAGCCGGGTGGTGGTCTCCGCAATCAAAGATGCCACCGGCCTGGATATTACCCCGATTGTGGGCATGATTGGCCCGCTGGTGCTTGGCTTCCTCAACAGCACCATGCAGAAAGAGGGCATGGACACCAATGCGCTGATCAAGAAGATCAAGAGCGAAGCGCGCAGCGTCGAGCGGCGCAAGAGTGACGAGGCCACCCTGGTCAACGAGGTGCTCGGGAAGGTCACCGAGGTGCGCCAGATGAAGGGGCGCTTCTCGGCCCAGGAGTGGGCGCAGGTGCGCAACGGGCCGATGGCGGCCACGGCCCTGGTGATCGCCGCCTCGCCCTCCAGCGCTGGCAAGACGGCCCAGGAGGTGGCCGCGGCGCTGGACTCGTTGCGCGAGTCGGTGAAGGACGTCGCCCCGACGAGTATGCTCGCGGCGCTTTACCAGGCGGGTGTGGACGACCTGACCGGCGAGGGGATTACCGACGCGCTGGAGGCGGCGAAGCAGGCGGCGGCGCTGGTGGAGAAGAACGTTCCCGAGGAGGCCAGGGCGTACAAGGAGTTGCTGGTAAAAGCCGCCTACGCCGCTGCCGAGGCGGTCAAAGAGGGCGGGTTCCTGGGGATCGGCGGCAAGAAAGTTACGGCTGAGGAACAGGCAGCGATCGATGCCCTCGTCGCCGCCCTCGGGGTGTAGCTCGGGCATGCTCACCGGGTGGTTCCTGGGGGGCGGCGCCCTCCCAGGAACCACCCTTCGCCGGTCGGTTGGAGAAGGGTGGGAAACCAGGTTTCCCCACGCCCCCAGCCGAGGGGAGGGTCCGGGAGGGTTCCGCCCTCCCAGTAGCGTCTCATCTGAACAAGGGAAGCCTCATGCGCATCGTCGCGCACCTCACCGCATCGCTCCTGGCCGTGCTGGCAGCAGTCTCTCTCGGCATCGGCCCGGCACGGGCGCAGGATGTCAGCGTCTCGCCTGACATCGGCCCCCCCGGCACCACTTTTCGCTTCAGCACCGGCGGCTTTGCGCCCAATGAGTTGGTGCGGGTGGTGTTTCGCACCCCCTCGGGGCAGGTTATCCGCTTCGCCGATAGCGCCGGGTTCGATATCAACCTCTTCGCCGATGGCGCCGGACGGGTGACGTGGAGCTATAGCAGTTCGCCAGACGCCGAGTCGGGAGTGTACATCGCCGAGGCGAGCAACCTCGGCGAGCGGGTGCAGCGACAACTCGGCTTTGTGATCCAGGCTGGCGCGCTGCCCCAGGAGACCCGCCCCCCCGCGCCGCAGGGCAGTGTGGTGGTGCGTCCCAAAGTGGGGCCGCCCGGCCAGTTGTTTGTCTTTCGCGCCAGCGGCTTCAAACCCACCGAGCGGGTGGGCATCTGGCTGCACTCTCCCGATGGGAGCATTTCGACCCTGACCCTCGACCTCAGCGGGCGCGCCGTGTTCTTTGCCGATCGCAACGGCGACCTGCAATGGACCGTGGGAACCCGCGCCGATACGCCCGAGGGGCGCTACGTGGCGGTCGCGGCAGGTACGATCAGCGGCGAGGTGCGGATCGCCGATCTGATCATTGACCGAAGGGCCGGTCAGAGTGCGCCCGAGCCGACCGACAACGCCTTCGTGACGCCGGTTTCGGGGCCGCCCGGCACCAGCTTCGCCTTCACGGCCAGGGGCTTCTTGCCGCTGGAGGAGATCGGGATCTGGATCCACCGGCCCGATGGCAGCATTGCCACCATCAGTGCCGATGGGGCCGACGTGCAGGCCGATCGCGCCGGCACAGCGCGCTGGAGCGTCACCGCCGGTCCGGGGCTCACTGCCGGCGTGTATGCCATGGTCGCCGAGGGTATTATCAGCACCCAGGTGCGGGTGGTGCGCTTCGAGGTTCGCCCCTGATGCCCACGTCGCCCCCTGCCCGAGGAGAGAGTCCCGGTGGGCTGCGCCCTCCCGGCGCGCAAGAGGAGGGGCCGGGAGGGCGTAGCCCTCCCAGGAGAATCTAACCCGACCATCGGGAGCGCCAGGTCCTCCATTGCCCCGCCTGCCCGAAGAGAGGGTCCCGGCGAGCTGCGCCCTAATACAGCCACTCCTCGATATGATAGAGCGCCACGCGGGGGCGCCCGCCGGTAGCCGCACGCGCGCCGGTTTTCAACTCTTCAAGCTGGGCCGCAAGTTCATCGGTGGACAGGGGCGCCAGGCCCAGGGTGCGCGCGCGGCGTGTGTAGTCACTGTCATCGGGCGTAATCAGCGGCGAGATGTAGACCAGATCGCCACCGTCGAGTTCCATGGCCGAGAGGGCCGCCAGCGACCGCGCCACGTGCCGGCGCGAGAGATCGGCGCCGCCCGCCCCGGCCAGCAGAATAATGCCCACCTGGAGACCCACCGCCTTCAGTTGCGCCACCGTTTCGACCCCCTGTTGTGGCGTGCCGGGCTTGTTGAGCAGGCGGAACACCGCCTCGTCGCCGCTCTCCAGCCCGATGTAGACCCGCCGTAGCCCCTGGTCGCGCAACTCGGCGTACTGCTGACAGCTCTTCTGCACAGCGCCGAAGATGTCGAGAAAAGCGTAGAGGTCGGGGGAAGGCCCCTCCTCGCCGCCGGGAAACTCCTCGCGGATAACCGCGAACAGTTCGCGCAGGCGTGGCTGGGGAACAATGAGCGCGTTGGCGTCGCCGAGGAAAATCGTGCGCCGCATGCTGATGCCGCGCCCGAGAAACTCCTTGACCTGGTGAATGTGCTCGCGCAATGCCGCGGCGGTCTTGATCCGGAAGCGCCGATCGCGGTAAAAACTACAGAAACTGCAACGGTTCCAGCTACAGCCCTCGGTGACCTGTAGCACCAGGGCGCGGTACTGGTCGGGCGGCACAATGCTGATCGGACGGTAGATCCGCAGAAAGCGTTCGCGATCGGCGCGGGCGCGGGCCTCGTCCCAGGCCAGGATCTGCTCCAGCCAGGCCCGTACCTCCTGCGGCACAGCTTCAGCAATACCGTCGGCAATGCGGGTCACGTGCTCACGCACGCTGGCACGCAGATGGGCGCTCTCGTCGTCGGCAAGGAGCCGCCGCAGCTTTAACACGCCAGGGCGGGAGACTTTCATGAGGACCAGACCCGACAGGCCGAAGCGGTAGTTGCAGCCATTGAGAAAACAACTCACCGGGCGCCCCTCGCGGTCGAAGACGAAGGTGGCGCGCAGATTGTCGGAGAGTGTCAGCGACCACGGCTGCGCATTGATGTAAATATTGCCCGTTTGCGGAGTGGTAATCACCTGCGTGGCGGGCGCGAACGTCGTACCTTGAGTGTCCATCGGCGATCTTCCTTCCGTGGTTCATCAAACCGATGGGTATAGAGCTTCTCCTGGGAAGGCACAGCCCTCCCCGACTCTCCCGTGCCTGCTCCTGTTCACGTGAGAGTTGCGTCTCATGATAGGGCGCCGGTGTAGTGATGGGAGTAACAAAGTCTTTACGCCCGGTGAGGAAGTCGGGCCGAAACAGCACCAGTGCCCGGACGGAATAAAGGATGTTTACTATGCCCACCATTGCCTTCATCGGCGCGGGGAGCACCGTCTTCGCGCGGAGCCTGCTCGGCGACATTCTCAGCTTCCCCGAACTGCGCGGATCTACCATCAGGCTGTTCGACATCGACCCGGAACGCCTGCGCGACTCGGAGCGCATGGCCCATCTCCTGGCGGCGAGTCTCGACGCGCGACCGCGGATCGAGGCCACCACCACGCGCGAGCAGGCCCTCGACGGTGCTGACTACGTGATCACCATGTTCCAGGTAGGCGGCTACCGGCCCGCCACGGTGACCGACTTCGAGATCCCCAGACGCTACGGCCTGCGCCAGACCATCGGCGACACCCTGGGCATCGGCGGGATCATGCGCGGGCTGCGCACCATTCCGGTGCTCCTGGAGCTGTGCCGCGACATGGAGCGCCTCTGCCCCGAGGCGACCTTGCTCCAGTACGTCAACCCGATGGCCATGAACTGCTGGGCCATCAGCCGCGCCAGTCGTATCAACACCGTGGGCCTGTGCCACAGCGTGCAGCACACTGTCGGCGAACTGGCCTATGACCTCGGCCTGCCCGAGGAGGAGATCGACTACCTCTGCGCCGGGATCAACCACATGGCCTTCTACCTGCGCTTCGCGCACCGCGGCGCGGACCTCTACCCGCGCCTGCGCCAGCTCGTGGAGGAGAACCGTGTGCCGGCCTGGAACCGGGTGCGCTACGAACTCTTCCGCCGCCTGGGGTACTTCGTGACCGAGTCGAGCGAGCACGTCAGCGAGTACACGCCCTGGTTCATCAAGCGCGACCGGCCCGATCTGATCGAGCGCTTCAACATCCCTCTCGACGAGTACCCGGCCCGTTGCGAGCGGCAGATTGCCGAGTGGGAGGGGATGCGCCCGTTGCTCGAGCGCGGTGACGCGGCGGCGCTGGCGCGCTACGAGCGCGAGATACGCGAGCGGCGCCTGGCGGAGATTGCCGCGCGCGATGCGCACCTGGCGGGCTACCTGCGGCAACGGTGGGCGCGTGAGAGCCAGGAGGGCGCCGCGCGCTCCGGAGAGTACGGCTCGCTGATCATCCACTCCATAGAGACCGGCCAGCCGCGGGTGATCTACGGCAACGTCGCCAACCACGGGCTGATTGACAACCTGCCCCCGGGCTGCTGCGTCGAAGTGCCCTGCCTGGTGGACCGCAACGGCGTGCAGCCGACCCGGGTGGGCGCCCTGCCGCCGCACCTCGCCGCGCTGATGCAGACCAACATCAACGTGCAAGCACTGACGGTGGAAGCCGCGCTCACCGGGAAACGCGAACACATCTACCACGCCGCCATGCTCGACCCCCACACCGCCGCCGAACTCGATCTCGAGCAGATCTGGGCGCTGGTGGATGAGTTGATCGCCGCCCACGGCGACTGGCTGCCGGCCTATGCCTGAGGCGCTGCCGAGAGGGGGGCGGGGACACCGGGGTTCCCCACGCCAGTGACACTTCGTCTCAACACGGCCACCACACCGGAATGGAGTTTTTGGAGGGACTTCGCCCCTCCAAAAACTCCAGATCTGTGGTACAATAGCCCCATAACTGACCGACCGGTCGGTAACTTGAGGAGGTATGCAATGGAAACCTCGCTTAAGCGACGGCGCAATCAAGTTCTGGGGCTGCTCTTTGTCGGTGTGTTGATGGCCGCACTGGACATCGCCATCGTCGGGCCGGCCTTGCCGGCCATCCAGGGCGACTTCGGGGTGACTGAGAAGGCCCTGGCCTGGGTCTTTTCGCTCTACGTACTGGGCAACCTCGTCGGCACGCCAGTCATGGCGGCCCTGTCGGACCGCGCGGGCCGCCGCTGGATCTACGCCCTGTGTGTCGGCGGCTTCGCTCTCGGCTCGCTGATCGTAGCCCTGGCGCCGACGTTCGCGATCCTCCTGGTGGGTCGTCTGGTCCAGGGGTTCAGCGCGGGCGGCATCTTTCCGGTCGCCAGTGCGGTAGTGGGAGACACCTTCCCGCCCGAGCAGCGTGGCTCGGCGCTGGGGTTGCTGGGCGCGGTCTTCGGCATCGCCTTTCTGATCGGCCCGATCCTGGGCGGCGTGCTGCTGCTGCTGGGCTGGCCGTGGCTCTTCCTGATCAACCTGCCCATCGCGCTCGGGGTGATCGTCCTGAGCCTGCGCCTGCTGCCCACGGCTGGCACGCGCGCCGGGGCGCCCTTCGACCTGGCCGGCACGCTGACCCTGGGGGCGGCTCTGGCGGCCCTGGCCTACGGCCTCACCGTGCTTGACCCGGCCCAGATCGGCCAGGGGCAGATCGACCCCCTGGCGTTGCCGATGCTGGCGGCTGCGGTCCTGCTGCTTCCCGTGTTTCTCTGGATCGAGCAGCGCGCCGCGGCGCCCATCCTGCAACCAGCCCTGTTCCGCTCACGCCCGCTCCGCCTCACGGCGGCGCTGGCGGTTGGCGCGGGCATCGCCGAAACGGCGGTGGTCTTCATTCCGGCGCTGCTCACCATTGCCTTTGGCGTCAGCGCCTCCACCGCCAGCTTCATGCTGCTGGTGGTTGTTCTGGCCATGGCCGTCGGCTCGCCCATTTCGGGGCGCATGCTCGACCGCTTCGGCTCGCGGCTGGTGATTACCGGTGGTACACTACTAAGTGCGGCGGGGTTACTGCTCCTCGGTCTGTTTCCCAGCAACCTGGTGTTGTTCTACGTAGCCTCGGTACTGCTGGGGCTGGGGTTGGCGGTGCTGCTGGGGGCAGCCCTGCGCTACGTTCTGCTGAACGAGACCGCCGCGAGCGAGCGGGCCGCGGCGCAGGGCCTGCTGACGGTGACGATGGGCGTGGGCCAGTTGCTCGGCGCGGTGCTGGTCGGCCTGATCGCCGCGAGCGCAGCCCTGCCCCTCGACGGCTACGCGCGCGCCTTCCTGTCGATTGGTCTGCTGATGGCCCTGCTCACCCTGGCCGCCCTGGGCCTGCGCGACCGCGCCGCGGAGCGCCAGCGGGCGCTGGAAATGGCGACGGGGTAATGCCCATGGGATAGTCCTTCCTCACCACCCCCCTCTCCACCGGCAGCGCAGAGGGGGAGCCGGGGGGTGGGTGAGGATCCGAGGAGTTCCGCCATGAGCGGACCAACCGACAGCGTCCGGGAAACCATCATTGTCGAGGCGGCGCGGCTCATCGTAGCCCAGGGCTACGACGGTGTGGCCATGCGCGAAATCGCCGAGGCGGCGGGGATCTCCAAGCCCGGACTGTACTACCACTTCCGCGACAAGGAAGACCTGCTGGAGGCGGTGCTGACGCACTGGGTCGCCGAGACCGAGGCGCTGGTAGCGGCGGCGCGCCAGGCGCCCGACACGCGCGCCCGGCTGGCCGTTCTGGTGCGGGGCCTGTTTGCCCAGGCACCCCTCCAGCGCGCGCTCATTCGTCTCGGCACGCAGGATCTGCCCCGCCTGGGCGAGGCCACGCGCGAGCGCATCCAGCGTTGCTACGCCAGCGGCTTTCTAGAGCCAATCGAGGCCATCATTCGCGACGGGGTGACGCAAGGCGAGTTGCGCCCGGTCAATCCCCACGTGACAACCTGGCTGCTGCTGGGGATGCTCTACCCCTTCTTCCACACCGACCATCCCTGCGCCCGCCTGGCCGATGAGCATACCGCAACCCAGATCGTCGAGACTCTGCTCGATGGGATCGCGGCACGGTAGGGGGCGATGGAGAGAACCAGGGGAACCTTGTTTTTCCCCTCCTCCGGTTGCCTATAGTCTTGTCAGGAACCTCGTATGACCGACTTTGACTGGCTACGGCAACGCCTGGGGAGCGCCTTCGGGCAGTTCCTCTCCCAGGCGCCCGAACTGGCGCGGCTCTGGGGACAATGGTTCGACGCCGTCGAGGGCCAGCCGGTACCCCTGGCGCGTCTGGAGAAGCCGCTGCGGGAGGCACGGCTGGCCCTGGTCACGACAGGCGGGGTGCATCTGCGCGCCCAGACGCCGTTCGACATGCACGACTCACACGGCGATCCCAGTTACCGGGTCATCCCCGCCGATACGCCTGTGGACGAGTTGATGATCACCCACGACTACTACGACCACTCCGACGCCGAGCGTGATCTCAACATCCTTTTTCCGCTGGAACTGGCGCGCGAACTGGCCGCCCACGGCGCCATCGGCGGCCTCGGAACCTGTTACAGCTTCATGGGGCACATCGAGCCGCCCCACGTTGAGACACTGATCCGCCAGACCGCGCCGGAGGTCGCGGGGATGCTGCGGCAGGAGCAGATCGACGCGGTGCTGCTCACCCCTGCCTGAGGACTCTGCAATCAGTCCGTGGGACTGATCGCCCGGGTCATCGAGACGTTTGGCATCCCGACCATATGCGTTATCGGGCTGCGCGAGATTGCCGAGCGGGTGCGCCCGCCCCGCGCCATTCACCTGAAGTGGCCCTTCGGCCATCCACTGGGGGAGCCGGGCAACCGGGCGCAACAACTCTGCGTGATCTACATCGCGTTGCAGGCCCTCTACACCGTGCGCGAGTCGGGGACGATCATCGATCCGGGCTGGCGCTGGCGCCGTGAGGAATACGAGGAGCCGGATCGCTGGGATTTGCCCTGAGGGGCAGGGCCGGCGCAAGCAGGGCCGAAGCACTGGCGCAAGCTGTGTTTCGGCCTTACTGAGCGAGGACCGGCACCCCTGCCACCTGCATCCCCGCCTCCAGGGCGCGCCGGTTCAACTCGCGGAAACGGGCCGGGACACTCTCCAGCGTGGCCGCCAGTAGCGCCTCCGGCGAGACCACCCTGGTCAGCGCCGCCACTGCGCCGAGCATGACGATATTCGCCACCACGGTGTTGCCAAGGCCCTCGGCGATCTTCGTGGCACGCACCGGTGTCACCGGCCGGGCCTCGTCGTGCTGGAAGACCAGGTCGGGATCGATAATCACCATCGCCCCGGGTTTGATCGCCCGCCCATAGCGGTTGTAGGCCTCCTGCGACATAGCCACCAGCACGTCGGCCAGGTGAATGCCGGGGTAGCCAATCGGCTGATCGGCGATGATCACCTCGGCCCGTGCCGCCCCGCCACGGGCCTCCGGGCCGTAGGACTGCACCTGGCAGGCCGTCAACCCGTCGTGGACCGCCGCCGCTTTGCCCAGGATGACCGCCGCGGTGATCACGCCCTGTCCGCCGAAGCCGCAGATACGAATCTCGCGTTTCATAGCTTTTCCCTCGCCACCAGCGCGGCCCAGCGATCCTCGAACGTCTCGCGCTCGGTATCCTGAAAGACGCCGATCTTCAGCTTGCCCCGCAGCGCCTCGCGCTCCTCGGGCGATCCGAATTGCTCCACCCACTCCCACTCGTCGAGCAGCACCGTGTGTTCGCGGTACCAGCGCCAGATCTGCTCGATTTCCTTCAGCCCGTTGCGCCGGCCATAGGCCGTCGGGCAGGGGGTGAGCATCTCGATCAGCGCGAAGCCGCGCTTGCGAATACCTTCGGCAATCGATTTGACCGGCTGCGCCGGCGAGACCACCGGCCAGCGGGCCACGTAGGGCGCCCCCAGGGCCTTCGCCAGTTCGCAGATATCCAGTGGATGCTCAATGTTGCCGTAGGGCGTCGTTGAACTGAAGCCGCCATCGGGCGTGGTGGGCGCGGACTGGCCGCCGGTCATGCCGTAGGTGAAGTTGTTGACCAGGATCACGGTTACGTCCATGTTGCGGCGAATGGTGTGCAGCAGGTGATTGCCGCCAATGCCCGCCCCGTCGCCATCGCCGGTGAAGACGATCACCGTCAGGTCGGGATTGGCGGCCCTGATCCCCGAGGCGAAGGCCAGCGCCCGCCCGTGGGTGGCATGCAGACCGTCGGCATTGATGTAGCCGGGGAGCCGCGACGAGCAACCGATCCCCGACACGAACACCGTCCGATCGAGGTCAAGGCCCACTTCATCAATCGCCCAGAGGGTGTAGTTCAGCACATTGCCGAGGCCGCACCCATCGCAGAAGATCGTCGGGAACATCTCCCGCCGCAGGTAGTTCGTCCGCAACTCGGCGGCGGTTTTGATCTTCAGGCCGGTTGCCATTGCAATGCCTCCAGCGCTTCCAGCAGTTCAGCGGGAGTGTGCAACTCGCCGCCGATCCGGGCGTATGGCTTTACCACGCATCGTCCGGCGACGGCCTCGCGGATGGGGTGCACGATCTGCCCCAGGTTCATCTCTGGGACGAGCATGGCCCGCACCCGTTCGGCCCAGCGGGCGACAATGTGCTCGGGAAAGGGCCAGATGCTGATCAGCCGCAGCAACCCGGCCTTGATGCCCCGGCGCCGGGCCTCTTCCACTACGTCGCGGCAGGTGCGGGCGGTAATGCCATAGGCCACGATGGCGATCTCGCAGTCGTCGGCGTAGAACTCTTCGTAGCGCGTTATCAAGTCAAGATGATTGGTAATCTTGGCCGCCAGCCGGCGCACCAGTTGATCGTGAACGGCGGCGCTGGAGGCCCGCGGCAGGCCCTCCTCGTTGTGGGTCAGCCCGGTCACAAAGGTGCGGAAACCCGACCCGAAGGGGGCGAAGGGCGGCACCAGATCCGGGCCGGGGGCGAAGGGGCGGTAACTGGCCCGATCGGTGGCGCGCGGGCGCTCCACCAGTTCAAACTCGTCATCGTCGGGGATGACCAGGCGCTCGCGCATGTGTCCCAGTTCGCCATCAATGAACACCAGCACCGGCGTCCGCAACCGTTCGGCAAGGTTAAAGGCCACGATGGTGATCTCCAGGACCTCCTGCACCGACGCCGGGCAGAGCATAATGATCTCGTGGTCGCCGTGGGTGCCCCAGCGGGCCTGCATCATGTCGCCGTAGGCCCCCATCGTCGGCTGCCCGGTGGATGGCCCGGATCGCTGCACATTGACCACCACGCAGGGCGTCTCGGTCATGATGGCGTAGCCCAGGTTCTCCTGCATCAGCGAAAAACCGGGGCCGGAGGTCGAGGTCATCACCTTCGCCCCGGTCCAGCTTGCGCCAACAAGCGCGCCCATACTGGCGATCTCATCTTCCATCTGGATGTAGCAGCCGCCGATGCGGGGCAGGATCTCGGCCATACGCTCGGCGACCTCGGTGGCGGGGGTGATCGGGTAGCCAGCGAAGAAGGTGCAGCCCGCCAGTACCGCGCCATAGGCGCAGGCGTCGTCCCCCTGCACGAATTGCACCCTGGGGCCGAGCGCCCGCCGGATCAGTTCTCTATGCGTGGACACGGCCTTCCTCCGTCACCGTGATGGCGAAATCCGGGCACAGCAATTCGCACAGCCGGCAACCGTTGCACCGCTCGGGGCGAACCAGTTCCGGGGGATGCACGCCCCGCGGCGAGAAGCGCGCAGCCACCTGCAGCGCCCGGGTAGGACAGTAGATGACGCACAGGGCGCATCCTTTGCACCAGCCTTCGTCGATCTGAATGGTGTGCATATGGCCCTACAGTGGGAGCCGCAGAGGTGCTGGCCCTCCACGCCTCTCCATGACACAATCGCCAGGTCTCAGCAAGATGCCATAGACGGCAATCCAGAACCCCATTACACCGGCACATCCAGGTAGCGCTCCAGAGCCTCTTTCCCGCGATAATCGGGCAGAATGCGCGGGGCGGTGCGCGTGGTTTCGACGCCGGCCTCGCGGAGCATGCGCTCGTATTCGGCCACGTGGGCCAGGCTCAACCGCCCGGGGCGATGGGCGCGCGCGTAGTGCGCAGCGGCGATGCCCGCGCGCCGACCAAACACGTTGAAGTCGAGCAGCGAGTTGCCCATAAGCCGGTTCTTGCCGTGGATGCCGCCCATCACCTCGCCAGCCACGAACAGGCCCGGCACGCGGGTCGCGCCGTGCTCATCGGCGGCCACGCCCCCATTCTGGTAGTGCAGGGTCGGGAAGACCAGGATCGGATCGCGGGTCATGTCAATGCCGAAGCGCGTATACATGCGGTACATCGCCGGCAGCGCGGCGCGAATGGTCCCCGGCCCGTGGATCAGGTCCACCATCGGGGCGTCCAGCCAGACCCCGCAGATGCCGTGGGGCGTGGGAATGCCCAGGCCCCGTTCGCCGCACTCGCGGATGAAGGCCGCTGCCTCCACATCGCGCGGCTCCAGGGGAAAGACGAACTGTTCGCCCAGGCGATTGAGCGGTTGCGCCCCCAGGCCGCGCACCTTTTCGGTAATCAGCAATCCGGCCATCTGAGCGGGGAAGGCCGCCCCGGTGGGGTGATACTGCACCGCGTCGAGATCCACCAGTTCGGCGCCGGCACGGTAGGCCAGCACCAGCCCGTCGCCGGTGGCCCCGTAGTGGTTGGTGGTGGGGAAGCGCTGGATGTGCACCCGTCCCAGACCACCGGTGGTCAGCACCGTCGCCGCGGCCCGCACGATGTAGTAGCGTCGGGTCTCCAGATTGAGCAGCACCGCCCCGGCCACCCGGCCGCTCTCATCACCGAGTAATTCGATTGCCGGCGAAAACTCGATCACCCGGATGCCGAGGTTGCGCGCCTCGTCGCGCAGCACGCGCATAATCTCCAGGCCGGTATAGTCGCGGGCCGAGTGCATGCGGTTGCGCGAGGTGCCCCCGCCAGGGTTTTCGACGAAGCGCCCCTGGCTGTCTTTGTCGTACATCACCCCCAGGCGCTCGTGCCACTGGATGATCAATGGCGCGTCGCTCACCAGCGCCCGCACCAGGTCGGGCCGGTTGGTGAAGTGCCCCCCGCCCATCACATCCAGAAAGTGCTGCACCGGCGAGTCCTCGGGCCGGTCGGCGGCCTGGATGCCGCCCTGGGCCATGGTCGAGTTCGAGTCGCCGTGGCGCAGTTTGGTGGCGATCAGCACTCTCGCCGGATCCAGCCCGCTTTGCACCGCCCAGATCGCCGCCACCGTGCCCGCACCGCCGCCGCCGATCACCAGCAGGTCCACATCGGCGTCAATCGTGCTCAGGTCGAGGTTGGGACGCACCAGTGGGCGGGCCTCGAACAGATCGGCGAGTTCGTGGTTGAGCAGCAGACCCTTGCTCGGTCCGAATCGCAGGGGTCGCTTGGCGCCGGCCTGGTAGTCGGGGTGGTGCCCGAGGAGCAGCGCCTTGCGCTCCTCCAGGCTCATAGCCGGGAAGGTCCGGCCCAGACGGGCGGGGCGGGTGCGCTCAACCAGGGCGATGCTCTCGCGCATCGACGCCGGATAGCCGTCAATAAGCTCCATGCCGTCGCTCCTCGCTCGATTGAAGGAGGGTGGAGAAACCAGGTTTCCCCGCGCCCCTGCTGCAAGCGGCTGAGAGGGCCACGCCCTTCCCGCTCGATGGACGGGGAAACCAGGTTTCCCTGCGCCCTTCTCCTCCCTACTCGCACCTGCGCTGTCTACACACCCTCCAACTCATCCTGGTAATCCACCGGGTCCATAGGCGAGTTGTAGCGTTGGGTGGCACTGTGGTCCCTGTGCTGCTCGGCCACTGTTTCAAAGTTGCGCTGCTCGTAGCGTGCGCGCAGGTCGGCGAGGGGCAGCTCCATCAACTTGCGCAACTCCGCGTCGTAGCGCCCGGCCTCGATCGCGCTGACCCGCACGGCCAGGTCCTCCGACGGCGGTACCAGGTACTTGCCGTAGATCCGCCGCGCCAGCAGGCCTACCGCGTAGTGTTTGATGTCAGCGGGGCAGCGACTTGAACAGATCCCGCAGGCGATGCAGTCGAACGACAGCATCGCCACGCGCTCGATATCCCCCCGCAGCGCCGCCTGGATGTAGTCCATCACCGGCAGGCCCTGCGGACAGGCGCGGGTGCAGGTGTTGCAGGCCACGCAGCCGGCGATTTCGGGGAAGAAGCGCAGCAGCGTAGTTGGCTGCGGCGTGATGCCGTGCAGATCATAGGGTTTGGTCGGCACCGGCACGAAGGGCATCTGCACCAGGCACATGCCATCTTCGACCAGGGTCTGGCAGGCCAGCGCAGTGAAGATGCGGTGGCTGCCCTCGCGGCGGTAGAGGGTGGGGCAGGCCCCGCAGAAGCCGCCGCGACAGCCGACGCCGCGCACCAGCTTGTAGCCGGCGTACTCAATCGCCGCCAGGATCGTCAGACCGCTCGGCACGCGGTACTCTTTGCCCATCAGTTCCATTGTGACCAGCGTGGCAGGTTCGCTCATGCCGATCCTCCTCTCGCGTGCGCGAGGTCGTGGAGGGCCTGAGAGGGCACGGCCCTGCCCAGCGCCTCCATCTGCCGATCATCCAGCCCCAGTTCCGCCGGGTCAAGGCCAAAGGCCAGGCCAATCGCCTGGGTGTAATACAGCACCGGCAACGGTGCGCCGGCATGGGGTTGGAGCGTCGCGAAGTTGAAGTGGCACAGCGGGCACGAAAGCACAATCGCCCCGGCCCCGGCGTCGCGGGCCTGCTCCACCGTCGCGCCCACCCGCTCCGTAACCAGCCCCGCCCGATCCACCGCCAGGTAAGCCCCGCAACACTGCGTCTGCAGCGACCCCTCGACCACAGTCGCGCCCAGGGACTCCATCAGGTCGCGCAGCAGGGTTGGCATCTCGGGGTCGTCGAGGCCGATCCCGGTTGGGCGCAGCAACTTGCAGCCGTAGTAGGGGTACACCACCAGGTCGCGCAGGGGACGGCGCACCCGCTTGCGAATCGCCGCCAGACCCACCCGGTCGCGCAGGAGATGCAGCAGGTGCAGCACCTCGCCAGCGCCGTCGTAATCGAGGCCGCCGCCGCTGGTCGCGTTGAGGGCGGACACCTGATCCGGCTGCGTCCGCGCCAGGTGATTGGCCCGCGCCAGGGTGTTGAAGCACATATCGCACAGCGTCACCGCCTCACGCTCACCCTGCTGCCGCAGGCGCGCCAGCACCCGCAGCGGCGCCATCTGGCGAATCAAGTTCTCGCCGGTGAGGGTATGCACCACCCCGCAGCAGTTCCATTCGGGCATCTCGCGCAGGGCGATGCCCAGTTCCCTGAGTATCGCCAGCGCCGCCCGCTCATGCTCGCGCGCCGAGACCTTGATGGTGCAGCCGGGGTAATAGGCCAGTTGCATGGCAGGGCTTCTTTCCTCAGGCACGTTTCAGATCTGGACGGTCCAGTTTCAACGTTGCTCCACGGCCCACTGACTGGTCTGTGCAGGTGAAGACCTGTGGAGCTGTAAATCAAATGGCCCTACACCTCCACTCCCTCACCCTGTCTGCCGGCGCAGGCTGGCAACCAGAGCTATCGGCGGCAGGTTTTCGAGCGCCACGGCGGTGATCTGCGCCACCGGCAGTTGATCGCCCCGCGTGCGCAGGGCGATCAGCCGCAGGGCCTCCATCACCCGTGGCACGTCAATCCCCCGTGGGCAACGCTGCGCGCACAGTTCACAGCCCACGCAGACCCAGAATGCCTCACGCTCCAGCACCCCCGGCATGTCGAACAACAGGTGGCGGATCAGCCGGTCCGGCAGCACATCCATCGCTGTGGCGAAGGGACACCCCGCCGCGCACGTGCCGCACTGGTAGCACTGCGCCAGCCGCTGCCCGCTCAGCGCCTCAACCCGCCGCAGCAAGGCCCCGGACTGTCCGTTCGCACCGATCGCTATGGTCATGGCCTTATCTCCTGACACCTCGGGCGGGATGGGGTACAACGACATCTCCCATGCCCGCTCAATGGTCCGTGAAGGAGGTTTTCGGGGTATCCATCAGTCGCTGCCATCCAGGTGCGCCTCACCGGTAAATGCGCGACCCCAAACAACTCCGCCCACCACATCCTCTGTGGCAATAGTACATCCGCTACTCCAGGCGGTCCAGTTCCAGTTTCCGGCAGATCAGGCTCAACGGAATATCTTCCGGGCAGACCCGCTCGCACTCATCGCAGCCGGTGCAGCGTTCGGCCAGGTGGTAGGCCCGCATCAGGTGGAAGGCGAACACGCTGGCCGGCTCACGGGCCAGCCGACGGGGATCGTCACGTTCCAGCGCCAGCGCGCACTCCTTGCAGAAGCAGAGCGGGCAAACCGTCTGGCATGCGTAGCAAAGGGTGCAGCGGCTGAAGTGCTGCTGCCAGAAGCCCATCCGTTCGGCTGCTTCAAGCGCCTCCAGCGCCCGCACCGCGGCGAAGCGGTCGCCGGGAAGCGCCGCCGGGACGTCCTCTTCCAGCGTTTCGTCAAACCACTCCGTGGGGGCGGTCGTGCACCCGGCGCATTTCGCCAGCAGCAGCCCGGCGCGCTCGTGGCGCAGCGTTTCGCTACCGACGCTGATCACCACCTCCGCCCCTTCCTCCGCCAGGCCAGTCACCCGGCCCGCGGCAACCGCAGCGACCTTCTCAGGGCCGAGCATACCCCGGCAGGGCACGCCGATCAGGTACAGGCGCTCGCGGTCCAGTTGGCGCAGACGCAGCAACTCCACCACGCTGCGCGTGTCGCAAGCCTTCAGCGCCACGCCTACCCGTTGCCCGGCATGCTTGCGGAGGACGCCGGCCAGGTTCGGCACGCACACCGGGTTCCAGACCAGCTTCTCAACCTCTGCCGGCGCGCGGGCCACGAACGGCGCCACCCGTAGCGGCCCCGAGCCTTGCCGGTAGCCGACAAACCCATCGATCCGCCCCTCGGCCAGCAGGTTGCTGGCCCGCATCCGGATCTGCTCTTCGATCAGGCTTGCCATGCGGACGCCTTCATCTTCAGGGGACCGAGGGCGCGGATCTCCTCGGTCATCTCAGTGACCACGGCGGCGAAACGCGCTCCCTCCGAAGCCGAGACCCAGGCCAGTTTGAAGCGGCGGCGGTCAATGCCGAAAAAGTCGAGCAGGCTCGCGAAGCGCGCGAAGCGCTGCTCGGCGAAGACGTTGCCAGTGGCGTAATGACAATCGCCGGGATGACAACCAGCCACCAGCACCCCATCGGCGCCCTGCTCAAAGGCGCGCACGACGAAGAGCGGGTCCACCCGTCCGCTACACATCACCCGCACGATGCGGATGTTCGGCGGGTACTGCAGGCGGCTCACGCCGGCCGTATCGGCGCCGCCATAGGCGCACCAGCTACACAGCAGACCCAGCAGGCGCGGCTCGAATGGCTCACTCATAGGCAGGCTCCTCCCAGGCCGCCCCGATCATCGCCAGCAACTGCTCGTCGCTGAATCCCCGTTGTTGCAAGGCGCCCGACGGGCAGGCTGCCACACACGTGCCGCAGCCCTTGCACTGCACCTCCTCGACCCGCGCGACCTTCCGCTCGCCGTCGAGTTGGATCGCGCCGTAGGGACAGTGGGGCACGCAGAGGCCGCAGCCCGCGCAGGCTTCGGCCGCCACCTCGGCAACGATCGGCTCGACACTCACCCGGCCGCGCAGCAGCGGGATCGCCGCCCGCGAGGCCGCCCCGGCGGCCTGGGCGATCGTGTCCGGCACGCTGCGCGGGTAGTGATCGGCCCCGCACAGATAGATCCCATCGGTATTGAAGTCCAGCGGGCGGATCTTGGCGTGGGCCTCGCGGTAGAAGCCCTGCGCGTCGGTGGCCACTTTGAGCAACCGCTTCAGTCGGGGCGTGTCGGCGTCGCCCCGCAGCGCCGCCGTCAGCACCACCAGGTCGGCCTCGATCGCCAGTTCCTCGTCCAACAAACTGTCGTGCACCAGCACCACCAGCCGCCCGTCGCACAGGGTCACGCGGGGGGGCCGGTCGGGCGCGTAGCGCACCCGCTGTGGGGTCACCTCGTCGAGCATCCGGGTGAAGGCTTCTTCCTGACCACTGCCGTACACCCGCATATCCTGGTAGAGCATCACGATCCTGGCCGCCGGAGCGACGCGGTGGAGCATGCGCGCATTCTTGACCGAGATGCCGCAGCCGATCCGGCAGCAGGCCGGATTCTCCGCGTCCATCGAACCAGCGCAATTGATCATCACCACGGTGCGCGGCGCGCCCAGGGTCCCCTCGCGCAGGCTGCGCTCCAGTTCCAGTTGCGTGATCACCCGTGGGTCGGCCCCGTAGCCGAAGCGCCCGCGCAGGTCGGCCTCCTGGAAGCCGGTGGCGACAATAATCGCCCCCACCCGCAACTCGTTGAGCATCCCGCCCGGCCCTTCGTCGAGGGTCACGCGGAAGTCACCGATATAGCCGCTCACCTCGCGCACCTCGGCGCCGAGGAACAGCCTGATCCGCGGGCGTTGCTGCACCTCGCGCACCAGGTGATCGCGCACCGCGCTGGCCGGCACGTCCCCAGGAGCCAGGGTGGCCAGCGTGTTGAGCTTGCCCCCCAGCCTCGCCTCCCGCTCCACCAGAAACGTATCAATGCCCAGATCGGCCAGGGTCATCGCGGCGGTCATTCCGGCCACGCCACCGCCGATCACCAGGCAACTGCGGGTCACCTCGACCGTCCGTAGCGGCAGTTCGCGCGACTTCCCGGCCCGCGCCACCGCCATGCGCACCAGGTCCACCGCCTTTGCCGTCGCTGGCGCCGGATCGGAGGAATGCACCCACGAACACTGGTTGCGGATGTTGGCCATCTCGAACAGGCCGGGGTTGAGGCCCGCCTCGGCGCAAGTCTGCTGAAACACCGGCCCGTGGGTAATCGGCGAGCAGGCCGCCACTACCAGCCGGTTCAGCCCCTGGCCCGTAATCGCCGCGCGGATGCGGCGCTGCACGTCCTCGGAGCAGGCGAAGGTGCAGGCTTCGGCGAAGGCCACGCCGGGCAACCCGCGCGCCGCCTCGGTAATCGCGGGCACGTCAACGAAGCCGCTGATGTTCTTGCCGCAGCCGCACACCACCACGCCCACCCGCGGCGTCTCCGCGCCCGCCACCGAGCGTTCCTCCTCGACGCCGGCTTCACCGGTTTGCGCCTGTGGCGCTCCAGCGGCGACTGCCGGCAGGCCGGGCTGGTCGGGGGCCAGGCGCGTACCTGTCTCACCCGACTGAACCGCCACGGTAGGAACGCCCGTGGCCCGGGCCTGCCACGAGCCATTCAACCTCCTCCCTGCCAGCGGCCCGGTGGCGGCCAGCGCAGCGGCGCCACTGGCCTGGGCTACAGAGTCAGGGATGTCGTTGGGTCCCTGCGCGCCACCGGCAAGGAAGACACCCTCGCGGGACGAGCGCAGCGGGTCGAGCAGCGGGTCGCGGGGCACGAAGAAGCCGTAGGCGTCAACTTCAATCCCCAGCGCGCGGGCCAGGCGCCGGTTCTCCGGCGCGGGCACAATCGCCGTTGATAGCACCAGCAGATCGAAACACTCACGCCGGACCACGCCGCTCAGGGTGTCTTCGTAGGTCACCACCAGGCGCCGGTCGCGGTCCTCCTCGACCGCGGCGGGCCGGCTCCGTACGTAGCGCACCCCCTGCCCGGCGGCCCGGCGGTAGAACTGCTGAAAGTCCTTGCCGTAGGCCCGCAGATCCATGTAGAAGATGGTCGCCTCGGTACCAGGCGCGTGTTCCAGGGTGATCAGCGCCTCCCTGGTGGCGTACATGCAGCAGATCTTCGAGCAATACGGGTAACCGCCCTGCACGCTGCGCGAACCGACGCACTGGATCCAGGCCACCCGCCCGGGATGGCGCCCGTCGGAGGGCCGGGCCACCGCGCCCCCCGTCGGCCCCGAGGCCGAGAGCAGCCGCTCGTACTGGATGGCGGTCACCACGTTGGGGTAACGACCGTAGCCATACTCCTTGCGAATCTCCGTCGGCTCCAGCGTCTCAAAGCCGGTGGCCACCACGATGCTGCTCACCGTCACCGTCACGGGCCGCGAGCGGCGCAAAAACGCGATCGCCCCGGCGGCGCAGGCCCGGTCACAGGCCCCGCAACCCACGCAGTTACCGTAGTCAATGGTGTAGATGGCGGGAACCGCCTGGGGGAACTGTAGATAGATCGCCTTGCGGCGCGAGAGCCGCCCGTTGAAGACGTCGTCCACCTCGACCGGACAGGCGTTGGCGCAATCCCCGCATCCGGTGCACTTCTCGGGGTCCACATACGTCGCCTGGCGCCAGATCAGCACCTCGAAGTTGCCCGCCGAGCCGCTCACCCGCTCGACCTGAGCCGAGGTCAGCAGGGTGATATTCGGGTGCCGCGCCAGTTCGACCATCTTCGGGGCGGCGATGCAAATCGCGCAGTCGTTGGTGGGGAAGGTTTTGTCGAGTTTGACCATCGTGCCGCCGATGCTGGCCTGCCGCTCGACCACAAGCACCTTGAAGCCCTGATCGGCGAGATCCAGCGCGGCGTGCATACCGCTGATCCCGGCGCCAATCACCAGCACATCATAGGCGTGAGTTTCCATCATCTGCCGTCCCGCCATCCATGCTCTGCGGCGCTGCCGCCGGGTTCACTAACCGCCAGTGATAAAAACTTCAGGGGGTTGGAGCGGTTCGCGAACCGTACCCGCCTCAACCCCACACGCGGGTAGCGGCCCGACCCTCGGATACGCCCCCACCGTCGAACAATATGAAAAGCAGGGACACACGTCTGAGCCGTGCGCCCCTGCAGTGTTGCAAACCGTGCAACTACGATCGGATTTTCGGTCTTGATAGACGCTACTGTACCATACCCGATCCCGTTCGCGCGTAAAGAGAACGCCACTTTGGTATAAAATATGTTGCCCTTCCCCAACCAGCCTGACAACCTGATTATGACGACGTTTGTTGCGGGGAAGGTTTCGCCCTCCCACGCCCCCTCCCGTTCGCGTCCGTCATGTTCACGGCGCCGGAGTACTGACGTACAGATTGACCAGCCTCCCCCTGGTGCATACAATACCCCTGTCACAGGGGAGCGACCGGGAGGACGGCGTCTTGCCGGGAACGTCAGTTGTATGACGGGGTGTGGCGAAACCGGGTTTCCCCACGCCCCCACCCGCGGGGAGGGGCCGGGAGGACTGCGCTTTTTCGGAAAGAAATCGGATAACCTGGTCGTCAGGGTGGTATGAAGGGTTCGGTGTCACCACCATAGTTCGCAAACAGAGGGGCCAGTGAACATTCGAGACGCAATCATCGCCGTGGTCGGGGGGCGCGATCTGAGCCAGGCCGAGGCCGCCTCCGTAATGGAGCAAATAATGAGCGGCGAGGCCACGCCGGCCCAGATCGGCGCCTTTCTCACCGCCTTGCACCTGAAGGGTGAGACCGATGCAGAGATCGCCGGCATGGCCGAGGTGATGCGCCTGAAGGCCACGCCGGTCTACTTCGATGAACCCGTGGCCGACACCTGTGGCACCGGCGGCGACGGCTCGCACACCTTCAACATCAGCACCACCGCCGCCTTCGTGGCCGCCGGCGCCGGGCTGATCGTCGCCAAGCACGGCAATCGGGCGATGTCCAGCCTCTGCGGCAGCGCCGATGTGCTCGAAGGTCTGGGGGTGAAGATTGAACTGGACGCCGAC
The DNA here is from genome assembly GCA_937918935.1 of uncultured Chloroflexales bacterium. Lineage (GTDB taxonomy): Bacteria > Chloroflexota > Chloroflexia > Chloroflexales > Chloroflexaceae > JACAEO01. Next base: position 33,734 of record CAKZSI010000059.1, on the reverse strand, counting down.
GGCGTGGCCCGCTGTTTGCGCGAGGCAGGCATCGCCTTCATGTTCGCGCCGAAGTTCCACCCGGCGATGCGCTTCGCCGGGCCGGTGCGCCGCGAGATCGGCATCCGCACCGTCTTCAACATCCTCGGGCCGCTCACCAACCCGGCCCGCGCCCGCTATCAGGTCCTCGGCGTCGCCTCGGAACCGCTGGCCGAGAAGCTCGCCCGCGCCCTCAGCCGCCTGGAGATCGCCCATGCCCTGGTCGTGCACGGCGACGGCGGGATGGACGAGTTGAGCCTGAGCGGTCCCAATCTGATTTTCGAGGTTCGTGGCGGCCAGCCGCCCCGGCCCTTTACCGTCAGCGCGGCGGAACTTGGTCTCGAACCTGCCGGCCCCGATGCGCTCCGAGGTGGCGACGTGGCCACGAACGTCGCCATTGTGCGCGCCGTGCTCAGCGGGGCCGACACTGGCCCCCGCCGCGACGCGGTGCTGCTCAACGCCGCGGCGGCGCTGGTTGCCGGTCAGCGCGCCGCCGACCTGCACGAGGGCCTGGCCCTGGCGCGGGCCAGCATTGCCGAGGGCCGCGCCCTGGAGCGCCTGGAGCGCCTGATCGCCGTCTCAAACGCCGTTTGAGCAGGGCCCCGTCCCTACAGGAACAGCTTGATGCCCGAAGAAACCATCCTTACCCGGATCCTCGCCCATAAAACCGAAGAGGTCGCCCGGCAGAAGCTCAAGACGCCGCTGCGCGAACTCGAGCGCCGCGCCGCCCGTGCCCCAGAACCGCGCGACTTCGCCGCGGCCCTGCGGCGCCCCCCGGCCACCGCACTGATCGCCGAGGTGAAAAAAGCCTCGCCCAGCCGCGGCGTGCTGCGCGACCCCTTCGACCACCTGGCCCTGGCGCGCGCCTACATCGCCGCCGGCGCGGCCGCTATCTCGGTGCTCACCGATGTGCGCTTCTTTCAGGGGAGCCTCAAGTACCTGGAGGCGATCCGCCAGTTGCCTGGCGCGCCCCCCGTGCTCCGTAAGGACTTCATCATTGACCCCTACCAGATCGTCGAGGCCCGCGCCTACGGTGCCGACGCCGTGCTGCTGATTGTCGCTGCCCTTCCCGATGTTGAGCGTCTGGAAGATATGCTGCTCCTGGCGCAGCACATGGGTATGGAGGCTCTGGTCGAGGTCCACACCGAGGCTGAAATGCAGCGCGCCCTGGCCATCGGCGCAGCCGTTGTCGGGGTCAACAACCGTGACCTGCACCGCTTTGAGACCAGCCTCGAGACTACCGCGCGCCTGGCCCGGCTGCTGCCCACTGGCAGCCGGCGCCCTGTGCTGGTGAGCGAGAGCGGCATCTTCACCCCCGAGCACATCGCGCTGGTGCGCGGCTATGGCGCCGACGCCGTGCTCGTCGGCGAGGCCCTCGTTACCGCGCCTGACGTGGAGGGCCTGGCCCGGGCCCTGGCCCGAGCCTGATGTTCTACCCTCACGCAACTCTGGTACGGCTTACAGCGTACAATTAAGTGGTTGATCCGGCAAGTTCTCGACTCGAACGGGAGGGTCTGAGGGAGCTTTGCCTTACCTGTTCCCCGGCCAGCGGAGCTTCTGGATCGTCACTCTGCCCATCATCCGTCACCAGCACCAGGGGAGAAGGAGCATGCTTTGCCCAAACTGTAGGGCCGCAGTGACCCGGGGGCAACGGTTCTGCGACAACTGCGGCATCCGGCTGGGCACCGACGTAACATCGCCCGAAGTGCAGCCGTTGAATGCACCGATCGGCCAGCCGACCATCCCGCCGCCGGTACCCGTGCAACCCGACGCTTATCAGAGCCAGCCAGACATGTACGCCCCTGTGGTGGCGCCGAACAGCAATATGGCGATCATCAGTCTGGTCGCCGGCATTCTATCCTGGGTCGCGTTACCCTTGATCGGCGCCCTCGTGGCCGTTATCTGCGGCCACCTCGCGCGCAGGGAGATCCGCACATCGGGCGGGCGCCTCACCGGCCAGGGCCTGGCGCTGGCTGGCCTGATCCTGGGCTACATCCAGCTTGTGCTCGCGGCCCTGGCCGTCTGCTTGCTGATGGTGTTTGCCCTTGTCTGAGCGATGTAGGCGGGAGTTCACCGGAGGGTGTGGAAAGCCCTCCCGGTGGAGCTGAGAAAGCGAGATTCCTCGCTACTCCCCGTCCCGGGAGGGCGTGGGAGGGTGTTGCCCTCCTACAAAACTTCAACGACGCCTATCGCGGCGCGCCGAAGAACTGCGTCCAGTAATGGTAATACGGATACTGCACACCGGCCAGGGGCGCATCGTCGGCCTGGTACACGTAGCCGACGCCAACGTGGACATACTGGCAGTTCAGGATGTTCCGGCGATGGCCATCGCTACGCATCCAGCCCGCCATCACCGCCTCGGGTGTGGCGTAGCCGGCAGCGACATTTTCGGCAAGGGCCGACCAGACGTAGCCCACGGCGTTGGCCCGCTGGGCCAGGGTCGAGCCATTGCTGCCGATGTGGCCGACGAAATTATTCACCGCCATATCCTCGCTGTGTTGCTGGGCCGCGCGCATGAGCCGCGAGTCGAGACTCAGCGGCTGGCAGCCAGCGCGAGCGCGCTCGGCATTCAGCAGCGCCAGCACCTGGTTGGCGATGTCTTGATTACCTGACGTCTGAGAACTGCCGGCCACTTTAATGACCGGGACGAACACCCGCGACGCTGCGGCGAAGTCTGCCAGTGGGGCCGGTGCGGCATGCGGGGGCAGTTCAATGGAGGTGGACGATTCGGCGTGAACGTAGGCTTCAGTCTGAGCAAAAGCGCCGGAGGTCAGGAAGATACTTGCCAGAAGTGCGAGAACGACCGCGGCAAGGACGAGAGCACGAGCGGTTGGGTGGTGCATAGGCTTTAGTGAAGATCAAAATACGCCCATAGCATCATACCACCCCGACCGTACCAACTCCTATGCCCCGATGGTCCTGTTCTACCCCCCTCTGAAAGAAAGGCGCAGATGCCGTACCTCTGCTTTGTCACCTTGCCCCTGGCCGGGGGTGCGGCGGCCTGCGGCTCCGCAGATCTTCGCTTCCTGGTGCGGCGCGGCGGTGTCGCGGGCTGCACCAGGAAGGGAAAAACCTGGAATGAATGAAGCCCCTCTGAATCCCTTCGCAGCGGAAGCTGCGGCAAGCGACAAAGCAGGTAAGGAGGCTTCGTCTCGCCGCGGCTTGCGAAGGTCGCAGGCCCTCGCGCCATTTCCCGCTTCGGAGGGGCTTCACCCCGTCCAGCCTCCCCTACACAATGGGTGAGGGAGGGCAATGCCCTCCCTCACCATCCTACCGGGTCAGGGCAGGGAGAAACCCGGTTTCCCCTGCTTCACCTCAGGCAGTTTCGGGAACAATCAACCCATACGCCCCGTCGCGGCGGCGGTAGAGCACGCAGATGCGCATGGTTTCGGCGTCCTGGAAGACGAAGAAGTTATGGCCGAGCAGCTCCATCTGCTCGATTGCGTCCTCCGTAAACATCGGGCGGAGCTTGAACTGCTTGGTGCGAATCACCTCCGGCGCCGGCGGCTCCTCGGTTACGGCCGCCTCAGGTTCGGCGACGGCCACCACCGGTTCGGCCTCAACCACCGGCTCGACCGGCCGGCGTGGCCGGCCACGCCGCCAGTACTTCTCCTTGTAGCGTGTGATCTGTCGCTGGAGCACTTCCTGCACCGCGTCAACCGCGGTGTACAGATCCGGCGCCTGCTCCTCGGCGCGGAGGTAGACCCCGTGCTCACCCACCAGGGTGACCTGCACCCGGTGGATCTCACCGGCGTTGCGTTGCATTTCTGTGTGGACCTCGACGGTAGCGCTGGTAATCCCGTCCATATAGCGCGCAAGCTTGCTCAGTTTCTCGTCGATGTGCTGGCGTTGGCGCTCGGTGATCTTACCATTGCGGCTCTTGACGGTTAGTTCCATCGTGGTCCTCCATCGTTCGGTACGGAGCGCCACTGCGCCCGTGTCGTTCGCTCAGAACGCCAAAGCCCTCGGGCGCATGAAGGCCGAGGGCTTTGATGACAGTCACCAGATCGCGCGGATTGAAGTGTTGGCGCAGGATAGCTCCATCGCTTGCCACTTCCTGCCGCATCGCAACACGGCTCCGTGTTGCGGTACGCTGCATGTGCCAGCAGGCCAGTGATGCGGGGGCTGGCCAGCAAACCGGCACGAAGATAAAATTTGTCTTCCTGAAATTGTACTACGCCGGGGGCGGCGATTCAAGGGTGAAACGGTAACGCTCTCTTAACACAGCAGGGCGGGCGATTTGCCCGCCCTGCCAGGGTGCGCATAAGATCTGTGGCAGCGTCCACCTCCGGCACGCGGCAAGGGGGGGGCTGGGATGTCTGGTGCAATGTCATTGCGTACCGGCCCCGACGCGATGTTCACTGCCACAAATCGTCCCCCATTGCGTAAGGAACTGTAGCACGCGCTGATGAAAAGCTCCTGAACACGGGGACTCTTGAGATGATGGAAGCGTTATTGCTCTCTTAAGTTGTCCTGGCGAAGGTATGGCAGAGAACACTGGCCTCCATCGGGAAGAAGGTGAGAAAACCCGGTTTCCCCACCCCGCCTAACCTGCGCATCATCACCAGGTCTCGGCAGAGGTTGCGGGGGCCACAGGTCCCGCAGGCTTACCCGTTCCGGCGAGAAACCCGCCTCCCAACCCTTGCGTGTAACGTGACGCGCCGGATGCACCTCTTAGCGTTCACACACACTCCAAACTCACAAGATCGAAGTAGAACCTGCGCGCGCGGGTGTAGGCAGCGTCCCAGGTGTACATGCGCAGCACCTTGGCGCGGCCCGCAGCGCCCAGGGCTCGCGCCGTGTCCCGGTCGTGGATCAGGCGGGCAATGGCGTCGGCGAGGGCGGCGACGTCTCCGAAGGGTACCAGCAGTCCATTGACGCCATCGTCAATGACCGCGGGTACGCCACCCGCGCGCGCGCCGATGACCGGCGCCTGGTAGCACCAGGCTTCCAGATAGGCGATCCCGAAGCTGTCGGTGCGCGAGGGTTGCGCGTACACGTCGGCGGCAGCCAGGGCGTCGCGCCGCACCACGTCACTCACGTACCCCAGCACGCGCGTGCGGGCGCGCTCCTCGGCGGGCAGGCGGCGGTAGTGGTCCTCGAAGTGACTCAACAACGGGCCGCACTGCACCCAGGTGACGTCCTGACCGGCGGCCCACAGCCGGCGTAGCGCTTCCAGCACGTGCAGCGTGCCCTTGTCGAAGGCCGCCGCGCCCAGGCTCAGCACTATTGGCCCGCTGATCGCATGGGCCGCCCGAAACCGCGCCCCGTCGCCGCCAGCCACCTCCGCCGGATCGACTCCCGCCCCTACCACACGCATCCGCTCCGCCGCCACGCCCCGGTGCGCCAGAAAGTCGCGCTCCAGGTCGGTCATCGTCGCCACGCCATCGCTCGCGCGCAGCAGCGCCAACTGGTGGGGCATGCTATAGTAACGCACGATCTGCCGATTGTCTGGCTCGCCGAGGTGCACGAAGGGCGTGCAGAGATGGGGAATGCCGCGCTGCCGCGCCCAGCGCGCCACCGGCACGATCGCGAAATCCAGGGTGATGTTGGTGGTGTGCACCAGGGCCACGTCGGCCAGTTCGGGGGCGCTGGCCAGGTAGCGTTCCATCTCCGGCAGGCGAGGGGTCAACGTGGCCATGCGCCGCAGCAGGGGCGCTGTGGTCCGGCCGAGCCGCCCGATCTCCACCATCAGCCGGCGCAACACCGGGTAGACCAGCGGCGGCCCGGGCAGACGCCGCACCGGGAAGCGCAGCACCCGCACCCCGTTATGCTCGGCTTCACATTCGGCAAGAGTGGCTTTGCCGGCGGCCCAGAAGTGCTCCAGAGCCAGCGCGTCCGTGCTGAGCACCGTTACACGGTGCCCTTCGCGCGCCAGACGCTCGCCGATCTCGATGAAGTAGCGCGAGGCCCCCGAGGCGCGGTTGTAGAGTTGATTGATGTGCAGGAAGTGCATCGGAGGCCCCCCGCCGCGATTGCAGCAGGAGAGAGGCTGACAAGACCGGCCCTCAGCGCAACTGCTCCGCAAGGGCCTCTGGCGTCTGAACTGGAAGCTGGCACACGAAGCCGGCGCAGACGTAGGCAGTGGCCGCGCCGCCAATAGCCCCACGCTCGGCCAGCAGCGGGGTCAGCGCCGCGGGGTCGTCGTCGCCCGGGCGCGTGCGTGCTACCACGATGTGGGGGCGGTATGTCCCCAGTGCCACGTCCAGCAGCGCCCGTGTATCCTCGGCCTGGGGCGCGCCGGCAATCACGACCTCTTTGACCGGCGCCGCGGCCAGGTCAGCCGCGCAAAGCAGCCGCCCGAATCCGGCGGGGAAGCGGGCCAGCATTCCAGCCTGCCCGGCGATTACGGCCTCGGCCCGCTGGCGGTAGTCGTCGCGCCCGCGCAGGGCAGCCAGGCGCAGCAACACCTCGGCAGCCACCGAGTTGCCGGAGGGTGTTGCATTGTCGCCCACGTCCCGCGGGCGCACCACCAGGGCCTCGTGGTCGCGCGCCGTGTCGTAGAAGCCGGCAATAGCATCATCCCAGAACAGATCGACCATATCGTCGGCAAGGGCGAAGCTTTCGGCGAGCCAGCGCGGGTGGCCATCGGCGGCGTGGAGGGCCAGCAGGCCGTCAATCAGCAGGGCGTAATCCTCCAGGAAGGCCAGCGGACCGCCGCGGCCATCCCTCCAGGAGCGCAGCAGGCGACCGTCATCGCGGCGCAGGCGGGTCAGCAGAAAGTCGGCGCACGTCCGGGCGATCTCCAGATACTCGTCGGAAGTCAGGGGAATGGCCGCTTCGGCAAAGGCCCGCAGGGCCATACCGTTCCAACTGGTGATGATCTTTTCATCCCGGAAGGGGCGCGGGCGGCGCGCGCGCGCGGCGAAGAGCCGTTCCCGGCCCTCCCGCGCCACCCACTCCAGCCGTTCGAGGGACGCTCCGGTTACCCGGGCCACTTCGGCGGGCTCGCGGGGCAGGTTGAGAATGTTCCGGCCCTCGAAGTTCCCCGTGCGACTGATGTCGTACAGATGGCAGAACAGCGCCGCGTCTTCGCCCAGATGCTCCCGCACCTCGTCGGGCGTCCAGACATAAAACGCCCCCTCTTCGGCGTGCGGCGCGCCGGGATAGGGCAGGCTGTCGGCGTCCTCGCTGCTGTAGAAGCCGCCTTCGGGATGGCGCAGATCGCGAACCATGTACGCCAGCGTTTCAACGGCGACCTGGCGGTACAGTGGCCTCCCCGTCACCTGAAAGGCCTCCAGGTAGACGCGGGCGAGCAGGGCGTTGTCATAGAGCATCTTCTCGAAGTGCGGCACGAGCCAGCGAGCGTCAACGCTGTAGCGGTGGAAGCCGCCGCCGAGCTGGTCGTAGATCCCCCCGCGGGCCATTTTGTGCAGGGTCAACTCAAGCATCGGCAGGGCCGCGGGCGCGCCGCGCAAGTGGGCACGCAGGAGGGCCTCGAGCACATTCGCCTGGGGAAACCTGGGCGCGTCGCCGAACCCGCCCGCCTGGGGGTCAAACTGGCGGCTGAGGGCGGCCACGGCGCCGTGCAGAAGCGTGTCACCACCGGGCAGGGTGGCCCCGTCGGCGGCGCCAGCGCTGGCAAGGCGCTTGATGTGGTTCACCAGATCCGTGCCCGAGGCCGCCAGTTCGTCGCGGCGGGTGCGGTAGACCTCGGCCACCCGCTCGAGCACCTGTTTCCAACTGGACGCACGGTAACGGGCGGCCTTCTCGTCGGGCGGAAAGTAGGTGCCGCCGAAGAAAGGCGTACCATCCGGCAGGCAGAACACATTCAGCGGCCAGCCGCCCTGGCCGGTCATGGCCTGCACCGCGGCCATATACAGACTGTCGAGATCGGGGCGTTCCTCGCGGTCAACCTTGATATTGACAAACAGCGCGTTCTGTATCGCGGCGGTAGCCTCGTCATCGAAGCTCTCGTGGGCCATGACGTGGCACCAGTGGCACGCGGCGTAGCCGATGCTCACCAGAATGGGCTTATCCTCGCGCCGGGCGCGTTCGAGGGCCTCCTCGCCCCATTCGTACCAGTCTACCGGATTATGGGCATGCTGCCAGAGGTAAGGGCTGGCGGCATGGATCAGGCGATTGGTGTACTTCGGCTTGCCTTGCGCGTCGCGATGCCTGGTATACATTGGCTTGCCCTGAAAAAAGAACCGTCGCGCTGCAACGGCTGCGGCGCAACGGCTTTAAGGTATATGGCCTGAACTGGAGCGGGCGACGAGACTCGAACTCGCGACCTCAACCTTGGGAGGGTAGCGCTCTACCAACTGAGCTACGCCCGCACTGCGGCTATGAGTATAGCACGCAGCAGAATAACTGTCAACTACGGCACGAGCCGGTAGCCGACGCCCCACTCGGTGGTCAGGATCTTGGGGTTGCGGGGATCCTCTTCGATCTTGCGCCGCAGGTGCCAGATGTAGACCTTGAGGTAATCGTTGTTGTCCTTGGTATATTCCTGGCCCCACACTGCTCGCAACAACATATCGTGCCCGACAACCTCGCCCACCTTCTCGGCGAGAACGATCAACAACTTGTACTCAATCGGTGTCAGATCAACCAGTTCGCCGCGGACCCGCACTTCGCGTTTTTGTTGATCGATACTGACCTGCCCCTCGCCCGCTGTAAGGGGACGATTGGCGGGCGGCACGCGGCGCAGCAGGGCCCGGATGCGCGCCGAGAGTTCTTCCATATTAAAGGGCTTGGCCAGGTAATCGTCGGCGCCCCGATCCAGCCCGGTAATCACATCTTCGCTCTGCGTCTTGGCGGTAAGCATGAGGATGGGCACCTGTGAGAACTCACGCACCCTGGCGCAGGCTTCTAGCCCGTCCATCTCAGGCATCATCACGTCGAGGATGACCATATCGGGTCGCTGTTCTCGCACCCCCTGCACGCACTCAAAACCATTGACTGCCTGAATGACGGCGTACCCCTCATGCTCCAGATTAATGCGAATCAGCTCACGGAGGCCATCATCATCGTCAACTACCAGAATGGTGCGCTGATCCATCTGTTCGCCTCACACTTACGTCGGCGAACGTCTCGGCGTTTCGCCGCGCATCCGGATAAACGTGGCCTGCACGTCAGCGAGGGTCAACTCACCGATGTGCACATAGCGAATGGCGCCTTCCGGGTCGATGAAGAAACTGGTCGGCAGGGGAAACACCCGGTAGTCGTTGGTAATCGAACCCTCCAGATCCAGCGCGATAGGGTAGGTCACGCCGAACTGGCTCAAAAACGCCGCAATCTGCGCTTCGCTGCGGCCCTGCAACTTCTCGTCATCGGTCAGATTGATGCCGATAACGGCCAGCCCTTCGCCGCCAAGTTGCTCGTGGGCGGCTTGCAGCGCGGGTAGTTCACGCTTGCACGGCTCACACCATGTGCCCCAGAAGTTCAGCAGCACCACCTGCCCGCGATAATCCTCCAGGCGCACCGTTCCGCCGTCGAGCGCCGGGGCCGCAAACAGCGGGGCGGGCCGGTTCACCTCGCTCATGGCCTGACGCTGGGGCGCATCGTTTTGACCGGTCAGCACCCAGAACAGGGCGATCAACCCTACCGCAACCAGCGCGCCGGCAACGGCAAACCAGCGTTCACGCGGCGTCAACCCACGCTGCGGCGCCTTGCCGGGCGCTTTGTTGCCTGCCAGGCTGCTGTCGTACTGGCGACGCCGCTCCGGATCGCCCAGGATGCGGTAGGCCCGTTCGAGTTCTGCGTTGCGTTCGGCCGCCACCCGCTGCAACTCGGGCTCAAGTTCGGCTACCTGTTCCGAGGCGTAACGCACTCGCTGCCGGGCATAGGCTCGTTCAATGGCCTCCTGGCTCGCGTCGGGTTCAACACCCAGGAGCGCATAGAGCGTGGACATGTCTGCTCTCTCTCAATCGTCAGTATTGTAGCACAGGTTTTTACTTTTTGGATTAAGAATGGTTAAAAGTTAAAGGCGCACGGAATCCTGCCTGACCGCCTGGGGGCCAACAGCCCCCCCGAGGCGCCGCTGTCGCATCAGGAGGGGTATCGAGAAACCGGGTTTCCCTGCGCCCCTGCCGAATACGACCTAGCGCGAATACTCCGCCACCAGTTGCCGCGCCTGCATCACCAGCCCCGGTTCGACGCCGGGCAGCACAATGAGTTGCTGCCACTGTTCCAGGGCCCGGGCAACCTGCGGCGGGTCGCTGAAGGCCAGGCACAGCCCCTTGCTCAGCAGGGCGCGACCGGCCTCGGGGGCGTCGCGCAGGGCGCGCTCGGCTTCGGCCAACCCCTCGCGCACGTAGCTCTGGTCGTTGGTGTCCTTGCCATAGAAGCACAGGCTCGCCGCAAGGTCGGCCCGCGCCACCGGGTCGGCAGGCGCCAGTTCGGTCGCTTTGCGGTAGGCGTCGGCAGCCTCCAACCAGCGCGGCAGCCGTTCGATATAGACGTTTTGCAGGTTCTGGTCGCCGCTCGCCAGCCGTTCGCGCACCACCACCACGCTGTCGTAGAGGGCATTGCCCAGTTCGATCCAGGCGTTCGGATTCTCTGGCACCCGCTCGGCCACCTGCCGCGCCGCGATGATCTGCCCTTCAAACTGGTTGATGAGCGCCGTCATATCGGGTGTTGGCGCCGCGGGGCTCACCGGCCCGCCCGCGCCCGCGGCCGGCTGACCGCCGCCCGGAGCGGCGGTCGGGGGCAGGCCGTACACGGTCGTCACCAGGGTGACCAGCACGATGGCGAAGACCGCAACGGCGACGATCAGCGTCGGGGCAAGCCAGACCGGCAGGGCGCCGCGCCGGATCGCGCGCCCGCTTCTTCGGGGGGCGCTGCCGGTCCGTAGCGTTGGCTGGGCATTGAAGCCCGGCGGGCGTTCCTGCCCGCGGGCAGGGGGTAGGGGGCGGTAGTCCAGTTCTTCCTCGCCCGTCGCGGCGCGCTCCTCCACCAGCGCCGCCTGGCGGGCGGCGAGTTCCTCATCGTAGCGCCGCCGCCGCTGCGGGTCGCTCAGGACCAGATACGCGCGCTCGATCTCGTCGCGGCGGCGGCGCGCCAGTTCCTGTAGTTCCTCGGCGCTGCCCTCAAGGCGGGACGGGTCGTAACGCTCGCGCAGGCGCGCGTAGGCCGCCTGGATCGTTTCCTCATCGGCGCGGGGATGCACCTGCAGGGTCTCGTAGTGGTCTCGCATTGCTCCAGCACCATCTACCGGCCCGCGCCCCGCGATCCCATCCGCAGGCCCAGTACCGGCAGGCCCTTTGGCAGGCGCGCGCGCAGACCGGCCAGTCTGGCCTGGCCCTCCAGGTAGCGGCGCACCAGGGCGATCAGGCCCCCCAGAATGCCCACACTGACCCCGATCCAGACCAGCACCACCAGCGGCTTGACGCTCACCGCGATCACGCCTTTGGCCGGCACGACCGGCAAATCGTCGAGACCGGGGCCACTGCCCTGCAGGAGTACGCGCCGGGTGTTGGGGTCGAGCGACGCCAGAGTGAGCTGCCGTCCTTCACCACCAGGCAGGTCAACCGGCACATACTCGAGCTGTTGCTGGCCATTATTGGGGTCGGTCACCACCCGCACATACGGCTCGACCTCACTCTCCTGGCCCTCGTACAGCACCTTGACCCGCGCGCCCACACGCAGGTCGCCGCTTCCCGACATCATCGCCTGGCGGTCAATGTTGAAGCCGAGGAAGGTCAGTGTATACGGCCCCATGGTCGCCGAGTCATTCTGGCTCAGAACGGGACGAGCCTCGTCGCGCTCGGGGTCGTAGCCAGCGGGGGAGATATACAGGTCGTGCCAGAAGAAGCTGTGGATCGACGGCGTGGTCATGGTCGCACCCATGCGCCGGTTCTCGTAGAGGTAGGGCCGCGCGCTGAAAGATCTCCGGCCATCGCTCACCGTGAAGTCGAGCACGCCGTGCTGCTGTTCATCGAGTTTATAGCCGTTAAAGATAAACTCGTAGCCGAAGAGCTTCGCGCTTTCACCGGGGGCCAGGGTCAGGCGTGTCTCGGGGGTGGCATAGGCGCTGGAGGCGACAATGCCGATGAGCATCACCGCGAAGCCAACGTGGGCGAGATAGCCGCCGATACGCAACCAGCCACCTTTGAGCGTGCGGCCGATCATCACCAGGTTCGTGCCCACGGCGAAGGCGCCGCCGGCGACATAGAAGAGGGCCAACGGCTCGCGCACGCTGATGAGCATGGCCGCGATGGTAGCCGCCACCGCCGCCACGGCGGGCCAGCGCAGCGCCCGCAGCAGATGGCGCATGTTCGTATCGCGCCAGCCCAGCAGTGGCCCGATCGTCATCAGCGCCACGATCACCACCCCCAGGGGCGGGGTGGTCTGCTGATAGAAGCTGGGGGCCAGACTAAAGCGCCCGTCTTCGAAGGGCCGGGCCTGCGGGTTCATCAGCGTCCCGTCATCAAGCTCAAAGACCGACCCCATCCAGCCCTGGAGGGTGTGACCGACGCCCGGAATGGCCGAGATGACCGGCATCGAGGTGCCGATGCCCACCAGCAGCGCAACCACCGCCAGCGACAGCATGGCCAGCACGAAGAAGCTATCGCGCGAGAAGAACCTGTCGCTCAACGGGCGCGCGGGGATGTCGCGCCAGCGCCAGACCAGGACCCCGATCGCCCCGAGCGTAAGCAGCACCAGGAAGGCCACCAGGCCCTCGAAGATCCCCTCGGCCACGAACGAGTGCACCGAGAAGTTCGCGTAGACCCCGCTGCGGGTAAGAAAGGTAGCGTAGAAGACCAGCGGGTAGAGCGACAGGGCCAGGAGCAGGTTGGTTTTCCGCAGGGCGCCCTGGGAACGCTGCAACACCATCCCGTGCATCAGCGCCGTCAGGATGAGCCAGGGCACCAGCGACGAGTTCTCCACCGGGTCCCAGCCCCAATAGCCGCCCCAGCCGAGGGTTTCGTAGGCCCAGTAGCCGCCAAGCAGCAGGGCCAGGCCCAGGAAGGCCCAGGCGGCGATGGTCCACGGCAAGGCGCGGGCCACCCAGGTATCATAGTCGCGGCGGATCAGCCCGCCGATGGCAAAGGCGAAGGGGACCGTACTCAGCGCATACCCGACGAAGAGCACCGGCGGGTGGATGATCATCCAGAAGTTGTGCAACAGGGGATTCAGCCCGCGCCCGTCGGTGGGGGCCAGGGGCAGATTGGTGGAGGCGTCGAGGAGCGGTTTGAACGGATTGAGCACCAGGATGAAGACCAGCAGCACCGCCTGCACGAACATCACCACGGCGAGCACATACGGCTCGAAGTGCCGGCTGCGGCGCACCAGCAGGGTCGAGGCGATGCTGCCCCACAGCACCCAGATCAGGAAGCTGCCCGGTTGCCCGGCCCAGCTTGCCGCGATACTGAAGAAGAAGTCCAGATCGCGCGAACTGTAGTTATTGACATACTCGATGTCGAAGCGGCGAGCCAGGAACAGGCTGATCAATAGCGTCCAGATCATCAACACGACGCCGAGGGTGGCATAGACGCCAAAGCGCCCGTAGTACAGAGCAGCCTGATTGCCCCGGGGCGTCACGGCGTAACTGCCAACGGCCAGCAGAGCCATCGCAATTGCGGTGACGATCAGAAACGTGCCAAGAAGGTACATGGGTAGCTTTCTAGTGCGACTGCGGATTCCAGGAGGGCATGCCCCCCTCACGCAAACAGGAGCGTGGGGAAACCCTGTTTCCCCACTCCCCTTCTAGCAGGCAGGGAGGCCCCGGGTATCCGAACAGGATACTAACGGCCCATCTGCTCCTGGTACTTCGACGGGCACTTGACCAGCAGATCATCGGCCATAAAGGCCTGCTCGGCGGGGTCGTAGCGACCGATGGCCACGATGCTGATCGCCTGTTCAAAGTTTGCCGGGCGCGGGTCATCAGAGATGACCTTGATCAGCTTGCCCCGCTCATCCTGAAGCATGAAGGTAAAGCGGCCAGCCGCATCATACGCACCGGTGCTGCCGAGGAAGCCGGCCAGTTGCACACTGCGCGTCGCGGCCATGGCCTCGTCCACACTCTGGGTATAGGAGCGGAAGCCGCTCTGGAAGCCGAAGACCCCATACACAATGGCGATCAGAATAATGCCGAGGCCCACGATATGCAGGGGCTTGATCGGCATCCCGCGCCGCGAGACCGAAGTTGCGGTTGCCATAGGCGCACTTTCCACACCAGGGGAGCGCGAGGCGCTCCTGCGTTACCCTCGACCCGACTGTTCGACCGGCTCGCCTTCGGACTGGCCGACGCGAGTAACGCTGGCCCGCGGCGCGCCACCCTCACCGTGGAGGGGCTGCTCGCGCTCGCGTTGCAATTCGCGCTTCAGGGCGCGCGCCTGCGCGTCAATCCGCCAGAGGTACACGAAGATGCCGATCCACACCGACAGGGCGACGGCCATGGCCACATAGATCGCCGTGCCCGCTTCAAGTATACCATTCATACCCGCGATCCCCCGCGCTGGGCCAGGGTCCACTGCACATCGAGCAGCGTCGCGCGCAGCGTGAGCAGCCAGAAGAACAACGCCGTAAAACCGCCGATTGACGCCAGGAAGGTGAACAACGTCCGCCGGTTCTCCAGCAGTCCAGTCCCCGGCGCCTCGATGTTCAACAGCGCGGTATTGGCCCGCAGATCAACCGCCTCCAGGCCCAACCGGTAGCGGAGACCGGGAAACTCGGGGCGCGCGACCATTTCACCGGCGGCCAGATCGTAACTGGGGCGCAGGATCGTCTCACTGGTCAGGCCGGGTTCACTCACCTTCACCTCGGCAGTGACCACGTCGCCCTGGCGCTCCAGAGCCAGCAGTTGCACCTTGCGATCCCCCAGCAACCCGATCGTGCCGACCTCAAGGGTGATACCGTCGCATGTGCTGCCCTGGATGAAGGCGCAGTTGGGGTGCAGCGTGCTATCGGCGATACGGGGGGCCACGAAGACCAGAAACGGCACCGTGACGAAGGCGAAGAGGGAGTACACGGCGCTGAGCTGGCGGCGCCGCTCCGGGTCGTCGATCGCCGAGCGCAGGGCGAAGAGAGCGGCGTAGATCAGCAGCAGCACAAAAATCGAGGTCTGCCGCGGGTCCCAGTTCCAGTAGATCCCCCACACCACCTGCGAGAAGATCATACCCGTCACCGTGGCAAGGGCCGTGAACAGAAAGCCGCTCTCCGCCGCCGCCAGGGCATAGTGGTCGTACTCGGGACGGCGCTTCCACAGGTACAACCCGCTGAACAGCGCCGACACGGCGAAGGCCAGCACGCTCACCCACGCCGTGGGCACGTGCATGATCACGATCCGTCCGGCGTTGCCGAGGCCCTCGTACTGCGGGATCACCAGAAACATCGCCACAGCGATACTGGCGATCCAGACGCCAATCAGCAGTTTGCCGACCTGGCCCAGTCGCTCCACCACCGCCATCACCTTTCCAGGCCCCCCGTGGGGGCGCGCCGTGATATGCGTATCATACTACAGCATGTGCTTTTAAAGAATGAGAGGATGGTAAGCATCAGGAGGCCCCGGAGCCATATAATTACCTGCTCATTGTATCACGAAGTCTTCCGGGCCGATGGGAGATACATCACATGCTTCGCGATCGCCTGGTTATTGACGTGATGTGGAGAACCAGAGTTATTCCACGCCCCCGCCCCGCGGCGCGCCACCCGCGCCCTACGCCTCCCACACAAAGCGGAACAGCATCAACGATGCCACAAACGTGGCCACACTGTAGGCCACAAGGAACTGCAAGGCGCCGAGGGCGGGACCGAAGCCGCCGTTTTCCAGCGTCAGCGCGGTGCCCTGGATGGCGATGATCAATGGCGGCACCAGCAAAGGGAAGGCCAGAACGGCAAAGAGGGCGCTTTTGAAGCTCGCTCTGGCGATAATCGCGGCGAGAATGGTGGTCGCGGCCGCCAGGCAGAGGCTGCCCGCCCCGATCAGCGCCACGAAGGCCAGCGGACTGCCCACCTGCACACGCACCAGCACGATGAACAGCAGGCTGGTAATGGCCCCCAGGAGCGCCAGCAGGGCCAGGTTGAGCAGGAACTTGCCCAGGTAAACGGCCACGGGCGGGGCGGCTAGGCGCAGCGCGGCCATGGTGCGCGCCTCTTCTTCCTGCACAAAGCCGCGCGACAGGCCGGTGATTGCGGCGAAGAGAAAGGCCACCCAGAGCAGCGAGGACTGAATGAGCAACGCCTCTTCGGTGCGACGCAGCCCGATAAAGGTCGTGCCGATGCTGACCATGACGGCGGTACAGGCGGCGAACAGCACCATCGCGTTGAGGGCGTAGCGGGTGCGTAACTCGATCCGTAGATCCTTGACAAACACCGCCCAGGCTGCGGCAAATAGCACCGGCGCCGGCGTACCAGCCCGGAATGGCGTCTCAAGCGCGGGCGCTTCCTGGCCCGTATCCGTGGCCCTGTCCATGCCTGCTCCCGCCTCACACGCCAGGCTTACAGCCAACACCTTGCATATAAGCTCTTCGCCCCTACCCTCCCCCGTCCGAGGAGGACATCTAGCGCTTCCCCCCGGCGGGGGAGAGGAGCCGTGCCGCACGCAGCGCTTATGTGAAAAGTATTGGGCTTAGAACCCGTCCGACCCTTCCTGGGAGGTTCTGGGAACGCGCAGCCCTCCCGGCCACGCCCCCCGTTCCTCGCTCGCTTAAAGTGGGGAAACCTGGTTTCCCCACGCCGCTCTACCCGGTTGGAGGAGGGCGGGGAACCCGGGGTTCCCCACGCCCCTGCCTGCGGGAGGAGCCAGAACAACGCTTAGCCACCCAGACGCAGCACCAGATCCGCATAGCGCAATTCGCGCGGGTCATTGGTGGCAATCACCACGATCCCCGCGCGGCGCTGGTCGGCGATCAGCGTATCGACCAGGCCGGCGCCGCGTTCATCGAGGGTGACCGTCGGCTCGTCAAGCAGGAGCACAGGGGGGCGGTGGAGCAGGGCATAGGCGTAGCGCAGGCGCTGGGCCATGCCCGAGGAGTAGGTGGCCAGCCGGTCATCGCCGCGCCCGCCGAGCCCGACCGCTTCGAGCAACCGGTCAAGCGCCCGGTCATCGCGATACAGCCCGCGCACTGCGGCGAAGAAGCGCAGATTTTCGCGCGCGGTGAGATCGCGGTAGAGCATCAGATCGGGGGCGACCCAGCCGATGAGCGGTGCGGCATCGCGCGGCGCGCATGCGCCGCCCGCCGCCTCGTAGACGATCGCGCCCGCATCGGGGCGTTGCAGACCCGCCAGTAGCCGCAAGAAGGTGCTCTTGCCGCTGCCGTTGGGGCCACAAACCACCAGCACCTCGCCCGCGCGCACCTCCAGCGAAACGTCATGGAACACCAGCCGCGCGCCATAGCGCGCGGCGACACTTTCGACTGTCAGCCGCAGACTCACGCCGGTATTGTAGCACAGACCACGCGGAGGGTGGGGCGACCAGGTTCCCCGGCGCCCCTGCCTGAGGGGAGGGGTTGGGAGGGCATGTCCTCCCAGAATACGATGAGGATAACCTGGTTATCCAGACAGGCGCTGAACTGTACTTTGGCGCTTTGCCTCTGGCAGGAGTGGTGGGGGCCGCAGGCCCCGAAGATCCTCCTTGCAGCGGAAGCCGCGGCAAATGACAAAGTGGAGTTAATCACCCGGCAACGTCTGCACCTCATAGACGATAAGGGATGTAGCACGGATCGGGGGGGGCGGCTCTGCCTGCAGGAAGCGCAGGAGCACCTCATTGAAGGTGGCGGCTTCATCGAGGAAGGGGAAGTGGCGGCTGCGGGGCATCGTGACGACTTCAGCCAGAGGCACATTGGTGAAGAGTTCAGCCTGATTGGGGTTAACGATATCGTCCCGCCCGCCGTGGACAATCAGGGCGGGCACTCGCAGGCGCGGGAGTTCGGGACGCAGATCGGTGCGCCACATCGAACTGACAGCGTAGCGGAGCGTATTGGCGCTTGACTTCACACTATCGTCAATTACTTCTTTTACCGCCGGATCGTTCGTCTGGCCCAGAAAGAAGCGGAAGAGGCAGCGCCGCAGCAGCGGCGTGCGGGCGAACGTATCGGCGAGGAAGGGCCGGTCGATCAACTTGAGCAGCCACGACAACGAATCGCCATTAATCGGTGCACCAACGGTGACCACACGCTGAATACGCTCGGGGTGGTTGATCGCCGTCTTCATAGCCACCATGCCGCCCATCGAGTGACCGACCAGCATGACCTGGTCAATGCCAAGAGCATCGAGGAAGCGAATGACCTGTTCGGAGTAGGCCTGGATGCTCTCCTGGGTACGCTTGCGGCGCGAGTCGCCGAAGCCCCAGAAATCGAACGAATACGTGCGAAAGTGCTCGGCAACCACTTCCATGGTCGGGAACCAGTAGCGCCAACTACCGAGCCACCCGTGCAAGAAGAGCACCGGCCTGCCACGTCCGAAGACTTCGTAGTGAACCACCTGATTGTCAATAACAACTATGCTCATGGACGTTGCACCGGCAGTAAAGACGAACCGAGGGCGCTCCGCTTTGCGTTCCTCTGTCAGGAAACTGTTCCCGTAGGTATCATAACGTAGTGGCGTGACCGGATTTGCGTAGTGATTCTCGAAGCCTGGTTGCCACTACGGGGTGGGGAACAGGGTGTTCCAATACCAGCATACCACGCGCTATGCCCTCAAGAAAAGACCCGGGCATCGGCAATGCCAATGGCGGGAGGCGTGATCGGACCTGAAGCGACAGGTGCGCTCGACCAGGCGCCACCGTCCAGGCAATGCCAATGGCGGGAGGCGTGATCGGACCTGAAGGGCGAACGGGCTATGCGGCTCAGTCGGCGCTGCCGCCCGCCCGAATGCGAAGGTCGGGGTTACCTGCTTCACGTCCCCCCAGGGAATGCTGCAACCGCCAGCGCAGCGTCGCGATGTCGTTGGAAATGGTGCGCAATTGCTCCAGTTCTTGCTCAAGTTCCCCCAGCAATTCCCGTACCTGGGGCCTGCTCGAGATGCCCGCGCGTTCGACCGAGAGTTGCCCCACCCGTTCCTGGATGGACGACAGCAGGCTCATCAGGTGTGCCCAGGCTTCGTTGTCCTTCGCCTGCACGTGTCGCTGCACCCGCGTGCGCGTGTCGAGCCAGTGCTGAATCTGGATCTGCATTGCGCTGATGCGTTCCTCGATCTGCCGCAGGGCATCCGGATCGGCCGGGGCCATCTGCCCTGCGAGGCTCTCCTGCCGGGTCGTATTGACCACATGTTCCAGTTGCTCCTGAAAGTAGGCAATCGAGGCGCTCAATTCAGATTGGCGCATCGCGACGGCTTCCTGCTCACTGAGCATGTCGAGGAGCATATCGCGGAGCCGGGCCGCTTCGGTGGCGTTGTTTACCGCCTGCTGATGCAACAGGTGCGGAACGAACCAGAGTAAGAGAGCCAGGAGCGTAATAATGGCAATGCCGAGTGCGACAAAGAGTGCAGCCATACTGCTTGTCTCCCGTTCACCTTGTTTCACAAACTCGTGCGGCTTCGTCGCACGTGGTAGTATCGGAAAAACGGGGATGGCGGGTTTCCCCACGCCCCTGTGCGCCGGGCTGGGTGGCAGATGGGGAAACCCGGGGTCCCCACGCCCCTGCCCCGAAGGGAGGCTCTGGGATGGTGAAGCCCTCCCAAACCCTTCCACGTTCACTTCGACGGAGGGCTTGAGAGGGCAAAGCCCTCCCAGTCGGTTCCATTCTCCCTTTCAGTATAAATGAGTCATCGGGACATTCCAGCGACAGGGGATGACAGCAGGATTACACCCTGACCGGTTGTTCACCAACTTGATGACCTGAACGTCGCACGACCACCACACGATCGCGCCCGGCCAGGTCCTGATGCACCTGCGCGTCGGCGCCGGGCAGGGCCACACGCGCCAGTTCGGCCACAACCCGACCCTGCCACGCCCCGATCTCCAGCAGCAGGGCGCCGTGGGGACGCAGGACCGCCGGCGCCATGGCCAGCAGGCGCCGGTAGACCGCGGTGCCGTTCGGCCCGCCGTCGAGGGCCAGGCGCGGCTCATAGGCGCGCACGTCCGGGGCAATTTCGTCGTATACCGTGTACGGAGGATTGCTGACGATCAGGTCCACCACTTCGGGGAGGGGCACAAGCAGATCACCCTGGAGCAGGCGCACGCACCCCTGTAACCTGTGTCGCTCAACGTTGCGCCGGGCCACCGCCAGGGCCTCCGCCGAAAGATCGACGGCATAGACCAGGGCCTCGGGGAGGTGCGTGGCCAGAGCAATGGCGATAGCCCCGCTGCCCGTGCCGATGTCCGCAATGGTAAGGCCCGGCCAGCCTGCCGTATCGGTCTTCATCTGCAGCAGGCGCCGGGCCTCGGCCAGGGCCAATGCTACCAGAACCTCGGTTTCGGGCCGGGGTATGAGAGTCGCGGGGGTCACTTCCAGATCCAGGCCGTAGAACTCTTTGCGCCCCACCAGATAGGCGACTGGTTCGCCCTGCTCGCGGCGGGCCACCAGCGCAGCGAAGGCTGCTGCCTGTTCGGTCGAGGGTTGGTGTTGCCGCTCGGCGAGCACCCGCGCCCGCGGCCAACCCAACGTATGCGCCAGGAGCAACTCGGCGTCCAGCCGGGGGGTTGTACTGGTTGCCTGGAGACGGGCAGCGGCGTCATGGAGCAGTTCGGCGATCGATACTGGCATTGCCTCCTGAAGTGAAACGAGGTTTCCCCACACCCCTGCCCGAGTGGTCTGTAACATAAGTTTCCTGGCATTTTCGCCCCCCTCCCGGTCTCCCCCCGCTGGGAGGAGGAGCCGGGCGCCCTCCCCTGCCGGGGGAGAGTTGGGGAGGGGTTGGGGGGTTAGCGAACAACGATGTTGACAAACTACTGAGGGGAGGGGTCGGGAAGGCGTCGCCCTCGCAGAAAAAGAGCGAACGCCCCGGGTGTCCCGACAGGCTCTAATCAACCCGCCGCTCGGTAAAATCGCTGCCGTCAAAGGAAAGCAGGCGCTTCTTGTCGTCGATCACTGTTTCGAGGTGGACCGGGCGGGTCCAGATCTTATGCAGGTTGCGCATCGTATCGCGCGCGTAGTCCATTTTCAAATCCACACCTTCGTGGCGGTGGCGCAGATACAACTCGCCGCGGTTGTTGTAGTTGCCATCTTCAACGTAGATGAACGGCTGGCCGAAGTTGGTGAGGCGGAAGAGCAACTTTTCTTTGATCTCCTTGAACTCGCGCGAGGCGATCTCGTAGAGATCGGTATCACGATTGTAGCGATAGGTGAAGAGCTTGTTCTCCAGCACAAACTCGGGTGTTAGAAACTCGTCGATGAAGGTGACATCGTTGTAGAGCCGGCGGACCTCGAAGATCTTCTGGCGTCCCAGGCCAAGCTGCCGGTCCCAGGCGCGTTTGGCGGCGATGTCGTCGCACTCATCGTACTCTTTGCCGAACTTGCCCTTGTTCCAGCGGTCCTCGATGTCGCGCAGCAACTCCAGGCCGAGTTTGTAGGGATTGAGCCGCCCGCCGCCGGTAGCGACGACGCCGGAGTGCAGGTCGGCGAAGGAGACGATCTCGGCAGCCGAGGCGACCTTCTGGGTCATGATCGTCGAGTGCCAGTAGGAGGCCCAGCCCTCGTTGAGGATCTTGGTCATCCCCTGCGGGGCAAAGTAGTAAGCCTCATCGCGCACAATTTCGAGCACGGTGTGCTGCCAGCGCTCAAGGGGGGCGTAATTCATCAAGAACAGCAGCACGTCCTTCTGAGGATTTTCAGGGAAGCGGCGTTGTTTGGCGCGCTCGGCTTCCAGCTTCTGGCGTTGTGCTTCGAGATACTCCGGCGGGTTGATAAACTCGCGCATGTACTCGCGTTCAACCTTCAACCCTTCGACCACTTCCGGGTCTTCCTCACCGACAAGGGGCTTGACGCTCTGGGCCTCGGGCCGGCGAATGTAGGGCGAGTGATAGTCGATCAGGTTCTCCAGCGAAAGACAGGTATCAATAAAATCTTCAACCGTGTCATAGCCGATGCGGTCAATGATCCGCTGGATGCGCGTGGCGTGGTTGGCCATCGTATCAAGCATCTTGCGGTTGGTGTGAGCGAACCACATGTTGTGCTTGAAGAAGTCCACGTGCCCGGTCACGTGGGCCATGACCATCTTCTGGGTCACGTCTTCGTTGCCTTCGAGCAGATAGGCGTAGGAGGGATTGGTGTTGACAACCATCTCGTAGATGGTGCTCCCGGCCCAGACATGCCCTTTGAGCAGTTGATCGAACTCCATCCCGAAGCGCCAGTGGGGGTAGCGCGTCGGAAAGCCGCCGAAGGCGGCGGTTTCGTAGAGGGTGCGGTAATCCAGCACCTCATAGATAATAGGGAAGAAGTCGAGGCCGTAGTCGCGGGCGATCCGTTCGATCTCCTCGCGAGCGGCTTCAAGATTGGGAGGAAGGCGTGTGCTTTTCATAGTCTCTCCTACCAGGAAACGCGGAGGGCGGCGCGAAAGATGACGCTATGGGCGAAGAGGCTCAGCAGGACCGGGGCCGCCAGGCTGCCGCGCCGGTCGTATTGTTCCATGATACCATCAGCCAGCGCCGCTGCAATGAGGATGTGGCTGAAGAGCCACACGCGCTCGATCTCGCGGTAGAACAGGCCGGAGAAGAGCATCCCCAGCAGCAGGGCCAGGAGGCCGATGCCGAGGGCGTCGGCGGGCCGGGCCACCCCGGCGCGTGTGCGGGCGATGCAGGCCTGCCCGTCGCGGCCGAGCCGGTAGATCAGCCACGGCCCCAGGAACCAGGCATAGGCCACACTGTTGACCGCCAGAAAGAAGAGGTAGCTCGACAGGCCCAGCGGCGAGACGCGCGCCGCAACATCCAGACGGTTGTTGGCCACCCCGCTGAAGAACGCCGCCAGGCTATTGTAACCGGTGGCGAGCCACAGCGCGCCAAGCGGCAGTAGCACGGCGCCTGCGAGCACCCCGCCGATGGCGGCCCAGCGCAGCACATCGTTGAGCCGGCGTGGGCCGAGCGCCAGACGGCGCGCCACCAGGGCCAGCACCACCAGGGCCAGCATCAGCGTGGTGAAGCTAAAGAGCATACCCAGTGCGATCCAGGCGCCTGCCGTGAAGGCGGCGAGGAGTTGGGGCGCCAACGGCCCGTCGGGTTGATCGAGGATCACCAGGGCGCGGTAGAGGCCGTAGATCGCCCAGGCCAGCACCGTGGCGTAGAGTGCGTCCATCGAGGTGACGGCGTAGATCATAAAGGCAGGCAACAGCGCGTAGATCGCCGCGGCCAGGATCGCTGCCCGCTGGCCGGCCAGGGCCGCTGCCAGCCGGTAGGTCGGCCAGACGCCCAGGGCCGCCAGGGCGATCACCACCCAGGTCGCCGGCTCGAAGCCCGGCCCGAAGAGGCGCTCAACGCCCCACAGGAACAGCGTGCTGCCAGGCGGGTGGGTCTTGTTGTGCAGCACCAGGTCGGGCATACTGGCAACGTACCCGCGTAGGAAGCCCGGCAGATCGTTGCCGACGCGGGGCACGTCGTGGATGTAGTTGCCGGACTGCTCGGCGAAGTGCTGGAACAACGACGGGTACCCGCGCAGGCCAGCTTTGAGCGAAGCCGGTAGCAAGACAGCGGCCAGAGCCGTGGTGACGATGACCAGCCACGGCGCGGGTAGGTCGGGGGCGCGCAGCCAGGTGAGGATAACAGCGGCGAAGGCGCCGAAGAGGACGATCGCGGGGAGCACACCCCAGCTAAAGGCGCCACCAGCACGGGCCATCAACGGGAAGGGCCACACGTAGCCCTCGCGGTGGGCCAGCACGTACCAGCCGAGGCTCATCAGGCCCAGGATGAGGAGGACGCCCAGCATCTCCTGTTGCCAGGGGGGGAGGCGCGGCGCGGCCCACTGGTACGCGGCGAGGGAACTGAGGATCAGGCCGAGGGCTACGGCGGTGAAGGCGCTCCAGTAGGGCAGATCGGGGGCCAGGCGGATTGCGCCGCCGATCAGCCCCCCACCGAGGGCCAGGGTCAGGCCCACAACCAGCACCAGGCTGATGGGTTGAGGCACAGCCAGCCGGCGCAGCACCCCATAGGCGCCCAGCGCCAACCCCAGGTTCACCAGCAGCGCGCCGGGCGGCGGCAAGGCGCCGCCTTCCAGCGGGCGCGCCGCAACCGAACGCAGTCCCACCCCCACGACGCGCCCGTTGCCAGAGGGATCCACCGTGGCGCTGAGGAGCGTCACGCAGAGCGGCCCACCCTCGGGAGCCGGTGGAAGCAGCAGGTGGTAGGCGCGGTGTTCGGGCGCGATTGCCAGGGGCAGGCTCAAGGCGCCGACGCGCACATCGGCGCGATCGATGGCTTGCCCGGCGCTCCCGGCGGTGACGGCGCTGCCCAGGAGGCGCAGGTCGAGGGCCGCCAGGGGCCGCGCAAGCCCCATCGCCGGCAGGCACACCGTCCCCGCGCCGGTGGTCCAGCGATAGGACAGGCCCTGGGCCTCGCCTTCGAGGGACTGAAAGCCGGCAAAGAGGTCACGGATACGGTCATCGGCGCGGATGTGGGCCTGGTAGGCGCCGGCGTAGAAGGCTGCGGTGAGGGCGAGGGTCAGCAGACCGAGGAGCAGGGCAGGGGCCAGTTCACGCCGGAAGGCGGCGCGGCGCACGCGGTGAGCGTGCGAGACGGGCGGCGCGGTGAGGGTGGGCACAACGTCTTTCAGCACCATAGCGCGGTTCCAGGCGACCTGTTCAGGCATCCACGTTCGCGGGTCGGGATGCGCCGCGCCCGGGCGGCAATTGACAATCGGCAATAGGATTACGCGCGACCCCCGGTATGAGGGCCGCGCGCCGTGCGATCCCGATCCACTGGCGAGCTATAGCGGTCAGGGTAGAGGCACGTCTGAACCTGTCAGGTGCGACAACGCAGCTTGCGGGTAAGCAGGCGCTGGCTCAGGTTGCCGCAACTGACAGATTTTTTGACGTTGCATCGGCCCCGCCATCGCAGTGACCTCACCAGAGCACTGAGCACCACTCACCTGCCTTTACCGAGGAAATCCCTGATCGTATCGTAGATATCGTCACGCTCGGCGATCTCAGAGATCACGATGCGTTCATCGCCGCCCAGGTACTCTTCCAGATCGTGGGCAAAGCGGCCCGAGCCATAGAGGGAGCGTACCTGACCGTAGCAGAACAGGTTGACCTTGGGCAGCAACTCTTTCTTGAGCAACTCAATGCATTCGCGGGTATCCCCGCCGCCCCAGTTGTCGCCATCGGAGAAGTGGAAGGGGTAGATGTTCCACTCATCGGCAGGGTAACGTTCATCGATCAGCCGGTTGCAGAGCTTGTAGGCCGAAGAGATCTTCGTACCGCCGCCCTCGCGGATATGGTAGAAGGTCTCCTGATCCACCTCCTTGGCCGCCGCATCGTGGACGATGTAGCGAATATCGATCTCTTTGTACTGCGATCGAAGCCAGGTTTCGATCCAGAAGGCAGTGATACGGACCAGTTCCTTTTGCTCGGTGCCCATCGAGCCGGAGACGTCCATCATGTAGATGATCACCGCGTTGCTCTCGGGGAGCATGGTCTCCTTCCAGGAGCGGTAGCGCATATCGTCGCGAATAGGCACGACGACGGGGTCGCCTTCGTCGTAGTCGCCCGCGGCGATCTGGCGGCGCAGGGCCTCGCGGTAGGTGCGCTTGAAGTGGCGCAGCGAGTTGGGGCCAGTGCGGCGAATGCCGCTGTACTTATCCTTCTCGCTGACGATGTTCTTTTTACCCCTGGGTTGAATATTGGGCAGTTGCAGTTCCTCACCGAGAATGGCGGCCAGTTCTTCCAGCGAGACATCCACTTCGAGGACGTGCTGGCCCGGCTCGGAGCCGGCCTGCCCCTGCCCGGACTGGCCATCGCCCTGAGCGATCGGGTCGCCGACATCGCCGTCGCCCTGACCAACCCCGCCGCCCTGGCGGGCGCCATAGCGAAACTGGGGGATATCAATCTGGGGCACGGGGATGCTGACGAAGCGTTTCCCCTGGCGCCCGATCATCTCCCCTTGCGACATGTACTTGCGCAGGTCTTTTTTAATCTTCCCGCGAACGATCTGGCGAAAGCGCCCCAGGTCGCGGTCAACGCGTTTCATGGACATAGGCATACGGCGCACGGTGGGAGCAGCGAGGCGCGCGGCGTAAGGCATCTGGCAGACGAGCAGCCTCGCTCTGACCGGAATGCGCTCGAGCCGCACGCCTTACGCCAGCCCTCACCCCTCCTAGTAGTTACTCCTGGTATCCCCACGGGCGAAGATCGAGGCGACGTAGTTCAGCACGTCGGTCGCGCTCTGCTCATTGTAGCCGAAGTCGCGGATCAGACGGGCCTTGACCACGTCGATCTTCTCCTGCGTATCCTTGTCGATCACGCGCGAGACCAGCGAGGTCAGCTTGATGCTGTCCTTCTGATCCTCGAAGAGCTTCAGTTCCAGCGCCTTGTGCAGACGCTCATTGGTGCGGTAGTCGAAGGTCTTGCCCTCGATGGCCAGCGCGCCGATGTAGTTCATAATCTCGCGTCGGAAGTCGTCCTTGCGGCTCTCGGGGATATCGATCTTCTCCTCGATACTGCGCATCAGACGCTCATCGGGTTCTTCGTACTGCCCGGTGTAGCGATTGCGCACCTTCTCGCGCTGGGTGTAGGCCTTGATATTGTCGATGTAGTTCCCGCAGAGGCGCTTGATCGCTTCCTCATCGGCGGAGATGGCCCGCTGCACTTCGTTCTTCACAATCTCGGTGTACTCCTCACGCACCACCGAGAGCAGATCGCGGTAGCGCTTGCGATCGTCTTCGGAGTTGATGAGAGCGTGGTTCTTGAGGCCGCTTTCGAGTTCGTTGATCACCATGAAGGGGTTGATGTAACCCTCTTCCTGGTTGGTGACCAGAGCGTTGGAGATCTTGTCCTGGATATAGCGGGGCGAGATACCCTCCATACCCTCGCGCACGGCCTCCTTGCGGAGTTCTTTGATGTTGTCCTCGGTAAAGCCCGGCAGCGTCTTGCCGTTGTAGAGCTTGAGCTTCTGCAGCAGGGTCAGGTTGGGCTTCTTTGGATCTTCGAGGCGAGTGAGCACGGCCCACATCGCGGCCACTTCGAGCGTGTGCGGAGCGATATGGACACGCACCTTCTTGCGGTTGAAGTCGCGCTCGTAGATCTTCACCTCATCGCGCAGGCGGGTGACGTAGGGGATATCGATCCGCACGGTCCGGTCCTTGAGCGCCTCCATGAACTCGTTGTTCTCGAGGCGGCGGTACTCCGGCTCGTTAGTGTGGCCGATGATCACCTCGTCAATGTCGGTCTGCGCGAACTTCTTCGACTTGATGCGGTGCTCCTGGGAGGCGCCGAGCAGGTCGTAGAGGAAAGCCACATCGAGTTTGAGCATCTCGACGAACTCGATGATCCCGCGGTTAGCGATGTTGAACTCACCATCGAAGTTGAAGGCGCGGGGATCGGAGTCGGAGCCGTAGATGGCGATCTTGCGATAGTTAATATCGCCGGTCAACTCGGTGGAGTCCTGGTTCTTCTCGTCCTTGGGCTGGAAGGTACCGATGCCCACGCGATCCTGCTCGCTAAAGACCAGCCGGCGCACGCGCACGTGGCGCATGACCTTCGCCCAGTCGCCGTCGTAGCGGCGCATCAATTCGCGGAAGTGGAAACGGCACACCGGGCAGAGATCGCCCTCGATGCGCACATGCTCCTCGGGCGGGCGACCCTCGTTGATTTCAGCGAGGAAGCGCTCGCGGTACTCGGCAGGCACCAGGTGCAGGGGCTCCTCGTGCATCGGGCACTTTTCCCATTCCGACTCGGGAACCTGGCGCCAGTCGAAGGTAGCGTGGTTCTCGATTGTGCCGAGGTACCAGTCGTAGGTGAAGAGCGCGCCATCTTCGGTCTTCGAGTAGTACTCGAGCCCCTTTTTCAGCCGGCGCACGATCGTCGACTTCGAGGAGCCGACCGGACCGTGGAGCAGCAGCACACGCTTCTCGGTGCCGTAGCCCTTGGCCGCGCCCTTGAAGAAGTTCACCAGGCGCATCAGGGGGATCTCCAGCCCGAAGATCGCATCATCGCCATCGAAGCTGGCGTCGGCGAAGAACTTGTAGCGGATCAGGCGTTTCTTGGCATCAATAAACTCCTCTGTACCATACGACATGATCATGTCGTAGATACGCTGAAAGGCGTTGCGCGTCACCTTCGGGTTGCGCGCAACCATGTCCAGGTAATCCGCAAACGTTCCACGCCAGTTGAGCTGCTGGAACTGCTGGCGGTCCTGGATCTCGCTGAGAAGTTTCATCAGCGAGGCGCCGGTAGCTGTGGTCATGGACACTTTCCTCCTGCTGCGGGACGTTGCCTGGCCGGGAGCGATGCTAGCGGAACAGGCAGATAAACCGCCATGCGGCGCGCGCCATGTGTCTGGCGTACCATCGGGCGCTGGCCAGCGGGCGGTGTTGCTAATGTGCAGGTGTGCGATCGCAAGCTGTGGTGGTTTCGTGTGGGCCGCGTATAGCGGTTGCCAGAGGCGACGCCAGAGACTGCCTCTCCCCTTGCGACCACTATACAGCTTTGGATCTCTGGGAGTCTTTATGAGGAGTGCCTGATAGTTCAGGTGCCTGCATTATAACAACGCAATGGATGCGCGTCAAGGATTTTATGTCGCGTTGGACCTCTATACGGCCTGGACACATAACGACGGGATAAAGATTTTCCCGGGAGGGCTGCGCCCTCCCGCTCCCTCCCGGCGGACGCCCCTCCACTCACAGGAGGGCACGGCCCTACCCGACCCGCCTGCGCCCGGCGGCGTTTCACCTGAGTTGATCGGCCACTGTTGCGCAAAAGCGTTCGGCGACGCGCGCCCAGTCGTAGTGCTGCACATGCTCACGCCCATAGGCCCCGAAAGCGGCGCGCAGGGCGGGCCGTTCCAGCAACTCGGCCAGGGCCGCAGCCAGAGCATGCACATCGCCGGGGGGCACGAGCAGCCCGGCCTGACCCGCCGGGACCACTTCGGGCACGGCGGCGGCGGTGGTGGCGACGATGGGCAGGCCCGCGGCCATGGCTTCCAGGAAGACGATGCCGAAACCCTCCTGCACGCTGGGCAGGCAGAAGATGCTGGCGCGGCGGTACCAGGCGGCCACGGCGGCATCGTCGGGGAGCGCGCCGGTGAAGGTGACCGCGACGCCGAGGTGCAGTTCGGACGCCAGGGCGCGCAGGCGGGCATGTTCGGGGCCATCGCCGACGATCGCCAGCCGCGCGTCGGGGAACGGGCGGCGCAGCAGGGCGAAAGCTTGCAGCAGATCGGCGATGTGCTTGCGCGGGTACTGCCGGGCCACGCAGATGATCACCCGCCCGTCGGGGGCGGGAGCGCCGGCGGCGTCGAGCAGGCAGCGCCAGTAGTCCAGGTCGATGCCCTCGGGTACCAGGCGCACGTTGCTGGCGGGCACACCGTAATGGTAGCCGATACGGCTCCGGCAATACTCGCTGGTCGTCAGCACCAGGGGGGCGCGGCGAGCATTGAGACGCTCCAGGCGCGAGAGTGCCCAGAGCTGCCGCCGCACGGCGCCGCGTTCGTGGAGCAGTTCTTCGGCAATGACCCCCTTGATGCTGCACACGTAGGGCGCGAGGGCGCGATCGGCCACCAGGAAGCCGTCTATATCGAAGCCGAGGATCAGGTCGTAGCGCAGGGCGCGGAGCAGGGCCGGTACGTGTAGATTGAAAAGTAGGCGACGCGCGGTGAGCGAGACTGGCCAGGGCTTTAGCGGGGCGATGCGCGTCACGTGATGGCCCCGCGTCCGCAGGGCCCGGCCCAGTCCGCCGATCGCCGCCGCCGTACCGCTCCCTTCCGCCACCTGCTGGAGCCATGAGTCGAGAAAGGCAATGCGAGCCACGAAGGTGCGAACTCCTGTCGTTTGAAAAATAAGGACGAACCTGTCCGGTTCGCGGATGCAGGGCGCCACGGAGGTGAAGCTGCGCTCGATAGCGAGCACAACGCGGCCACCGCGCGACGCAGGCGACAATAGCCGCGGCGCCGCCGGGGCTCAGGCGGTGGCCAGGGTCGAGCAGGGCGCCGTCAGGGTCGATCACGGTCGGGCATGGACACGGTGGGGCCAGTCAGACGGTGGTGCATACGGAGCCAGCGGAACGATTGTACCACGCAGTCGCGGATCGAGCCACTGATAGCGACTCCCTGGCTGGAGTTTAGCGGCGAACGGAACGCATGGGCGTCGAGGGGGTTTATGGCGTTGGGATGCGCTGGTTCGTTCTCACACCCTCCCTCTCCCTGAGGGGGAGCAGACCGGCAGGGGCGACCGGACGGTCGCCCCTGCCGGTATTTCGTCACTGATCGCCTGTACCTGGTAGAGACAAGCCGCTCAGCTATGCCCTCAGCGAACCGGCGATGGGGTGGGAACCCCGATAGTAAATTGCCAGAGATCTGGTTGGGCAGCGAGATACACCGTGAAATACCAGATACAGCCGTAGGTCATGCCAAAGGCAAGCAACCCTGTGAGAACGACTTCGATCAGTGCGCGGACAATCGTCCTGCCAGCGCGCACGCTGATGAACATATGCAACCCCATTCCCAGGGCGAGTCCGATGATAAGGGTTAAGCCAACGGGGCCGCTAATAAGCGGGGGGACAAGCCCCGCCAGCATGCCGAGGGCGCCGCAGCACATTACAACCAGTTGTAGCATTTCGGTTGAACGGCGACGTGGACGGGATGCGCTGGTTGCCATAGCCTCACCTTGTACGCTGATGTGGAAGTGATTGCAGACATGATACCTGCCAGTATCATGTCTACAATCACTCCACCCGCGCTCCCCCGCGCGCCGCACACGCACCCACCGTAGAGAATCGCAAGCCCCTGCACTCCTCCGCGCCCTCTGCGGCAAGCCTGACATGCAGCCCACCGGCAATCGGCCTATAATACGTACAGTGTTCAGACAGCAGGCTCGCCTCCCTTCCCTATGCCCGACGATTCTACCCTGACGAGACTCGACGCCTGGTTCGCCGCCCGCGGCTGGACCCCTTTCCCCTTCCAGCGGGCGGCCTGGGCCGCCTATCTCGCTGGCGAGAGCGGGCTGATCCACGCCGCCACCGGCACGGGCAAGACCTACGCGGCCTGGTTCGGCCCTGTCGCCGAGGCGCTCGTGCACGGCGACGCCGGGCCGCCCGGCCTCCGCGTGCTCTGGGTCACCCCCCTGCGCGCCCTGGCCGCCGATACGGCCGCGACGCTCCAGGTCCCGCTGGCCGACCTGGGTCTGCCCTGGCGGGTCGAGACGCGCACCGGCGATACCAGCGCCGCCACCCGCGCCCGGCAGCGTCGTCAACTCCCCGAGGCGCTGGTAACCACTCCTGAGAGCCTGTCACTGCTCCTGGCCCGCAATGATGCCGCGACCCTCTTCGCCGGCCTGCGCTGCGTGGTGGTTGATGAATGGCACGAACTGCTGGCCTCCAAACGCGGCGTGCAGGTGGAACTGGCCCTGGCCCGCCTGCGCCGCTGGCGCCCCACCCTGCGCACCTGGGGCCTCTCCGCCACCCTGGGCAACCTGGATACTGCCCTGGCCACGCTCCTGGGCAGCCACGTCATCCGGGGGCCCGAGCCAGCGCCCGCACCTCGGCCGCCGGGCCGCCTGATCGAGGGCGAGCAGCCCAGAACCGTCGTCATTGACGCACTGATCCCCGAAACCATCGAGCGGTTTCCCTGGGCCGGGCACCTGGGCCTGCGCATGCTCGACCAGGTGGTGCGCGAGATCGAGGCGGTACAGAGTTGCCTGGTTTTCACCAACACCCGCGCCCAGACCGAGCAGTGGTACCAGGCGGTCCTCGAGGCGCGACCCGAGTGGGCCGGGCTGATCGCCCTCCACCACGGCTCCCTGGCCCCCGAGACGCGCTCCTGGGTCGAGGATGGTCTGCGCGACGGGCGCCTGCGCTGTGTGGTCTGCACCTCGAGCCTCGACCTGGGGGTAGATTTCAGCCCGGTGGAGCGGGTGTTGCAGATAGGCAGCCCGAAAGGCGTCGCCAGGCTGTTACAGCGCGCCGGGCGCAGTGGCCACCGCCCCGGCGCGCCCAGCCGGGCCACCTGCGTGCCCACCCACGCCTTCGAGTTGATCGAGGCCGCTGCCGCGCGCCGGGCCATCGCCGCCGGACGGATCGAGGCCCGCCCGCCCCTGGCCCGGCCCCTCGACGTGCTGGCCCAGCACCTGGTCACCGTGGCCCTCGGCGGCGGCTTCCACCCCGACGACCTGCTGGCCGAGGTGCGCACCACCGCCGCCTATCGCGACCTCAGCGACGAGGAGTGGCGCTGGTGCCTCGACTTTGTGACCCGCGGCGGCGGCGCCCTTGATGCCTACCCCGAGTACCGCCGCGTCGGCCTCGACGCCGAGGGGCGCTACCGCGTCACCGACGCGGCCATCGCCCGCCGCCACCGCCAGGCCGTCGGCACCATCACCGCCGACGCGGCTATGGTCGTGCGCTACCTCGGCGGCGAACAACTCGGCACGGTCGAAGAAGCGTTCATCGCCCGCCTCCGCCAGGGCGACCGCTTCACCTTCGCCGGGCGGGTGCTGGAGTTCGTGCAGGTGAAGGAGATGACCGCCTGGGTGCGCCGGGCCACAGCCGCCGATGGGGCCGTACCCCGCTGGACCGGCGGGCGCCTGCCCCTCTCGACCGAACTGGCCGCAGCGGTGCGCGAGCGGCTCCAGGCCGCCCGCGACGGCGTGTTCGACGACCCCGAACTGGAGGCCCTGCGCCCGGTCCTGGCGTTACAGGCCCGCTGGTCGCGCCTGCCCGCCGCCGACGAACTGCTGGTCGAGCGCACCCGCACCCGCGAGGGCTACCACCTGTTCATCTACCCCTTCGAGGGGCGCCTGGTTCACGAGGGTCTGGCGGCGCTGCTGGCCTACCGGCTCGCCCGGCGGCGGCCCATCACCTTCAGCGTGGCCGCCAACGACCACGGCTTTGAACTCCTCGCCGCCGAGCCGCCGCCCCTGGAGGACGAGGCCGCCCTGCGCGAGGCGCTTTCCGCCGGCGGTCTGTCCGAGGACCTGCTGGCGGCGCTCAACGCCGCCGAACTGGCCCGCCGGCAATTCCGCGAGATTGCCCGCGTAGCCGGTCTGGTGGTGGTAGGGCCGCCCGGCGAGCGGCGCAGCGCCCGGAGCCTGCAGGCCAGCAGCAACCTGTTCTACGACGTGTTTCAGCAGTACGATCCCCAGAACATGCTGCTGCACCAGGCCCGCCGCGAAGTGCTGGAGCGGCAACTCGAACACCAGCGCCTGCGGGCGACCCTTGACCGCATCGCCGCCGGGCGCGTCACCATCGTGTCCACGCCCCGCCCGACGCCTTTTGCCTTTCCCCTGCTGGTCGAACGCCTGCGCGAACGGGTCAGTTCCGAGGAACTGGCCGAGCGCGTGCGGCGCATGCAGGCGCGCCTGGAGCGCACGGTCGGGTAGGGGCGTGGGGAAACCTGGTTTCTCCAGCCTCCTCCAACGCGGGCGGAACAGGAGGCGCCGCGGGGAGGCGCCGCCTCGCCGCGCTCTATCGAATGTAACGAAGGAGTCGTGATGATCACCCTGCCCGAAGGCCCCCTGGTCAGCACCGCGTGGCTGGCCGAACACCTCAACCACCCGCGCCTGCGCATTGTGGACATGCGCGGCCTGGTGCTGCCGCCCACCGAGCCGAAACCGCACTACTTCGCCCGCCACGCCGATTACGCCGCCGGCCACATCCCCGGCGCGGTGTACCTCGACTGGACCCGCGACATCGTGGACCTGGACGACCCGGTGCCGGTGCAGGTCGCCCCGCCGGATCAGATCGCCCGGGTGCTGGGGGAG
>CAKZSI010000058.1 GCA_937918935.1 uncultured Chloroflexales bacterium | reverse complement strand
GGCGCGGGGAAACCCGGTTTCCCCGCGCCCCCACCAGGGAGCAAGAGAGGTGTCCCGGGCGGGCGCAGCCGCCTACAACGACAATGAAAGAGGAGCATCTCAAACGCATCCTGATCCTGCTGGTGCTGGCCTGGCTGCTCGTCGGGGTCGTGCTGCCGCTCGTGCCGCTGGTGCAGCGCAGCTTTTCGGACCAGGAAGGCAACTGGGTCGGCCTGGCCAACTATCGGCGCTATTTCGGCACCCCGGCGCTGGCGATCTCTTTCACCAACAGCCTGAGCGTGTCGCTGACCACAATGTTCCTGGCGGTGACCCTGGCCTTCGGGTACGCCTATGCCCTGACACGCACATGCATGCCGGGGAAACGCGCCTTCCTGCTGGCGGCCATGCTGCCGCTCTACGTGCCGCCCCTGGCCCACGGCATCGGCCTGGTCTACCTGTTCGGGCGCAAGGGGCTGATCACTACCGGCTTCGGCGGCCTTATCCCTGGCTGGGACATTCAACTCTACGGCTTTACCGGGATCGTGCTGGGCGAACTGCTCTACGTCTTCCCCCAGGCCGTAATGATCCTGCTGGTTGCGGCAAGCCTGGCCGACGCGCGTCTCTATGAGGCCAGCGAGTCGCTCAGCGCGTCGCCGCTGCGCACCTTCCTCACCGTGACCCTGCCGAGCATGCGCTTCGGCCTGGTCAGCGCCGTCTTTGTCAGCTTCACTCTGGTACTGACCGATTTCGGCGTCCCCAAGGTGGTCGGGGGCAACTACAATGTGCTGGCGACGGACATTTACAAACAGGTCATCGGCCAGCAAAACTTTGAGATGGGCGCGACGATCAGCATGCTCCTGCTCGTTCCCACCGCGATCGCCTTTCTGGCCGATCGCATCGTCCAGCGCCGGCAGGCGGCCGCGCTGTCGGCGCGCTCGGCGCCGTTCCAGCCCCGCCCGCGTCCCTGGATGGACCGCGCAGCATTCGTTTATTGTCTGCTGCTGACCCTGGCCGTCTTCACGGTGATCGCCACGGTCTTTCTGGCGGCGCTGGCGGAGTTGTGGCCGTACAATCTTACCCTGAGCCTCAAACACTTCGACTTTTCGCGCGTGGGGGGCGGGGGCTACGGCGCGTTCTGGAACAGTGTGCGGATGTCGCTGTACACCGCCGTGGCGGGCACGGCGATCACCTTCGCCGGCGCCTATCTGATCGAGAAAATGAAGCCATTCAAAATGATGCGCTCGGCAGCATACTTTTTCTCGATGCTTCCGGTGGCGCTGCCGGGGATGGTGATCGGCCTGGCCTACATTTTCTTCTTCAACCCCCTGGAATGGCGCATCGGCGGCCTGACCCTCCCCAACCCCTTCGCTTTTATGTACGGCACCATGGCCATCCTGGTGCTCTCCAACATCGTCCACTTCTACACCGTCAGCTTCATGACCGCCGTCACCGCTCTCAAGCAGCTCGATCCCGAATTCGAGGCGGTGTCGGCCTCACTGGCGGCGCCCTTCTACCGCACCTTCTGGAAGGTCACCGTGCCACTCAGCCTGCCGGCCCTGCTGGAAATGGCGATGTACTATTTCGTCAACGCCATGGTGACGGTCTCCGCAGTCGTGTTTCTTTACTCTCCGTCCCTGAAACTGGCTTCAGTCGCCATCGTCAACATGGACGATGCTGGCGATACCGCCGCCGCCGCGGCCATGTCGGTGCTGGTAATCCTCACCAGCGTGGGTGTGCGCCTGCTCTATGACCTGGCGACGCGCGGCATTGCCCGACGTGCCCAGATGTGGAAGACGCGCTGAGTCGCGCTGCGCACCCTGCAATGCGTGTCATGCTGCCCCGGGCTGGGATAGCCGGGGCTTTCGATGCTGGTAATGCGACCAGCGTTGCTTTGCTATATACTATAGGTCTATCCGACTACAGCGGGGAGACCCCGAAAACCGGATATCAGGTCCTGTCAAAACTACCAAACAAAAGAGGGTGTCAAAGATGACCGCCACGGATCCCAAACATTCTGGCTCTCCCGGCTCGACGCAAGCGTCACAGGAAGGCCTATCCTTTGATGCTACATTTGCCCGGCAGCATCAGCTACTTCGCATTCTTGAAGCCCTGTTTGAAAATGCTCCGGACGCCATTGGCATTTCCGGGATCGATGGGCGAATAACGTATGCTAATCCTGCCTATCGTACACTGTTCGGCTATGGCGATGAGACCATCGGCATTGATTGGCGCGTTTTCTACCCGCCCGAATCACTGGCTCGCCTCGATGCGATCAGTCAGGAGATCCTTGTCCGGAACTTCTGGCGCGGTACGCTGGAACAGCAGGACCGGCACGGGCACCGTTTCCCGGCGCAGATTACCGCCCTGCTGCTGCGGGATGCCGAAGGCAACCCATACGCGTATGCATCAATTATTCGTGACATAAGCGAAGAACAGCAGCTTGAAGCCGAATTGCACATGTTTAAGAACCTGGTGGAACGAGCGCCTGATGGGATCGTGATCGCCGACATGCAGGGGTACTATACCTATGCTAATCCAGCGATGCATGCCCTGAGCGGCACGAACGACCTGATCGGCGCCTTTGGTCCCGACCTGGTTGCCGAAGAGCCAGAGATCGTACAGACCCATTTTCAGCAACTCATCGAGCAGGGCGTGGTACGCCTGACGACTCGCTACAGGCGGAGTGATGGCAGTGTCATCCCCGTGGGCACCGTGACCTACCGGCTCGATGGACCGAATGGATCGAATGTGATTATCAGCTTTGTGCGCGATCTCACCGAGGAGCAGCGGCGCGAGCGGGAACGCCAGGAGTTGCAAGAGCAGGTCATTCGGGCTCAGCAGGCCGTGCTGCGCGAGCTTTCGACGCCCCTCATCCCGATTGCCGAAGGGGTTGTTGTCATGCCTCTCATTGGAAGCGTTGACAGCAACCGCGCGCAACTGGTGATGGAAACGCTCCTCTCCGGGGTTGCCGAGCAGCGCGCCAGTACGGCAATCATTGACATTACCGGGGTGCCGGTGATTGACACCCAGGTGGCGAACGCCCTGGTCCAGGCCGCGCAGGCGGTCAAATTGCTCGGTGCGCAGGTGATCCTCACCGGTATCCGCCCGGAGGTGGCCCAGACGCTGGTGACCCTGGGGGTCGATCTGAGCGGGATCATTACCCGCAGCACGCTCCAGAGCGGCATCGCTGAAGCGCTGGATGGGCTGGGTGCGCACAGGCTCAACGGGTCGGGACGGAGGAGAAACTGAGGTTGTTTCGGATGAGAGGGGCGGGGAGATCTGGTTTCCCCGCATTCATCGCGCATAATGCGGCGATAGCTCACAGGAGCCGGTTATGACCACTGTCTCCCAACGCCCCTACCGCGGCCCCCTTCGGGCCGTCATCCTCGACTGGGCGGGAACTGTCGTGGACCACGGCTCGTTTGCCCCGACCGCTGTCTTCCTGCGCCTGTTCGCCGACCGGGGCGTGCCGATAACCAGTGAGGATGCCCGCGTCGGCATGGGCCTGATGAAGAAGGAGCACCTGCGGGCCATCCTGGCCCGGCCGGCGGTCGCCGCGGCCTGGGAGGCCGTCCACGGTGCGCCGCCAACTGCGGGCGACATCGAGGACCTGTTCGCCCGCTTTGTGCCCTTGCAACTGGCGGTTCTGGCCGACCACGCCGAGCCCATCCCCGGCCTGCTCGAGACCGTGGCGGAACTGCGCCGGCGCGGCCTCAAGATCGGTTCAACCACCGGCTACCTGCGAGCGATGATGGACGTGCTTGCCCCCGCCGCCGCGGCGCGGGGCTACGCCCCCGATTGCCTGGTCTGCTCCGATGAGGTCCCCGCCGGGCGCCCCGCTCCCTGGATGTGTTTCCTGAACGCCATGCGCCTGGGTGTCTACCCCATGGCCGCCCTGGTCAAGGTTGGCGATACGCCGGTGGATATGGAAGAGGGGCTGAACGCCGGGATGTGGACGGTGGGCGTGACCCTGACCGGTAGCCCGTTGGGGTTGACCGCCGCGGAGGTGGCCGCCCTGACCCCGCAGGAGCGCGCCGAGGCCCGCGCGCGCATTGGCGGGCAACTCCTGGCCGCCGGCGCGCACCTGGTAATCGAAGGGGTCCGCGATCTGCCGGGCGCGATTGATGAGCTTGAGGCGCGCCTGCGCTGCGGCGAGACGCCGCTCACGTAATCCGCCGCTCTCCCGCCACGGCGCATCCCGATACGCTCCCCCCGTAGAGCGTCACCGGCAGGTTGACCTCGGCAGCGTACCGCTCGGCGATGCTCCGCAGCGCGCCTTCGGCCTCGGCGCGCCCCAGCGCCACCACGGTCGCGCCGCTCTCCGCCGCGGCGGCCCTCGCGCCGTACAGCCCCCGCGCCAGGCCCGTTCCGTATACGCGGCTGACGATCTGGTCGGCATGCGCGTCGCCGTGACCCGCCGCGCGCTGCGCCCAGTGCGAGCGCAGCATCAGTTCGCCCACCAGCATCAGGTCATCGTCGCGCTGGTCCTTGCTCGCCGCAGCGCGCAGCAGCGCCAGCGTCAGCCGCCCGCGCAGGTGCTCGTCCACCGCCAGGGCTGCACTGGCCCGCACCGGGTAGCTTTGCGCGGAGTCGAGCGCCAGGCCGGGGAGCGGACCGTAGCGGGCGCGAAAGGTCCGTCCGCGCAGGCTGGCGGGCAGCAGGTCGCGCAGGTGGCGCTCGAAGCGGTCAGGGTCGAGGTTAGCCAGATAACCCTGCCAGCGGGCGTCAGCATCAGCGGGGGGCAGTTCCTCGGCCTCGGCGGCCAGGCGATAGGCCATGGCCGTAGCGACGCGGGTGAAGGCCGGCGCGCCCGGCCCCGGCCCCTCGCTCACCCGGATGGCCCAGATCGCCGTCCCCGGCGGCAGGTGCAGATACCCCCAGATCCACGCCGGCTGCGGGTGCAGCAGCAGCAGGGAACTGGCCGGGGCGCACACGCTGACCAGCGCCCCCAGGGCGCCGTGTGGATGGCCCGGCTGGACCACCCGCTCAAGGGCGGTCTGGCAGGTCAGCCCCAGTTCGCGCGGGGCCAGGCGCGCGCCGGCCAGCGCTACCAGGGCCCGGGCCGTCGCCGCCAGCAGGCTGATGGTCGCGCCGGGGCCAACGTGGGGGCGCACCAGCAGCCGCGCGCCCTCCGGGAAGCGCACAAACTCCTCCCGCATCAGCGCCAGCCATGCCGCGCCGATGAGCCGCTGGTACAGCGGGCGCGCGGCGAGCAGCGCGCTCACCTGGGCGTAGGGCCGCGGG
Organism: uncultured Chloroflexales bacterium; assembly: GCA_937918935.1. Taxonomy (GTDB): domain Bacteria; phylum Chloroflexota; class Chloroflexia; order Chloroflexales; family Chloroflexaceae; genus JACAEO01. The sequence continues at coordinate 12,873 of CAKZSI010000058.1, read as the reverse complement.
GCGCTCTCGTCGTCCACCAGGTCGGCCAGGGGCAGGGTGGTAGTCTCTCCAGTCTCGTCGCGAATCACGATGTGCGGCGCGGGGTCGGGCTGCACGGCAACGCAGGCAATTACTCCCAGGGGCCAGCCGAGGGCCAGTGCCCCGGCGGGGGCCGCCGCGCCACCGAGCAGGTCCGCCCAGCCGGGGGCGCGAGCGGCGATGATGGGCCGGTGCAGGTCGAAGAAGTCGCCACGCAGCCCGCGCGCGGCGTTGATGAAGTGCTCAAATGCGGTGGGCATTGCCCCTCAGTCAATCAACCCACGGCGGCGCAACTCCCCCAGCAGCGCCGGCTCGACCTGGGCACGAATGGCGGGATTGGCGTAGCCGATCCAGCCCACGTCGGCGTCAACAAGCAGGGGCGGGTCGAGTTCGCCTCCGCGCTCGTCGGTGAGCAGCACGCCCGCCTGGCGCGCGATCAGGGCGGTGCAGATGTCGTAGGGGTGGCAGCAGATCCCCAGGCTCTCGCCACGGGCCGCCAGGTGGCGCTCCAGCAGCGGGCGCAGGTCGGCCACGAAGCGGTCGTGGCCGGCGATCAGTTCGTAGAGCTGCCCGCCGGTGCAGATGTACTGATCCTCGAAGCAGTGGGCCTTGCCGGGCCGCGGTGGGCCGAGGGTCGCCCGGATCACCGCCTCGTCAATCGCGGCCAGTTCATCGCGCGCGCCGGGGAAGAAGCGGCTGATGGTGGCAAAGCCATGGGCAATGCTCGGCGCCACGGAGGGCCGCGGGTGCAGGGGGCGCCGCTCCCCGCTGAGCCGGTTGACCCGCTCGGCGCGAACTGGCTCGCCCCTCACCGCCCAGAGCACGTCGCAGAGGTGCTGCTTCACCAGGGGGATCTCGGTTTGTGCGGCGATTTCGATGTCGCTCAGGCGCGTCGCCGGCCCCAGGTTGGGCGCCGCGCCAGCCAGAGACCACGCGGAGCGTTTCTGGTACATCAGGCCGCGGGTGCCGTCAATCGGGTCAACGATCACCCGGATCAGCGCCTCGGTTTCGGGCAGACCCTCCGGCAGGGTAACCTGTCCGCCCGGCAGACCCTCGGCGATCAACACCAGCGGCCAGCGCGGGGCCACGTGTTCGGCGAAAAAGGCCAGCAGGGTTGCCTCGCCCACGCGATCAACGGCGTAGATCGTATCGCCCCGGGCCTCATCCTCGGCCACACCCGATAGATCGGCGATGGCCTGGCCCTCGCACGCCGCGACCACCGCGTCGCGGATCCGTGCCTGAAGGGCCAGCAGCAGGTCAAGCAGCGCGTCGTGGTTGGGGATCATAGGCGTGTCTGGTCGGGCAAGAAGTGTGGAGGTGTTTTCAGATCTTTTATCATAAACTTAAAAATCCACCTCCACAGCTCCACGGTCCAGAACGGGCGGTGCGCCCCTACGCGACGGCAATGGTCGCGCCGTGGGTGAGCGCCGGATCGAGCGGTTGCGGCTCGCCCGCCATATGGTCGCGGCGCAGCACCACACTGGCAATGCCGGGGCCGCGGGCGGCCAGCCGCGCCTCGATCAGCCCGTTGTCGGGCAGATCGGCGCCGGGGGCCTGGAGGATGACGTGATGCGGTCCCAGCTTGAAAACACGGCGCCCCGGCTCCATCATCGGCCCGTGGCCGAGCAACTCGGCGTAGAGGGCGGCGCTGCTCTCGATATCGGTCACAGCCACGCTTATGCGACCGATGCCTGTGATCCCATTGGGATGGTGGCAGATCTCGCCGTGGGGCACGCGCAGGTCACGGGGTGTCACATCGCTGCAGAGGAACGGCAACTCCGGCGCGACAGGGAAGGCGCTCTGCCACTGGAGGCGCGCGCCGTCGGGCCGCTCGCGCCCGCCGTGAAAGGGGCCATCGAGGTGCAGCCCGCGCGCCGCCGCCGCGGCCACGGCGGCCTCGATCTCGCCGGCCAGCAGGGCGAACTCGATCAGGCCCTCACCCGCGGCGACGTGGCGCCACCAGCGGTGCTCGGGGGCCTCCTGGGCGAAGGCCAGCAACTCCAGATAGGTGCCGTCGGCAAAGCCAATCAGCGCGTTGTGGGTCGCTCCATCGCTATGGGCGCCACCCGGCGCCACCCGGAAGCCCAGGGCCTCGTAGTCCCGCACCGCCTGCGCGAGGTCCGTCACCAGGATCACGACGTGGTCGATTCCTCGTATCATGGGCTTGCTCCATCCCAGTCTGGCGAAGTTGGCAAAGCGACACGGCTCTATTATAATCCAGCCACGCGTCAAGGAGGACAACAACAATGAGCGACGAGACCTTTCGCGCCCTGGTGGTGGACGAGAGCGGCGGGTCGCGCCGCGTCGAGGTGCGTGACGTGCCGGTGAGCGATCTTCCTCCCGGCGAGGTGCTGGTGCGGGTCGCGTACTCAACGCTGAACTTCAAGGACGGGTTGGCGGTTACCGGGAAGGGCAAAATCCTGCGCTCAACGCCCATGGCGCCAGGCATTGACTTCGCCGGCACGGTGGTTGAGTCGGCCTCGCCGCAATTCAAGCCCGGCGACCAGGTGGTGCTGACCGGCTGGGGAGTCGGCGAGCGGCACTGGGGCGGCTACAGCCAGCTCAACCGCGTCAAGGCCGACTGGCTGGTGCCGCTGCCGGAGGGGATGAGCCTGCGCCAGGCCATGGCCATTGGCACGGCGGGGTTCACGGCTATGCTGTGCATGCAGGCCCTGGAGCGTCACGGGGTGAAGCCCGGCGGGCGCGAGGTGCTGGTAACGGGCGCCGCGGGGGGCGTGGGCAGCGTCGCCGTGGCCCTGCTGGCCCGCGCCGGCTACCAGGTGGTAGCCGCCACCGGGCGGCTCCACGAAGAGGAGTATCTCAAGAGCCTGGGGGCCGCCTCGGTAATTGACCGCGCCGTGCTGACTGCGCCGGGCCGGCCGTTGGAGACCGAACGCTGGGCCGGGGCGGTGGACACGGTGGGCGGCGCGGTACTGGGCGGCATCTTCCGCTCGGTGGCCTACTACGGCGTCGTGGCGGCCTGCGGCAATGCTGGCGGGGCCGAGTTTACCACCTCGGTCTTCCCCTTCATCCTGCGGGGCGTGCAACTCATCGGCGTCGAGTCGGTGATGGTGCCCCCCGAGCAGCGCCGCGAAGCCTGGGCGCGTATCTCCCGCGACCTCCCCGGCGAGCTGATTGACCGTCTGACCGAGGTCATCCCCATGGCGGCCGTGCCCGAGTACAGCGAAACCATTACCCGGGGCCAGGTGCGCGGGCGCATCGTGGTCGATGTGAACGCATAACATCGAGCAGGGCCGAAGCATTGGCACAGCCAATGCTTCGGCCTCACCTGCCGAAGGCCAACTGTTGACCTGGCCCTGCCTCCGCACGTCGCAGATCGTGTCCCCATCCCTCCCTACCTGAACACCTTTCGCACCATTTTCCTGTTCGTTACCTGTGCAAAAGACGGATGCTTGTGGTATACTATGAACAGCAGAGGCCGGGTTAACCGGTTGAAGAAGCAGCACGACGCTGGCGGCATCCAGAGAAGGCTTCAACCGGCAATCAAAAATCGCACCAGCGCCATTACTCATTGCACAGTAGCCTGATATGGCCCCGTCATCACTCGATGATGGGGCCGCGCAATGGAGGGGAAAGACACCGTCCTATGACCGACAGCTTCATCCACAGCCGGGTCGCACAACTCAACCAGCGGCTCGCCTCACTCGCGCCAAGCATCGAACTGGCCCGGCAATCGGTCCAGCGACTTGAGACCGAACAGGTGCCGGCGGGTGCCGTCGCCGGGGCACGCGCCGCACGTCTCTCCGCCGCGCGGGCCATGGTCGCCACCCTTGAAGAGCGGGCGCGCCAGGTGCGCATCGCCATTAACGCCCTGCAGGCTGAACTGGCCGCAGAGTAAGCATTTGACACCCCCCCTGCCGTGTGCTATACTCGGCAGTGGTACAGGGGCGTATAGCTCAGCCGGTTAGAGCGCGATCCTGATAAGATCGAGGTCGGTGGTTCGAGTCCACCTACGCCCACCAGGGTACGGTAAAGCAACAGGCAAAAGGTGAAAGGTGATGCACACTTTTACCTTTTGCCTTTTCTCTGGTCAGGGGCGCCAGCTAACCATTGATCTTGTACGACCCTGGGCACGTCGCAGAAGAGCTTGATGGTCTGGCCCTCACCTCCACGCCTCTACACCTCCACAAACTGGTTGTGAGCAACCGTGGAGAAAGCATTACGTGAAATGCCTGGCGCCAACAATTAGTCTGATGCCCGGGGCGATAGCTTAGTTGGGAGAGCGCCTGCTTTGCAAGCAGGAGGTCAGGGGTTCGAGTCCCCTTCGCTCCACCAGATTGGAACGCGGAATCTCAAGCACGAGGTTCCGCGTTTTTTATCCGGTTTAGCCCGCCGTCCACAAGTGCGAGCGTGGTTTTGCTGGCGCCTGTCGAGGTTCCGCGTTTTTTATCCGGTTTAGCCCGCTGTCCACTCTGTCGAGGCAGGGGCGTGCAACCAGGATAGCCAGGCCGCGACCACCTGCCGAAGAAGACGTCGGCGGCCGGTGTAACGATGCTGGACCGAGCCCTCGCATGCCTCGCACATGGCCAGGGTGAAGACGTTGTATCCTTTCAGTAGCGCCGCTGTGCGGCAGGAGGTTCCGCACAGGCTGCCTATTCGCGATCATCTGGAGGAGCCAGGCATGAACATTGAGCCGCGTCGCTCGCCGTTGGATCGGGTCAGTCCGGGCTTGCTGATTGCCGGGGTGCGCGCCTGGCTGTACCTGGGCATCGCCGCCTGTACGATCGTTGCGCTGTTCGTGCTGAGTACGATCGCTGGCCTGGTTGTACCATTGGTAATCGCCACGGTGATTGCTATGCTCTTCTATCCGATCGTCGATTGGCTGGCAGAACGGCGGATCCCGCGCCAGTTTGGTTCGCTCGGCGTGATGCTGCTGCTCTTCGCAGTACTGATCGGCGCGCTCTGGCTGACGGTGCATGGGGTCGTCGGTCAGAGCGACCAGATTGCCCGGCTGATCTATTCGGGGATTGCTGCGGTCGAGCAGTGGTCGGCGCAGCTAAACCTGCCGAGCGGCGTGTTCGACGTGATGCTGACCAATACGCTCAACACAATCCCTCAGGTTATGGCGGGCATCGGATCATTCTTCAGTGCGAGCTTTTCAGGTGCTATCGCGCTGTTTTTTGGTGCGTTCCTCGGTGCGTTTGTGCTCTTCTACTTGTTGAGCGACTGGCACGGGGTGGTCGGCTGGCTGGCGGGCAATATTGGCCTGGAGCCAGATGTCGGCGAACGGGTGATCAACAATACGACGCAGGCCGTGCGGCGCTACTACTATGCGCTGACCCTCTCAAGCATTGTCGTTTCGGTGACGATCGGCGGCACGATGGCGATCCTCGGTTTGCCCCTCGCCCTCACCATTGGCCTGGTGACGATGGTAACATCGTATGTGCCCTACCTCGGGGCGATTGTGTCGGGTATTTTCGCCTTCCTGGTTGCACTGGGCGCTGGCGGGGTCGGCGCGGCGGTCGTGGTACTGGTGATCGTGCTGCTGATGCAGAACATTATCCAGACAATCATTCAAAATCGTCTGGCCAGTAATCAGCTTCAACTCCATCCATTGGTGACGTTCATTGCGACTATTCTGGGCGGCATGGTGTTCGGCGTGCTCGGGGCGATGCTGGCCACGCCGCTCACTGCCGCGGTGATCCGAGCTCGTGAGGATATGCTGCGCATGCGCCATCGGTGAAGGGCGTGTCGGGCCTGTAGGGCCCGACGGAGCGGCACGGCCCCCTCGGTCACCCGGTCGCGCCCTCGCATTGTCGCGTCGTCGTCTCGCTCACGGACGCGGACCTGTCTTGACCCAGAACTTCCCGCTCTGCTCGTGCGTGAAGCTGTGCCAGGCCTCGTCTTACGGCCCGAAAATCTTGTTCAGGGCGTCGCGCACCAGATGGCAGGCGATGTTCGAGCGGCCATCGAGGTGTTCGGGAAGCTGCTCCAGCAGCCGGGCCATGAGTGTACTCCAGGAGGCGCCTGCGCCCTGGATTTCCTCGATCAGGTGCTGCTGGCGACGCAAGCCCGCAATCGCCCGCTGCTTGTAGAGATCAAGCGCGTTCAAGGGCGCCTCACCGTCGATGGATTGCCTGGTGATCTGCGCCTGCATCGCCAGCGTCGTCACCCGCCCTATTGCACCTCTCCTGCATGGCGCGTGCCCGTTGCAACGCCCCACCGGCGCAACAACACAAAGGCAGCCTTACGGCTGCCTGAACCTCTCACTATGGTGGGCGATAGTGGACTCGAACCACTGACCTCTTCCGTGTGAAGGAAGCGCTCTAGCCAACTGAGCTAATCGCCCGATTTGCAGCGAATTATAGCACAATGATGCGGGGTGTGCAAATCTGATGGGGTGTGTAACAGGGTGGATGCAACGTCCGGCCACCCCCTGCGCCGGGGCCGTAAACGGCCCGGCTAGCGATTGCGAAGGCCGCTGGAGCGGCCTGGTGGAGCTGGCGCAGGCTGGCTTTGTTGCTGTAGCCCGCCGGTCTACCCGTCGAGCGTGAGGGGCAGAACAACGTTGCGTCCGCCCTGCCTTCTCTCCCTGCGGCCGAACCTTTTCGCTCGCCCGTGGTATAATCTGGGGTGCGCAGGCTGCGCGGCGCGTCGTTATGGATGACCTGAACCGGAACGTGATAACGCTCGACCTCCTCCCACCCAATACCATCGTTCGCGGCGCCGCGGATAGCTATGTCGTGCTGAACTTGATCGGGCGCGGCGGGATGGGCGCCGTCTACCGCGTGCGCCGTATGTCCGACAATACCGTCTGGGCCCTCAAGGAGATGAGGCCCCAGGGCGATCTTGACCCCGAGGAACGAGCTGAGAACCGCAAGCTCTTCCTCCAGGAAGCTGAATTGCTCCGTTCACTTTCCTTCCCCAACCTTCCCGTGGTTGCCGACCTGTTTGAGTACGAGGGCCGCCCCACCCTGGTGATGGAGTTCGTCCCCGGGCAGACGCTCGAAGCTCGTCTCCACGAGGCCAATGCCCCGCTCCTCGAACAGCAGGTGGTCGCCTATGGCATTCAGCTCTGCCGGGTGCTGCAGTACCTGCATACCCGCCAGCCGCCGATTGTCTATCGTGACCTCAAACCGTCCAATATCATGCTGACCCCCGAAGGGGTCCTCAAGCTGATTGACTTCGGCGTCGCCCGCACCCATAAGCCGGGGAAGAGCAAGGATACCGTCGCCATGGGCTCCGCCGGCTACGCGCCCCCCGAACAGTACGGCAAGGACCAGACCGATGCCCGCAGCGATATTTACGCCCTGGGGGCCACCCTGCTCCACCTGCTCACCAACCTGCCCCCTGTCCCGCTGCAGACCCCCCAGCCCGGCTCGATCAGCCGGCTGAACCCTTCGGTGGACGCGCGCACCGAGCAGGTGATTATTCGCGCCATGGATCTGAACCGCGAGCGACGCTTCGCCTCGATGGCCGAGATGGAACAGGCCCTGCACGCCTGCCTCGACCGGCCCTATGTTGACCCGACCGTCGCCGCCCCGCCCCCCTCCGTCAGACCCGCGCCCGCCCCGGTGGCGCAGCCCGCGCCAGTGCCAGCGCCTGCCCCGGTGGCGCAGCCTGCCCCGGTGGCGCAGCCCGCCCAGGCGCCAGCGCCTGCCCCGGTGGCGCAGCCTGCCCCGGTGGCGCAGCCCGCCCAGGCGCCAGCGCCTGCCCCGGTGGCGCAGCCTGCTCCGGTGGCGCAGCCCGCCCAGGCGCCAGCGCCTGCCCCGGTGGCGCAGCCTGCTCCGCCGGCGATGCGACCCTGCCCTCGCTGTGGTCGCCTCAATAAGAAGGAGGCCCGTTTCTGCGCCTCCTGCGGCGCGCCCGTCGCCGGCCTGCCCATCGCCTGGCTGCGCATCCGGTCGCCCTATCGCACCTGGGAACAGCGCATTGATAGGCTGCCCCTGCGCATCGGACGGCGCGACCCCCGCCAGCGGCACTATCCCGAACTGGATCTCGCCGAACACGACCGCGGCATCGCTTCGCGCCACCACGCGACCATCCAGCGCAGCGGTGATGCCTATACCATCACGGATCTCGGCAGTACCAACGGTACAATGCTCAACGGCAAACTGATCCCCCCGCGCGTTCCCCATCCTCTGCGCCAGGGGGACCGCATCAAGATCGGCGAGGTTGAGATTGAGTTCCGCTGGTTGTAGCCCCGCCAGGTAGAGCTATGTCTGCACCGAGAGTGTTGATCTTGCGCGCCCCGGGCATCAATCGCGATCGCGATGCCGCTCTGGCCTGCCAGCTTGCCGGCGGCGCCCCTGAACGCATCCATATCAACCGCCTGGCTGCCGGGGCCGTCCGGCTCGCCGATTATGCCATGCTTGTCATTCCGGGCGGCTTCTCCTATGGCGATCACCTCGGGGCGGGCAAGCTCCTCGCGGTGGATCTCATCCACTGCCTTGGCGAACCCCTGCAACGCTTCATCGCCGATGGCCGCCCGGTGATCGGGATCTGTAACGGCTTTCAGGTGCTGGTCAAGGCCGGCGTTTTACCCGGTCTACCCCCGGCATCCAGCGAACCAGCCTCCGCGCCGCGGGTAACCCTGACCGAGAACGAGTCGGCGCGTTTCGAGTGTCGCTGGGTGCACCTCGCGCCGGTCGCGGGGAGTCGCTGCCGCTTCCTTGAGGGGATTGAACGCCCTATCGAAACACCCGTCGCCCACGGTGAGGGCCGCTTTGTTGTGGATGATCCCGCCACCCTCGAAACGCTACGCGCCCAGGGACTCGTGGCCCTGCGCTACGTTGGCGACAATGACGCTCCCGCGAGCTACCCCGCCAATCCGAACGGCTCGCTCGATGCCATTGCCGGGATCTGCAACCCTCAGGGCAATGTGCTGGGGTTGATGCCCCATCCCGAGAACGCCGTGCTGCCCCACCAGCACCCCCGCTGGTCGCGCGAGCCTCGCCGCGCCGAGGGCGATGGCCTGATTCTCTTCCGTAATGCGGTGCGTTATGCCGTTGCGTTGTAAGATGAGTAGGAGTGGAGCAGCAGATACGCTACGATCCGCCGTCCAGTGAGTACACCAGGTCTATGGCACTCTATCCCCCCGACGATCCCTATCTCTTCGTCATTACCATTTTTGGACTGACCATCTCTGTGCGCTGGTACGGGGTGATCATCATGAGCGGCGCGCTGATCGCCGCCTACCTCTCCACCCGCCGCGCCATGGCGCGGGGCTACGACCCCGATCACGTCTGGAACCAGTTGATGCTCGGCCTGCTCCTGGGTATTGCCGGCGCCCGGGCGTACTACGTAATCTTTGAGTGGGAGCGCTTCGCCGGCAATCCCTGGAGCGTGATCAACCTCACCACGGGCGGCCTGGCCATCCACGGCGCGATTATCGGCGCCCTGCTCTCGGTGGTCATCTACACGCGCTGGAAACGTCTGCCCTTCTGGGAATGGATCGATGTGGGTGTGCCTGGCTTTATGCTGGGCCAGGCGATTGGCCGCTGGGGAAACTTCTTCAACCAGGAGGCCTACGGGCGCCCCACCAGCCTGCCCATCGGCGTGCGTATTGACCCGGAGCACCGCGTGCCGCCGTACACCGATCTGCAACGGTATCCCATCGACACCCTGTTCCACGCCACGTTTCTCTACGAGTCGTTATGGAACTTTGCCGGCGTCGGTCTGTTGCTGCTTGCCGACCGGCGCTTCGGCCACGGCGCGCCTGCCGGCCGCCGCTGGCTGCGCCCCGGCGACCTGCTCTTTTTCTACGGCATCATCTACTCCACGGGTCGCTTCTGGATCGAAGGGTTGCGCACCGATAGCCTCTGCCTCAGCGGGGTTGGCGGCGATTGCGCTGGCTCGCTGCGCGTCGCCCAGGTCATCAGCCTGGCGATCATCGGCGCCTGCGTCGCGGCCCTGATCATCAACCACCGCCGTCCCCAGCCGCCCGCACCCGCGCCCGGCAACCGCTCCAGGCGCCAATCCGAAGAGCCGTCCACCGCGTAGGGCTGAAGCATTGGCATAGCCAGCGCTTCGGCCCTACGCGCGCCCGCGGGTGCAGGCGCCCGGTCTCTACGACGACCGGCGACGTGACTGTTGCTGCTCCCAGAACAGTAGAGCGAGAAACAGCGCGCAGATCAGGGCCATCGTGACATTGGCGAACACGGCCGCGTTGAGCTGAAAGGCGCCCGAGGCCAGCCGCATCAGGACATTTGCGCCAGTGGCCAGCAGCCCGAGGGCGCCGACCCCTGCGGCGATCCAGCGTGCGATCGGGGCGCGCGCCGGATTGCGCATTTGCGTACCCAGAACCATCAGGACCAGTCCAAAAACAATCGGGATCGCCGATGTTGGGGCCGCGGTAGCCAGCACGCCAGCCGCTCCGAGCACCACCAGTAAGATCCCGGCCCACATTGTGATGTTCATCACCAGACTCCGCTAGACTATGAGGCGACGGGGACGGACCTGGAAGCAGAGATGCTCCCTGTCATGCAGTATAGCGGAATTGGCGCGCCGATTCACGTGAAGAACATCACAAGATCATCGGTCATATAACCATCCTTGCCTGAGAACTGTGCCCGGCGCTACGAACCTCACAGGTTTGGGGGACCTGTGAGGTCCGGGGGCGGGATAGCTTTGCCGCACAACGATAGGAATGTCGTTGGTCCTGGGAAGGCGCGGCCCTCGCAAACCATCCCACTGGAGTTTACATAACGGGCTGGGCGAGCTTCAAATCGTCGTACAGACGCTGCAGGACCATGGCGCCGTAGGGGTCGCCAATGGCGTCGAGTTGAGCAATGGCGCACGGCAGTACCATTGCCAGGCGTTCGGTCGTTGTATCGGGAAGGTCGCCCTGGTGCACAGCCCGGTGCAACGCCTCACGGTAGGCGAAGGGGTGGAGCACCAGATCGGAAACCTGCAGTTGTTCGCTCGGCTTGAAGAATGCGCTCATCGGAGCACCTCGTTTCTATCGCTGATGGCGCCGGCACGAGATATTGCCGTATGCGCCATCTTGGGCGTTGAACATTACCAGTGTGTTGCGTATACGCTGTGTATCCGGAGGGGACGCCATCGTTCCGAGGCCAGGGTCCGGGGAAGGTGGGTTTTCCTGCCCGCAGGGGGCAGGTTGTCATTGGGAAACGTGCACACCGCGCCTGAGTGACCGTCGTAAGCGGTCACCCTTGACGCAACCACGCCGTGGCGTCGGGCCGGGGGTTAAAGGTGCGGGGCTATCTGCGCGCTACGGGCAACCTGCCCGGAAGCTGTGTTCCGGTACATGCAGTATAGCAACGGTTCCCTGGTGCTGTCAAATCCTTATAGGCGTGTATTTTTTCACATGAGACCTTGTTGCGCGGCCTGGCCTTTTGCCTACCGGTTTGGGGGTGAGTGGAGGAGAAGCTCACTCTCGGGTGCAGGGTTTTTCGAGCGAGAAGGGGTTTTCGGCATTCCAGTGCGCCGACGATCCTCACCCCCTGTCCCGCGCGCGGAAGGGCATGGCTACGCTAGCCACAACGCCAGCCACGCCCCGGTGCGCCGCAGCGTCTCCAGTTCAATCGCCACCGAGACGTGGCTTGCGCCGCGTACCAGGTGGAACTCGCCCCATCCTGCCGTGACTGCCCGCATCTCTTCGGCTGCGCCCGCGGGGAGCACCCCGTCGCGCCCGGCGTAGATCAGCAGCAGCGGCGGGCGCTCCGCTCGCGCTGCGATCCGGCGCAGACTTCCCGGCGCATCGAGGGCGTCGAACAGGTCCCAGGTGCCGATACGCGCGCGGATGCCGCTGGTGTGCCAGGCCCGCGCGACGTAGTAAGGTGACCCGTCGCGGAAGAGGTGCAACAGTCGCGGCCGCGCCAGGCGCAGGGCTTCGATGATCTGCGCGCGCCGGTACTCCGCCATACTCATCCGCAGGCGCGGCGGAACTGCCCAGAGCGCCAGCGCGTCGCATGGCGCCCCGTCGGCCACCGCCCGGGCCGTCACTGCCCCGCCCAGGCTCATCCCCAGCAACCCTACGCGCGTGTACTGATCCCGCAGCCAGCGCGCCGGTCCCGCCACGCTCTCAATGATCTCGGGGAAGGATTGCGGGCGCGGGCTTTCGCCATGTCCGTCCAGATCGATGAGCAGCGCCGCCAGACCCCGCCCGGTCAACTCCTCGACCAGTCGCCAGGCGTAGAAGGTCTTGTCGCAGCCCGAGCCGTGGGCCACACACACCGCCGCCGTGGCCCCTTGCGACGGCACGATATGCAGCGCCGGCACCGGCCCATGAGCCGCCGGCACATCCACTCGCGTGACGCTGTAGCCGGGGTGCGCCCCGGGCAGCAGGGCGCGTTGTGGATCGAGCCGCCATTGCCGCAGGGTCGCCAGGCCCACCTGGAGTGCCAATCCCGGCAGGAGGGTGAGCGCGAGCGCCTGTGGCCCCGGTCGCCCGGCAAGCCCTACGAGCGCCAGGAGCGGCGCCCCCGCCCCGCTGCTCCAGCTCAGCCCGCGCAGGCCGGCCATTGCCGCCAGCCCTTCCAACAGTCCCAACCATACTCCCAGCGCGTTCAGATACGATGAGCGCATTGCATTGTCTCGCGGTGCGGATCGCGGTGGGGAAGGAATAGAAGCCTCATTATGTTATACTACGTCAGTAAAGCCTGATGTAAACATGAGCCTTGTATGGGAGGGTCTGGGGGGCGCAGCCCTGCCAGGAAAATACCATCCCGCCGTTGTGCGGCGAAGCCGCATAAACGTCCACGAGCCTCCTCTCAGACGCCGGTTGATAGGCTGGAACGAACCCATGGCCCTTCGCACCCGCCGGCGCGCGACGCCGCGACACACGCTGCATGCCTCCGCCGTACCAGCCGGCTCTACGCCGTGTTGAGCCACGTTGGGGAGGCGGTGTTCCGCGCTTCCGGCCCGGACGAG
>CAKZSI010000057.1 GCA_937918935.1 uncultured Chloroflexales bacterium | reverse complement strand
GAGCAGAAGGTCAAGGTCGGGGACATGGCGCCCGACTTCGAGGTCCTGAGCGACACCGGCGAGCCGGTGCGTCTGTCGCAGTTCCGGGGGAAGAAGGTGATTCTCTACTTCTACCCGAAGGACGACACCTCGGGCTGCACCACGCAGGCGTGCGGCTTCCGCGACAACTACCCGACCATCGAGGCGAAGAACGCTGTCGTGCTCGGCGTGAGCCCCGACAGTGTCAAGTCGCACCAGAAGTTTAAGACCAGACACAATCTGCCCTTCACCCTGCTGGTGGATGATGAGCATCGTGTGGCCGAGACCTATGGGGTGTGGGTGGAGAAGAGTATGTACGGCAAGAAGTACATGGGGGTCGAGCGCTCACACTTCGTGATAGACGAGGCGGGGCAGGTCGTTCAGGCCGAGATCAAGGTCAAGCCTGCCGAGAGCGCGCAGCGGGCCGTGGCGGCGTTGGGGTGAGTCTGGAACACCCAGGTTGCCCCGGGCGGCCCCTCAGCCTCCGGCGAGGACCCGGGGCAACCTGGTTCTGGTTTCCCCGGCTATCACAGCAACGGCGACATGAGCCGCGTCAGGTTCTCGAAGAGCCGCTTGTGGAGCGGGCGCTGGCGCCACTCGTCGAGGGTCAGTTCCCGGGAGCGCGCCGCGTAGGCGGCCTCGGCGCGCCGCAGGTCGGCCACCACCCGGGGATCGTAGCAGAGCAGCGTCACTTCCAGGTTCAACGCGAACGAGCGCATATCCATGTTGCTCGAGCCGATCACCGCGATGTCATCATCAATAGTGATTGTCTTCGTATGCAGCAGAATCGGGGCGCGGTAGAGCCGTACCTTCACCCCCGCGCGCAGCAGTTCCTCGTAGTACGAACGTTGCGCGTAGGCCACCAGAAACTGATCGCGGGCCTCGGAGTTGAAAATGGTCACCTCGACCCCGCGCAGCGCGGCGGAGATCACCGCCATCATCAGCGCCTCATCGGGCACGAAGTACGGGTTACAGATCACCAGCTTCTCGCGCGCGGCGTGGACCAGGTCCACGAACAGGCGCAGGTTGTTTTCACGCTCGAAGCCCGAACCGCTCGGCAGCACCTGGCACAGCGACGAACCGCCGGGGACGAATGCGATCGCGCTGAGCGGGTCGTCGGGATCGGTGAGCCGCTGCCCCGTCTCGGAATACCAGTCGGTGCGGAACACGGCGTCCAGGGCGTCAACGGCGGGGCCGCACACGCGGGCCATCAGTTCGTCGTAGTAGAGGTTGTCACGACGGTGATAGGCGCGGTGGATCAGGTTCAGCGAGCCAGTGTAGGCGATCTCACCGTCAATTACCACGATCTTCCGGTGGTTGCGCAGATCGGGCCGGTTGACATCATCGAGGCGGTAGAGCGGGAGCATGGGGTAGGCGCTGATACCGGCGGCCTGCATGCGGCGCAGGGTGGCGCGGTAGGGCGGGTACTTACGGCTGCCCACCGGGTCATAGAGCACTCGCACCGGGACGCCACGGGCGACGGCCCGCTCCATGGCCCGAAAACACTCCTCGGTGGCCGCGTCGGCGATCAGGATGTAAAACTGAACGTGGACGAAGCGCCGGGCGGCGTCAATATCCGCCGCGATGCGCGCCAGGATGTCGTCATAGTTGGTGAGGATCTCTACCCCGTTCTCGGCCGTGGCCGGCAGGGCCCCCAGCGCCGCGCTCAGATCCACGAAGGGCCGGTAACGCCCGGGGATGTCCGGCGCGAGCAGCGGGCGCACCTGCGGATTGGCCTGCGCCCGGGCGACAAGCTCAGTGAGGTAGCGATTGATCTCTTTTTGCATGGCCAGACGCCTGCTGGAAAGCTTCGGCGAACCGAGCAAGAGAAAGAGGATCAACCCCGGCCAGGGAAAGGCGAAGATCAGCAGCATCCAGGCGGTAGCCGAGGAAGGCTTGCGGTTCGCCGGCACAATGAACAGCATCACGAAGGGGATGATCCAGGTGAGGATGGTCAGGGCCAGGGCGATCCAGGTCCATACCGGCGTCATGGGCGCTCCGCACAATCCCTCACACCCGGCGCCCAAACTGGCGCTCGATCTGGGCGGGGGTCATCAAGATCATGGTCGGGCGGCCGTGGGGGCAGGTGCGGGGGCTGGCACACTGCTCAAGCTGCTGCAAGAGCTGGCGCATCTCTTCGAGGGCCAGGGGCTGCCCGGCGCGCACCGAGGTATGGCACGAGAGGGTGATGAGCACGGCCTCACGCCAATCGAGGGGGGTGGAGCCGCCCTGACCGGCCAGGCGGTCGGCGAGTTCGTGGAGGGCGCGGGGCAACTCCTCGAGGGGCAACGTAGCCGGGGCGGCACGCACCAGCACCCCGTCGCCCCAGGGGTCGAGGGCGAAGCCCCAGGCGGCCAGTTGCGCGGCGTTGCCCAGCAGCAGGGACGCCGCGGCGGGGGCCATGGGCACGGCTTGCGGCAGCAGCATGCCCTGTGATTCCACATGGCCCCGGGCGTGCTGGGCCATGAGCCGCTCGTAGGTGATGCGCTCGTGGGCGGCGTGCTGGTCAATCAAATACATGCCCTCGGGCGCCTCGGCCACGATGTAGGTCAGCCCCACCTGGCCTACCACTCGCAGCGGCGGTAGCGACGCGCCTGGCGTCACTGCGGGGGCGGCAGTATCGTGTTCGAGCGGCAGCGGGGCGGGCGGCGCGTCGTGTGACCGGCTGGCCTGACCCGCGGGAGTGGGCGCACCCACGTCCCAGCGGCTGCGCTCGCGATCCCAGGCCGATGCGCCCGCGCCCCAGGCCGGCGCATCCGGGTCGCGCGGCGCAGGCGCGCCGACCTGGCGCAACTCGAAGCGCCGTTGCAAGGCCCCATCCTCCGCATTCCAGGTAGGGACCTCGGCCCCGGCGACCAGGGCCTCGCGCACGGCACGGCCAACCACACCGAAGACGCGCGGGGCGTAGCGAAACTTCACCTCGCTCTTGGTGGGATGCACATTGACATCCACCGCCAGGGGATGCACGCGGATGTCAAGCACGGCCAGGGGATGGCGCCCCTTCATCAGCAGGGTATGGTAGGCTTCCTCCACCACCGCGGCAAGGGCGCCGCGCGGCTGCAGGGCGCGCCGGTTGACGAAAAGGTGCAGGTAGCCGCGCGAGCCACGGGTCAGGCCAGGGGGCGACACCAGGCCCGTGACGCGCACAGCCTGCTCCTCCTCGCCGGCGCTGGCCTCAACAGGCAGCAGTTGCCGGGCCACGTCCAGCCCGTACAACTCGACCACTACCCCCCGCAGGTCGCCGTTGCCGCTGGTTTGCAGCGCCAGGCGCCCCTCCAGCAGCAGGCTGAAGCGCACCTCGGGGTAGGCCAGGGCATACTGCTGCACCACGGCGCTGATGGCGCTCAACTCGGTGGCCTCGGAGCGCAGGTACTCGCGCCGCACGGGGGTATTGTAGAACAGGTTGCGCACGGTGATGCTCGTGCCGGGCGAGCAACCGCGCGGCTGGCGCGCCTGCAGTTCGCCCCCGGCGATGCGCACCTCGACGCCAGGCGTCTCGCCGGCCGCGCGGGTCACGCAGATCACCTGAGCGACGCTGGCGATCGAGGGGAGCGCCTCGCCGCGAAAGCCCAGGGTGGTGATGTTCCACAGGTCCTCGGCGCTGCCGAGCTTGCTGGTGGCGTGGCGCTCGAAGGCCAGTTCCACCTCGGCGGCCGGAATGCCGCAGCCGTCGTCCAGCACCTTGATCTCGCGCAGACCGCCCCCCCGCGCCTCGACGCTGATCCGCCGCGCCCCGGCGTCCAGAGCGTTCTCGACCAGTTCCTTCACCACCGAAGCCGGGCGTTCGACTACCTCACCGGCGGCGATCTGCGCCGCCACCGTTGCGTCCAGCAGGCGGATCGGCACGGCGACCTCCCTCATACCCCGCCATAGCTCACAACCGGGTTACAATTGGAGGGTGGCGAGGAGGCTGCGCCTGCCTGCTAACCCTCCAGACGTTTCCTCAGGCGTGAACCATCGAAACTCAAGATGAGGCACGAACATTCTTGCGGATGCATTGTAGCAGGTTTGCGCCAGATGGCAACCACCACCCCTACGTTGTCACTTTGCCCCTGGCGGGGGGTTGCGGGGGCTATACCCCTCCGAACTTCCTCGCAGCGGAAACTGCGGCAAGTGCCAACGTAGAGATCCTACATTGTGGTTACGGGCAGTTGATAGACTGTGGGCGAAGGACACGAGAAAAGCTCTTTTTCATCAACAGTTGGAGGGATTTGGGGAAAGCTGGTTTCCCTCTACCTCTGCGTGAGAGGATAGCGAAGGCCCGTATGCTGTCAAGTCTGCTGGCGCTTGCGATTATCATCTTCCAGACGATGCTGGTCACGTTCATCACCGTGCGCTCTCGCGACCGGTTCGCGTCGCGCATTTTCATCGGTTTTTCTATCGTTTTGATCAGCATGATCGGCGGCGTGCTCCTGCGCGACGTGGCCAGCACACCCACGGCAGCCTATGTGAGCCTGGGGCTATCCACGGTGATGCTGGGGGGTTACTTCACTCTGTTGCTGCTGCTGATCAGCGCGCTGTTCGTTCCGCAGTGGTGGGAAGGCCCCATGTTGCTGCGACGCCCGATCTTGTGGATCAGCCTGCCCTATGTCCTCATCACTGCCGCGATCAGTGTTGATTTCATCGCCAGGATCGGTTTCCTGGTCGAAGGTGTCTACTTTGCAGACGTCTACCGGATCAAGTACGCCTACCCGGCCAGTGCGGTCGTGATCTTGCTCGCGGCGCTTGGGCAGTTTGCGCTACTGGTCGTGCTGGGTTTCGCCTTCTTCGATCCGCGGCATCACAAGGCGCGGCCAGCGATCATCGTGCTGGCCCTGTGTATTGTCTTCTCGCTGGTGATGGGCGCCCTTTCCCCGCGTCTCGGTCGTCTCGTCAATCAGATCACCCAGATCCAGATCTTCCCGCTGGTCGGCGCTCTAGGCTACCTGGTGCTGGGCACGGGGCTCTTCTCACCCACCCGCGCCGCCCTCGACATGGCCCTGGGCGCCCTGCGCGAGGCCATCGCCGTTACCGATGCGTCGGGCGCGATTGTCTTCGCCAACCCCAGCGCCCGGCGCCTGGGCCTCCAGGTGAACCAACCGCTTGACGCCTACTTTGGCTTTCATGTCGGGGAGGTGCTCGCCGGGCACGCCTCCAACGACGACCGAATTGCCTTCGGTCTGAGGACCGCCGAACGCTACCTTGAGGTGGTGATTGTTCCGATCCGTGACCCGCGCGACGAGCACCAGGGCGCCCTGGTGCTCGTCCGCAACGTGAGCGAGGCGGCACGCTACCAGAGCCTGCTGGAAACCGAACGCGCCCGCCTCGCCGCAACCCTCGCCGATCTCCAGGACGCCCGGCAGCAGGAGGAGCGTCTGGTCGCTACGGTGCGCTCCCTGTCCCTGCCGCTTATCCCGGTACTGCCCGGCGTGCTGGTGATGCCGCTCATCGGCGAGTTCCACGGTGCGCGTATGAACGAGTTCCTCGATGCGCTCCTGCAAGGTATCGAAACCCGTCGCGCCTCGACCGTCATGCTCGACATCACCGGGGTGACCCGGCTGGACGCCGAGGGTGCCCATGGCCTTATGACGGGTATACGCGCCGCCGCCCTGCTGGGCGCCCGTTGCGTACTGGTGGGCGTGCAGCCGGAGGTGGCCCAGGCCCTGATCGCCACCGGCGTAACCCTGAGTGACATGCCTACCGCGGCCACTCTCGAGCAGGCCGTGGTCGGGCAACTGGCGCGGAAGCAAGTTTGATTTTGGATTTTGGATTGCAGCGCTTCCAAATCCAAAATCCAAAATCGTATCAGGGTGTGGGTGTGGACGGGCTGGATGTAGCGGTGGGCGCAGGGACCGCGCCCGTTTCCACGGGCAGGGCCCAGAGCGCCCCGCCGACGCCAAGGATGACGAGCAGGGTCAGGGCGGCCAGGGCAAGGCCCAGGCGCGAGAGCGGGCGTTCAAGGGGCGCGGCGCGAGCAGCGGGCGTTTCGGCAGGCGGCGCTGCCGGCTCGGCCCGTGGTGCGGCGCCGGCAGCGCGCCCGTCCAGTTCGTCAATCTGGGCAATCACCACGGTGATATTGTCGATCCCACCGAGTTCATTGGCCCGGTCCACCAGTTCCTGCGCGGCCTGATCCGGCGGCTGCAAACCAGCGATCGCGGCGATTTCCTCATCGCTCACCAGACCGTGCATGCCATCGGTTGAGAGGACCACCGTATCTCCCGCTTGCAACGGTTCAACGAACACATCCACCTCCACCCCGGCGGTATGGCCGAGGGCGCGGGTGATGATATTACGTATCAGGGAAGAGCGGGCCTCCTCCGGGGTTATGAGACCGGCGGCAATCTGGTCGGAGACAAAGGAATGATCGCGCGAGATCTGGGTTATCTGCTCTTGACGCACCAGATAGGCCCGGCTATCGCCGACGTTCGCCACGAATAACTGATCGGCGACGAGCAGCGCCGCAACGCCGGTGGTGCCCATGGTCCCGTGGCCCTCGGCGTAGACACGCGCATTGGCGCTGACGAAGGCCGCGTGCAGCGCCTCGGCGGGAGGCGCGGCGGGATCGAAGGCGTCAATAATCGCCTCGACGGCCAGGGCGCTTGCCACTTCACCTGCGGCATGGCCGCCCATCCCGTCACAGACGACCAGCAGCACGGCCTCGCCGAACTGCTTGACGCCGTAGGCGTCCTGGTTAACTTCGCGCCGCTTGCCGGGATGGGTGCGGGCGCTGTAGCGTACTCTCATTGGACCGTTCCTTCGCCGGGCGCCGGCAGATGTGACGAGAGTATACCACAGCGGCGCAGGGAGCGCCGTCAGCGCACGGAGCGCGCAAAGAGCAGAATGGCCGCCGCCACTACCAGCAGCAACAGAAAGGCCAGATTGCCCGTCGCGCTGGTGTAGAGCACGGCGAAGGCGACGAACAGCAGGGCCACGAAGGTGCAGCCGCGCCGCACCCGTCGAACGCTTTCTTCGGCATCGTTGGGGTTTGTCATAGGATGTGGTTTCGCTGCGCGAACCTATACGTGCAACGACCCTGCTCTTTTTCGGGGCGGTCAGGAAACAGGCACAGGCCCCCGCAACTTCCATTCAGCAGGGGCGTGCGAAAACCCGGTTTCGCCCGTGAACGTGTTCGCCCGCGCGACGGCACTTCATGGGTACATAGTACCATAGGAGGATGGCGCCACCAGCGCCGATGCCGTATTGTAATCCTGAGGCAACAATTCTCATCCTCCCAGGCGAGAGCGGGCATGCTATAATGTCCTGCACATACAGGGTGACAACACGTTCATCGGGCGTAACTGATCCAGTGTACCATAGCATCGAGGAAGCCATGTTTGATCAGGACACCTGGCGCGCGTGCATTGCCGAACGGCTCAGTAGTTTCGCCCGCAATCCTCGGCAGGATATTCACATCACCGGCGCGGCCTCGTTGCTGGCGTACCTGGCAGTGGGTACGCTACAGCCCTTCCTTGAGGCCTACCAGCACGAACCAATCGCCGCGGTGCTGACGCTGGCCGAGATCACCCGCGGTCCCGGCGCCGATCTGATCGTGCGGCGCGCCGGGCAGATGCGCTACCAGGTCGCGCGCCTGATCGAGCGCGAGTTGCGCACCCGTCCAGAGGTGCGCGCCGCCGTCGAGCAACTCTTCATCGGCCTGCAGGTGATCACCCTGGCCCGCCAGCGGCTCAACAGCTCGCGCGACGAGTGGTTCAGAACCACGCTGCTGGCCGAACTCGATGGCTTCACGCCCGGCGAGTTCGCCCACCTGCGGCGCGAGCTGGTTGACGCGGGCTGGCACTCGCGCTACGAGACGATCCGTAGCCTGCGTAGCCGCAATGGTCATTACAGCACCAGCGACCTGGTGTTGTTGCACGACGGGTTGAGCGACAGCGCCTCACACGTGCGTGCAGCCGCGGCGCGGATGCTCGGGCAGTTCGCCGGCACGCCCCCGACGCCCCTGGTCAAGGCCCTTACCCGGGTTGCCCTCTACGACTGCGACCTGGAGACACGCTTCGCCGCCGCGCGCACGCTCGGCGCCCTGCGCGACCGCATTGCGTCGCCCCAGTTGATCGATTACCTTGGTCAGTGCCTGGTTGACGAAGACAGCTTTGTGCGCTCCGCCGCCGCCCTGGCCCTCGGCCAGCTCGGCGAACTCGCCGGTGTCCCGACGCTGATCTCACGCCTCACGCAGTTGCTTAGCGACAGCGATGTGTACGCCCGCGAGGCTGCCGCGCGGGCCCTCGGGCGCATCGGCGCCGCCGCCGCCACTACGGCGGTGTTCAATGCACTCACCCGCGCCGTGGAGGACTCCGACGCCAACGTGCACGAAGCCGCCGTGGAGTCCCTCCGGCAGTTGCGCAAGGTCCGCGCCACCCTTCCCCTTAACTCCTCCCGCTTCCCCAGCGAACCGTTAATGGTTTGAGACCTGTCCATGACAGGGTCCCCGCCTGCGGCGCCAGGGCTGATACGACGTCCGCCTCGGCCAGCAGGTCCCCGAGCAGCTATGCCGCCAGAACCAGCGCACCCCCTGGAGTCTGGGGCTAGCCCCCGGGGACGTTGCCTCAACCCGGCCAGCAGGGAAGGATAGTGTTCACATCTACCGAACACCTTCGTACCGCAGAGAGCGCAGAGGGCTGCAAAACGTTTACCCTCTGCGTTCCTCTGCGGTAAATCTGAACAGGTACCGGGGAAGGCGTGGGAGGGTTTTACCCGCCCACATGGTATAATGAGCGCATTGTATGCACGGGCCTGCCCCGTTGGAGGAGGGCCGGATATGGAGATGACCCACCGCCGGATGAACCGGGTTGACCTGCTGGAGGTCGCCGGCAGGGTGGACGCGGCGACCGCGCCGCAACTCAAGCACCAGATCGAGACCCTTTTCAACGAGGGGCGTTACCGGATTGTGCTCGATCTGGCGAACCTGGAGTATATCAGCAGCCCCGGGCTGCGCGTCTTGATCGAGGCGCGCAAGCGCGCCCGCGACTGGAAGTTGACCGACCTGGAAGGCGGCGACATCCGCATCGCCAACCTTCCGCCACGCATTAAAGAGGTTTTCGATCTGACCGGCTTTACCTCTCTCTTCGAGCTTTACAACGATACGGTTGAAGCGGTTGGTTCCTTTTGAACCATCCCATGGAAAGCATTACCCTCACCGCCGATCTCGAGGCGCTGACTCGGATCAGCGCCTTTATCACCACCGCCGCCGAACACGCCGGCCTCGACGAGCGGGCCACCTGGCAGGTGCAACTCGCCGTGGACGAGGCCGCGACCAACGTCATCCAGCATGCCTACGATCCCGACGCTCCCGGCGATATCACCCTCTCCTGGCGCTGTGAGGGCAACCAGTTCATCGTTACGCTGCGCGATTTCGGACGCCAGTTCGATCCGGGCAGCATTCCCCCGCCTGATCTCTCTTCCCCACTCGAGGAGCGCCAGGCCGGCGGCCTGGGCATCTACCTGATCACCCGGCTCATGGACGAAGTGCGCTTCGATTTCAACCCCCAGGGCGGGAACGTGCTGACCATGATTAAGTACATCGCTCCCGCAACCAGCGATGACACCCTGACCTTCCCCGTCACCGGGCGGGTGGACGCGGCGACGGCCCCCCAGCTCAGCCGCGCCGTGCACGAGGAGATCGCCCGCGGCGCGCGCCGGGTGGTGCTCGATCTCAGCGGGGTGTCCTTTCTCTCCAGCAGCGGCCTGCGGGCGCTGCTGCTCATCCGCAAAGAGTTGATGACCCTCGGCGGCGAATTGCGCCTGGCCGCCCTGCAACCCCAGGTGCGCGAGGTCTTCGATCTGACCGGTTTTACCCAGGTCTTCGCCATTCATCCGGGCGTTGAGGAGGCGCGCGCCGCCTTCGGGCAGGGGCGCGCGTGAGCCGGGAACGGCTGCTGATCCTCTATTCACTGGCTTTCGGGAGCATCGGCTGGATCTGGCTCCTCCTCACGCCCCCGACCACGACGCCGCTGGCTGCGCTGGCGCTGTTCGGCGCTCTGGCCCTCGCCGTTGATCTCCTGAGCTTCCGAACGCCCCCCGCTGATACCCACAGCCTCAGCGGGATCGCGCTGATCACCGCCGCCCTGACCCTGGGACCGGCCACCGGGGCCTTGCTTGCCGCGATCGAAGGCGCCCTCTCGGGGGTGTTGCTGACCTTCCTCTACCACCGCCCGCCCGGCCCTTACCTCCTCGGGGCGCGGCCCTTCCTGCGGGGCGGCGCCCGCGCCATGGCCATCCTCGCTGGCGCAGCCCTCGCCACCATCGCCACCGGGCGCTCCCAGTACGACCCGCAAACCCTCGATCCGCTTGCGCTGGCCCTGGCGATTGTGCCTTGCTACCTCCTCAGCCTGCAACTCGGGCGGATCGGGCGCGAGTATCTGCAGGGCGGTCGCTCCGGGGTCAGCACCTGGTGGCGCAGTAGCTGGCGTCTGGCCTTCGGCGCCGAGTTCGCGCCGTTGCCCCTCGCCGTCCTCGGCGCGGCGATCTACACGCGCCTGGGGGGCGGCTACTTTCTGCTCGCCGGTCTGGCGCTGGTGGCCGCCGCCGCCGCCGTGCGCCAGGCCGCGCTCAACGTCGCCAGCCAGCGTCGCAGCGTGCACGAACTGGCCCTGCTTAACGAAATCAGCCGCGCCATCATCCGCAGCGAACTCGATGTCGAGGCCCTGTGCGACCTGGTCTACCGCGAGGCCAGCAAGGTGGTGGATACCTCCTCCTTCCACCTCGGGCTGTTCGACGACGACCGGTACACCCTGGTGGTGCGGGTGCAGGATCGCGTGCGGCTCCCGCTCCTGACGGTGACGCTGGCCCCCGGCGACGGCCTGATCGGCTGGATCCGCCAGACCGGCAAAGCCGTGCTGGTGGAGGATTTTACCCGCGAGATGGACCTGCTGCCGGCCCGCCCGCGCTACCAGAGCGACCGCCCGCCGCGTTCGGGCGTCTACGTGCCGCTGATCGCCGGCGACAGGGTCATTGGCTCGATCTCGGTGCAAAGCTACGCGCCCCACGCTTTCAACGCCAACGACCTGCGCCTGCTCTCGCTGATCGCCGACCAGGCCGCTGCGGCAATCGAGAGCGCCAATGCCTACCGCGCCCAGCAAGAAGAAGCCTGGACTCTCAACGCCCTGTTGCAGGTCGCAGCGAATCTCAGCGGCTGCGAGGAGGTGGATAACCTGCTTGCCGCCGCTACGCGCCTGGCGCCCCTGCTGATCGGCGCGCCGCGCTGCCACGTGCTGCTGTGGAACGAGAGCGAACAGGTCTTCCGGGTGGGCGCGACCTACGGCCTGGGCCGCGAACGGGCGCGGCAGTTCGGCGCCCGACCGATTGCCCTGCGCGACGCGCCACTGCTGGCGGCCCTGCGCGCCGCCGCGGTCGCCGATGGCCCCCGGCTGATCAGCTTGCCCGACGCGGGCAGGCGGGCCTCGCTCTGGCCGCAGTTGATCGGCCTGACCGGCAGCAGCAGCCTGGTAGCGATGCCGCTGGAGACCCGCAGCGGGTTCCTGGGCGCGCTGGTGCTTGACTATGATGCCAGCGACCCGGCCCTCGACGAGCGCCGGCGCAACCTCTGCACCGGCGCGGCGGGGCAACTGGCGGCGGCCCTCGAAAGCCTGCTGCTGGCCCGTGAGGCCGAACAGGCCGCCTTGCTCGAACAGGAACTGAAAGTGGCCCGCGACATCCAGCACGCCCTGCTCCCCGCCCGCCCTCCGGCGCTCACCGGCTGGCAGATCGCCGCCGGCTATCGCTCGGCGCGCCTGGTCGGCGGCGACTTCTACGACTTCTGGACGTTGTCTCGCGACAGAGGAGCCGAGGAAAACGAAAGCGCGACCAGGCGAGAGGAAGCCGGGCGCCTGACCGACGGCGCGGGCGCCCCCATGGTCGCCACGGGCGCCCGCGGAGGCCCGGCGCCACCGGCGCTGCTGGGCTTCGTCATCGCCGACGTGAGCGACAAAGGCGTGCCCGCGGCCATCTTTATGGCCCTGGCCCGCTCGCTGGTACGCGCCGCGGCCCTCGATGGCTCACCACCGGCCCTGGCCCTGGAACGCGCCAACCGCTGGATCACTCGCGACTCGGAGGCGGGCATGTTCGTTACCATCTTTTACGGCCTCCTGGCGCCTGCGAGCGGGCGCTTACACTACTCCTCCGCCGGTCACAACCCGCCGCTGCTCTACCGCGCCGCCGAGGGGACCTTCGTCGAACTCCGCGCACCAGGCATCGCCCTCGGCGTCCTGGAGTCGATCAGGCTTACCGAAGCTGAGCTACGGCTTGCGCCGGGGGACGTGCTGGTGTGCTACACCGATGGCGTAACCGAGGCGGTTGATGAGCGCCTGGAAGCCTTCGGCCTTGAGCGGCTGCGGGCGCTGATCGCCACGCACCACGGCGAACCGGCCACGGCCATCGTCGAGGCCATCAGCGCCGCGGTGGACGAACACGGGCACGGCCAGCCGCCCTTCGACGATGTGACGCTGGTGGTGCTGAAGAGACTGGCGCCAGATGACTGACAGGAGTTACGGCAGGGAAACCGGGTTTTCTCCTGCCTGCCCGGCGACGAACTGGAGCGCAACCCCCGGGGTAGAGTCTCACGGCGACCCGGTTTCTCCATACCCTGCTGGAGGGAGGAAGCGGGCCAGGCGCGCCTATTCGCGCACGGGAATGCCCCGCGCGCCCAGGTAGCGCTTCACATCGGCGATGGTGTACTCGCCGAAGTGGAAGATCGAGGCCGCCAGCACCGCATCGGCGCGCCCCTCGGCGATGCCCTGGTACATATGCTCGGGCGTACCCGCCCCGCCAGAGGCGATCACTGGCACGGGGACCGCCGCGCTCACCGCCCGCAGCAACTCCAGATCGTAGCCCGTCTTCTGGCCGTCGGCATCCATACTGTTGATACAGATCTCGCCCGCGCCCAGTTCAACACCACGGCGGATCCACTCGATCGCGTCGAGGCCGGTGGGCCGGGGATTGGCCCCGGTATGGGTAAAGACCGCCCAGCGCGGCGGCTCACCGGGGGAGCTGACACGCCGCGCGTCCACCGAAAGCACGATGCACTGGCTGCCGAAGCGCTTCGCGCCGTCCTCGATCAACTGTGGGTTGAGCACCGCCGCGGTGTTGATGGACACCTTGTCGGCCCCGGCGCGGAGCATGCGGTACATATCCTCGACCGTGCGCAACCCGCCGCCAACTGTCAACGGAATGAAGACCTGCGCCGCGGCCCGTTCGACCACCTCGACCATAATCGCCCGCTCGTCGCTCGAGGCGGTAATGTCGTAGAACACCAGTTCATCGGCGCCAGCGGCGTCGTAGGCCGCGGCCAGGGCCACAGGGTCGCCCGCGTCACGATGGTTGACGAAGGAAATGCCCTTCACCACCCTTCCTGCCTTCACGTCGAGACAGGGGATAATTCGCCGCGTGAGCATTGCGTCACTCCTTATTTCGGCTTTTGGTTTTTGGTACTATCAAGGAGCCCCCTTGTTATACGAGAAACTTGAAAGGACAAAGCCCCCGCCACTTTCAGCGAGACGAGGTCTCGTTGTCGTATTGGAGGCTTTCTGGTTCACGGGTTGGACGCCGGTTGTTTTCGCTGCCCGGTCTCCCCGCAGGCAGGGGGTGAGGAAACCAGGTTTCCCTAGCCTCCTTCACTAGGAAAGAGTGTTCCTGGGAGGGCAAAGCCCTCCCGGACCCTCTCTATCCAGGCGCCAGGCCTTCCCCCTACCTGGGGCGCACCTGCCCTTTACGGCCGCGTTCTTCGGCAGGAGGCGGGCCAGCGGCGCGATCCTCGGCCTCCTCGCGCCCCCGGCGGGCGTCGGCGATCAGCGCGCGGGTGGCGCAGGTGGCCCAGACGGCAAAGAACGCAGGGGTAATCAGCACCATGGGCACAACCAGGATCAGGCTGATCACCAGCACGACCGCCATAAGGAAGAGGGTCACAATAGTGTAGATCGGGCGGCTGATGGATAGCAGCAGGGCGTTGCGCCCGATCAAACGCAGGGCGGGGACTTCCTGGAGCATAATCAATGGGTAGGCGTAGAGCGCCAGGCCGAGCCAGAACAACAAGAGGTACAGCCAGAGACCCAGGAGCAGGCCGCCCAGGATCGAACTCATACCCAGGTAGAAGCCAAGATTGAAGATGATGAGCACCGCCCCGCCGGAGGCGATGAGGGTGATCAGGAGCGTGGGGCGAAGATACAGGCGCATGCCGGCGAAGAAATCAGCAATCTTCGCGGCCCGGCCATCGGTCACGCGATGGGCGACGTAGAACAGCCCGGCATTGGCCGGTCCGGCCGGGAGAGCCCCCAGCACGCCGGCCAGCAACCCCGCCAGTGGCGCCCCCTGAGCCAGCGCGCCCAGGGCAACCGCCCACAGCGGCAGGCTCATCGCCGCCCAGATCAGATTGCAGACCAGAAGCAAGAAAACCTCGTCGAAGAGGTCACGCAGGGCCTTCCCGAGCGCCTGAAACGGATTACGCATGTCATCGTGCCGGCGGATTATTTTCACTTTGTTCATTATACCAGAAGCGCCCGCCTCAGCCGGTTGCGCCGCGCCAGCGCCCATGCTACAATCCTGAAGTATTACCTATGTTCCGGGTCCATCCGCGCGAACGCGTCCGGTCGCACCGCCAGGCGGGTCGATCAGGCCGTCACGGCAGACCCCCATCGCCCATCCTGCCCACCTATGGAAGAGCAGACCGTATCCAGAGATCGCCATTCAGCCATCCCCGGCCTTGATCCGGAGGCTACGCCGCTCCTGGGCCTGGGGCTTGGCCTCACCGGCCTGGCGCTCGGCCTGCGCCCGCGCCTGGCCCCGGTGCCCCTGGCGCTTACCGCGCTGGCCGCGGCTCTCTACCGCGATCCAGAGCGAACGACCCCCAACGAACCCGGGGCGCTGTTCGCCCACGCCGACGGCGTGCTCTTGCGGTTGGAGGAGGTGTACGAGCACCGTTTTATCCATTCAGACTGCCTGCGCCTGGTTGTGGCGATCCCCCCGTTCGATGTGCCGGTCTGCCGTAGCCCGCTTGCCGGGACGGTGCGCGTTGTCGAGCAGGTCAGCGGCGAGTACCGGCCCGCGAGCGATCCCGAGGCGGGTGACCGCAACAGTCGCGTGTACATCGGCCTCAACACCGAGTGGGGACCGATCCTGGTCGCGCTGGTGGCCGGCCCGCTGGGGCGGCGTATTCTCTGCAGGGTGCAGCCGGGCGAGCGGGTCGAGGCTGGCGCGCGCCTGGGCACGGTGCGCTTCGGCGCCCGCGCCGATCTCTACGTGCAGCGCGACGCGGTGCACCTTATGCTCGCGCCCGGGCAGCACCTGGTCGCCGGGGTCACTCGCATCGGCGAGGTGGCGCCCCTGTGATTGGGAGGCAACACCCCTTCGGCGCCCACCTCACGCGGATGCGAGCTGTCAGGCCCGCGGCGGGGGGCAGGCACCCCGCGCGGCGCGTTGCTGATGCGCACTCCTGACAGGTCTTTCCAGAGCGAGGCACGCTGCCCACGCCTGACGGATACGGCCCTCCCGCTTAACCTTCTGGTCCACTTCGTCGAATGATGCGTGAACCGCGCGGTCCTGGCGCTGCCTACACCCTGCTCTTCGATGACGATGACGCCTCTGGCCCCGGTCTGCCGGAGGTGTTTCGCATCATCTACGGCGGCGACTGGCGCCTGCTTGACCCATCCGACGAGCGCCCCTACATCTACACGAACTTCGTCGTTTCCCACGACGGGCGAATCTCCTTCGACGAGCCGGGTCAATCCAGCGGCGCCCCGGTGAGTCTGAACGCGCCCCACGACACCTGGCTCATGGCCCTGCTCCGCTCACGCGCCGACGCCATCCTCACCGGTGCAGCCACCCTGCGCGCGGCCCGGCGCCACCGCTGGACGCACTGGGCGACATTTCCGGCCGATCGTCCGGCCTTCGATGCCCTGCGCGCCGCCGAGGGCCGCGCTCCATTGCCGATCTTCGTGGTCATCAGCGGCAGCGGCGATTTACCCGCCGACGCAGCGGCGTTGCGCGTGCCCGGCCAGCAAACCCTCATCGCCACCACTATGGCCGGAGCGGAACGGGCGCGCGCCGCCCTTGACGGCCTGTCCCACATTGCCTACCACGTCACTCCGGGCGACCGGGTGGACCTGGCGGAGCTGGTGCGTCACCTGCGGCAGCAGTGGGGCGCGCGCACCCTCCTCAGCGAGGGGGGCGCCAGGGTCTACGGCGCGCTGCTCGCCGCCGGCCTGCTTGACGAGGTCTTCACCACCAGCAGCCCGGTGATCATCGGCAACCGGACGGCCCCCGCCCCCGCGCGCCCCTCACTGGTCGAGGGTGTGGCCTTTGCCCCGGGGGCCGCGCCGCGCCTGCGCCTGGTGAGCCTCCGCCGGTACGGCGACTATCTGTTCCAGCGGGCGCGCTTGCATGTCGTTCCTTTCGCACAGCCGAAATGAAGGTCCGGGAGGACTATGCCTTCCCGGACCTTCGCATCGGGCAAGGGCAAAGCGAGTGCACCACCCGCTCCCGCGGCGCTACGTCGCGCGCCCCCTGCTACCAACATCGCACCTCTCCCCACCGCTACAGCATCTTCCGCAGCGCCGCCGGGGTGGGGAGCTGCAGCCGGTGAGCGCAGCAACCGCTCAATCGCCCCTTTTCAGCATGCCGGATACCTGCCGGAGCCTCCGGTTGCTGTCCTTAGCGAGCGACACTGGAATGTGGCCCTCACCCCCTGGCCCCCTCTCGCGTGCGGCAGAAGAGGGAGGAGGCGCTCTGCATAACATTAGGTAGAGACGTTGCAGTGCAACGTCTCTACTCGCCCGAGGAGATTCTGGACGCCGGAACCAGGTTGTTGGTGGTACAGACGTTGCAGTGCAACGTCTCTACTCGCCCGAGGAGATTCTGGACGCCGAAACCAGGTTGTTGGTGGTACAGACGTTGCAGTGCAACGTCTCTACTCGCCCGAGGAGATTCTGGACGCCGAAACCAGGTTGTTGGTGGTACAGACGTTGCAGTGCAACGTCTCTACCCGGTGTTCTGACGATGGAATGACCCACCGAGCAGGTTGTTCTATGCCGTACCGCTGCGGTGCACCGTTGCGTCGAAATACCCCCCCTCCCTGCATAGCTCGATATGCAACTCACAAACGGGCGACAGAATACCGTCGCCCGTTTCGACGTGCGTGTCATTGAGCGCGGCACGCAAGCGCCTGGTCTTCACCCTGCCTTTGCTCAGTTCCTGTTGACTGCACAGGCGCGATGGGCGCCTCTGCTATAATAAAGCCCGGCAGGGAGCACAGCGGGAGTGTCGCCGCCCTATGGCCAGTGAAGAAACGCGCCTCGTCGAAGCCGGGCAGCGGGGAGATGTCGAGGCGTTCAACCAGCTCGTGCGGCTGTATGAAGCGCGGGTCTACAACCTTTGCTACCGCATGCTCGGCGATGCCGACTCCGCCTCCGATGTCACCCAGGAAACCTTCATCGCCGCCTACCGCAACCTCCCCCGCTTTCGCGGCGGTGTGTTCCGCGCCTGGCTACTGCGCATCGCCACCAACACCTGCCACGACACCCTGCGCGCCCGCAAGCGCCGGCCCGCTGTGTCCCTCGACGCTACCGGCGAGACCGACAGCGGTCCCCTGTCCTACCTCACCGATACAGGCGAATCGCCCGATGAAACCGCGCTGCGCCACGAACTGGCCCGTGCCATCGAGCAGGGGTTGGCCCAGTTGCCCGATGACCAGCGCGTCGTTGTGATTCTCAGCGATCTGCAGGGGCTGGCCTACGAGGAGATCGCCGAGATCACCGGCGCCAATCTCGGGACGGTCAAGTCGCGCTTGAGCCGGGGCCGCGCCCGTCTGCGCGACATTCTCCGCGCCGGGGAACTTCTTCCATCAAAATTTCGTCATGATGAGGAATAGCTGATACGGCACTGGCAGATGCACCGCCAACCGATGGGAGAGTCTGCGAGGGCGAAGCCCTCTGAAGCAACCCGATATGAAAAATGGCCACGGATGGTGAAGGGCCACGACCTGCCATAGAACCTTTTTTAATCTCGAAACCAGTGACTGGCCACCGGCGCTGATTGGAGGGGTATAGGCAAACCAGGTTTCCCCGCTCTCCAACTTGATCGAAGGGTTCGGAAGAGTCACGCCTTGCCGGAACAATCTCTTTTCACCCTGTCGTTGTGTTGTGCAGCAAAGCCGCATACAGGACCGCTATGCAACCATCCGCCAACAACCTGTCCGATAGCGACCTGGAGTTGCTTTCGGCTTATATTGACGACGCGCTGAGTGTTGCCGAGCGCGTCAACCTGGAGCGCCGGCTCGCCGCCGATCCTCGTCTGCGCGCCGAACTGGAGGAACTCCAGGCTACGACGCGACTCTTGCGGCGGCTTGCCCCTGTGCTCCCGCCCCGCTCGTTCACCCTTGATCCGGCAACGGCGCCACGACCCGCGCCGGCGTTCCGGTTCAACTGGTTCATGCAACTGGGCAGCGGATTGGCGGGCCTGGCGCTGGTGATGCTTGCCACCCTTCAACTCCTTAGCTCGGCCCCGGGCGCGGTTGGCGTTGCGCCCGCGGCACCGGCGCCTGCGGCGATCGAGGTTGCGCCCATGGGGGCGCAAACCTCCCCACAAGCCGAAATGAACGCGCCCGCCGCCGGGGCAGGCGTCGCCGCCACACCGGAAGATGCGGCCACCCGGTTACAGGCAACGGCGCCGCCTGCACCTGATACCAGCGCGGACTCGGCCAGCGCCGACGGTGCGCGCGAGTCCGCCCCCGAGCTCCTGGCCACCGCTGCCGCGGCTCAGGCGCTCCCAGCCGCCAGCCCGTCCCCCGCGGCGCGTCCTGGCTTCCCCGCCGGGTTCACCCTGGCCCTGGGAATCGCGCTGATCGCCCTGGCCCTTGCCTGGCGCTTCATCGGGCGGTAATTGCGCGCCTGCGCCACTTTGTCGAGGACCGCACGGCGAAACTACCCCTTACGCCCCATAACGTGTTATCATTGGTGTGCATTCGTCGGTTACGGCACGTTCATGTTGGTGTAGTCCTCGGCCTCCAGAACTGACACCGCGTTGGTCACGGGCGTGGCTCGGAAGGAGATGGCAGGCAACGCCGACGCCTCGCGCTTCCTCCACTCTCAACCTTCAGGTTGTCAACCTACTCCTGAGAGGAGCAACGTCATGAACATCGGCAAGGCGTTCTCGTTCGTGTTCGAGGATGAGCAGTGGGGCGCCAGCATTCTGATTGGCGGCCTGATCCTTCTCATTCCCATTATCGGCCAGTTCGCACTGCTGGGTTACACGCTGGAGACAGCGCGGAACGTGGCCCGGGGCAACCCGCGGCCTCTGCCACAGTGGAACACCTTCGGCGAGAAGCTGGGCCTCGGCTTCGCTGGCTTCGTTGTCAGCCTGGTCTACTCGTTACCGCTGATCGTGTTGATGGCGCTGCTTATTTGCGTACCGGTCTTCGCGGCCGCGGGCGCCCGGAGCAACGAAGGTGCGGGGGCGGCAATAGCAGGAAGCTTTGCCTGTATGATCCCGCTGAGTATCATCGTGGCCTTGCTGCTGCAACCGGTGATCCTGGCCGGGCTGGTGCGCTACCTGCAGACCGGCAGCATTGGCGCGGCCCTGCAAGTGGGCGAGGTGATCGCTATGGTACGGGCCGATCCGGGGGCCTGGGTGGTGCTCTGGCTGATCTCGGTGCTCTGTGGCTTCATCGCCGGTCTCGGCAGCTTCGTTATTATTGGCATCATTTTCACCTACCCCTACAGCCAGGCGGTTTTCGGTCACGCGATAGGGCAAACGATGCAGCGCTTCAGCCCCACGGTGGCCACGACCTACATGCCCCCGCCAGTGGTCTGAGGCGCTACCTGCCAGAGGGAAGCGTGTGGGAGGGCAACCCGCCTGTCCCTCACTCCAATCCGCCAGAGGGGAGGGTCAGCAGGGCAAAGCCCTCCCACGAGCTTCCTTTGTGTACGGGGCGGTGCGCGCGGCGCGCGCCAGGCACCCCATTAAAGGTCAACCCATGGCACTGCGGAAACTTTCGGCGATGGTCGAGCCGCGGGAGTTCTGCTACCCGTCCAATCTGCTGACGATGTTCCGGTTGCTACTGGTGGGACCGACACTGTACTTTCTGGCGCGGCCCGGGCGGCGCCGGGCGGCGCTGCTCTGCTTTGGTGCAGGCATGCTCACCGACGCCGTTGACGGACCGATCGCCCGCGCCCGCGGCGAGGTCTCGCGCCTGGGCAAACTGATCGATCCTATTGCCGACAAACTCCTGCTCAATGGGACGGCGATCATTCTTTCGCGCACGCGGGGTTTTCCCTGGTGGGTTACCGGCCTGTTGCTCTTTCGTGACCTGGGCATCCTGGCCGCCGCGGCGGTATTGCTCCGCCGCCACTCCCACATTACCACTGCCGAGAGTGCGGGCAAGCTCACCACCGCACTCCTTACTGCGGCCACACTGCTCTACATCGCCGATGGGCCACGCAGCGGCAAACCGGTACTCTACCTGGCGCTCCTGCCGTTCACCCTGTCGTTTTTTCAGTACGGCCGCCGCTTCCTTTCGGTGATGCGCGCGCAGGCAGACATGTAATGCCATTTTGGATTGCCATTCAAATCAAATCCAACATCTATTCGGGTTCGCCGCCACCCTGGCGGATCTCGTTAGGGGTTTCGATCCAGCCCCGGCGCAGGGCGAAGAGCACCGCCTGGGTGCGGTCATTCAAAGAGAGTTTGCGCAGGATCGAGGAGATGTGGTTCTTCACCGTCTGCGTGCTGATGTGGAGCGCGTCGGCGATTTCCTTGTTGCTGCCGCCAGCTGCGATGCGTTCAAGCACCTCAATCTCTCGTTCGCTGAGGGGGGTGAAGATCGGGAAATCGACCGCCTCGGGGTCGGTGGCGGTAGCCTGGGGCAGATTGCGAAACTGGGTCAGCACGCGGCTGGCCACACGCGGCTCTTCGAGCACCACATCGTTGATCACATACTCGCCACGGGCCACCCGCCGCAGGGTGTCGGCCAGCGCCCGTGGCGCCACGTCTTTGGAGCGATAGGCGGCGGCGCCGGCCCGCAGCGCGTTGAAGGCCCGCTCGTCACTCTCGTGCATGCTCACCATCACCACGCCGATGTTGGGGTACTGGCGCCGTACCTGGCGCGTCAGGTCGAAGCCGTTCATCCCCGGCAGGTTCAGGTCCACCAGCATCACATTTGGCTCCTGGCTGGAACCGGCGCTTTGCAGCCACTCGAGCGCGGCTTCGCCGCTCGGCGCCTCGCCGACGATCACGATGTCTTCCTCGGCGCCAAGGGCCCAGCGCACCCCCTGCCGGAAGAGCGGGTGATCATCAACGATCAGCAGCCTTATGGTAGGGTAGGCGGGCATGGAAGCAGCTCCTTTCCCTGTAGCTGTAGCCATTGGTGATAGGTTGTGGCAGGATCGCGCAGGCCGGTAATGCCCGCGGCAGTTAACATACGATGCACCTCCACAAGCGGAAACCCCACCACGGCGGTGTAACTGCCGCGTACCTCGCTCACGAAGCCCCCTCCGGCGCCCTGGAGGCCATACGCCCCAGCCTTGTCGAGCGGCTCGCCCGTGGCCACATACCCGGCGATCTCCCGATCCGACAGGGGGCGAAATGTCACGTCCGCCATCGCGACCGCCAGTTGGAGCGGCGGAGCGGGCAACGCCAACCCCTGGCCGTGGGCCTGGAGCACGCATACCCCCGTATAGACAGTGTGACGCCGGCCGGCGAGCCGCGTGAGCATAGCCCGGGCGTGCTCCGCGTCCGCGGGCTTGTTCAACACCTCTCCGTCGAGAACGACTACCGTATCGGCGCCAAGCACCACGGCATCGCCCGTATGGGCCGCGGCGGCGTGGGCCTTGCGCCAGGCGCGCAAGGCCGGATGGTCGGCAAGGGACAGGTCAATGACCGGGAGGGCGGCAAGCACCTCGGCAGGCGGGGCTGCGTCGTCCTCCTCCGCATCGGTGGCAAGGATCTCGAAACGCGCCCCCAGGGCTGCCAGCAGTTCGCGCCGGCGAGGTGAGGCGGAGGCCAGCACCAACCGCGGGTGATCGGGTTGGCCGCGGCGCGCGGCAGGCGGGGTTTGCTCGGTTGCCATTGAAACAACTGCGAAGCAAGCAGGATCTGGTGACCGCCAGGCTGGCTGACATAGTGAACCCGATCATAACACGCGGCCCTTGAAAGTGCAAGGCGCTTTGATTTCCGGGGTGCAGGCATACATTGACAGAACCCTGCGCTGGCAATCGAGCCTGGAGCGGCTGAATCCAGACGCATCTAGGTAGGCGACATAAATGGCCGCTGTTCGTGACCCTGATCGGGCTGGCGCTGGCAGTTCCCCTGGCTATCATCAGCGCCTATCTGCTGGTACTGGCAGGAGCAGCCTGCTTCGGCCGGCGCGCAGCTCCGCTGCGCGCGGAAACCCCGGCGACCCGCTTCCTCGTTATTGTTCCGGCCCACAATGAGGAACTGTTGCTCCCGCGGCTCCTGGCAAGCCTGAAGAACCTGGATTACCCGTAATGACCACTATGGGTGGGTCGGGAGGGCGCTGCACTCCCAGAAGATTCGGTACCACTGTGCCCGAGGCGCCTGTCACGCCACGCGTGAATGGCGCCAGCGGTGCAAGGAGCTGGATTGGGCCTGATAGCGCGCCGCCACCTGGGCAACCGCCCGCACCAGATCCTCAGACTCGACTGGTTTGGTCAGGAAGACATCAACGCCCACCCCCGCCGCTCGAACCGCGTCATGCTCCTTGCCACTGGCAGTCACCACAATGATCGGCATCTGATTGAAGCGCGCATCAGCGCGCACGCGTTCGGCCAACCCAATCCCATCGAGCCGCGGCATGAGCAAATCAGTAACGATCACGTCAATCGGCAGCGTCTGGAGATATTCGAGGGCCTGCACACCATCACGCGCACAAACCACAGCGTAGCCATGCTGCTCAAGCACGAAACTCAAGAGACGATAGTTGGGAGCGTAATCTTCGACAAGAAGTACGGTAGTCATATGGTTTGACATCTCCTGGCACAGAAAGTCTTACTCAGACGCCAGTGGTTACGATCTGGCATAGCGGTGTAGGTAACTGTATCCATCAGATGGCGGATCAGGAACAGCCCGTAGCCATGCACGTGCACCTGATCCAGATCCGGTTCAGGAACACTCTCGAGATCAAAAGGGAGCCCGGTATCATAGAGATCGATCTGCAGCAATCGCTCCTCAAAATGTACGATCATCTCGACAAGAATTCGCCCCTGGTCAAAACTTCGGTAAGCGTGTTTAATGATGTTCGTGCAGGCTTCGTGCGTTGCCAGTTGAACATTGTAGATTAGCGTCTCCAGATCAGCGACCCCATCGGCAAGGTGCAGCATGTCGGCAAGGCTCTCGCTAACCAGGTGCAGATAGGCATAGCGAGCTGGAAGATCCAGACAGACGAACTCAGGCGACCGCAGTGTCACATCGCAGCTCCTTTGATCACTACAATGGTCTGATCATCGTCCTGTTCGCGTCCCTGGCCGAAACGATCAACCTCTTCAAACAACACCATGGCCAGGGTCTCGGGCGCAAGGTGGTGCAGACGGTTCACCAGATCCAGTAACCGCTCGATGCCAAAGGTAGTATCATCGGCGCCGCACATATCGCTAAACCCATCGGTCGCTACGACCAGCACATCGCCGGGCGCCAGACGCAGGGATTGATTGCGAAAATGGGCATCCGGCAGAATGCCGAGGGCCGTGCTTTCCGCGCCCAACAAGACGGCTTCTCCGCCTACCGGACGGTAGATCACCGGCGCGTGGCCAGCGTTGGCGTAAACGAGCCGCTGGCTCCCTACCGCGTACTGCCCGACAAAGGCGGTAGCAAACACCCCCACCCGCGTGAAATCGTTGTACAGATCCTCGTTGGACTGGCGCATCACGCTCTCTGGAGTTGGAAAGGGCATAAACTGTGATTTGCTGTGGATGGCGGTGCGGGTCATTGTCATTAACAGCGCCGCCGACATGCCTTTCCCGGTCACGTCGCCCACTGCAAATATGAAGGGCCGCTCCACTTCAACAATAAAATCGTAGAAATCGCCCCCCACCTGGCGGGCAGGACGCGACTCGGCATAGATCTCCAACCCGGCGATCCTGGGCAGGGTTCGCGGCAGCAAATCAAGCTGAACTCGCCGCGCCAGTTCCATCTCGGCCCGCATTCTGGTCTGCTGGAACATCTCCTGGTAGAGCAGGGTTCGTTCCACCTGGATGCCCGCCTGGTCGGCGAGGGCGCACGCCAGTTTGATGCCGGGCGCGTCAAACCCGCCGGACCGGTTGACCAGCCCCAGACTGGCCATGACGCGGCCACGGATGCGGATCGGCACGTGGAGCAGGCTACGCACGCCCATCGCTGCCGTTTCGGAACTGGCCTCGTCGCAGATGATCAAGCGCTCACTGGTGCTGCATTGCCGGTAGAGTTCCCACGTGAACGCATGGGGCAACACACCGTCCGGTTGTTGGATCAGCAGCGGGGTATCGGGCGCGAGCGGCTCGAAGGCGGCAAAACCGCCCTGTGCTTTGAGCATGTGGATCGCTTCGGCCAGAACCGCGCGCAGGATCTCCTCTACGGTGACCAGGTCGCGCATGCTCTGCGTGAGCCGGTACAGCGCGAGCTGTTGATCCTGGCTGATCACCAGATCCGCGGTCATCAACTGCAACTCCTCCTCAAGCTGCAGAAGATAGGCGATCAGCGCAGCATCGGCCCGCAGCCGCTGTTGAAATGCCTCGCCCTTCACCCCGGTGACGCGAATCTCGCCAAGCTCCTCGTCGCCGCGGAGAATGGGCGCCATCAGACTCGGCCGCATCAGGCGATGGCTCGCGGGCCAGTAGACCAGGGGACGGCCGTCCTGATAGATGCCAAAGGCCGTCGCCCCCAGCGACAACCAGGCCTCAGCCAGGGCGGCAAAGCGTGTATACTGCGAACTGAGCAGTGCCACAAGCATAGCGTGGTTCTCGATACAGTTTGTTCTACAACAACCCTTCTCTTTCTGGGCGAGGCTCGGAGAGGCCGTGCCCCTCCGAAAACCTTTTCCGAAGCGGCCTGGTTAAGTCGCACCGCTTCGGAAAGGGAAATGTTGCGGCAACCCTGCGGCCCCCCGCAGGACGCGGTATCGTTGCAGTATTTGCATCTCTTATTTTACGAAAGCTTGCAGAGCACAATCCTTATCGGAAAAAATGTTGAAGGATTTATCAAGGCGGGTAAGTTCGAAAATCTTGTGGACGGGATGGCGCATGCCGCAGAGGTAGAGATCCCCCTGCATCTGCTGGCAGCGTTTGAGCGCCTGCACCAGCGTGGCCAGCGCCGTCGAATCAACAAAGGTAGTGTCAGTCAGATTGATCAGCACCCGCGCGCCCGGGGTGGAGGTGGTCTGTTCCAACCAGGTTGCAACTGGCTGGACCGTATTGGCATCAAAGCGACCGCTGATTTCAAGAATATGTATTTCGTCTGTACTATACGTTCTCATGTCCATTTTCTTGTCTCCTGAGGTGAAAAGGTCAGTTGGTGAGGTGCGGGGAACCGGGCCTTCCCCACGTTCCGGCCAGCAGCCCGGCGGTCCCCCTGCCTTCGTCAGAGAACCCGGCTTTCCTTACGTCCCGGCCCACGGAAGGGCACCGCGGCCTCGTCACGAAGTCTGCGCGTGAGGCGCCGTCAACACGGGGCCGTCGCCGACCGGCCGGGCATACCGGGCAGGCGTGGCGAGGGCTTCGGCAAGCGTGCCAGAGAACCGCAACAGGCGATCGACGTGCGCCAGCTTCATGGTCCGGAGCACGTCCCCGTTGCCCCCGGCAAGGCACGGTTCGCTACCGTTAACCTGCGCATCACGCCTCACCGACTTTGATTTACGGTAACTACTTTCCCCGACGCATCATCGCTCGTTCGTGCCGCCGTGATGCACCATGGTGCATCTCACACGAGCATAGCCGGCTTAAGGCGGGTGGGGAAACCTGGTTTCCCCATCCCCTGTCTGATAGGAGGGTCTGGGAGGGTGCACCTATGCCAGGCATATCTGGATACTCGCGTTCTGTCACATAACTGATGCACGCGGGGCCGCCCGGCTATCGTATGGGAAGACTGTAACAGTGGCAGGAAACAATTCGCTTACAGCTTCCAGACGAG
The DNA here is from genome assembly GCA_937918935.1 of uncultured Chloroflexales bacterium. Taxonomy (GTDB): domain Bacteria; phylum Chloroflexota; class Chloroflexia; order Chloroflexales; family Chloroflexaceae; genus JACAEO01. Next base: position 81,252 of record CAKZSI010000057.1, on the reverse strand, counting down.
AGAATGACAGATCATTTACCCGAGGCTAATACTACGCGGCTTCGGCTGCAAGGAGGTTCGGCGGGGGACTGCAGTCCCCGCAACCTCCGCCAGGTGCGCAGTGAGAAAGTAGAGCTAAGAGCCTGTCCAGACATCTCCTGCGTGAGGATTGGTGATGACGCTGCCCTCCGAGAAGAGCCTGCGTGCAGCACCATGCGGGTACACAAAGGCCCCGCATACACTACAAACTGCTGATCGGAGGTGCGACACCCCTCCTTAAGGGGAAGATCCTGGCGGCGGCGCGCCAATGACCGCGAGCTTACCGCAATTGCCACATCTGACAGGTTTGTTCGACGTTGCATCAGCTCCGAATCATTCGTAACTGAATAAAGAAAGTGTCACTCTGGCATAATACAATCGAAATTCGGGCTTGCCTGCCGCCCCGGCAGCTATTAACCCGATCTGTGCACCGGAAAGCCCTGGAGCGTCCCTATGCGTCGGCAGGCTCACGCGCGCCCTGGATGAATTTTTGCACACGGCGGCATTCATTGCTCCAGTGGCGCCAATATGGCGGTGCGGCAACGGTCGGGGCGCTCGGAGCAGGCGCTGGCTTGCACCAGCGGCCATCCGCTATAATCGGGAGCGCCCATTCGTGATCGTCAAAGACGGTGAGAAGAATAGCGCGTGGAGGTGAGCCCGGGCCTGGTCTCGCCGGAGCGGGTCGAGATCCTTGCGGGGTTGCGCGAGAACGATACGGTGATCCTCGGCAACAATGAGGCTGTGGGCTTGCGGCTGGCAACCCTGCTGAAATACCTGGCCCCCTTTGCACGCCAATCAGCGCAGATGCTCATGATAGGCCACGACCTGCTGGCGTGGCGCCAGCCGACCTTTTACAGCCTGTTACCGGTCCGGTCGAGGGGCGCTGCTCTTCCGCACCCCCCTACAGAGAGCAAGGGGCGCCCCGATGTTATCCACACTTATCCACACACGTTTGTGGATAAGTGTGAGTGTTTGTAGTAGTGGTGCGCGCAAGATACACCGAGGTACGATGAAGCAGTTTCAGCCTGGCCCGCGCCAACGACGCATCGCTGGCGCACTCCTGATGGCCAGCGCCGTCCTGGGGCTGCTGGTGAGCCTGGCGGGCATCATCAGCGTGAGCTACGCTGGTGTAGTGCTGCAATCCGGGCTGCAGCAGCAACTCGATACGCTGGAAAGGGCGCTCGACGCCACGAGCGAAGGGTTAAACATCGCTGGCACCTCGCTGGTGGAGGCCGAGCGCACCGTAGGCAACCTGAGCGCCACAGTCGCCGGCGCCTCGCAGACAGTTGCCGATACGCAACCCGGCCTGGCCGCCCTTGAGACGTTGAGCGGCACGCGGCTGCCGGCGACGATCGTCTCGACCCGCCAGGCCCTGGATAGCGCGGCGGAGACGGCCAGGGCAGTGGACGCGATGCTGCGCACGTTGAGCATCTTCGGCGTGCCCTACAATCCCGACGTGCCGCTGAACGTCGCGATTGCAGGCGTGGCCGAGACCCTCGACGATGTGCCGCCAGCGCTTACCGCGATCGGCGAGGGGATCGACACAGCGCAGCAGAATACGACCAGGATCGCCGCCGATCTGGTCGAAGTGGCGACCGGGTTGGAAGCCCTGAGCGCCAACCTGGGCAGCGCCCGCGGAGTCGTTGGCCAGTACCAGAAGGTGGTCGAGGATCTCCGGCGCCAGGTCGCAAACATACGCACCGCGGCGCCCTTCTGGATCGGCCTGTTGAGCTGGGGAGTCATCCTGTTGCTGGTCTGTCTGGCCCTGGCGCAACCGGGCTTGCTGGTGCAGGGATGGGATCTCTACCGGCAGGGGCGTGGGTGATGGATCACCAGACCATTCAGACTTACAATGCGCGGGCGGCAGACTATGCTGCGGCGCAACGCGGCAAGACGCCGGCGGCGCTCTACCGCCTGATCGAGCGCGTCTTCGTTCCCGGCGCACCTACCGCCGACATCGGCTGCGGCAGCGGCCGCGACACCGCCTGGCTCGTGGCCCACGGCTTTCCGGCGATCGGCTACGACGCCTCGCCAGGCATGCTGGCCGAGGCGCGGGCTACCTATCCGACCCTTGATCTGCGCCAGGCCGCGCTCCCCGATCTGGCGGAGATCCCTGGCGGGGCCTTCACCAATGTGCTGTGCAGCGCCGTATTGATGCACCTGCCCGCCGAGGCCATCGAGGAGGCACTGGCGGCGCTGTGCCGCATCGTCGCGCCGGGGGGCCGCCTGCTGATCACCTACCGCGCCAGCGAAACCAGCGCCCCCCGCGAGCCCGACGGGCGCCTGTACACCCCCATCGCCGCCGATGCGCTGGCCGCCGCCTGTTCACGCCACGGCCTTCAGGTGTGGCAGCAGACCGCCGAGGCCGACGGGGGCCGCCCCGGCGTGGTCTGGCACGTTCTGGTCGCCGGACGGGCAGGGTAGTTGGCTTGATGTGGATGGTCACCAGGAATTGAGAGCGGGGCGTGGGACAGCGGGTTTCTCCACGCCCCTGTATGTTGTGGCGTCGTAGCGGTAGCGGGGAACGACGCAATCTTTACGGTTACGGTTGCAGGCTCCGCACCCGGGTGATGGCCTCCTGGATGCCCCAGAAGGCGGGACGGGGCGACCAGTCGGCGTTGACGATGCTGAACGACCCCTGTTCGTGATTGGGGTCACGCCCGTTCTCGCGTTGCAAGACGGTGAAATTCAGGTTCCAGAGGAACATGTTGCTGACCCAGGGGTAGTTGTTGAAGGTGTACCAGATCGCCCCGACGATGTAGTCGCGTTGCGTCTCAAAGCTGATCTGGTTGCCGAACTCATAGCCCGGGGTGTTGTTGGGGGTGGCCCAGCCATACTCGGTGATCCAGACCTGGTGATTGCCCAGCCCCGCTTCTTCCATCACGCGGCGCTGGTTCTCCACGTGCCGGAAATAGAAGGAGGGATCATCCGTCCATCCCTGGGCGGAACTGGGGTTCTCGGGGTAGAGGGTCTCGGGCGGATTGGCCGAGCCGCCGGGATGCAGCGCCTGGACATCGAAGTAGTCGCGGATCATGCCGCCGTTGTAGCTGTACATGGCGCGCAGGTACGAAAGGGTATCCATCGCGACGGCGGGGTTGTTGGTGGCGGTGGAGGCCGGCGCGCCGGCAACCACGATGATGCGCGGGTCGGCGTTCTTGATGGCGGTGTAGGCGGCAGCCATAATCTCGACAAAATGGCCCGGATCACCGGGACTGATGCTGCCGCCATTTTCATAGGCCAGGTTCTGCTCGTTCCAGATCAGAATGGCGTGGACGCGACCGCTGTAGCGCCGGGCCAGGGCCTCGGCGAAGCGGGCCAGCGCGGCGGGATCCTGGGGCAGACCGTCGGCGCCATTGGCGGTGTACCAGGTCGGGGAACGGGTGATGTTGATCATCAACAGCAGGCCGGCGTCGTTGACATCGGCAACGATGTTATCCAGATCGCCCCAGAAGAAGGCCCCACTGGCATCTTCGATGTCACGCCAGTGGATCTGCTGGCGAAACCAGGTGAACCCGGCCTCACGCGCCTTCCGCAGGGCCGTGGCGCGGTCGGTGTAGTACAGGTGGCCGACGACGCCGAAGTTCAGCCGGGTAAGGGTGAGCGGGTAGGGCAGGCCGCCGGGGCCATCGCGCGGTGGGACGACGGTCGGCAGCGGCGTCGGGGCCACCGCGGTGCTGCCCGGCGGCGGGGGGGACACGGTTACGCCGGGGAGGGGAGGGGAGGCCGCGGTGGTGGGCGCCACGGGAGCAGTAGGCGTGCCCGAGGGCGCCGGGCCGGGTGTCGGCAGGCGCACAACAATCTCGTCGTTGGGGCCGGTGGGCGGGGCCGGGGCCGCGCCTGGCCCGGTCTGCGCGCCAGCGCCGGGGCCGCGGCGCCCCCAGGCATCGTCGGGCAGGCCGCCACTGACCGGGCCGGCAGTGGATGTGCCGGGGAGGGCGGTGGCGCCGGTTTGCTCCACGGAAGCAACTGCGGTAGAGGCGCCGGGGCCGGTGGTCGAAGAGGCGCTTCCGGCGTCGGCGCGGATGCCGCTGGCGCCACCGCCGGAAGCCTGCGCCTCGGGCGCGCTGCCGAGGCGCAGCGGCGGAGACGCTTCAGGCTCAGGTTCGCGCAGGATGCGGGCCGTAGGGAGCATCGCCGGCGCGGAGACCGCAACTGACGGGCCGGAGCCGCAAGCGGTGAGGAAGAGCAACACAAGGGCGCAGGGTACCAGCACCCAACAACGAGCGAGTCTGACGCGCATACGGCACCTCGATCCGATGAGTACAGATTCTGTCTTGCGCTGACTCGAACGAGGGCGCCGCGCACCGATGGAGCGCGGCTGATTACTGCGGCATGATCGCTGGCTGAAGGGAAGCTGACGGGAGACTGAGAGGCGGGGGATGGTACAGGGAGGGCGGCCCCTCTCTCAGGGGTAGGGTCTTTCGAGGAAACAGGGGTTTTCGGCATCCAATGCGCTTGTGATCCTCACCCCCCTGCCACCTCTTCCTGAGCGGCAGAGGGAGGACCTGGGCGTCCCAACGCCCCGGATGGCGCATGCGAGACGAGGATGTGCCGGAAAAACCCTACCCCTGAGAAGGCGGCGCCTTCCCCTTTCAAGCGGCGTTGGGAACTGGAGGCCCTCCCATGGGCAGGGGCACAGGGAAACCCCGTTTCCCCCTCTTCCTCGACCTGGCGCCCGCCCCCCTCCCGCTGGCAGGGGCACGGGAAAACCCGGTTTTCTCAGATCCACACCACCGGCGCGGCGAAGCCATATGCGGACCTAACGCAGCCCGACGACCCCGACAAACGCCAGAACCGCAAGCATCGCCACGATGGCAACCACCACGACCAGGGCGATGCGCTCGCGATTGTAGAGCGACCAGTCGCCGAAGAGTTGCGGCTCGAAGCCAACCAGGTGAAGCTGGCGTGGCTGGTCATCGAGCACGAAATCCACCTCGGTGATTGGCGCGCCACGGACCGTAAGCTCGGCGTGGCCGATGCGCGTATCATCGCCGGCCGCTTTGATCACCTCGCGCAGCACCTCGGCGAGGGGGGCAACGCTGTACCAGGGACCCTTGTACGGGTCGATCGGACCCTCGAAGACCAGTTCGAGGCACTTGCGGATCGCCATGCGCGGCAGGTCCTCCACATCATCGGAGTTCTCGAACAGCATCGCCCGGCGCGACCAGGTGAAGACCAGTTCTTCCACCAGATTGCCGGCGCCCTCGCATCTGGGGCAAACCTGCTTGCCATACCCGCGGCAGGTCGGGCACTCCACCGCAATTGTCTCTGCTGAACGGCTACGGTCGCGATTGGAGACGCGGCTAACCTTTTCGACAGTACCCTGACCTTTGCACGTGGTGCAGAAGACCTTGCCGGCGCCGAGGCACTCGGTGCAGGTGAAGATGCGCTCTGAACCAGGCAGCGCCAGCTCGCGGGGCCGAACGCTCTCCAGCGGACCCATCTCAGGCACAGGAACCTGCCACACATCGGCGGGAGTCTGAAAGGCGTGCGGTTGATCCGTGGGAGCCTGGGGGCGAAGGCGGGGGATGGGTTCGGTGCGCGTCTCATAGAGCACGCGCAGTTCGTAGAAATAGACGTTATAGCTGACGATCTGTTCGGGCTGGATAAGCTGGCCAAGGGCGCGACGGCGGAAGAAGCCATCGCGGCTCCAGCGGTTAAGAAAGCGCCGGATGGCATCGCGGCGGTGCAACTCATCGGCGCGCTTGCGGGCGCGGGCGAGATACTCCTGAAAACGCTCGTGGAGGGCGGGGTCAAGCGCCGTCTCAAAGGGGTTCGGCAGCCACTCGGCACTCGGCTCCCAGCGCGACTCCTCCATATCATCGGTGGCCTGGTCGATCTGGCCGCGAAGCGCCTGGCGCAGAGCGGTGGCAGCGGCGGAGGGGTTGGGAAAGCGGGCCTGCGGCTGCGGCAACAGCATGCGGCGCACAACGCGGTCGGCGGGGGCCAGGGCAGGGTCAACCGCGGCCAGGCTGGGCAGGGGCGCGCCAGGTTCGGGAGGGGCCTCGCCCGAGAGCATATGGTACGTCACGGCCCCCAGACCATAGACATCGAGCGCGGGGCTGGCCTCCCCCTCGGTGAAACGCTGTTCGGGGGCGGAGTAGGGCGTCAGGTAATCGGCCTCCTCGAGGCTGCTGAGGTCAGGAGTATCGGGAGCGGCGGCGAGGCTCAGACTGGTCAGGTAGGCCACACCCTCGGCGGTGACGAGAATATTGGCCGGCTGCACGTCGCGATGAACGATCTGCTGGGCGTGCAGGTAATCGAGGGCGGCGGCGATCTGCGTTACGATGCGCACGGCCAGCAGCGGCGGCAGGGGGCCGGCGGCAAGCAGCGCGCTGAGGGGCTGGGCGTCGAGCTGGGGGGTGACCAGGTAGTGGCCGTAGCGTTCATCGTGTCCTGCATCGATCACCGGCACCAGGTTGGGGTGGCTAAGGCGCGCGGCCAGGCGCGCGGCAAGCTGAAAACGCCCCGAGGAGACCCAGTCGTTACGGCGCAGGATGTGCACCTCAACCGGGCGTTCCAGCGTAAGGTGGCTGGCGCTGTAGACGGTTGCCAGTTCCTCCTGGGCCAGACGTTTGATCAGCCGGTAGTTGCGCAACTCGGCGCCCTCGGCTGCCCGTTGTTCAGCCCGGGTGGTGGGGCGCGTATTCATAGACCGATGATAACCAGGAGGCGGCCCTCTGGCCACCTGCGACGGGATACTGCGGCGCACGGCAAGTATACCACGCCGGCCGCATCGCAATGCGATAGATTTGTATTATAGCACGTCTGTTCGCTCTGTTCAAGGGGCGTTCAATCGGTGAGCAAGACAGTGGCGCATTCGCAACAATCGGTACGTGTTTCTTTTCTTACGCATAGCGTCAAAACAATTATACTGAGCGCTGTGAAGCGCGGTCGTGGCTGTCCCAACAGGAGCGAGTTCTCAGGGTTCTCGCCCGGGGGCCGCTCAAGCCGCACCAAACTGAACAACAGGTTCGCACACACAACTCCTCTATTCTGCTACGGTGGCGCCTGAAGGCGGGGTTTCCCGCAAAGGTCACCGGTTCGCCGGGCCGCCGTCCCCAATTTACCCCTCTCTCAGCCAACGACCAGGGCTTCGCAGGTCGGCCGCCCCGCCAGGGCGGCCGATTTACTTTGGGGCCGGTTGCACCCTATGCCGCCCTGAGGCCCGGCACGACCGGGAGTAACGCGCCCGTGGGGAGCGGCGGCGGGGCCATGCCGGCGAGCACGTTCAACCCCCAGGCCAGTTGCGCGTCGGCGCAGGTCGCCTGGCCTTCGGCGGGTTGCCGGTTGGTAACGCAGGGCACGGCGTACTGCGGGTCCTCCGAGGCGGCGACCTCGTACTGCGGGGTGATCCCGATGCGGTGGATGGCCGTCCGGTTGGGCGTGAGCCAGTGGGCGATGGTAATACGGGCGCTGCTGCCATCGCTGAGGTGGTGGATGTTCTGCACCGACCCCTTACCAAAGCTCTTTTCGCCGAGCAGGACGGTGTTCGGGCGGCTGTCGCGCAGAGCGCCGGCGACGATTTCGGCGGCGCTGGCCGAGCCGCCGTTGATCAGCACCACCATGGGCGCCTCGTAGAGGCGCGTATCGGCAGGGCCGACGATGGTACGCAACTCTTTCTCCACGCCGCCGTTTTCGCGCTCGTAGAGCGCCACGCCGTCGTAGAAGCGCCCGAGCACCTCCTGGGCGGTGGTGAGGAAGCCGCCGGGATTATTCCGCAGGTCAAGCACGACGCTGCGGGGGCGCCGGGGGATCAGGTCGCGCAGCGCCTCGTCGAGCAACTGGGTGGTAGTGGCCTTGAACTCGGTAATCTGGATGTAGGCCACGCCGTTATCGAGCATCTGGGCGTTCACGGTGATAATCGGCACCTCATCGCGGGTGATCGCCACGTCAAAGGTCTGTGTGTCAGGGGGGCGGCGCAGGGTGAGGGTCACCACAGTACCCTTAGGGCCCCGGATGCGCGCGGCGGCCCTGGCGGTGGCCTCACCGTCAGGCAGACCAGCGATCACCTCGGCAAGCGCCACGCCATCAACCGCTACCACCACGTCACCCGAACGGAGACCGGCGCGCTCGGCGGGCGAGCCAGGGAAGGGCCGGTCAATGACAATCGCGCCGTCTTGCACTCCCAGGTAGGCCCCGATGCCCTCGAAGCGCCCCTGCATCGACTCACGATTCTGGGCCGCCAGGTCCGGCTCCTGAAAGGTTGTGTATTCATCACCAAGGGAGGTGAGCATCCCCTGGATGGCGCCGTAGACCATCTTGCGCTGGTCGAGCGGCTCCTGGCGATAGAACTCGGCCTGCACCAGGTCCCACACCTGCCAGAAGACAGCAAAATCCGCCCGCGCGTTTGCTGGCGTTTCGGCGCGGAGGTCACGGTTGGCGACGCGGGCCAGGAAGGTGTCAACGGGGGTCGTTCCAACGACACGCGCAGTGGCCCAGCCAGCGGCGAAGGCCGCCACGCCGACCAGGACGGCAACGAGCGCTCCCAGGGTGACCGCGCGAGAGGTGCGTATCATATGTGGGCCTTTGCAGTCAGGCGTAGAGCCAGGGCGAACGATCGCCCTGACCCTGGAACTGAGAATGATGTTCTTAGGAGCGGCGTAACCCTCGCAAACCCTCCCCTTCGACAGGGGCGCGGAGAGGGCTGCACCTTCCCACTATTCAGCTTACGCTGTTTCATAGAGCACCATCGCGGCGGCGGCGATGGGCGCGGTTTCGGCGCGCAGGACGCGCGCGCCAAGTGATACGGGTATGATACCACGCTCGCGGGCGCATGTCAGTTCATCAGGGGTGATGCCACCCTCCGGGCCGCTGAGGATGTGGATGGAGCGCCCGCTCCACCCGCCGCTGCTGTGGGCGCGCAGCATGGAGCGCAGATGGGGGGCATCCCCCTCCCAGAGCAGCAGGGCAAGATCGGCGCCCGCGGCGGCCCTCACAGCGGCGTCGAAGGAGTGGGGCGCGCTTACCTCGGGCAGGACCCCGCGACACGACTGCTCGGCGGCTTCGCGGACGATGCGCCGCCAGCGTTCCAGCCTGGGCGCGTCGGTCCGGTCGGCGGCCAGGGAACGGGCGCAGCGGGTTGGCACAAAGCGCCGTGCGCCCAGCTCGACACACTTTTGCAGGGCCCACTCGAAGCGTTCGGCACGGATGAGGGGCAGGTAGAAGGTCAGGTTGACCGGTGGTTCGCCTCCGGCCGCCTCCCGGCGCACGACCGTGCCGATCACGGCGTTACGCCCGATGGCGGTCAGTTCCACTTCCGCGGCCATGCCCAATCCATCGAGCAGCAGCACATGGTCGCCGGGGGCCAGTCGCAGCACGCGCCCGAGCTGGCGCGCCAGTTCCGGGTCGCTCAGGCGCACCTGCGCGTCGCGCAGCGCCTCGGGGGCAACGAAAAAGCGGCGGGTGTTGGGGAGAGACATGGCGATTGGGGATTCTGGATTGCCGCGGCGCCAGGATGGGGCGCGGTAGCGGTGATTCGCCGGTCGTCCCTGCCTATCTACCCGTAGCCTTCAGAGGGGAGCGGGTCAGGGACGAACAGCACCGGGCATCTAATGCTCTACTGGTTGTCAGAACCCTACCCCGGGTGTATGACCTCTCCGATGCGCTCCTCGGAGTGGCCGGCGGCGCGAGCGGCGGCGGCAAGCTGCTCCAGGTCGGGGATGCTGGCGCGCAGCACGGTCATCGGGCCGCGCAGGCTACAGGCGCCCAGGCTGGCGGGCAGCACGGCGGAGTCGCCGCGCCGCAGGACCAGGGGGGCGTGCCGGGGGTCCTCGGGTTCGATGGCGCCTGCGCCGTCAATCACGGTGAGGATCTCGAAACTGCCCGGGTCCACCGCCAGACCGGTCCGCCGGGCCACGCGCCAGCGTTCCAGGGCAAACGACGGGCAGGCCACGAGCAGGTCACGATCCGGCGCCAGGGGCAGAGGGCGGATGACGCCGCGTGGGGCGGGGGCGAAGACGCTGACGTCGAGGGCCTTCTCCAGGTGCAACTCGCGCGGCTGGCCGGTCTTCGGGTCGCAGCGGCCGTAGTCATACACGCGATAGGTCAGGTCGGATTTCTGCTGGATCTCGAAGAGCATGATCCCGGCGTTGATGGCGTGAAGGGTGCCGGCGGGGACGAAGATCACATCGCCGGGGGCCACGGGGAGATGGGCCATCAACGCTTCAACCGTGCCGGCGGCGACCGCGGCGGCGAACTCGGCGCGGGTGCAGGGGCGCTTGAGACCATAGGTGACGGTCGCGCCCGGTGCGGCATCCAGGATGTACCAGGCCTCGGTTTTGCCGTGAAAGCCGGTGTGGGCCTCGACGCGATGGGCGTAGGCGTCGTCGGGATGGACCTGGATGGAGAGGCGATCGGCGGCATCGATGAACTTGGCCAGGAGGGGGACATCGGCGCCGTAGCGGGCAACGGCGCGCGCGCCCACCAGGGCCGGCCCGTAATGCCGTGCCAACTCGGCCAGGGTACGCCCGGCGAACGGCCCTTCCGCGACGGGATTGCTGTCGAAGACCTGCCAGCTTTCGCCGAGGCGGGCGGGGCGCGGCTCGGGCAACTCCAGCCACGTAGCGAGGCGCGTGCCGCCCCACAGCGGTTCGACGAGTTTACGCCTGGTGATCAGGGGAGGAAGACTGGTGATCATGTGGATGTTGGATTGGGCGCGGGGCGCCTGGTTGCTGGAAGGGCCGGGGCGTGGAGAACCCCGGTTTCCCCACGCTCCTCCAACCGGCCGTCAATCGTCATTGAAAGAGTCTCTAATTGCGCGGAGCGATCACCCTGGCGCCTCGCGGCGGCGTTACGCCCGGGCCATAGAGGTAGAAATCCTCCCAGGGCGTATAGCGGGTGATGTACGGGTCCACCCGCGTCTGGCCGTTGGCGAAGGTAATGATCCGCCGCAGGGTCACATCAACACCGGGGCGCCCGTGAACAAGCTGGCGCACGGCGCCCCGGGGCAGACCGGGGTCGAACTGCCAGACCGGGGGACCGGGCTGGGTCCAGTTGGCTTTGAACGGCCCCTCATAGCGCACGGTGCGTCCATCGCCCTCGCCGAAGAGCTGGAAGGTCAGGCGCTCGCGGTTCAGATCAACGATGCCAATGATGTACACCGGGCCGCGGGTATCGTTGCGCCAGCGAAAGTCAACCCCGGGCACGAAAACGGTGGCGTCGAAGCCGATAACATCATCATAGAAATAGACGATATGGCTATGGGGCACACGGCGGGTCACGTTCAGCCCGGCGTTGGAGACGGCGCGAAAGAGGGTGGTGGAGACCTGGCACAGCCCGCCGCCGATGACCTTTTCGAGGCGGCCGCCGACGATGGCGTAGCCGTCAACGAAGCCATTGGCCTCGGAGAAATCGCCAATGCTGATGAAGGAGAACTCGGCCCCGGCAGGCACCACGTAGCCATCAATCAGGGCGGTGGCGCGCTGGATGTTGGTCACCCGCGAGGTCGAGGAGGTGGAGAAGCCGGTGGAGGCCTCGCCAAGGAGGGTGATGGGCCGGGCCGGTGCGGTGGCGGCGAGGGCGAGCGGATCGCGTTGCAGCAACTGGCGCCCGAGGGGGCTGAGCATCACCTCATTGTCGGCGCCCATATGCTCGGGATAGTACACGAAGCGGGCACGCTCGAAGTACTGCACGAGCCGTTCCTGACCAGAGTCCGGATCGTATTCGTAGAACTCCTCGGATATGGGGTAACCGAAGATCGGCAGGCCCCCACGGGTCTGCCAGAACCAGCCGAAGGCGCCGCCGAGGGTATGGCCCGACTCGGGAAAGAACGTGCGTTCCGGATCTGGCGAGGCAACGAGCCAGGCGAAGGCGGGGTCGCTGCGGCCCTCGCTGAGCAGGGCGCCGGCGCGGGTGACAGTGACCCGCGCGTCGGGGGGCGCGGTGGGGCGAAGCTCCAGCCGGGCCCGTTCGAAGTACTGCACCTGCAAGCCATCGGTGCCGACTATCAACTCGGTGAGTGGCATGCCGAAGGTGGCAACGCCGCCATAGGCGTCGAAGAAGCGCTTGAGCTGCATGGCGACGTTGTGACCGGTTTCGGGAAAGTAGACCACGCTGCTTGTCGGGAAGGCCTGGGAACCGGGCGCTTGCGGGGGTGCGGCAAGGGCGGAGGAGGGAACGAGGATCAGCCCGATCACGAGCGCCAGCAGCCAGCGGTACATAGACACCTCAGAAGTGAATGCTTGTGATCCTGGGAGGGCTGCGCCCTCCCACGGGCAGGGGTATGGGGAAACCAGGTTTGCCCATACCCCTCGAACCGGCGGCGGGCTGGCCCGAACTATGCCGAACGCCGCCATTATAGCACGACACCTATATCCAATCTGTTATACTTTATGTAGCTACGACAGGCGAGTCGTAGCTACACAGGCAGGGCCGTTGCTGGAACGTGCCATGTCTCCGGAACACGGAGTCTGGAGAGCCGTCTATGGAACTTCGACACCTGCGGTACTTTGAAGCGGTAGCGCGCCATTCCCACGTGACCCGCGCGGCAGCCGAGTTGCACATTGCCCAGCCGGCCCTCAGCAAACAGATCAGCCAGTTGGAGCAGGAGTTGGGGGTCGCGCTGTTCGACCGGGTGGGTCGCAATGTGCGTCTGACGGAGGCGGGTGAGGCGCTGCTGCCCCACGCGCGCGCGGTGATGGCGCAGGTCGAGGCGGCGCGGGCGGAGATGGCCGAACGCATCGGGCTGCGACGGGGGCGAGCAACGGTGGGCGCCCCGCCGACAGTGGGCATGCAACTGCTGCCCCCGGTGCTGACAGCCTTCAACCGGCAGTACCCTGGGATCGAGTTGCGGCTGCACGAGGCGGGCGTGCAAACGCTGCTCGATTTGCTGGAGACGGGGCTGACCGACGTCGCGGTGGTGACCCTGCCGGTCGAGGATGAGCATCTTACAGTGGTGCCGTTGTTCAGCGAGGAGATGGTGATCGCGGTGTGGCGCGAGCATCCCCTGGCGACCCGCGAGACGGTGGCCTTCACCGAACTGCGCGACGAAGCGTGGGTGCTCTCGCCGCAGAACTACGAACTGCGCGAGGCGACCCTGAGCGCCTGCCAGGCCGCCGGTTTCGCGCCACGGGTGGTGCTCGACGGCGGCGAGACCGACACGCTGTTGCGCTTCGTCGCCGCGGGCATCGGCATCGCCCTGGTGCCGCGCCTGGCCGTGCAGGAGACCAGCGACCTCATCGCCCTCAAGGTCACCGATCAGCACCTCACGCGCAGTCTGGGGCTGGTCTGGCGGGGGGACCGGGTGGCCTCGCCGGCGGCACGGGCGTTGCGGGAGTTCCTGGTGGAGCGGCTGCGCCGGGAGTAGCGGAGGTTAGATAGAGGGATGGGGCGGTCTGCTGAACCTGGGCGATGGCGTTCGCGCACCTGGCATCAGCCAAGCCGTTCGAGGCGGGCGAAGCTGGCGAGCAGGCGCCGTTCGCGGTCGGCGAAACTGACCGTCACCTCTTCGTCGCCGTCCACCAGGCGGCTGCTGACCACCACGCCCTCGCCAAAGGCGTTGTGGCGCACCCGTTGACCGGGGAAGAAGCTCACCTCGACCGGGCCGCCAGCGGCGCGAGACAGAGTGGGGGCGCGCCAGGCATCGCGGGAGCGCGCGAGGCGCTGGCGGGCCGGGGCGGCGATCGCCGGGCGCTGGACGGACCGCTTCAACAACTCGCGGGGAATATCGCCCAGAAAGCGCGAGGGCACGCTCAGGTTGGTACGGTTGAAGCTCTCGCGGCGGAAAGCGTGGCAGAGATAAAGGCGCCGCCTGGCCCGCGTGATGCCCACGTAGAGCAGGCGCCGTTCCTCCTCCAGCCGCTCGCGGTCGTCGGTTGAGCGACTGTGGGGCAGCAGGCCCTCCTCAAGCCCCACCAGAAACACCACCGCGTACTCCAGCCCCTTGGCCTGGTGCAGGGTGATACAGGTCACTGCGTCGGCCTGGGGGTCAATCCGGTCTACATCGGCGACCAGGGCCACCTCTTCGAGAAACTGGGGCAATTGCTGCTCGATGGGCAGACCGGCGTAGCGCCCGGCGAAGGCGGCAAGCTCCTGGATGTTGGCCCAGCGCTCATCGGCTGACTCCTCGCCGTACTCGCGGAGCAGCGTCTCGCGCAACTCGATGCGCTCGATGAGCGTTTCGAGCAACTTGAGCAGGGGCAACTCGCGGCGGGCGGCGATCAGGCCGTCAACCAGGCCGAGGAAGCCGCGCAGAGCGGCGGCGGCGCGGGGGGCGAAGGGCGAGGGGGCGTCTTCGTCCTCCAACTCTTTAAGGGCCTGGTAGAGCGGCACGCCGAGGGAGGCCGCCCAGCGGGTCAACTCGGCCTCGGTGCGCTCGCCGATGCCGCGGGCGGGCCAGTTCAGCACGCGCGTCAGGCTGATGCTATCGTAGGGGTTGGCGGCGAGACGCAGGTAGGCCAGGGTATCCTTGACCTCTTTGCGCTCCCAGAAGCGCAGGCCGCCGATCAGTTGGTAGGGCACGCCGCGGCGTGAGAGGGCCTCTTCCAGGGCGCGGGACTGGGCGTTGGTGCGGTACATCACGGCGCAGTCACGGTAGCGGGCCTCGCCAGCGGCGACCAGCCGGGCGATCTCATCGGCGACAAAGGCCGCCTCGGCGTCCTGGTCGTAGCCCTCGTGGAGCATCACCTGCGGCCCGGCGCCATTCGATGTCCAGAGTTGCTTGACGTGCTTGCGCTTCTCGCCAGCGGTAATCACCGCCTGGGCCGTATCGAGGATGCTCTGGGTGGAGCGGTAGTTCTGCTCGAGCAGAATGACCCGGGCATCGGGATAGTCCTGCTCGAACTGGAGAATGTTGCGCACATCGGCGCCGCGCCAGCCGTAGATGCTCTGGTCGGCGTCGCCGACGACGAAGAGGTTGCGGCGCCGGGCGGCCAGTTGCTTGATCAGCACGTACTGGGCGTGGTTGGTGTCCTGGTACTCATCCACCAGCAGATAGACGTAGCGTTCCTGATACTTCGCCAGGACCTCGGGGTGCTGGTCGAAGAGGCGCACCGTCTCGACGAGCAGATCATCGAAATCGAGGGCGTTGGCCTCGCGGAGGAGGGCCTGGTAGCGCTCATAGCAGCGGGTGACAATCTCATCGAAGTACGTCCGGTTGCGGCGGGCGTACTCCTGTGGGGAGATCAACTCATTTTTGGCGCTGGAGATGCGGGCGTGGATAGCGCGGGGCGGGTTCTGCTTCTCGTTGAGGTTGAGATCGCGGAGCACGCGGCGCATCAGGCGTTCCTGGTCGTCGCTGTCGTAGATGGCGAAATCCCGTTCGCGCCCCAGGTGCACAATATCGCGGCGGAGGAAGCGCGCGCAGAGGCTATGGAAAGTGCCGACGGTCAGGGCCTGGGCCTGAGCGGGGCCGATCAACACATCGAGGCGCTCCTTCATCTCGCGGGCGGCCTTGTTCGTGAAGGTCACGGCGAGAATGTTCAGCGGATCCACGCCCTGGGCGGCGATAAGATAGGCGATGCGGTGGGTAAGCACGCGCGTCTTGCCGCTGCCGGGGCCGGCAACCACCAGCACCGGCCCGGCGACGGTCTCTACTGCGCGCCGCTGGGCGGGATTCAAGCCTTCGAGGAGATCGGACATGTGGTGTTTCCTGGGTGGTTCTCACCCTCCTCCTGACCCCCTCCCGCTTCATCGCAGGTGGAGCGGGAGGGGGTCAGGAGAGACGCCTCTGCTCAAAGTCTGGAAGGGCGGCGCCCTCCTGGGAAGATGAGCTACCTGTATCGCGGCAACGCCGCAACGGTGTCGAACAGCGAACATGGTAGGGTACCGACGGATGCCTGTCAAGGAAGGGATGAGCGCGAGGAAACATCAGGCTGTGCCTGGGGGAGGTCGAGAGGCCACGGGTCAGGTGTATCGCGGAGAGCGCAGAGACTTTCAACAAGCCCTGCCTCTACGCCCTCCGCGGTGAGCGTGTGTCTGGTCCGGGATTGCTAATCGCAGGCTTCGGCGATGACGTGATCCCACTTCTTTACGCGCCAGCGCGCATCCAGGTAGTGCAAATCGGCGCGGAAGCACGCCTGGCCGTGCTCGTAGACGACGCGGGCGTAGCCTGCCCGGCGCCGCAGACTCTCCTCGAAGGTAGGAATCAGCTCGTAACGCCGGAAGGCGCCATACGACGATTCTTTCGCCTTGACCACATAATCGGTTAAAAACACCAGGGTGCTGAACATGCTCTGGCGCCGTTCGAGATCATCGGCGATGAGGAAGGTCTCGGCACGAGTCGGGTCGCCGCCGAACATCGCTGCGACCCACTCGGCGAGGGTGTCCTCGGCCTCGGCGAGGGCCGCCTCAGTGGGAAGAGGGCCAGGTAAGTGCTGGTCAATGTATTCGTCGCAGAGCTTCACGCCAGGCTCCCACGCGACGACACGCCAGGCCCCGGCGACGCGAACGAGGCGCGTCACGAAACAGGCGCTGCTGCGGGAGAATAGAACCTCGCTCAGGCCAATCCGTTCCTGCTCATTGGCGCCGGGAACCACCCCGAGGGTCTCGAAGCGATTCAGATACGGCCCGAAGAGGCTGACCAGATTACTAAATTGCAGCCAGCTCGCGGTCACCGATACCTGCTTGCGAACATGCTCGGCGCGGCGTTCGGGATCAGGCTCGGCCGCGATCGCCAGGGCCTCGGCCTCGTTGCCGGAGAGCATAGCCATCACCCAGCGGTCATGGACCTCCTCGGCGTCGGGGTCGGTCGCCCCGGTGACGGGAGCATCCCCGGCAGCGGGGGATGTCGCCACGGGTACGGGCGTGGCGGCGGCAGGTCCTTCGGGCGAAGCAACGGGGTCGGGTGACGCGGCAACGAGTTCAGGCGCGTCCGCGCCCTCCGGAGCGCCAGCGGGCGACGGAGCGGAGGCCGGTGTGGGAGCGGGGCGTTCGGGCGAAGCAACGGGGTCCGGCGGCGCGGCAATGAGCGGTACATCACCCTCCGAGGCGCTGGCGAGCGACGGAGCAGGGGTTGGGGCGACTGCGGGGGCGCAGGCAACGAGCAGCGCGGCGCAGGCGATGCACGCCACGAGGAATGACGCCCGGCGGCACAGGCGCATCACCCGGGAGGCCCATACGAATGACATAAGAATCCTCCATCTCCTGTACACGGGACCACATCGTATGTACCGCGAAAGGCGAGAGGAGGATATGGTCATTGCGTATTGTCAAGGTGGCCCGAGGCCGCCACGTGGTCATCGGCGGCGGGGGATGCGACGGGGGTGTGCGGCCCCGCGGGCGATGCGCAGCACGGTCGGGCGGCGATACGCCCCCCTATGGCCCCGGGGCGAAACGTAGAGACGACCAGGCAGGCTGTCTCTACGCCGTCCACGGGACGGGTACGCGGTTCCGGGCGGCGATGGCCCCCCGGGCGGCGCCCCGCCGGCCCCCACGGGGCGGCCATGCGGTTATGGGCGGCGGGGGGTGAAACGGTCACCGGCAGGGGCACGTGCGCGCGGACGCCGGGCAAACCAGTTACCACACACATGCGTTCGTGTCTATCCACGTTGTTGCAACGAATGTTTCGATGCAGGTATACTGACACGCAGGAAGGCTGCCTGGCACATTTTCAGGCAACCTGTTTGCCTCATTTTGGATTTGCGCTGCGCCAGATCAACAATCCGCAATCGCACCGGACCGGAGGAACAGGCATGCCAACCAATCTGCGAGACGCGCCTATGCACCTCGTGCGCGAGAGCGATGGGGTCTCGATTTCTCTGACGCCGCTGCAAGGGTACTGGACGGCCGAACAGTACCTGCGGTTGACCGATCACACCCGGCACCTGGTGGAGTTCACCGATGGCCGCATTGAGGTTCTGCCATTGCCAACCCGGCAGCACCAGCTTATCCTCGGGTTTCTGTATCGCGCCTTCTTCGCTTTTCTCCAGCCGCTCGGGGGCATCGTGCTGTTCGCGGCCCTGCGTCTCCAGATCCGTCCCGAGAAGTTTCGGGAACCCGATCTGCTGGTGCTGCGACGGGCGAACGATCCGCGGGCGCAGAACCGCTACTGGCTCGGGGCGGATCTGGTGGTGGAGATCGCCAGCGCCGATGACCCCGAGCGGGACACGGTGGAGAAGGTCGCCGACTACGCCGAGGCGGGCATCCCTGAATACTGGATCGTCAACCCGCTGGATGAGACGGTAACGGTGCTGGTCCTGGAGGAGGGGAGCTACGTAGAGCACGGCGTCTTCCGCCGGGGCGCGCAGGCGACATCGCGGCTCCTCGCCGGCTTCAGCGTGAGCGTGGACGCGGTGTTCGCGGCGGGGTAGAAGGAGTTCGGCGCCTGAATGGGCTAACTGTTTTGCGGTACCTCCGTCCCCTCCCCAACCCTCCCCCGCTGGGGGCGGGAGTCCGGCGCCTCCCCCCGTTGGGGGGAGGTTGGGAGGAGGGAGGACATGCAAGAAACCTTCGTTCACAGACCACTAATCCACTGCGACCCGCCTCGCAGCGGCACGTCCCCCTCAGCAGGTGTAAAGTCTTTCACCGGCGTCCCGCTCCGCGCCGGGTAGCCGGCATAGCTGCTCGCCGTCCACTCCCACACGTTGCCGGCCAGGTCCAGCGCCCCGCTGGCCGCCGCGCCCGCCGGGCAGCAACCCACCAGCGCGGGCCGGCCCGGGTCGCTTGCCTTATAGATCGCCAACTCCGGCGTTGGCTCGGCCTCGCCCCAGGGGTAGGGGCGCCAACCGCTGCCCCTCTCCGCCGTTCGCAAGCAGGGCATTGGGGCTGGTCCTCACCCTCCCCCCGGCCCCCTCCCTCTCCACCTGCGCTGGAGAGGGAGGGGGCGCCGCGCTGCGCGCGGCGGGGGTGGGTGAGGACCCCTAGACCTTTAACCGCGGGTCAAGGGCGTCGCGGAGGCCGTCGCCGAGGAGGTTGAAGCCGAGGACGGTGAGCATGATCGCCAGGCCGGGGAAGAAGACCAGGTGCGGGGCGGTGAAGACCTGGTTGCGCTCGGCGCTGAGCATGGAACCCCACTCGGGGGTGGGGGGCTGCGCGCCAAGGCCGAGGAAGGAGAGTGCCGCGACCTCGATGATCGCCGTGCCGATGCCCAGGGTGGCCTGCACGATCAGCGGCGAGATGGCATTGGGCAGAATGTGGCCGAAGAGGATGGCCAGCGGCCCCAGGCCGATGGTACGCGCCGCCAGCACGTACTCCTCTTCGCGCGCCGAGAGCACGCTGGCACGGATCACCCGCGCGTAGGCAGGGATGGAGACAATGGCGATGCCCAGCATGGCGTTGAGCAGGCCGGGACCGAGCACGCTCACGATGGCGATGGCCAGGAGCAAGAAGGGAAAGGCCAGCACCACGTCGAGGACGCGCATGATCACATTGTCCACCCAGCCGCCGACGAAGCCCGCCACCGCCCCCAGAAGCACGCCAATGGCCACCGAGATTGACACGGTGACGAAGCCGATGAACAGCGACAGCCGCGCGCCGTAGATCACGCGGCTGAAGAGGTCACGGAAGTTCCCGTCCACTCCCATAATGTGCTGGGGCCGGTCGGGCGGGCAGCCGAAGAGGTGGAGGCATGGCCCGGAGCGTTTCTGAATGCCCTCTTCCTTGCCCAGCAGGACCTCGGTGGGGTCGAAGGGGGCGATCCAGGGGGCGAAGATGGCAGTGAAGACGAGCACGCCGATGATGGCCATGCCGATGATCGCCGAACGCTGGTGAATGAACTGGCGCCATGCACGGCGCCAGGGGCCTTCGGCAGGGCGCATGGGGGTGACCAGGGTCACTGCCGTGGTGGTGGTTGACGTGCTGCTCATAGGCTGTAGGGGGCGGGGACACAAGGGGTTGCGCACTGGCCCCGGGGACTATCGAAAGGATCATTTCCGGGAGGGCTGCGCTCCCCCGGACTCTCTGCTAGTATCTGATCCGCGGATCGAGAAACCCATATGAAAGATCCACCAGCAAATTAATCATCACATAGCTAAACGCAATCGCCAACGTAAAGCCCTGAATAATCGGGTAATCGCGGGTGGAGATGGCATCGTAGAGAATGCGGCCCACCCCGGCAAGATTGAAGATCGTCTCGGTCAGCACGGCGCCGCTGAAGATCGTGCCCAGTTGCAGGCCGATGATCGTCACCACGGGCAGGAGGGCGTTGCGCAGGGCGTGGCGGATGGTAACCACCACGTCGGCCAGGCCCTTGGCGCGAGCGGTGCGCACGTAGTCGCGCCCGAGGACCTCGAGCATTGAGGAGCGGGTCATGCGGGCGATGATAGCCATGGGGATGGTGCCAAGGGCCATCGCCGGCAGGATGAGGTGGCGCAGAGCGTCGCGGAAGACCTCCCACTGGAAGGTGATCAGGCTGTTGAAGAGGTACATGTTGGCGAAGAACTGCAACACCTGCCCGAAGCCCGATTTGAGATCAACCTCCCACCCCCAGACGACATAGAAGGGCACGCTGGTGACACCCGCGGTCAGGCGCCCCGAGGGCGGCAACTGGAAGGGGGTGTCCTTGAGCAGCAGGGCGAACATGTAGGCCAGCATCAGCCCGAGCCAGAACACGGGCATCGAGACGCCGACGTTGGAGATGACCATGGTCGCCACGTCGATTGCCGAGTTGCGGCGCAGCGCGGCGATGATGCCCAGCGGCACCCCCACGATGCAGGCCAGCAGCAGGGCGAAGAAGCCCAGCTCCAGGGTGACCGGCAGACGCTCGGCGATCAGTTGGGTGACGGGGCGGTTGAAGCGGATGGAGGTTCCCAGGTCGCCCTGCAACACATCGCGGATGTAGATGCCGAACTGCACCGGAATGGGCTTGTCGAGACCCTTCTCGGCATTGAAGCGGGCGCAGATGGCTTCGGTGGCCTTCTCGCCGAGCTGGGCCGTGCAGGGGTCGCCGGGGATCAGGCGCACCAGCACAAAGGTGACCAGCAGCACGCCGAAGAGCACAGGCACGGCCACGATCAGACGGCGAAGGGTGTAGCGCAGCATGGTCCTAATTTCGAGGTTAGCGCGTTTGTCGCAGCGCCTGACGCAAAGGCACAGGGAACTGGTGGCGCTGATTGTAACGCTTTGCGTTTTTGCGCCATTCGTGGCGTTCGGCCCCCTCCCCGACCCTCCCCCGCCGGGGGAGGGAGTCCGGCGCCTCGCTCCAACGGGAGGAGGCCGGGAGGGGGCCGTGCCCTTGCACCTGGCAAGAAGGGGCCCGGGGAAACATGGTTTCCCCGACCTCCTTACTCCGCCGGGGCGTTCAGGAAGCCGCCCCAGAGCGACGAGAAGTAGGTAAAGCTGCCGTCGCGGCCCTTGTGGAGCGGGTTGGCGGCGTCCCACTGCACGGCCCAGGACATAACGACGTCGTTGGCATCGAGATCGGAGCCATCGTGAAACTTCACACCCGAGCGGAGCTTGCAGGTCCACACGGTCAGGTCGGCGTTGGCGGTGCACTCCTCGGCCAGGCCGGGGCCGACTTCGGTGCCGCCGATCTCATAGGCCAGCAGGCCCTCGGTCACCTGCTCACAGACGCGCAGCGCCTCGCCGTCGGTCTCATCGGCGCAGTAGATGCCAGCCGGCTCGCCATTCTGCATCCAGACGAAGGTCTTGCGCCCGCCGGGATCCATCACAGCGAAGTACTCGTTACCCAGGGGGCTGGCGAAGGCGCCCCTGACGTCGGCCTTGTAGGCCACGCCCGAGCCGCCGTGGGCGATGGGCACCATGGGCACGTGCTTCTTGATCAGGTTGTTGGCCTCGACATAGAACGGCTCGCGCTCGGCGTCGTCGGCCCGCGAGGCGCCCTGCTTCAACGCCTCGACCAGGTCGGGGAACTTGTTGCCGAACTGCTTCGAGGCCCCGGCGCCGAAGTGGAAATCGAGGAAGTTGGTCATATCGGGGTAATCGGCGCCCCAGCCCAGCAGGTGGAGGCCCTTCAACTCGCCGGCGTCGGCCTTATCGAGGAAGGTGCCCGACTCAATGACGTTGATCGTCACCTTGACACCGATCTCGGCAAGCTGGGCCTGGATGTCTTCGGCCACGCGCCCCGGCTCAGGCAGGTAGCCGCGCACCACGTCGCGGTACTCCAGCACGGTCTCGAAGCCGTTGGGGAAGCCGGCCTCGGCGAGCAGTTTCCTGGCCATCTCCGGGTCGTACTTGTACCACTCCTCGCCGACACAGGCATTGGGGATGGCGCAGGGCGTAAAGTGGCTCGCCACCTCGGAGCCGGGCGGGTAGAAGTTGTCAACGATGCGCTGGCGGTCAATGCCCATGGCGATGGCCTGGCGCACCTTCTCGTTGTCGAACGGCGGGTAGGTATTGTTCATGCCGACGTAGAAGACGTTGAGGGCCTCGCGCTCGATCAGTTGCAGGTTCGGGTCGGCGGCGACCACCTCGAAGGCGTCGGGGGCGATGTTGTCAATACCGTCCACCGTGCCCGACTGCAACTCCAGCAGGCGCTGGGCGGCCTCGGCGCTCCAGCGGAAGATCAGCGTCTCGGTCTTCGCCGGCTCGCCCCAGTAGCCATCGAAGCGCTTGAGGGTGATATTGTCGCCGCGGGTCCAGCTCTCGACCTGGTAGGGGCCAGTGCCGATGGGCCGCTCGATCAGCTCGCCCGTCCCGCCGGCGGACTCGAGGTACTCGCTGGGCAGGATGGCGAAGGGGGTAAAGGCAGCCTTGGCGCGGAAGGCCGGATCGGGCACGCAGAAGGTAAAACGCACCGTCAGCGGGTCAACTGCGGCGATCTCCTTGAGCAGGCCGGTGTAATTGCCGCCGCACTCGACGGCGGCAACGGCCATCAGGCCATTCTCGGTGGTGTAGACCGCCTGGTTCTCGCCGGCGGGTTCGGTGGGCGCGGCGGTTGCCGCGGGCGCGGTCGTTGGGGCCTCGGGCGCCGCTGTGGCGGCCGGGGCCTCGGTAGGAGACTGGACGGCCGGGGCGCCGCCACAGGCGGCGATCAGCGGGATGAGCAGGGTCAGGAGCATGGCGACGACAGGCGCCTGTCGTCGCACAGGGGTATCTGTTTGCATAGCCATCACCTTCGCGATTGTAGCATGCGGGTTCTGGATGCCGATTGAGGGCGGGGCAGATGCAACCCGGCCAGATGAGCCAGAAGTCGTGCTGACGCCTCAACCGAAACCGCAACGAAAGACTCCGCCAGGGAATGGGGAAACGGCGATAGGCATCACCTCCTCAAGGATGCTCACGAGTGTGCGGGAGCGATCACGAGCAGTGCGTGGAAGGCGCTTCTTCCACGTAGGAGTCATCGGCGGCGACGTCCAGGAGGGGCGGGGTCGCGCGCAGCGACTGTATGGCGGTGATGGGCGGGATTATAGCAGCAGAGATGCGGAAGCGTCAACGGGGTAGAAGGATCACCGCAGAGGGCGTGGAGGATGGGCCGTTTGATGATCTTTACGAATTGACTCTGGTATCACCGAGCGCTGCGGGCTTTAGCCCGTGCTGAGTTCCTGAAAGCCCCTGCGGGGCTTCCTCGTGCTGAGCGAGGGCTTTAGCCCGCTGCGGGCGATGTCATTGCAGGGAACACTGTGGTATACCGGATTAGTCTTCGTAAAACCTCCACGCTCTCTTTGGAACGTCTGAGACAGGTACGGCTAAGGCTGCCGGGAGGGAGGGAGGCGGCGAGCGGGTTGCCCGGCGTTTTTATGGTACCCTATGGCCGGATGCGATTTTGGATTGCTGTCTCCAGCATTCCACTGCCGCTTCCAACCCAAAATAGTAAAAGAGGACCTCCCCATGCTATCCACCCAGGAGATCATGGCGATCATCCCGCATCGCTATCCCTTCTTGTTGATTGACCGCGTTCTGGAGCTTGAGCCAGGGGCGCGGGCGGTGGCCGAGAAGCTGATCAGCATCAATGAGCCGCACTTCGCCGGCCACTTCCCCGGCAACCCGATGATGCCCGGGGTACTGATCGTCGAGGCCCTGGCCCAGACGGGGGCCGTCGCCGCCCTGAGCCTGCCCGAACACCGGGGGAAGCTGGCGGTCTTCGCCGGGATTGACGAGTGCCGCTTCCGGCGGGTGGTGCGCCCCGGTGAGGTGCTGCGGCTGGAAGTGAACGTCGAGAAGTTCCGGCGCGGGGTGGGCAAGGCCCGGGGCCGCGCCACTGTCGAGGGGGACGTGGCCTGCGAGGCCGGGCTGCTGTTCGCCATCACCGAGGGGTGAAGCACCGTTGCCGGGAGGGCTGCGCCCTCCCGGATCCTCCCGCGCGGGGACCATGTTCATATCAGGAGACCTACCATGCGCCTTACCACACTGCCTGGTCGCACGCTGCGTGAGGCGCCAGCCGAGGCCGAGCAGATCGGCCATCAACTGGCGCTGCGCGCCGGGCTGGCGCGGGCACTGGCCCCCGGCAGCTTCGCGCTGCTGCCGCTCGGCATGGCTGCTGCCCGGCGGATCGAGACGATCATGCACGAGGCGTTGCGCCGCATCGGCGCCCAGGAGGTGCGCACTCCGATCGTGCAGACGGCCACGCTCTGGGAGCAGAGCGGCCGCTACGCCGCCTATGGCTCGCAGATGCTCGGGCTGCACGATCGAGCCGAGCGGCCCCTGGTGCTCGCCCCAACCCACGAGGCGGCGCTGGCCGAACTGGCCCGGCGCGAGATTGGCTCCTACCGCCAGTTGCCGGCGCTGGTCTACACCCTCCAGCCGGCCTACCGAGACGAGGCGCGCGTCCGGGGCGGCCTCCTGGGTCTGCGCGAGTTCACACTCCTGACGGCCTGCTCCTTCGATGCTGACTCGGCCAGCCTCGACACGGCCTTCGCGCGGGTCGAGGCTGCCTTTGAGCATGTCTTTGCCCGCTGTGGGCTGCACTGCGTGGCCGTGGAGACCGCTGGCGGCGCGCCGGGCGCGGGCGAGGCCCGCGCCTATATGGCGCTCTCGCCGTCCGGGGAGGATACGCTTGCCCTGTGCAAGGACTGCGGCTACGGGGCCGCCATCGAGATCGCCGTGGCCGCACGACCAGCGCCGCCGCCACCCGTCGAGGCGCCACCCGTGGAGGAGGTAGCCACGCCCGGCGCGGCCACCATCGCCGGCCTGGCGGCCTTCCTGGGCATCAGTGAGGCGGCGACGGCCAAGGCGGTGTTCTTCGACACCCCGGAGCGGGGCCTGCTCTTCGCGGTGATCCGCGGCGACCTGGAGGTGAGCGAGGACAAGTTGCGCAACGCCGCTGCGGTGAGCGAACTGCGTCCCGCCACGCCTGAGCAGATCGCCGCGGCAGGAGCGGTAGCCGGCTATGCCTCGCCGGTGGGGCTGGATGGAGTATTCGTCATCGCCGACCCCTCGGTGGTTGCGGCGGGGCCACTGGTAGCCGGCGCCAACCGCGCGGGCTACCACCTGCGCAACGTGGTTCATGGGCGCGATTGGCAGGCCACTCTGGTCGCCGACATCGCCACGGTGCGGGCAGGCGACCCCTGTCCTCGCTGCGGCGCGCCGCTGAGACTGGAGCAGGGCGTAGAACTCGGCCACCTCCGCAGGGCGGGCACGGGGTACGCCGAGGCGGTGGGGGCGACCTATCTCGACGAGCGGGGCGCGGCGCGCCCGCTGGCCCTGGGAGCGTATACGATCGGCGTCGAGCGGCTGCTGCAAATGGTGATCGAACAGCACCACGATGAGCGCGGCATCATCTGGCCGGCCGACGTGGCCCCCGCCGATGTGCACATCATCGCTCTGGGCAAAGGAGAGGCCCCGCGGCTCGAGGCGACGCGGCTGTACGACGAACTGGCCGCTGCCGGGCTGCGCCCGTTGCTCGACGATCGCGACGAGAGCGCCGGGGTCAAGTTCAATGACGCCGACCTGATCGGCCTGCCGCTGCGCCTGGTGGTGGGCGAAAAGCTCCTCGCCACGGGCGAGGTCGAACTGAAGCCTCGCCGCGGGGCGCCAGCGCGCGTGGCGCGGGCGGGGGCGGTGGAGGCGATCCGCGCGGCGCTGGAGGCGCTGAGCGCACACCGCATGTAAGGGCGAAGCACATCGGTGCGACAAACCTGCTTCGGCCTTACATAGCCTGAACTAGTTGCCGCCCCGGCGCTGCAACTCCGCCTCCGCAGCCACATAGAGCTGCACCACCACCAGATGGGCATACACGAGGGCCGCCATGGTCAGCCAGACCCCCGGCGCAACAACGAGAGACTGGCCAGGGAAGCGCAGCGAGGCGAGGCGCCAGGTGATGCCGGCGATGAGCATTGCCGGCAGGTAGGCCGGCAGGGAGGCCAGGCGCGCCCGCAGAAAGAGGCCCCGCCGCGGGGGTGACAGGGCGTAGCGCAGGGTGGCCAGGTCAAGCGCCTCTTCGATGCGCCCCTCGCGGGCAAAGCGCAGGCGGCCCACCGGGGCTGCCCCGGCAACGAACACCAGCAGCACGACCAGGGCAGTCAGCAGCGCGATGGCGGTCAGCACCCAGGGCGCAACTGCGGCAACCGGCGGTCCGGCGACGAGAAGGGCGAGGCTCACGCCGACCATGAGCACGCCGCCGATGAGCAGGGGCAGGACGAAGAAGGCAACGTCGATCAGCAGGGCGAAGAGACCGGTGAGGGCGCGCAGGGAGGGGGCGCTCCAGGGCGGCAGGGGCGTGGGGTAGCCGCGGCGGCTGTTGTCGAGGCTCTCCATCACGAAACCGGCGGCCAGAGGCAGGCCCAGGCCGGTGGCGGCGGCGGCCCCGTAGCCGAGGCACTTCAGCCACCACCGTGGATCGCGATGCACCAAAGCCAGCGCCGCGCGGAGGCGAATGCCAGACACCGCGGGCGCTGGCCTCAAGCCGCCTCTCCCACCAGGTAGCGCCGGGTGAGGTCGAGGGCCAGAGTGGCAACGAACTCCCAGCCCTCGGGCTGGCGGAGGTCGTAGCGACGGATCACTTCGCGGCTGCCTTCGGGGGTGACCAGGGCAACGCAGACAGGCGTGAGGCCGCCGGGATCGGGGGTGGAGGCAGCCTGCGCGCCCAGGGCCAGGGGCGTACCCCGGCGCGCCGCGGCGTCACGGGCGCCGGCGAGGGCCAGGGCAGCGGCGGCAGGCTCATCGGCGGGCTGATCCAGCGGATGGACAATCAGCCCGCGCAGGCGCTCCAGGGCGCCGGGAACGCGAGCCAGGGCGCGGTAGATCGGCGCCTCGACGGCGCCCTCAAACAGCGCGAGGGTGAGATTCCGCTCGTGCAGGAGGCGCACCACCGTCTCGGCCAGCGGCTCGTCGCCCGTGAGGTGGGGACCCAGGCGTTCGCGAATGGTCGCCTCGGCCCGGGCGATAAGCGCCTCGGCCTCGGCGCGGCTGGAAGCGCGGGCGCCGATCCGCAGTTCGTAGCGCGCCTGTTTGGCGGAGATGCCCAGGGTGGGGTTGGCCTGCTGCATCAGATCGGCCAGCAGTTCGCCGATCACGCTTTCGCCGAGGCTGGCGGCATGGAGCGTTTTGACCAGGATGACGTCGGTGACGCCACGCTCTTCGCGCAGGTAGGGCAGCACGGCGTGTTCAAACAGATAGCGCAGTTCGTAGGGCACGCCGGGCAGCACAATCACCGTGCCGCGTGCGTCTTCGACAATGAAGGCAGGCGCGGTGCCACGCGGGTTGGGGATGGGCCGGGCGCCAGCGGGTACATAGGCCTGCCGGCGATTACTCTCGCTCATGGTGCGGCCCATGGCGCTAAAGCGGGCCTGGATCTGGTCGAGCAACTCCTGGCGGAACTCCAGCGGGCGACCGAGGGCCAGGGCGACCGCCTCGCGGGTCACATCGTCGGGCGTGGGGCCAAGCCCACCGGAGCAGATCACCAGATCGGCGCGGTCAAGGGCCTCGCGAACGCACCGGGCGATACGCTCGGCATTATCGCCCACCACGGTCTTGCGGTAGAGATTGACGCCAGCGGCGGCCAGCTCGCGCGCCAGGTAGGCGCTATTGGTGTCGATCGTGGCGCCGAGGAGCAACTCGGAGCCGATGGCGATGATCTCGGCGTCCATCATTGAGAGCTTTCAGGATTAAGTGGTCTCTGCGGATACCAGGGGTATCCAACATCAATCAGGGAGGGCTGCGCCCTCCCTGACCCTCCCGGCAGGCAGGGGCGTGGGGAACCTGAGGTTCCCCGCCTTCCTCCAGACGACCGGGGCGGGCTAGAAAAGCGGCTCTTCAGGCTCGGGGGGCGGAGGCTGCAACGCCTCGGAGACCTGACGGCGGTAGCGCTCCCAGAGCTCCTCCTCGCGGCTCTGAGCGGCCTGGCGGCCCGCGTCAAGCGCCTGTTTGAAGCGGTCGGCAAGCGTTGCGCGATGGGCAGGGGCCTGGGCGGTAAGACCAAGGCGCGTCTCCTCGCTGGCGCGCTGGTTGGCGAAGTAGACCGTCAGGGCGCCGGCGGTCGCGCCGAGCAGCATGCCGAAGACGAAACGCCCAGAAGCGGCCTTGCGCCGGCGCGCGGTCTCCTGCCGCAGCGTCTTGATAATCTCCACAACCGCCTGACGTTCCGCGGCCAGGGCCTCGAGGGTGCTCTGGCGCTCGGCGCGGATGGCCTCACTAAAACGACGGGCGGTATCGGCGAGCGTGTCGGACTCCAGTGCCATACCTGACGCTCCTGCATGTCAACCGAAGGGAAAGCGGATTCTCCCAGGCATCCCACCTTATCATTGCTCCACCCGTTAACATCACCGGTCTGTGGAGGTGTGGAACCGTAAAAGATGTTAAGCGCCTCGACACGCTCACGAAACCCGACTGCGGACCTCCTCGAGCGCGCGCTCAATAAAGGCCGTGAGGGGCATTGCGCCCAGATCCTCGCCCGCGCGGGTGCGCACGGCCACGGCCTCGGCATCCTGCTCCCTGGCGCCGATTATAAGCATATACGGCACCTTCTGCAACTGCGCGCGGCGGATCTTGCCCTGCATGCGGTCGCGGCTATCATCAAGTTCGACGCGCAGGCCCGCATCGCTCAGGCGCTGGCGCACCTGCAAGGCGTACTCCATCTGCTTATCGGTAATGGGAATGATGGTCGCCTGCACGGGCGCGAGCCAGAGGGGAAAGGCCCCGGCGAAGTGCTCGATCAGCACCCCCAGGAAACGCTCCATGCTCCCCATAAGCGCGCGATGGACCATGTAGGGGCGATGGGGCTGGCCATCCTCGCCGATATACTCCAGATCGAAACGTTCGGGCAGATTGAAGTCGAACTGGATGGTGCTCAACTGCCATTCGCGGCCCAGGGCATCGTTCACCTTCAGGTCAATCTTGGGGCCATAGAAGGCCCCGCCGCCCTCGTCGCGCTTGTAGGGCAGGGCGTGGGCCTCGATCGCCCGCTCAAGGGCCGCTGTAGCCCGTTCCCAATCCTCGAGCCGTCCGACGTACTTCTCGGGGCGCGTCGAGAGATAGGCGGTGAACTCACTCAACCCGAAGGAGCGCAGCACGTAGAGCGAAAAATCGAGGGCGTGGCTGATCTCTTCCTCCACCTGATCGGGCCGGCAGAAGATATGCGCATCGTCCTGGGTGAAGCCGCGCACGCGAGTCAGCCCGTGGAGCACGCCGCTCTTCTCGAAGCGGTAGACCGTGCCATACTCAGCGTAGCGCTGCGGCAAATCGCGATACGAGCGCAGATGGGACTTATAGATCTGAATATGAAACGGACAATTCATCGGCTTAACGTAGTACGTATCGCCCTCAATATCCATCGGGGCGTACATATTCTCTTTGTAAAAGTCCAGGTGGCCGGAGGTCTCCCAGAGGTGGGCGCGGCCCACATGGGGCGAGAAGACCCACTCGTAGCCGGCATCGAGGTGGGCCTGACGGCAAAAATCTTCGGCGATCACGCGGATCATGGCCCCTCGGGGATGCCAGAGGATCAGCCCCGGCCCCACCTCGTCGGAGATGCTGAAGAGGTCGAGTTCCTTGCCCAGGCGGCGATGGTCGCGCTTCCTGGCCTCTTCGAGGCGCCAGAGGTACTGTTCCAGTTCGGCGCGATTGTTCCAGGCCGTGCCGTAGATGCGCTGGAGCTGGGGGTTCTTCTCATTGCCCCGCCAGTAGGCGCCGGCGATGCTCATCAGCTTGAAGGCCTCGGGATCGATCTGGCCTGTATGCTCGACATGCGGGCCGCGGCAGAGGTCCTCGAAGGTGTCCTGGCGATAGGTTGAGATGACCGTACCGCCGGCGCCGTTGCCCTGTGAGCGCTCGCCGTACTCATCGGCGCCCTGAATGAGGCCCTCGATCAACTCGAGCTTGTAGGGCTGATCCTTGAAGAGTTCGCGCGCCTCTTCCGGTGTAACAACGCGGTAGATGAAGGGATGGTTACCACTGATGATCCGGCGCATGCGCGCCTCGATCTCGGCCAGATCCTCGGGTGTGAGGGGGCGGGGCAGGTCGAAATCGTAGTAGAAGCCGTCCTCGACCGGTGGGCCGATGGCGATTTTGCCTTCGGGGAACAACTCGAGGACGGCCTGGGCCATCACGTGGGCCAGGGAGTGGCGCAGGCGATAGTAGGGATCGTCCTGGGGATTGACGGGCATAATGAGACTCCTTGTTTCCTATGGCAGGGGCGTGGAGAACCAGGTTTTCCGCTCTTCTCCTAATCGAGCGTGGAAGGCGGGTTCCTGTGGCCTCTCCGCGGGCAGGGGCCGGGGGAAACCGGGGTTTCCCTCTCCTTCAGGGTCAACTGGTAATCAGAATCAGGCGGCCCTGTTCGATGCGCACCTCGTCGATGCGGCGGCCCTGGGCGGTCAGTTCGGCATTGAGCCGTTCGGCCAGCAGGCGCGCCAGTTCGTCGGCGGAGAGCACATAGGCCAGCGGCGGTTCAAGGCGCGCGCCGGTCACCACGAGGCGGCCCTGATCGGCGGCGAGTGTAACGCTGGCGGCGCTGCTCACCCCGTAGGCGCTGATAGTGGCGATGGCGCGACCGTCGTCGAAGCTCAGGCGAGCCGCTTCGAGCGGAGCAATAGCGTCTGGACGGGCGGCGAGAAAATCATTGGCGCGCTCCTCGGTCAACACCACTTCGCCCGGCGGCAGGGCGGCGATTGCGCCGGGCAGGAGGCCATCCAGGCGCCCGCCACTGGCAGCCACGGCCGTGGCCACGGGGAGAGGCGCGATCTGGTCGGCCACGGCGCGACTCAGCATCGGGCGCAGTCCAAAGGTGTACACCAGCAAGAGCAGCGCGGCGACGAAGAGCAGCGCCGCGCAGCCGCGCAAACATCCCCGGCGAGTGCCGGCGTCACGAGCAGATTGTGCAGGCCAGGACGATGAGCGCATACGGATGCATCTTCAAACGATCTGCCGCCCGTGAGAGCCGGGCAGGGGCGCGGGGAAACCAGGTTTCCCCGGTTCTCCCGACCGGCGCGGACGGCGACTCTCACAACAAAAAACCCCTCTTCCCAATGGGACGAAGGGTTGCCTCGTGGTTCCACCCATCTTCGACGCCCTCCGCGATAGCGGAAGGCATCCTCGTGGGGCGCTATAACGGGCGCCGCCCGGATCCCCATACTGGCCGTTCGGCGTTGAGGGGACCGCTCCGAGGTGGTATTCACCAGGCCGTGCAGAGGCGCGCTTCCAGTCTCTGACGCGCCCTCCCTGGCTGCAGTCGCCGGGCTACTCGTCCTCATCACTGCGTTACATGCCAGCTTGTGATGTGCCGCCTGAATGATACTACCGCGCCGATCGAACGTCAAGGCGGGAGAAGGTTTTTGTGAGAGAACGTAGCCCTCCCACACCCTCCCCTTCAGCAAGGCTGGACGGCCATACCTACCGGGGAGACCAGGATTCCCCCGCCAGAGATCCGGCGGACGCTGCTCAGTGGCCGGTGAACTCCGTTTTTCGGTAACTCCGCCTCCCTCCCAACCTCCCCCGTTGGGGGAGGCGCCGGACTCCCTCCCCCGGGGCGGGTTGGGGAGGGGGCAAATATGCAAGGAAACCCGGTTCACAGACTGCTCAGCCAGCTTGTGGCATAATTAACAAACATCTAATAGAGGATTAATCAGGCTCTAACCTGGATGGCCTATACTGCTCGTGGCTTTTGCGGGACGCACGATTTGCGGTGGTCGTCGCCCAGGACAGCCAATCCTCCACTAACTCACACCGCCTCCCTTCTCCCCCACGGCTGCTCGTTATGAGCAGCCGTTGCCGCTTTTTGCGAGGGCTGCGCCCTCGCGGACCTTCTGCTCAGGCAGGGGCGTGGGTAAACCCGTGTTTCCCCACCTCCCTCCAACCGTTAGCGGGCAGGCGAGGCCACCACGATCATGCGCGGGCTGTTGCTCTCGTACTCGGCCAGATCGTATGAACCGTAGACCGCGCGGGTCATAAACCCGGCGCGGGCGAGGAGATGTTCGACCTCGAAGCGGTAGAACCAGCGCAGGACGAAGCGCGTCGTGCGGCGGGTGACGCACCCCTCGGCATCGGTTTCGTCGTAGAGAAAGGTCACGCGGCTGATTTGCGCCGCGGCGTCGCTGTCAATGGCCACGAACTTCTGCACGTGCCGCCCGTCGAGCTGATACTCGCGTTCCAGCACCAGGCGGTTATCCTCGCGGAGGATCTCGGCAGGATTGGGGTTGAACAGATCAAGGATCAGCAAGCCCTGCCGCTGCAAGGCCCCCCGGACATTGGTCAGGCAGGCGAGCTGGTCGCGCACGGTTTCGAGGTGCATGAACGAATTGACGGCGACAAAGGCCAGGCTGAAGGCCCCGGCAGGCAGGGTGACATCGCACACGTCACCCTGGACGAGCGTGATCCGGTCGCCCAGGCCGGCCTCTTCCACGTGGGCGCGGGCCACTGCCAGCATCGCCAGCGAGTTGTCAACGCCGGTAACGGCGAAGCCCGCCTCGGCCAGGGGCAGCAGCAGGCGCCCCGTGCCGCACATCAACTCGAGCAACGGACCACCGGCCCGGCGAGCCATCTCGCGAAGAAAGGGCAGATCCTCATGGTGATCGCGGAGATCGGCGTCGTAGTAGCGGGCCAGTACGTCATACGCATTCATAGATGATGACCGATGGTGGCTATTCAGGGCGACGCAGAGCCGACATCTGGAGACTTCCCTGCGGGAAGTCCGGGAGGGTCTGTCCCTCTCACGAATCCCCGTTCCTCGGTCGTTTGGAGGGGGTTGGAGAAACCTGCTTTCCCCAACCCCCTGCCGATGGAGCGCAACCCGGAGCGTTGTGCGCGCTGTCTGGGAAGGAGAGGCCCTCCCAGAACGTAAGCGGATACCCCGGGCATCAGGACAGGCTCTCAAGGCAGGGTGCCGGTCAGGACAAGGACGAGCAGAAACAGCGCCCCGAGGATCACCAGACCGGCGATCCCCGCGACGAAAATGCGCGGATCGATAATCGGCTCGAAACGGGGCGGTTTCGGCAGTTGTTCCTGCCCGCTGGGCAGGCGGGCGCGGGGAAGATTCGTGGACGGGGTCGTGGGGGGCCAGGGTGACGAGGCGGGTTTTGGCGGCGCTGGCGGCTGCGGAGGCGCGGGCAGGGACGATGGGACGCCGGGCTGTCCCGCATTGCCGGATCGACCGGCAGCGCGCATGAGCGAGCTGCCGATACTCACCACCACCGCGAGAACGGTAAAGGCGATGATCAGCATTGGCACGGTGATCAAGATACCGGTGACCTGGGTGAGCCAGTTGGCGACCGGGGGCAAAAATCGGAAACCGAAGATCAGCAAGAAGAAGATGAGCCAGCCGATCCATCCGCCGCCGCCTCGTTCGCTGCGCTGCATAGCGTTCCTCCGCAGGGCCATCGCAACCGCCAGGGGTATGAACCACGTCCGGGTCAGGCACATTTTGACTGTATTGTAGCATGCCGGCTACAGGGCAACCAGGTTGCCCGCAACGATGTTCGTGCGCCGGGCCAGCGTGATTCTAGCGGTATAATCAGAAGGCTGCACTGCGCCCGGTTGACGCCGGGCCGAGCGATGGAGAACCTGCGTTGGCTCGCCCTGGTCGCCCGATCCGGTCCTTTTCCTGGCCCCTCGTTGGCCTGGGGGCGCTGCTGGTTGTGGCGCTCCTCAGCCTTGGAGCAGCGGCGCAGGTGCTCGGGGTGCGCCGCAACCTGGCCGCGCTGCAGATCACCCCGGCGCCAGCGCCGGAACGAGCCGGCGCGGGGAGCGCGCCGTTGCTGATGCTCCCCACTCTGGCGCCAACTCAGCCCGGCGCCCTTGATCCCGTCACCGTGTTGCTCCTCGGTACTGACCGGCGCCCGGGCGAGGAAGTCACCCCGCGCAGCGACGCGGTGCTGGTGGCGCGGATCGACCCGGCGCGCAAGCGTGTGGCGCTGCTGTCGCTCCCTCGCGATCTCTGGGTGGCCATCCCCGGCCATGGCAACAACCGGCTCAACGCGGCCTACCTGTGGGGCGAACGCGACGGGCCGCCCGGCGGCGGGCTGGCCCTGGCGCGGGCCACAGTCAGCGATGCGCTGGGGCTACCCATTGACTATGGGGTAGTGGTGGACTTTCGCGGGTTCGCCGGGATCATCGACGCCCTTGGCGGCGTGAACGTGGACGTACCGCGCCCACTCGTGGATCACGCCTTTCCAACCGCCGATTACCGCGTTACAACCGTGCGTTTCGCCGCGGGCCGGCAACGCATGGATGGCACGACGGCGCTGGCCTACGCTCGCATCCGCCACCCCGACAGCGACTTCGAGCGCGGGTTGCGCCAGCAGGCCGTGCTGGTAGCCATCGCCGAGCGCCTCCGCGAGCGAGGCGATCTCGCTACCTGGTTCGCGGCCCGGCGGGTCAGCGCGGCCCTGGTGGGCTACGTGCAGACCGATATGCCCGTCGAGCGTATGCTGGAACTGCTCTGGGCGCTGCGCGACCTCGACCCGGCCACCGTGGAGCATTACGCTTTCACCGAGGCCGATGTGCGCTTCGGGGTGGACAACGACCGCATCGCTCAGGCGCCGCGTCCCGGCGTGGTGGAACGCTACGCGCGTTTGTTACTCTATGGACCGTAGAGATTGACCGCCTGGCGGGTTGGCGCCTTCCGCGACCCGCGAACATACGGGGTGTTCAGGTGTTCGAGATCAAGATGCCCCAACTGGGCGAGAGCGTCACCGAAGGGACCATCGGCCGCTGGCTGAAGCGACCAGGCGAGACGGTGGCGAAATACGAGCCGTTGCTCGAAGTTATTACCGATAAAGTTGACACCGAGGTGCCCGCGCCGGAGGCCGGGACGATACTGGAGATCCTGGTGGCCGAGGGGGAAACGGTGCGCGTGGGCACGGTCATTGCGCGCATCGGCGCGCCCGGCGAGGCCGCCACGATCGCGCAGCCGGCGACTCCGCTTGAGCAACCGGCGCCGGTGGCAGCGCAACCCGCCGTGGCGCCTCAGCCTGCGGTTGCCCAACCTGCGGCGGATGGCACGGCACGCAGCGGCTTTATCTCGCCGGTGGTGGCGCGCCTGGCGGCTGAACACGGTCTCGATCTGACGCGCATCAGCGGAACGGGCCAGGGCGGGCGCGTCACCAGGCAGGATGTGCTCCGCTACCTGGAGAGGCGCCAGGCCGAAGCGCCCGCAGCCTCCCCACCGGTGCCCGTAGCCCCTGCCCCGCCCGTGGTCGAGGCGCCGCCCGCCACCACGCCCGTAGCCGCGACGCCCCTGCCCGAAGACGCCGAACTGGTTCCCCTGACGCCTATGCGCCGCTCGATTGCCGAGCACATGGAGCGTTCGGTGCGAACGGCGCCCCACGTGACCACGGTGATGGAGGCCGATCTGAGTCGGGTCGTGGCCCACCGCGAGGCCAACAAGGCGGCCTTCGAGCGCCAGGGCGCGCGGCTGACCTTTACGCCCTACTTCGTT
Organism: uncultured Chloroflexales bacterium; assembly: GCA_937918935.1. GTDB lineage: Bacteria > Chloroflexota > Chloroflexia > Chloroflexales > Chloroflexaceae > JACAEO01. The sequence continues at coordinate 45,593 of CAKZSI010000057.1, read as the reverse complement.
CAGGCGGTTGTGGCAGGGTTGCAACGGGTTCCGGTAATGAATGGTCGCTTCACCGACACGGGCATCGTGCTCAACCGGCGCATCCACATCGGAGTGGCCGTGGCCCTCGATGAGGGTCTGCTCGTGCCAGTGATACGCGACGCCGATGAGAAGAACCTGCTCGGCCTGACGCGCATCGTCAACGACCTGACCGAGCGGGCGCGCACCCGGCGCCTGGCGCCCGATGAGACCCAGGGCGGCACCTTCACCATCACCAACCACGGCGTCAGCGGCAGCCTGTTCGCCACGCCGATCATCAATCAGCCCCAGGCGGCCATCCTCGGCGTCGGGGCAATTGTCAAGCGCCCGGTGGTGGTGACGCAGCACGGGGTGGACGCGATCGCGATCAAGCCGATGTGCTACCTCTCCCTCACCTTTGACCACCGCGTCGCCGATGGCGCAACCGCTGACGCCTTCCTGGCGGCGGTCAAGGCGGCGCTGGAAGGACTGTGATGTTGGATCGGGCCGGGCAGGTGGCACGGCGCTACCACTCCGGCACGGGAGTGAACATGTAGCCCTCGCGCATATCGCCGAAGGTGCGGCAGCGGGCCGCCCCCCAGCGGTGGGCATAGAGGGCGATGTAGGCGCACATGAGCGCGTCCACGCGGTCCTCGTGGGCCTTGAGCGCGCGCCCGTTCAACCCGGCCACGTCGGTTTGCATAAGCGCCTCGTGGCCGCGCAGGGGCGGGTCGGCCTGGCTCAGAGCGGCGAGGTGAGCATGGTAACGGCGCCATTCGGCCAGGCGCGCTTCGGTGGAGCGACCCGGACGGGCCTTGTACTTGAGGGTTCGCTCCAGGCCAAAGATGGCGACCATCGCCGGATGTGGAAAGACCTCGGTGACCAGCCGGCCGCCGGCCCCGGCGTCAATCCGCTCGACGTGGCGGAATCCCCTGGCTGACAGCAACTCTACCAGCCGTTCGCCGCGCACCACCCCGTCGCGGGCGAGCAGGCGCCGGTTGGCGGGGTGCGCCCCGGCCTCGTAGCGCCGGAAGGCCGCGCTGAGCGCCGCGTCGGCGGGCCGTCGCCCGGTCAGGTTGGGCACGAGCAGCGGGGCGTCCACTGCAACGAGCGCCGGGCCTGCCGCGGCGTGCCGCTCCACGTAGGCCACAATTGCCTCCAGGTCGCCCAGCAGCGCCGGGGGCGCCGCCAGCCTCGCGCCTGCCGGGTCGCCCACCAGGCAGGCCGCGCCGCTCTGGTTGCGATCCGACCAGGCCAGGTCAATACCGATGTATGCTGTGGTTGGAGAGGCCGTGCTGGAGACCACGATCTGTCGCCTGCCGTGACGGTCCAGGGCTACGCTGAAAATAATCGTTAACCAGCGCCCCGTCCGTCGCGCCAGCGGAGCGCCGCTTCAACCGGCGCGAAATCCCAGGGTTCGCCCATCCCGTAGATGAAGTGGGTCACCCCGGCGGCCACATAGGCGTCCAGGCTCTCGCCGGGCCGCGGGGTGACGCTGCGCTCAATCTCGCGTGGATCGCGCCCGATCTCGGCGCACCACTGCTCCAGCACGGCGCTCTTGTGCCCGATAGTGGCCAGGGTGCTGAAGCTGTGCCACATCTGGGCATAGCGGGCGACCAGCCGCAGGGTGACCTTCTCGCCGCCGCCGCCAATGAGGATGGGGATGGGGCGGGTCGGCGGCGGCACGTCCACCTCCCAGCGCCGCTTGATGACCGGCAGGGCCTCTTTCAGTGCCCGCAGGCGATCCGCCGCGGCGCCAAAAGGGTAGCCGTACTCTTTGTAATCGCGCTCGAACCAGCCCGCACCCATCCCCAGGATGAGCCGCCCGCCGGAGATGTGGTCCACCGTTTTGGCCATGTTCGAGAGCAGGGCCGGGTTGCGGTAGCTGTTGCAGGTCACCAGACAGCCGACCTCGACCCGCGAGGTGATCATCGCCATGGCCGTGAGCAGCGTCCAACCTTCAAAGTGGCTGCCCTGGGGATCGCCATAGAGTGGAAAGAAGTGGTCCCAGTTCCAGACGGTGTCCACCCCCAGGGCCTCGGCGTGGCGCACGGCGGCGGCGAATGACTCCCAGGTGGTATGCTGCGGGTGCAACTGCACCCCGATACGAATGCGCGGCATGCCCGTTCCTTTCCAGACTGTCATCTTGCAGTGGTATCATACCATTTTGATGGGCATGCGAGGAACGGCGAGCGTTCCACCCCGGGTTACGTCCCGGGGCACTGGAAGGTTCAACTGCCCCCTCTCGCCCGCTCAGGGAGAAGCGGGTAGGGAGGAGGAGGATTGTAAGCGCATCAGAATGCAGAAAACCCCGTCTCGCGCGAAAAACCGTACACCTGAGAGGGGTTGAGGGGGCAAGTTCTCGAACGGGAGGATCTGGGATGGCAACGCCTCCCAGAAACCCGCCTGCCAGCCCTTTCGTGTAACAGGACTTGCCGGATGCACCGGTTAAGGTGCGGAGGGTGAGGGTCGTAGGCGCATTCGGATGCAGAAAACCCCTCTCGCGCGAAACTCTGCACCTGAGAGCGGGTGCTCGCGCCTGTTCAAATCGTCAATCAGGGTCGTATCGCGTTCACTGGAGCATTCCGACCATGTTCGCGCGAATCTGGGGCACCCGCGGCTCGTATCCGGTGGCCCGGGCCGATGTGTTGCGCTACGGGGGTAATACCACCTGCGTAGAGGTGCGCGCGGAGAACCGCTGCATTATTCTTGACGCCGGGACGGGGATGCGCCTGCTGGGGGAAGCGCTGATACGGGAACCCGGCGCGCCACGCCAGCTTGACCTGCTGATCACCCATACCCACTGGGATCACATCATCGGCTTTCCGTTCTTCGCCCCCATCTATTCCGCAGGCTGGCATCTGAACATCTATGGCCTGAGCCGCACCCAGGCCAGCCTGCGGGCCACCATCGCCAACGCGCTTGGCAATCCGCTCTTTCCGGTCGGTCTGGAGGATCTGCGCGCCGAGTTGCGCTTTTACGAGATCCACGTAGGCGGTGCGTTCGAGCTTGGACCGGTGCGGGTGCGTACTGCGCAGGCCAATCATCCCTATCGCGCCCTGGCCTACCGGCTGGAGAGCGGCGCGGACACGCTGGTGTTCATTCCCGACACCGGCCCCTTTCACACCGTGCTGTTCGGCGATGAACACATCGAGTGGACCGGTGCGCCCGGCGCGGGCAATGGCGCCGAGGCTCGCGCCCTGGCCGAGATGCGCACGCGGGTGATCGAACTGGCGCAGGGGGCCGACTGGCTGCTGTACGATGCGCAGTTTACCGATCAGGAGTATGCCCGGTTTCCGCACTGGGGTCACAGCACCGCCAGCCAGGCCCGCGAGATCGCCGAGGCGGCCAGGGTGCGGGAACTGCTGCTCTTTCACCACGATCCGCGCCGTAGCGACGCGGAACTCGACGCGATTGTCGCTGCACAACGGGCGGCGGCCAGGCCCGGGTTGGCGGTGAGTGCGGCGGCGGAAGGGCGCCTGCTGTTGAAAGGGGGGCCGCAATGAAGGCGCAATTCTGGGGGGTGCGTGGCTACGTGCCCACACCCGGTGCGCCCTTCCTGCGCTACGGCGGCAATACCTGCTGTGTATCGTTGCGCGGCGCCAACGGCGAGTTGCTGGTGCTCGACAGCGGCACCGGCTTTTGCGAGTTGGGCGCCGCGCTCATGGCCGGTGACTTCCGCGACGGGCGCGGTGAGTTGACCATGCTGATCACCCACACCTACTGGGATCACTTCCTCGGCCTGCCCTTTCCGGGGATCGTGCACGTTCCAGGCAACCACCTGCGGATCTACGGCCCCGACAGTGCCCGTGGGTCGTTGGAAATGATCTATGACACCATGCTCGCCCCGGTCTACTCGCCAGTGTCTGGACTGGCCCATATCGCCGCCACCCACAGCTTCCACCCCGTCCCGGCGGAGCCGTTCCAGGTTGGCCAGTTGACGGTGCAGGGGATGCCGCTGTCGCGGCACGCCCACTCACCGATCTGGGCCTACCGGGTGGAGGAGGCCGGCCGCGCACTGGTCTACATCACCGACGCGCGCTACACCGATGACGCCATCTGGCGCGAGGCGGTCGGCTTCGCGCGCGACGCCGAGGTGCTCATCCATAGCGCGCCCTACCTGCGCGGGGAGGCCGTGCGCGACTACGGCCACAGCCGGGTAGAAGACGCCATCGAACTGGCGCTGGAAGCCAGGGTCGGGCGGTTGTACCTCTATCACCACGCGCCGACCCGCACCGACGACGACGTGGACGCGCTGGTGGCGCGCTGCCGCGGCGAACTCGCCGCGGGCGGGCAGCGCCTCGATCTCGACGCCGCCCGCGAGGGGGAGATTGTGGAAGTGTAGCAACGAACCGGGCTACCCTTCTTCTCGCAGCCGCACGTAGCTCTCGTAGCGTTCCGGGCTGATGGCGCCCGCGGCGACAGCGGCGCGCACCGCGCAGTCAGGCTCGTGCACGTGGGTGCATCCGGCGAAGAAACAGCGCCCCAGAAAGGGCCGCATCTCGCGGAAGCACCAGTCCAGATCCTCGGGAGACAACTGCCAGAGACCGATCTCGCGGATGCCCGGCGTGTCGGCCACGTAGCCGCCGCGAGGGGTGGTGAGGGGGATCAGTTCGGCGACGGTGGTGGTGTGGCGCCCCTTGTTCAACTGGGCGCTCACCGCGGCGGTCGCCAGGTTCAGACCGGGCTGTACGGCGTTCAACAGGCTCGACTTGCCCACCCCCGACTTGCCGGTAACGACGCTGATCTTCCCATCGAGGACGGCCCGCACCTGGTCAACGCCCAGCCCGTTCACGGTTGAGACGTAGATGACCGGATACCCGATGCGGGCATAGGGGGCAAACAGCGTATGGGCCCGCTCCATGCCCACCAGATCGACCTTGGTGGCGACGATGAGCGCCTCCAGGCCGCTGTGTTCGCAGATCACCAGGTAGCGGTCGAGCATGCGCGGGGTAAAGGGCGGGGCATCACAGGCAAAAACGAGGAGCACCTGGCCCACATTAGCGACCAGCACATCCTCTTTATATGCGCCGCGGGCGCCGGCGGCGCGGCGGGCCAGGCGCGTGCGCCGGGGCAGGACCGCCTCGATGGCGCCCCGTCCCGGACCAACCAGGCTGATCTCCACCTGATCGCCGATCACCACGATGTCGGTATGCTGGCGCTCCTTCTTCAAGCGGCCCCGCAAAGTACACTCTACCAGGCCCATCTCGGTTTGCACGCGGAAGAAGCCGCTCTGGGCGCGGAGCACGGTGCCGATCAGGCGGCCAGGGCGACCGGGCGCCGCGGGGACGCTGGCATCCTGGGGCAACACGTCCGCCCCCCCAGTAACCGCACCTGGCGCCTCCGAAAGGCGCTCGCGGTCCGGGGCGCAGGGAACCCCGGGCGCCCCGGACCACTCCATCATGGCGGGCCGGGGCGCGCAGAACCCGGGATTGCCCGGGACAAGCGGGAGGGTTGTGCTACCCCTCGCTCCATCTGCCGGGGGGGGGGGAGGAGCGGGCACGGCCACCCTCCCCCGCCTTGCTGCGCTCAGCGCCCCCTCCCGCTCCAGTGGCGGCAGAGAGGAGGTGGATGAGGACCAGTTCCCCTCAACGTTCCGGGCGCTCATTGACACGGATCTCCAGACTATTGACGCCGAGCACGTCAAACGCAAAGTGTATCAGCCGGTCAAGCAGACCGGTTTGGGCCTCAGGCTCGCTGAGGGTCACCTGGGCGCCCTCCGCCTCGAGCCTGGCATGCCCGGGATCGTAGTGGCGCAACGAGCCGTCTCGGTCGAGAATAATCACAGTTGCTCTCCCCTTGCGGGTCGCGGCCGGGCCGCGAGCAGCGGTTGGCATCGATTCCGGTGACGTTCGTGCGGTTTCAGGTTCGCGCGGTGTCATTGCAACGTTCCTTAGTGATCAAGCGACGCTTCCGTCATCTGGCGTACCCTGCCGTCCGCGCCTTGAAGGGGAGGTGACCGGCGACGCAAAGGGGCCGTGGTCGCTGCGCGCCACGGCCCCCCAGGAAATGGAAGGGGCTGTGGGCGCTTGTTCAGCCGCCCACAGCCCTGTGCTCACGTATCTGGAGCGCTGGTCAGCTCCTGAGCAGGTTAGATGTGGGCAGATGTACTCCCCGGATGCAGGCGCAGGCGGCGATCCTGGCCCGAGCCGGGAGGCTCCCGTCGGCGAGGCCGACTCTGGTGATGGTGAGGATCATCTCTAGCCTGCACTTTCGCGGAAGTCACGCTTCCACATCGCTCCGGCCCTGTGGCCGGTACACTTCACTGGGGAAAGGATAGCACGCCGCCGGGGGGTTGTCAACCGCGGGCGGCTCGGACTTTCGACCGAGTGTATGTTCGCACATTATCTGGCGAACGAGGGCGCGCTACACCCCGGGAGCACGGGCATCTCGCCCGCATACGTCATGGCAGAGAGAGCACCGGACCGGGCGACCGGGCGCGTGCGGACTCAATCTCTGCAACGCATGCGCCGCGGCCTCAGCCAGGGCGGCTGCATCCGATGATTCCCTTCCCCGAAGTCTGAATAGTTACCGAGCGATCCCGACTTGCAGCCTCCTGCGCTGGTGTGCTACAATCGCCCTGCAAAAGAAAGCATCCCGACGCAACTGCGCGCTCCTCCTGTTCCGACCCTGTCCGACTACGCTGCTGTTGCATTTCTATTCCTCGCCAGCAGATCAATCAGGCTCAACAGATATCTTTTCCGCCGTCACCAGCAGTCACGGGGCTGGTATAATTCAGGCGAATAAACTCGTTCCAGAAATCACAAACTGCCGCGCCGACGCCCGCCGTCACACTGTCTAGTCTGGCTGCTGCCGATGAGTGACATCACCCTTCATGCGACCGAGCAAGAGCTTCGTGCCATCCGCGCTCGCCTGCAAGCCGCCCGCGGCAAACAGTTCTGGCGCTCGCTCGACGAACTGGCGGATACGCCCGCGTTTCAGGAGTTGCTACGCCGCGAGTTCCCCGCCGGGGCCGCGGAACTGTCAGCCGATCCCGTAACCCGCCGCACCTTTCTCAAGCTGATGGGCGCGTCGCTGGCGCTGGCGGGCCTCTCCGGGTGCACCTTCGCCATCAAGCAACCCCAGGAACTGGTGGCCCCCTTCGCCCGCGCCCCGTATAATCAGGAGCCGGGTATTCCCCTCTACTACGCGACGGCCACCAGCTTCGAGGGCTTTGGCCTCGGCGTGGCGGTTAAGAATTACGATGGGCGCCCGATTAAGATCGAGGGCAATCCCAACCATCCCGCCAGTCTGGGCGCCACCGACCTGTTCGCCCAGGCCGAGATCCTCCAGCTCTACGACCCCGACCGGCCCGAGACGGTCCTCAACAGCGGGCGGATCAGCACCTGGGAACAGTTCCTCCTCACCTTCGGCCAGGTGATGCAGTTACAGCGGGGCCTGCAGGGCCAGGGCCTGCGCGTCTTGACCCCGACGATTACCTCGCCAACCCTGACGGCGCAGTTCGAGGAGTTGCTCGCCACCTTCCCCGGCGCGAAGTGGGTGCAGTACGACCCCGTGGGGCGCTCGAACACCTACGAAGGCGCGCGGCTGGCCTTCGGCGAGGTGGTGGAGACGCGCTACCGCCTCGACCGCGCGCGGGTGATTGTCTCCCTCGATAGCGATGTGTTGCAGGACCCCGCGGCGCGGGCGCGCTACGCTCGCGACTGGATCAGCCGCCGGCGCGTGCTTAAGGATACGACCGAGATCAGCCGCCTCTACGCCATCGAGCCGGTCTTCTCCAACACCGGCGTGGTGGCCGACCACCGCCTGCGGCTCAAGGCCGGCGAGGTTGGCGCGGCGGCGGCCTACATCGCTGCGGGCCTGGGCGTGCCCAACGCCCCCCGCGCCACCCTGCCCGAGGAGGCGCGCCCGTTCCTCGACGCGCTGATCGCCGACCTCCGGGCGGCCGGTTCCGAAGGGGTGGTGGTGGTTGGCGAGTGGCAGCCGCCGGTGGTGCATGCCCTGGCCCACGCCATCAACGCGGCCCTCGGCGCCGTCGGTGTCACCGTGGAGTACACCGATGCAGTGGCGGCCCGCCCCGGCGACCAGGTCGCCGCCCTGCGCGACCTGGTGAACGACCTCAATGCCGGCGCCGTCGAGGTGCTGGTGATCATTGACGCCAACCCCGTCTTTACCGCCCCGGCGGACCTGAACTTCGCCGACGCCATGAGCAAGGCGCGCTTCAGGGCCGCGCTCAACTTCTACAACGACGAAACCGCCGCACTGGCCGACTGGTTCATCCCCCTTTGCCACACGCTGGAAAGTTGGAGCGATATTCGCGCCTACGACGGCACGGCGACGATTATCCAGCCGCTGATCCTGCCCCTCTACGGCGGACGCACTGCCCACGAACTCCTGGCCGTAATGCTCGGTCAGAGCGGCCAGACTTCCTACGACATGGTGCGCGCCTACTGGCAGCAGCAGAGCGGCTTCGAGGGGACGGAGTTCGACAATTTCTTCCGTGGCAGCCTGAACAACGGCGTCGTGCCCGGCACCGCCCTGCCCGCCCGGACGGTCACGCCCCGGGCCGATGTCACCTACAGCCTGCCGCCCGCCAGCGAGGGCCTGGAACTGATCTTCCGCCCCGACCCGGCGATCTGGGATGGCCGCTACGCCAACAACGGCTGGCTCCAGGAACTGCCGCGCCCTATGACCAAGCTCACCTGGGACAACGCGGCCCTGGTCAGCCCCGGCACGGCCATCCGCCTGCTCAACCTGCCCTTCACCCTCGAGGACCTGGCCTCGCCCGACAACGCGGCCAGCCAGTGGGCCCTGGAGCGGTTGAGCCGCGCCAATGGCACGCTGATCGAACTGCGCCACCAGGGGCGCGCCCTCACTTTGCCGATCTGGATCGTGCCGGGCCACGCCGAGAACACCATCACTGTCACTCTGGGCTATGGCCGCGGCGAAGAGGCCGGTCGCGTGGCGGCCAACACCGGCTTCAACACCTACGCCCTGCGCAGCAGCGAGGCGCCCTGGTTCAGCGACCAGGTAGAGGTGAGCGTGCCCGGCGGGACCTATCCACTGGTCAGCACTCAGGACCACTGGACGCTCGAGGGGCGCGATATTGTGCGCGCCGGGGAGTTCGAACGTTTCAGGGCTGATCCCAAATACATCTCCCGCGAGGTCTACCTGGAGGAGTACGGCAAGGAGACCCCCGGCCCGGGCGCTGATGGCTACATCAGCCTGCTCCCCGGCAATCTGCCCGGTTTTGACTACTCGGCAGGCAACCAGTGGGGCATGACCATTGACCTGACCGCCTGCATCGGCTGCAATGCCTGCGTGGTCGCCTGTCAGGCCGAAAACAACATCCCTATCGTGGGCAAGAGCGAAGTCGCCCGTGGCCGCGAGATGCACTGGATCCGCATTGACCGCTACTTCGCCGGGTCCAACTTCGACAACCCTGAAACCTACATGATGCCCATGACCTGCCAGCACTGCGAGCAGGCCCCGTGCGAACTGGTCTGCCCCGTGGTCGCGACCGTCCACGATGCCGAGGGTCTCAACAATATGGTCTATAACCGCTGCGTGGGCACCAAGTACTGCTCCAACAACTGCCCCTACAAGGTGCGCCGCTTCAACTTCTTCCAGTACCAGGATCTGGAGGAGCCGAGTCTGAAGCTGATGCGCAACCCCGAGGTGACGGTGCGCAACCGGGGCGTGATGGAGAAGTGCAGTTACTGCGTCCAGCGGATCGTTGCGGTACGAACGAAGGCCAGGGTGCAGGGGAATCGCCCGATCGAGGACGGCGAGGTGATCACTGCATGCCAGCAGGCCTGCCCGACCCAGGCGATCATCTTCGGCGACATTAACAACCCGGAGAGCAAAGTCACCAGATATAAGGCGCAGCCGCACAACTACACGGTGCTCGGCCTGCTCAACACGTTGCCGCGCACGAGTTACCTGGCGCGGGTATGGAACCCTAACCCGGCCCTGGCACCCGAGCACGGCGAAGAGTAACTGGAAAGTGCAGCCATGGCACAACCTTCTCGCATGTGGATCGGCTCGCGGGTGGCGCGGATGGCCTGGTTGCCCCTGTGCCTGCTGCTGGTCGCCTGCCACGTTGATATGTACGACCAGCCCCGCTACAAGCCCAACCAGACCAGCGCCTTCTTCAGTGACCAGCGGGCTATGCGTCCCCCGGTAGAGAACACCGTGGCGATGGGCAGCTTCGACCCCGACTCGCCGCTGCTGACCGGGAAGGTGAATGGCGAACTGGCAACCGAACTGCCGATGGAGCTGACCGCCGAACTGCTCGAGCACGGGCGCACGCGCTACAACGCCTACTGCGCGCCCTGCCACGGCCTGACCGGCGACGGCAACGGCGTCATCGCCTACCGCGGGCCCCTGCAGGTGCCCAGCCTGCACCAGGATCGGCTGCGCACGGTGGCAATCGGCTACTTTTTCGACGTGATCACCAACGGTATCAACCGCATGTACAGCTACGCCGCGCGTATCCCGCCCGAGGATCGCTGGGCCGTGGCCGCCTATGTGCGGGCGCTGCAGTTGAGCCAGTACGCGGATGTAAACGATCTGACCGCCGAGGAACGGCAACAGTTGGGGGCACAGTAAAGCCAGAACGGTCACACAGCCGGTTTTATCCTGACGATGTCGCGTCCCGTCGCCAATCCAAAATCCGCCATCTAGAGAGTTAGCCCATGTCTGCACAGATCTTCCCGCGCAACGCCAACGCGATCGTCTGGGTGAGCACGATTGGCCTGGTGGCGCTGATCGGCGGGATTGTGGCCGCCATGGTCGGGCTGTACCTCTCTCCCTGGTACACCGACGTGGGGGTACCCAAAGCCCAGCCGGTGCCGTTCAGCCACAAGCACCACGTGGACCAGTTGAAGATTGATTGCCGCTACTGCCACGCGACGGTCGAGCGCGCCGCCCATGCGGGATATCCCTCAACGGACACCTGTATGTCCTGCCACTCACAGGTGTGGACGAACAGCCCCCTGTTGCAGCCGGTGCGCGACAGCTACCGCACCGGAGATCCCATTCTCTGGCGGCGGATCTACGACCTGCCCGGTTTTGTCTACTTCAACCACAGCGTCCATGTCGCCAAGGGCATTGGCTGCTCTTCGTGCCACGGGCGTATTGACCAGCAGCACCTGGCCGCCAAAGCCCAGCCGCTCTTTATGGGCTGGTGCCTGGGCTGCCACCGCAACCCCGAAGATAACGTGCGCCCGCGCGACGAGGTTTTCAACATGGCCTTCGATCCGCTCTCGCTGCCGCTGGAAGAGCGGGTGCGCCTGGTAGAAGCGTACCAGATCCCGACCGACGGGCGCCTGACGAACTGTTATGTCTGTCATCGCTGATGCGGATACAAGGAACAGACAAGGCGCGCCGGTCAGTCTGACCTGTTCGCCCTGCCATTGTCTGTCATCGCTGATGCGGATACAAGGAACAGACAAGGAGGGGAAACCGGGTTTCCCCTCGTCCCTCCGCGGGGGGGCTGGGAGGGCTGCGCTCTCTCAGACAAGGGATCAGCCAATCAGGTTATCCGAACAGGCTCCAAATCTAAAATCCGTAATCTAAAATCTCACTAGAGGGACGCACCGCATGGCTCATCACGGTCACGAACCAGTGCCAGGCGCCGCCGCCGAGAGCGTATCGGCAGGCTATGAACTGGCGGACATCCCCTCGTTGCGCCCGATCTGGATCTTTGTCATCGGCATCTTCGGGTTGCTCATCTTCGCGTACCTGGTGGGGGTGGTCCTGGTTACCATTCCGGGCACGCAGGTGCGCGACACGAGCCAGGCAGTGGACGTGAATTCGCCGCAGGCCCCACCAGGGCCGCGGATCGAGGCCGATCCGAACGTGGATGGCGAGCGGATCGTGCGCGAGGCGACCGAGCGCCTGGAGTCGTATGGCTGGGTCAACCAGCGCCAGGGGATCGCCCATGTGCCGATCGAGCGGGCTATGCAACTGTTGCTGGACCAGGGCGTGCGTCCCTTCGAGGAATAAACGATGTCAATCACGCGCTGGTTATCCGGTTTTCTGCTGATGGTTCTCCTGGCGGCGCCGGGGGAGGCGTTCGCGCAGAGCGGGACAGATCCGCTGGCGAATGTCTCCTTCGAACAACGGCTGGGCGCGCAGGTCCCCCTGGATCTGCCCTTCGTCAACGAAGAGGGCCGCGCGGTGCGCCTGGGCGATTACTTCGGCGCGCAGCCGGTGGTGCTCACCCTGGGCTACTACGAATGCCCGATGCTCTGCTCGCTGGTGCGCAACGGTCTGGTCGAGGCGCTGAACGAGGTGCGGCTTACAGTGGGGAGCGACTTCCAGGTGGTCAACGTGAGCATTGACCCCCGCGAGGCGCCGATGAACGCGGCCAATACCCGTGCGGCGGTGGTCTCGCGCTATAACCGGCCCGAAGGCAAGGCCGGCTGGCACTTCCTCACCGGCCCGCAGGACAGCATTACCAGCCTGGCTGAGGCGGTAGGCTTCAAATACTTCTACGACGAACGGATCGACCAGTACGCCCACGCCGCGGGCATCCTGGTGCTCACGCCCGAGGGACGCCTGGCGCGCTACTTCTACGGTATCGAGTTCAACCCCAGCGATGTGCGCCTGGGGATCGTCGAGGCTTCGGGCAACAAGATCGGCACGCCGGTGGACCAGTTGCTCCTGCTGTGCTACCAGTTCGACCCGGCGACCGGCACGTATACGGGCCTGGTGCTGACCCTGGTGCGGGTAGGGGGTATTCTTACGGTCATCATTCTGCTGGCGTCGTTGTACCTGCTGAGCCGCGGCTCGGGCCGCCCGGGCGCCCCTGGCGCGCCGCCTGGCCCGGTGGCCGCTTCGGGGTAAGACCCATTGACGGGATCGCGGGCGCGGCGCGCCCCGGATAGGATGCTGTATGCGCAACTTTCCTCTGTTCCCCGATCAGGCATCGAGTTTCGCCGGTCAGGTTGACACCCTCTATGCGGTGCTGATCGGCCTGAGCCTGCTCTTTGGCGGCGTCCTGCCCTTCATCATTCTCTTTCTGATGGTACGCTACCATCGCAGCAACAAGGCCGTAGACCGCATGAACCAGGTCCACTCCAACCTGGCCCTCGAATTGACCTGGTCAGGGATCCCGCTGCTGCTGGTGATGGGCGTATTCTTCTGGGGCGCATTCCTGTACGTGCATATCCGCACCCCCCCGAAACAAACGCTTGAGGTGTACGTCATCGGCAAGCAGTGGATGTGGCACGTGCAACACCCCAACGGCAAGCGGGAGAACAACGAGTTGCACGTGCCGATCAACCGTCCGGTGCGGCTGATTATGACCTCGCAGGACGTGATTCACAGCTTCTACCTTCCCTCCTTTCGGGTCAAGCAGGACGTGCTGCCGGGGCGTTACACGTCAATGTGGTTCGAGGCCACCCGTCCGGGGGAGTATCACCTGTTCTGCGCCGAGTACTGCGGCACCGAGCATTCGCTGATGGTGGGCCGGGTAGTGGCCCTCAGTATGGCCGACTACGAGCGCTGGCTGGTGACGCCAGGCGAAGTGATTCTGCCGGATGGCAGCAGTGGGGTGGCCGCGGCGCCGCCGGTCCTGGTTCCTGCCCAGGGCGACCCGATGGCGCTGGTTGGCGAGCAACTCTTCACCAGCCTTGGCTGCGCCGGGTGCCACCGTATGGATGGGGCAGGGATTGGCCCCAGCCTCCAGGGGCTGTACGGTTCCCAGGAGCGCATGAGCGATGGTTCGGTGATCACCGCCGACGAGAACTACCTGCGGACATCGATCCTTAATCCCGGCGCGCAGATCGTTGCAGGCTATCAGAATGTGATGCCTTCATACGCCGGTCAACTCGGTGAGGATCAGATTAACCAGTTGATCGCCTACATCAAGTCGCTGTCCGATGGCGGAACCGGCGCGATGAGCGGCGGCGCCAGCAGCGGAAGCGGCACTTCGACGTCCGGGACGAGCGGAGGCGCCACGGGCGGCGGCGCAACGCCGTCCTTCGACGCGGCCCTGGCAGCGCAGGGCAAACAGGTCTTTACCAACCTGGGCTGTGCCGGCTGCCATCGCAGCGACGGCGCAGGGATCGGTCCAGCGCTAGAGAAGTTGTACAATAGCGAGGTGCGCCTGGCCGACGGCAGTGTCGTCACCGCCGACGAAGCCTATCTGATCGAGTCGATCCGCAACGCGGCAGCGAAAGTGGTCGAAGGCTACCAGCCGGTGATGCCGGTCTATGGCAACCAGATCAGCGATGACCAGGTGCGGCAACTGGTCGAATACATCAAATCACTGGGGGACTGAAGCCATGGCGACGACAGCCCTTCCACAGCGCGGCTATCTGCACGACGACACCCCGGACCTTGGGGAGTGGATCAGGTCGTGGCTGTTTACGGTTGACCATAAACGCATCGCCATTCTCTACTTGCTTGCCATCAACTTCTTCTTCCTGCTGGGGGGGCTGGCGGCCACCTTCGTGCGCATCGAACTGATCACCCCCCAGGGCGACTTGATGTCGTCGGACGTGTACAACCGCATGTTCACGCTCCACGGCGTGATCATGATCTTCTTCTTCCTCATCCCGGCCATCCCGGCAGTGCTGGGGAACTTCCTCATGCCGCTGATGCTCGGCGCGCGCGACCTGGCCTTTCCCCGGCTGAACCTGTTGAGCTGGTACCTGTACATGTTCGGCGGCATCTTCGCCCTCAGCGCGGCGGTGCTGGGCGGCGTAGATACCGGCTGGACGTTCTACACGCCCTTCAGTTCCACCTATTCGAACTCCAACGTCATCCTGACCATCACCGGGGCCTTCATTATGGGCTTCTCGTCGATTGCCACAGCAGTGAACTTCATTGCCACGACGCACAAGATGCGCGCACCGGGGTTGACCTGGTTCCGGCTGCCGCTGTTCGTCTGGGCGATGTACGCCACCAGCCTGGTGATCGTGCTGGCCACGCCAGTGGTGGGCATCGCCCTGCTGCTGGTGGCCATCGAGCGCCTGTGGGGAGTGGGCATCTTCGACCCGGCCCTGGGCGGCGACCCGCTGCTCTTCCAGCACCTCTTCTGGTTCTACAGCCACCCGGCGGTGTACATTATGATCCTCCCGGCCTTCGGGGTGATCTCTGAACTGATCTCGACTTTCTCACGCAAGCGCATCTTCGGCTACGAGTTTATCGCCTTCTCGAGCATGGCCATCGCCATCCTGGGCTTCCTGGTCTGGGGCCACCACATGTTCGTGAGCAGCCAGTCGGTGTACTCCAGCCTGGTCTTCTCCTTCATCACCATGCTGATCGCCATTCCGTCGGCGATCAAGGTGTTCAACTGGACGGCGACGCTCTACAAGGGTTCGATTAGCTATCGGACGCCGATGCTCTACGCCCTGGGTTTTATCGGCCTGTTCGTGATCGGCGGCCTGACGGGGATCTTCCTTGGCGTGGTGGCGATTGATATTCACGTGACCGACACCTACTTCGTGGTGGCCCACTTCCACTATGTGATGGTCGGCGGCACGATTATGGCCTACCTGGGCGGCATCCATTTCTGGTGGCCGAAGATGACCGGCAGGATGTACAATGAGATCTGGGGCGGCATCTCGGCGCTGATCATCTTCGTCGGCTTTAACATGACTTTCTTCCCCCAGTTCGTGCTGGGCTACCTGGGCATGCCGCGCCGCTACCACGTCTACCCCGAGGAGTTCCAGATCCTGCACGTGCTGTCCTCCGCCGGGGCCACGGTGCTGGCAGTGGGGTTCATCATTCCGATCATTTATCTGATGCTCTCGTTGAAAACCGGACGGATCGCTGGCGATAATCCGTGGGACGCCACGGGCCTGGAGTGGAAAACCACCTCGCCGCCGCCGACCCACAATTTCGAGTCCATCCCTGTGGTAACCACCGAAGCCTACGCCTATCCGCCCGAGGCCGCCGCCCGCGACGCAGCCGAATGGCGACCGGGAAGCCCGTTGTAAATAAGAGGTGACAGCGGTGAACTGCCGCAGGTAGAGGAGCGCACCTTGGCGACGACGACACCAACTGCGAAACCGGCGCCAGTCCATGAGCACGGCCACGAGGCCCATGGGCGCGAGCTGATGCACCATTTCGAGAGCGCGCAACAGCAAAAGGAGACGGCCACCCTGGGGATGTGGGTCTTCCTGGTGACCGAGATCATGCTGTTTGGCGGGATCTTTATGGCCTACATTGTCTACCGCTGGGCCTTTCCCGAGGTGTGGGCCGAGGCAGCGCACCACCTCAACACCCCGCTCGGCGCGGTGAACACGGTGGTGCTGCTGGTCAGTTCGCTGACAGTGGCCCTGGCAGTGAACGCAGCCGAAGAGGGCAACCGGCGACGCCTGCTGACGATGCTGGGAATCACCCTCCTGCTAGGGGCGACCTTCCTGGTGATCAAGGGCTTCGAGTACAGCGAGAAGTTCGCCCACTGCGCCGGGGCGGCCAACCCGGTCGCCTGGGTGACCGGCGGCGCGCGGCTGGAGGAGAAGGAGTGCCTGGTGCCCGGGCGAAACTTCATCTTCCCCCAGGCTCACGGCGCCGAGGCCGCCACCCACGGGGCCGAGGCGGGCCATGCGCAGCCCCAGGTCGGCCCTGGCTCGCCCTACCAGTTGTTCTACTTCCTCTACTTCGTCGCTACCGGGCTGCACGCCGTGCACATGGTCATCGGGCTTACCATCGTCTCGATTTTGACCTTTATCGCCTGGCGCGGGGTGATTACGCCAACCTATTACACGCCCATCGAGGTTGGGGGCCTCTACTGGCACTTGATCGACATTATCTGGGTCTTCCTGTTCCCGCTGTTTTATCTGGTGCACTGATGGCAAAGACAAGCACAACCGCCAGTCACGGCGCCCACGACGCGCATACGGAGCACGCCGCGCACGCCCATATCAGCCGCGGGACGTACTATAAGGTGTTTGCCGCGCTGATGGTGCTGATGGCGCTCACGGTCGGGGCCTGGTGGATCGAGGGGATGATCGCGCTGCCGCGGCTGCTCGGCGTGGCGATCGCTATGGCCATTGCCATCGCCAAGACGACGCTGATCATCCTCTTCTTTATGCACGTGAAGGTCAGCGAGCGGGCCACGCAAATCTACGCCGCAGCGGCGTTCATCGGCTTCGCGATTATGGTCATTATTACGATGGCGGACTATTTCGCGCGGGGCTGGCCCCCGCCCCCTGGTCCGCTGCCGTGAGATGGGCGAACGGGTGCGGGGAGGGTCTTTACCCTCCCCGTAGCCTTTCCCGAGGGAGGCAGATCTACGCGACGACAGTGAGAGAAGGACCTGGTCTGCCGCGCCCTTCGCAGGAGGAGCTTTGCTAGCGAAAGGCCCCCAGGATCTCCGTCAGGGGCATGGCGGCAAGGGAGGGCAGGGTCAGATCGGCGGGTGGCAGGGGCAGTTGGCGTGTGAGGGGGCCTGGTACGGCCACTACCGGACAGCCGGCGGCCCGGGCGGCCAGAATGCCGTTGGCTGAGTCCTCCAGTACCAGGCAGGCTGCTGGCGGTAACCCCAACCCCGCGGCGGCAGAGAGAAACAACTCCGGGTCCGGCCTGGTGTGCGTCACGTCGTCGGCAGTGCGGATGCATGCGAAACGCCGGGCGATGCCCAGCCGCTCCAGCCACCCCCCGACCCAGTGATAGTCGCTGCTGGAAGCCACCGCACAGGGCAACCCCAGCGCCTCGGCTTCGTCGAGCACAGCGGTGACGCCGGGCAACAGGCCCTGGGCGGACCCCAGGGATTCCTTGAGGGCCTGCCGGCGCACGCGGATGGCCGCGCCCTCGGCGCGCAACGCAGCAGCGCGCGCGGGGTCGCTTGCCGCCACCAGGCCCACCAGGTGCTCCAGGGCGTCGAACCCACGGCGCGTGCCCAGCGCTGCCGACCACTCCTCCAACCCGAGCTCAAACCCGTATTCGGCGTAGATGTGCCGCCAGCTCTCCAGGGCCGGGGTTTCGGTGTCAACGATCAGGCCATCGAAGTCGAAAATCAGGGCGCGTATCATATCGGCAATCTACAACGTTGTGGCTTCCATTGTCTCCACGAACTGCACCGCCCCGTCACGCAGATGGACGATGCGGTCGGCATAGCGAGCGACGCTCATATCGTGGGTGACGAGGAGCAGGGTCAGGCCCTCGTCACGCACCAGGCGCCGCAGCAGGGCCATAATCTCACCTCCTGTGCGGCTGTCGAGGTTGCCGGTGGGTTCATCGGCCAGGATCAGGCGCGGCTGGTTGGCCAGGGCGCGGGCGATGGCGACCCGTTGTTGCTCTCCGCCGCTCAACTCGGTGGGACGGTGATTGGCACGCTGGCCGAGACCGAGTTGCTCCAGCAGGGCCAGGGCCCGCGCCCGGCGGCGCTCAAGGGGCACGCCGGCGAGCATCAAAGGAACCGCGACGTTCTCCCAGGCGGTCTTGATGGGCAGCAGGTTGAAACTCTGGAACACGAAGCCGAGCATGTCGCGGCGGTAGCGTACCAGTTCACGATCGCTGCTGCGGCCCAGTTCCATGCCGTTGACCCAGACCTCGCCGCCGGTGGGCCGCACCAGGCCGCCGATCAGGTGGAGCAGGGTGCTCTTGCCACTGCCGCTGGGGCCAACCAGAGCGACGAACTCGCCGGGGGCCACTTCGAGATCAACGCCGCGCAGCGCATCAACCGAGGTTTTGCCCATCTGGTAGCGGCGGGCGAGGGCGATGGCGCGAATGAGAGGCGTCGTCATAGATTGGCGATGTGTAACCGTTACTAGTGAGGCCGAAGCATTGGCGCAGCCAATACTTCGGCCTTACCAGGCGAGGGGCGACCATCATAGGTGCTCAGACGCGGGCCTACCGCAGGCTCTCGGCGACCTTCAGGGCCTCATCGGGGCCAATGGCCCCGGCAATGATGTAGCGCAGACCGCCCTCCTCCCAGCGCAGCAGGCTGCCCTGGCCAGCGGCGCCGGTGATGAGGAGGCCATCGGTCCCGCGCACCGTCACGGCGCGGGTCTGGCTGCCGGCGGGCGGCTCGCGGTCACCGCCGGGCGCTTCGCTGCCCTGCACCACGCTGACACTGCCGCCAGCGCCGGCGTAGTTGAGGATCACCGCGCCGGGGCCGGCAACTCGCACCTCGACCAGCACCATCCCCGCGGGCAGGTAAGCCGGCTCGCGCAGGGGGAAGCTGACCACGGATCGAGCCTCGTCGAGGGAGGCGACGCTGGACTTTGTCCGGGCGGCCAGTTCCTCAACAGGCACCACCGTGGCGCCGGGGGGCGGGGTGAAGCGGAAGAGGTCAGTGCTCAGGCCGGTGTTGGTTTCGAGGCTCAGGGCCTCGATACTGCCGCGCCCGAAGTCGCTGGCGTCAAAGGTGGCCTTCAGCGGCAGCGCCAGTTCCTCATCCACCCACAGGAAGCCTTCAACCAGGGCATCGAGACCCAACTGCTGGCGGGTGGCCGGTTGGGGGGTGACCTTCACCTTCCAGGTGTTCTTGCCGGCCACTGTTTCAGCGCCGAGCACCTCGAGTTGCACGGCGTCAAGCCCCTGGGCGATCAGGTCCTGAAGCATCGTCGCGGAGCCGGCGGGCGTGCCAGCGGCGGTGGCGCGCATCTGGCTGGCCGTACCGGTAATCACGGTGTTCTCGGCGGGGTTGTAGAGCCAGAAGGTCTCGCCATCGCTGACCATGAGCGAACCAACCAGATCAGCTTCGCTGGCCTCGCGTACCTCTATGCGCAGGCGATTGATCGGCTTGCCGGCGGGATCGCTCGCGCCGGTCTTCTGCATCCAGCTTTCTACCACCATCCGCCCGGCGCGATCGGGTGTAGTGACATCGAGGGCCACTGTGGCGTGGGCGTCGTTAGTGGCGGCGCGGGCCACCTCCATGCGCTCAACTATCTCCTCCGCCGTGGGCAGGCGTTGTCCGCAGGCGGCGAGCAGCAGCGCGCCAAGGAGCGCAATCAGCACTAGGAGTGAACGTCGCATCGTATTCCTGCCGTTCCAGGTGCATGGCACCGGTGCTACATAAATGTTAACCTTGATTTCGCTACACGGCCGGTTGCCCCGCCATTCGGGGAAGGTGCGGAGGGATGTGCGCCCTTCGCGCCTCTCGTGACGATCAGGTGTTAACGGCGTCTCAGGTTCAAGAGAGGCACACATCGCGGGTCTCGGCACCTCACAGGAGTATACAGTTTACTGTACCACATTCCGGGTCACGAGATCCAGTCATAAAAGTAGAGGCGGCCACGTGGGGCGGCCACGAGGGCCGCCCCTACCGCGAACGCGGCGGGCTGAAGCTGCGAGCTTCTGTGCGCCCCGCCGCGCCTGCTGTCGACCGGGCTTTAGCCCGCGCTACGCTACGGGCTTCTACACTCCGCTGCGCCTGCTGTAGCGGGCTAAAGCCCGCTGCACGCTGTCAGTGCGACAAAGCGCCCCACCTGCGCTTTGCTCATACTCGCGGCGTCTGGTGGCGCGGTGTGCGCCGATGGCTCAGGGCAGAAATGTGGTCTGTTCGCCGGGCGCCGCGGTGTGGTCAAGACCCAGCTTCATGATCTCCGTCCAGCTCTGCACCAGGCTATTGACCCGTCACGATCGCCCCATGGTGTCGCATGCTGGCCGAGGACCCCTTCGGGACACTCCGCGGGCCGCGGCCCCCTTCGTTCCGTGGTCGGGTCGGAGACCCGCCCTACCAGGCGCGGGCCGCGGCCCCTTCGATGCTTCCGCGGGGCGCGGGCGGGCGGGGTATGAGCAGCCCCAACGGGGCTTCCACGTCCTCAGCGAGGGCTTGAGCCCGCAGCGCCTCTTGGAACGCGCCCGATGGCCGCGGATAGCTTGTCCGGCGTGCGCACCACTGGTTGGTCATTGGAGACCGCTCCTGGACGCCGATACACCAACCAGGCGGTCGGTCGGGGTCACGGCTGCGGCGGTTGCGGCGGTGTGGCGTCCAGGAGCGCCAGGAAGCGCTCCTGGGCAGGGGTGGAGAGGTCGATGCCGTCCGCTCGCTGCGGCAGCACCTCATCGAGCATCAGCACGGTCGTGGCGCGGGCAGCCAGTGCCGCCATCGCGGTGCGTTCGTGGGGGCCCTGGCGGGAGACGATCCGCCCCCCCATGCCCTGACCGATCAGCACGAAGCGGATGCCCTGCGGATCGGGCGCCAGGAGACCGAGGATCATCTGCTTCTGCGTGCAGACCATCTTGACCGACCAGATCACCTCGTCGGGGCTGATGAGATAGTTGCGGAGTTCCTGCCCCGACTCGCACCGCTTGCCGTCACCAACGATCAGCGTAAAGGGGTGCTGGTCGGGCGCGGCGTAGGCGTTGAGGAGGAGGAGGTAGGGGCGGTCGACCGAGCGGACCAGCATCCATTCTGACGCGCCGGTGGGCGCCGCCGTCACGTCACCGGAATAGAGGATGGCGGCGGAGCGCCAGTCGGCGTTCCACCCTATTTTCAACCCGGTCTCCGTATCAAGCATGGAGAGGTCGAGGTCCACCCGTTGCGAGGGTGCATCCTCCCAATAGACGCCGACCAGGAGCGCGCTGGAGCGGGGCGGAAGGACGAGGCTGGTGTAGGCCGGAACGTCGCCGCAAAACGCTTTTTCGGACACCGGGAAGGCGTAGCGCACGCCCTCTGGCGTGCGCACGGCGCGGTCGGCACAGCGCCGCTGCACCTCGCGCAGTAGCACCTCCTCGTAGCGGGCGAGCGGGATGCCAGTGCGCTCACGCGGGTCGGGGCATGCGAACCCTTTGCCGTTGCGCACGCGATAGAGGCGGGTGCGCTCCTCGGCCCGATACAGGCGCACGGCATTGAGGGCGCGCACGACCCGGCTCAGGGGCGCACGGGCGGCAGCGGCGGCGACGTCGGGGATGGCAAGCTCGTACGCGGTCAGCATGTCCAGCACGTCGGGGCGGAGCGGGCGATGGAGCCGCTGCGCCAGTTTCGCCAGGCGGTTTACTACCGGACAGTTCGCCGGGTGTGCGTGCTTGAACGCCAGCCAGATCGCCTTGTGGCGGCGAAAGGACTCCGCCAACGCCGCCAACCGGTCGGCGTCAAGGGCGGGAAGGGCGACTCCCGACTCGGCAATGGCGGTGAGCGTGGCCTGGTCCTTGATTACCAGGCTCTTCCCGGTAGCGCGAAAGACCAGGAAACGCAGCAGATCGTCGCCCCGACGCGGCAGCACGCCGGTGCGCTCGGCCACGATGACCCGCGCCTCGTTGGAGCCGATCTCCTCGTCGCCATTGAAGGTATAGCCGCATTCTGCGACTAAACATTCGATGATGTCCAGAACGGTCTCCTGCTTCAAGGCCACCGGGCGGCGGAGGAGATCAAGGCAGGCGCGGATCACCTCGCGGCGCGGCACGCCGCGAATGACCCGCAGCGCCATCGGCTGCGGCGGCGCCTCCTGGTGCGGATCAACGGGCAGATAGAAGAGGGCGGGGTCATCGATCCCGATAGAGCGCAACCCGTAGGTCGAGTAGTAGTGGAGGGCCTGGTCCGCCAGACGCTGCCGGTCCTCAACCGTGGCGGCAGTGTACCACGATCGGTAAAAGGAGGTGTCATTGAGACGCTCGGCGGTCAGGGTCTGCTGTGCGAGCCATGCGCGGATGGTATCGAGGAAGAGAAGCGCCGAAGGCGCCACGACGACGCCGTACTCGGCGAGGATCACCGGCTCGCCCGCTCGTTCCGCGTCTTCATGGGCGACGGGAACCACGCCAAACAGACTCAGCGCCTTCATGGAACCTCCCATAAAAACGCAGTGAGTGGCGGCGAGTAGTCTCATAATAAGGAACTCGCTGTGCCACTCGCGTCCAGTGTAGCAAGCATCGCTCATGGTGTCAAGCGCTTATGAGCGCATGTGAGTTCTGGTGTATCATGAGCGCATGGACTCTACCGTCTTCCCGGACTATGCGCCGCTGCCGGCGCCGTTCATCCCCTATCTGCACGCCTGGCGCGTGTGCGTGCTGATGGCGCTGGCACTGACCGCGTCGGCGCCGGTCCGGGTCCAGGCGGGGGGCGGGGGCGGGTCAGAGACCCGCCCTACTCGTGCTGGCGGCGGCGCTGTTTGAGGCTCCCGCGGTGCGCGGGCGGGTCAGAGACCCGCCCTACGGATGCTGGCACTGGCATCCGCAGCCCCCGAACGAGTCCTTCGACCGATGGCGGCCAGCGGCGAAAGCCACTACAATACGGCGACGAAGCAACCGGCCAATTCCCGGAGTGAAAAGGCTACACCTATGTCACGGGCCTCTATAGCAAGCGCCACGCAGCCCCCTGCCGCACCGCCAGGGCTGATTATCCGCGATTTTAGCGGCAGCGAGGCGGATTACGCCGCCGCCGCGGGTGTGTGTAACGCGGCCTTTCCTGAATACCCCGAATCGGTTGAGGACTGGAAGGACGAAGATGCCAGGCACCCGGCGCACCTCAAGCGCCGCCGCTGGCTCGCCGAGATCCAGGGTGAGACGGTGGGCTTTGCCAGTTACGACCAGTCAGAGTGGATGTACAACCCGGGGCTCTTCAGCTTCTTCGCGGCGGTGCTTCCGCAGCGGCAGGGCCAGGGCGTTGGCCGGGCGCTGTACGCGACGGTCATGGCGGCCCTGGCGCCGCTCGAACCGCTACGGGTTCGCGCCCGTTGCCGCAGCGACTACACCCGTTCGATGCGCTTTCTCGTCGAGCGAGGATTCGTGGAAGATCTGCGCGATTGGGAGTCGCGCCTCGATCTGCCGGGGTTCGATCCGGCCCCGTTCGCCGGTCACGTGGAGCGGGTGATTGCCAGCGGGATCCGCATCGTCACCCTGCGCGAGTTGATCGCGGGCGATCCCGAACATCGCCGCAAGCTCTACGAACTGGACGTGACGCTGGCAACGGACGTTCCTTCGCCAGAACCATTAACCGCGCCCTCCGCGGAGAGTTTTGAGCGCCATGTCTTCGAGAGTCGCGATCTGTTGCCCGAGGGGTTCTTCGTGGCCCTGGACGGACGGCGCTACGTCGGGCTGAGCGCGCTGTGGAAGAGCGACGAGGAACCCGATACGCTCTACACCGGCCTCACCGGGGTGCATCGCGAGTACCGGCGGCGCGGCATCGCCCTGGCGCTGAAACTGCGCGCCATCGAGTACGCCCGCAGCCGGGGAATCCGGACGCTTAAAACCTGGAACGAGTCGAACAACCGGGCCATGCTCAGCATCAACGAGGCGCTCGGCTTCGTGAAGCAACCGGCCTGGGTAAGTTTTGTCAGGCACCTCCAATCCGACGAATAGTACCCCCTCCTATCGGGAGGAGGTACAGGGAAACCAGGTCTCCCCATACCCCCTCCAACTGGCGGTGCGTGGACGCTCCTGAGAAGGCTTCATCCTCCCGGATGCTCGCGTGAGGGAAGTTGTTATGGCGCTACCCCTGCTGCGCCTCGAAGGCGCGCCCTACCTCCAGGGCCTGACCCACGGGAGATCGCTACGCAGGCGGATCGAGCACAATCTGCGCCTCTACTTCCAGCGTTTCGAGCGCGAGTTGAAGCTGACCCGCGCCGAGACGCTGCACCGCGCCGGGCGCTACCTTGCCGCCATTGCCGCGCAAAGCCCGGACTACCACGCCGGGATGCGCGGCATCGCCGACGGCGCCGGGGTGGCTCTCGCGGCCATCGCGGCGCTGAACGCGCGCTACGAACTGTTCTACGATGCGTTTGCCGAACGGCCCCTGCCGGAGGGGTGTACGGCCTTCGCCCTGTTGCCCGAGGCTACCCTGGACGGGCATCTGCTGCTGGGCGAGAATTGGGACTGGATTGCCGGCGTGCAGGGCGCGCTGATCCACGTGGCTGAGCCAGGCATCCCGAGGCGCCTGGCTTTCACCGAGGCAGGCATCTTCGGCGGCAAGATCGGCCTGAACTCGGCCGGATTGGGGCTGGCGGTCAACGGGCTGACCAGCCACGACGACGACTGGACGCGCCTGCACCGGCCCTTTCACGTCCGCTGCTACGACGCGCTGCGCGCGCGGGACCTGGACGCCGCTGCGCGCGCCGTCGCCGGGGAAGAGCGCTCCTGTTCGGCCAACTTCCTGCTGGCCCAGATTCCCGACCAGGTAATCAACCTGGAAATGGGGCCGCGGGGCGTCCACGTGAGCGCCTGTACGAATGGCTGCCTGGTGCACGCCAACCACTTCCTGCACGCCGAGGCCATCGGCGTCACCGAGCGTAACGTGGAGAACAATCCCCACTCGTGGCGGCGGCAGGCGCGTCTGGAGCGCCTGCTCGCCGCCCGGCCCCTGGCCCTGGGGGATGCGCAGGCGGCACTGCGCGACCACGAGGGATACCCCTACTCGGTCTGCTTCCACATTGACCCGAACGAACCGCCCGAGGAGCACTACGAGAGCGTAGTTTCGGTGATAATGGACCTGCACGATGGCGCGCTCTTCATTACCGACGGCCCGCCGTGCCGGGGAGCGTATGCGCGCTATGCGCTGGCGGTTGATCCAGATGAGGTATGATAGGGTCTCAGGTGGAGGTGTACCGTCTGGCGCCTCCTCCCCTCGCTGCGCTCGGCGCCCTCTCTCTTCCCACCTGCGGTGGAGAGGGAGGGGGCGTGAGGGAGGGTGAGGAACGACGCCCCTTGCGCATAAGAACGTGGCAGGAAACCCTGGCTTTCCTACGTGCTGGCCAGAAGGGCAGCCTGGTTATCGGATCAACGCATATGTGGCTCATCGTCGGCCTGGGCAACCCGGGCGAACGCTATGCGCGAACGCGCCACAACATCGGCTTCGAGGCCCTTGACGTCCTTGCCCGGCGGCACGGACTGGAGTTTCGGGGGAAGCGGGCCAATAGCCTGGTCGCCGAGGGAACCATCGCCGGGCAACGGGTGGCCCTGGCCAAGCCACAGACCTTTATGAACCTGAGCGGCCAGGCGGTGTCGGCGCTGCGCAACTGGTACAAAATCGACCCCGCGCGCGAACTGCTGGTGATCTACGACGATCTGGACCTGCCCTTCGCGAAGTTGCGCCTGCGTGAGCGCGGGAGCGCGGGCACCCACAACGGCATGCGTTCGATCGTGCAGCAACTGGGGAATGGCGAGTTTCCGCGCCTGCGGGTGGGCATCGGCCAGCCGCCGGGGAAGATGGACCCGGCGGCCTACGTGCTGTCACGCTTCTCGCGGGAGGAGGAGGAGGCCCTGCCGGCACTGCTCGACACCATCGCCGACGCGGTGGAAGTCGTGCTGCGCGAGGGATTGACCACCGCGATGAACCGCTACAACCCGGGGTAACCCGCCGCCAATCCGACGGGAGGGACATGGGGAACCGCGGGTTCCCCCGGTGCTTCTAACCGGCCTGGGGGGCGCCGGTCCCTTCCCCACCGGCAGGGGCACGGGGAAACCGGGTTTCCCCGTCTTCCTCCAACAGCCGTGAGCGGCGCCTGATGCTGCCCAGGAGCAGGAACACGCATCACGTTTCCGGAAGGTGCTGAGAGGCGGATGACTCAACTGCGGACCTGGGGGCCGCCTCGCTAAGCGCCTCGAGCGACTCGGCGCCCATCAGGCGCGCCAGCCAGCGTGTCTCCTCATAGTTATCAAGGATCACCGTGACCAGCACCGTGATGGGCATAGAGAGAAACGTACCCGGCGGCCCGAGGAGCCAGGTCCAGAAAAAGAAGGAAACGAACACCACGGATGGCGAGAGGCGCAACTGCTGGCCGATGAGGGCCGGGGCCACCAGGTTCTCGAAGGCGCTATTGACCAGGGTGATCACCAGGATGACGAGGCCGGCGCGCAGGAAGCCATGCTCGGCGAGGGCCAGGAGCACGGCGGGCACCATAGCGATGGGGATGCCAATGTAGGGAATGAAGCCAAAGACGAAGATGAGAATACCCCAGAGGATGGCGAACGGAACCTCCAGGAAGATCAATCCTATCGTCGATCCGAAGGCAACTGCGAGATTGATGTAGGTGCGAATGATAAAATAGCGCACCACGCTGCCGCCAAAGGACGTCAGGCTCTGGAGAAGCTGGCTATTTTCGCCCAGGGCGTTTTGAAAGCGACGCCGGAAGAGCGGTAGTTCGACCAGGAAGAAGATCACCAGTACAACGACCAGCAGGGCGTTCCCAAGTACATTGCCGATACTGGTAAGAATGAAGCCCAGCACACTGGTCAGGTTGGCGCTATTGATCAAACCGAACAACTGCAGGTCGCCTTCAATCAGGCCGTGGCCAGCGAGCCAGGCCCGCAGGGCGCGTTCCTGCTCGGCGAGCAAGGACTGGTAGACCGAAAGGCGCGCGGTGGCCCGGCTGACGGAGATGCCGATCAGCGACCCGAGGATGGCCGCGGTGGTCAGAAAGCCGCCGATCATGAGCAGCAGGGCGATCCAGGCCGGCAGGCCACGCCGCTGAAGCCAGAGGTAGATCGGGTTACACAGGAGGGTGATCACCAGGGCCAGCAGCACCGGGTTGAGGATCGGCGCGGCCAGGCGCATCGCGCCAAGCAGCAGCACGACCGCCGCCATCATGAGCAACGGCCGGAGTATCGTCTTTGATTCGCGGGAAAACTCTCCCATCGTCGTCTCGTGATGGTAGGAGCGTCAGGTCATTGCTGCGAGGGGCGACCCGTGCAACAGCGAAGCGCCGCCCGATGGGAGGCGCACACGCATAGTATAGCACGGCCCTCCTGGCAGGCCGCGCTGCAGGGCTGCTGCAACGTCCGCCTCCGGCGGGGGGCGGCGGAGCTGCCCCCCCGTCTTCCGGCAGTTCCGTGCAACACCTGGATAAAAACGGGTATACTTGGGAGGATTTCGCCTCAAGACCAGACTTCGTCTCGCCTGGGAGGACGGGGGGCTGCAGGCCCCGCGCGATCTCCCTTCCGGCGCGGCGGCGCCGGAACATGTTGAACCATCCAGGGGCGCATCCATGGATACCATCGCTTCTTTCCGCGACCGGCTGGGTGATCCGCGGCGCTTCCTGACCCTTTACGGCGCCACGCCGCCCCGCGCCAGCGCACCCCCCGAGCGGAGCGCCGAGCTTGCCGAGCGACTGGCGCGATCTCTGGCCGATTTGCCCCTCGACGGGGTGGTCGTCTATGATGTCCAGGACGAAAGTGGCCGCACCAGCGAGCCGAGACCGTTCCCCTTTTTCCCCGCCGGCGACCCGCGGGCGCATGCCTGCCGGCTCCAGGCCCTCACCGGTCTCCCCGCCATCAGCTACAAGTGTGTGACCGCCTTTGATGAGGGCGGCTGGCTGGCCTGGCTCGATGAAACGGTACGACACTATCAGGTCGCCGCGCTTTCCCTGGTGGGGGCGGCGACGCCCACGCCCCCGCCCGGGGCGCTGGCGGTTGACCGGGCGCTGCACCTGGCGAAGGGTTTGCCCGGCGCGCCGCCGCTGGGGGGCGTGGTGATCGCCGAGCGCCACTCGCCGGCTTATGATGAGAGCCTGCGCCTGTTGCACAAAGCCGCCGCCGGCTGCGACTACTTTATCTCGCAGATCGTCTACCAGAGCGAGCCGACGATCCGGCTGCTGAACGACTATCTCGCCGCATGCGCCCGCGAGGGGGCGCCGCCGAAACGCATCGTGTTGACCTTCGCGCCCTGTGGCCGCCCAAAGACGGCGGAGTTCCTGCGCTGGCTGGGCGTGGCGATCACCCCCGAGACGGAACACGCCATCCTCGCCGACCCGGCGCCGTTCCGGCGTTCCATCCAGATCTGTTGCGACCACCTGCGGGCCATTCTGGAGCAGGAGATCGCCCAGAGCCTGCCCCTGGGGATCAACGTCGAAAGCGTCTCGAACCACCCCGACGAGATGGCGGCCTCGCTCGAGTTACTCGCCGCGCTGCGCGAGGTAGCGAGTTGTTACCGCGCCGTGTAGCCCCCATCCACCACCAGGGCATGGCCGGTGACAAATGACGCGGCATCCGAGCAGAGGTAGAGCACCGCTCCGGCGATCTCCTCGGGGCGGCCAAGGCGATTGATCGGGTGCAGGCCCTCGATCTGTACGCGCCGGTCGGGGTCGCTGGTTACACCGACACGCTCGAGCATGGGCGTCTCGACAAAACCCGGGCAGACGGCATTGACCCGGATGCCACGGGCGGCGAACTCGATCGCGGCAACCTTCGTCAACCCGATCACGCCGTGCTTGGCGGCCACGTAGGCGGCGGCGCCGGCGAAACCGACCAGTCCTAGCACCGAGGCGATGTTGACGATCGCGCCGCCGCTGGCGCGCATGGCCGCCAGTTCGGCGCGCATGCAGTAGAAGACGCCGCTCAGGTTAATGGCGATGGTACGCTCCCAGGTCTCGACCGGCAGGCGCGCGGTGCTCTCCTGCGAGGCTTCGATGCCTGCGTTGTTGATCGCGCAGTCGAGGCGACCCAGACACGCCACTGCCTCCCGCACCAGCGCCTCGGCCTCCTCAGGGCGCGAGACGTCGCAACGCGCCGCGTGGGCCTCGCCTCCGATAGTGGCGACCTGCCGGGCGGTCTCCTCCGCCGCCTCCAGGTCGAGATCGCCGAGCATCAGGCGGGCGCCGGCCCGGGCGAAGGCCAGGGCCGTGGCGCGCCCGATGCCGCCCCCGCCGCCGGTGATCAGGACGGCTTTGTCGCGTAGTTCTTCCATGGGTTGTACTTCCTTCGGAATGAGCAGAAAGTCTGGCCGTGAGCGGGCAGGATGTTCGTAGGAGGGCCGCACCCTCCCGCGCCCTCTCTTAATTAATTCTGGCGGGGCATGGGGAAACCGGGTCTCCCCATGGCTCAAAGCGGCGGGAACTCCCGCAACTGCTGCTGCGGGTCCACGCAGACTACATCCACCTCAGCTTCGACCAGCACGTCGCCCCGGCACTCGATACGCTGGGAGAAGCGCCCACGGTAGGCCGAGGTGCGCTGAAAGGTGGAGACCACTTCCACTATGTCGCCCAGGGAAGCCGAGCGCCGGAAGCGCATCTGCACCTCGTAGACCACGAAGTAGTAGCCGTCCCGGTTCCACTCCTGGATCGGGCGCCCGCGCGAGCCGACGTACTCCGTCCGGCCCCGCTCCAGATATTTCAGGTAATTGGCGTAGTAGACGACCCCGAGGCTGTCCGTGTCTTCGTAGTAGACCTTGTAGCCCACGCGGTGCTCCATGGAGCTTCCCTCTCATCTCAACTGGCGAGCCTGTTGATCACCTGCTCTGCTGCGGATCGGGCTGCATCATACGGGCACACGTTCCTGTCGTCAATGGGCGTGACGCCGCCGCGCCAGGCATGGGGTACAATGGTATTAGCATAGCAGAACCAGGAGAAGGCCAATGGCTCTGAAACGCCAGCGTCCCCGGCGACGACCAGTCTTTCCACCACAGGGGCATGGCGAACCACCTTCGACGAATCCCGCCCTGCGGGATGCCGTGCTTCAGCTTGTGGAGAAGCAACTCACCACCGGCAACCCTCCCGAAACCCGCCAGACGTTGGAACGGCTGGTGGGGATGGGGTACAGCCCCGAGGGAGCGATCAATCTGATCGCCACCGCCGTGGTGAGCGAGATCTTCGATGTGATGGCGCGGGGAGAAGCCTACGATGCCGACCGCTACCGGGCGGCCCTGGCTCGCCTGCCGCGCCTTCCTGGCAGTGATGATGATTCGGGTGAAGGCCCGGGTTGAGGTGCGGGTACCGCAACCCGCCCGGTAGCCCGGAGTGGCCGTTTCTGAAAACGTGTCTGAGGCCGTTATGGCTAATCCCTTGCTCCCCACGCTTCGCAACCTGTTCCTGGAACGTCCGGCCCGCAAGCGCGACTACGCCTACTTCGCCGGAAGACTCGAGGCCAGCGGCAAGGAGCTTGAGGCGCGCTTTGCCGCCGCCGCCGACAGCGCCGAAAACCGCCGCCAGTTGCGCCATATCGTCGGTCTGGAACGCTGGGGCCAGCGCCGCCTGCGCACAGCCCTCGGCGAACCGCCGATCCAGGATGAGATGGACCAGTACGCGCCCCCCCTCGGCCAGAACCTCCTCGACCTGCGGGCGGCCTTCGCCGCCACCCGCCGCGAGACGGTGGTGCTGGTACGGCAGCTTGAGGCCCGTGGCGTCCCCCCCGCCTGGATCATCCCTCACAACGAGTTCGGCCCGCTGACCCTGCGGGCCTGGCTGCGCTACCTCGATCTGCACGCCAGCCTCGAGGGCAAGCGCATCAAGCCTGCGCGGCGATGAGTGCTCGCCTCCTCCAGCGGCGCGCCATGGCGCTGACTGTCGCCGCGCTGTTCGGCCTGGCGCTGGCGCTGCGCTGCCGGGCGCTGGAGTGGGGCCTGCCCTATGTCGAGCACCCCGACGAACCGGCAGTGCTCGAGACGGCGGTGCGTATGGTCCAGGAGGGCGATGCCAATCCGGGTAAGTTCCTCTACCCTTCCCTGCACTACTACATGCTCGCGGCGGTGGTGCGCGCCCACGCCGCCCGGGGCGTCGCCCGAGGTCTCTATGCCTCCATAGGCGACCTGCCGGCCAAAACCTATCTGTACACCACCGCGCCGGAGTTGTACGTCTGGGGTCGCGCGCTGACGGCTGTGCTCGGCGCGCTGACCGTCCCGCTGCTCTACCTGCTTGGCCGGCGCATGTTCGACTGGCGCGTGGGGTTGCTCGCGGCGCTGGCCCTGGCGCTGAGCGCCTACCACGTGCAGCACAGCCACTTCATCACCACCGATGTGCCCACGGGCGTCTGGGTGACGCTGCTGTTGCTCGGAGCGTGGAGCGTGGCGACAACCGGCCACTGGCGCGCCTACCTGCTGGCGGGGGTGGCCACGGGCCTCGCCGCGGGCACAAAGTACAACGCCGGGGTGATCGGTCTGGCGCCGGGGGTGGCTGCCGCGCTCTATGTGCTTGCCGCCTGGCGCGAGGGAAAGCGGAGCAATGTCTGGCGCCTGGCTGCTGTCCACGGCGGGCGCCTGCTGGCCGCGGGGGCGCTGGCCCTCCTGGTGTTTCTGCTGACCACGCCCTTCGCCATCCTCGACTTCACCGCCTTCCGGCGCGACATGCTGATCAACGCGCAGCACTACGCCAGCGGCAGCCACGGCGATTTCATCGGGCGCTGGCGCCTCGATGGCTACCTGGCCTTCTTCTGGCGCGACGGGCTGACCTGGCCCGCGGCCCTGCTGCTCCTCGCCGGCCTGCCGCTGCTGGCCCATCGCGCGCCGCGGCAACTGGCCGTCCTGGGTGTGGCTGTGCTGGCCGGAGGCGGCTTGCTGCTGACCCAGGCGGTCAATTTCAATCGCAACACCCTGCCGCTGTTTCCGCCGCTGTTCCTGCTGGCGGCAGCGGCGACGATCGCCCTGGCCGAGGCCCTGGGCGGGTTGCTGGGGCGCGGGGCGGGCGTCAGCGGGCCGCAGGTGATTGACATTCGCTCCGATGGGGCGCCTTCGACCGCCGAGGCGCACCGGAAGCGAATAGGCCGGCGGGCCAGCGCGGTTATTGCCGTTACGCTGGGGGGGCTGCTTCTCATCCCGCACCTGCTCGAAACCCACTGGCTGCTGAACTACTGGAGCAAACCCCACACCCTGGTGGCCGCCGCCGAGGCGCTGCGCGCCCAGCCGCGGGGCATGCTCGCCGCCGTCGAGGCCAACCCCGTGCAGTGGGCCGGTGACCCGGCGGTGACGCCGGTACGCTGGCTGGGGGCCTATTCCCTCGACTGGTACCGTGCCCGCGGCTACCGCTACCTGCTGGTGAACAGCGAACGCTACGACCTGGGTGATCGCCCGGCCTACGAGCGCCTGGTGCGGGGCGCCCCGGCCATCCTGGAGATGCCTGATCGTTCGCTGGGCGTGCAACCGGGGCCGGGGGGGGCGCTGCTCGATCTGGGGGAGCACGTCGAGATGATCCCCTTCACGCGGCGCCCCGCCCGCTTCGGGGGCCTGCTCGATCTGCTGGGCTACGAACTGGCCCCCGGCGAGCCACGCAGCCGCATCACGCCGCTGGAGGGGGCCGCGGCGCGCGCCGTGCCCGCGGGCGCCCCGGTGCAGATCAACCTCTACTGGCGCGCCCTGGCCCCGCTCGACCGCGATTACACCCTCTTCATTCACGTCTACGACGCCAGCGGGCAGCGGGTGGCCCAGCGCGACCTGCCCCTGCGCTACGAGGATTACCCGACCAGCCGCTGGCAACCCGGTGAACTGGTGATTGACCGGGCCGACATGCCCCTGCCGGCCCTGGCCCCCGGCCCCTACCGGCTGCTCGTGGGACTCTACGACGCCGCGACGGGCGCGCCGCTCCCCACGGAAAGCGGCACGCCCGTCGAATTGACCACCCTTACCATCGGTTCGTAGCGCGGCATGTGTCCCCGCAACCCCCGCCAGGGAAAGCGGGAAGGGCCACGCCCCCCCGACCTCCTCCTGAGAACCTCACGCCTTCAATTCGCGCTTGAGGATCTTGCCGGTGGCCGTCTTCGGCAGGCTCTCGCGGATCTCGACATTGCGCGGGTACTTGTAGGCGGCCAGGCGCTCCTTGCAGTACTCAATCAACTCCTGCTCGGTAGCGCTGTGGCCGGGCTTGAAGGCCACCACCGCTTTGATCTCCTCGCCCAGGGCCGGGTCGGGCACGCCGATCACCGCCGCCTCGGCCACCGCCGGGTGGGCGTAGAGCACCTCTTCGATCTCCCGCGGGTAGACGTTGAAGCCGCCGCGGATGATCATATCCTTAACCCGATCCACGATGTAGAAGTAGCCGTCCTCGTCCTGGCGCGCCAGGTCACCGGTGTGGAACCAGCCGTTGCGGATGGACTCAGCGGTGGCCTCGGGGCGCTTGTAGTAGCCCTTCATCACGTTGTGGCCGCGGATGACGATCTCGCCCAGTTCACCGGTCGCCACGGGCTGGCCCTCCGGGTTGACCACCGCCATCTGCACGCCCCAGATCGGCGTGCCGATGCTGCCGGGTTTGGTGGGCCGGTCGAGGTGGTTGAACGAGGCTACCGGCGAGGTTTCGGAGAGACCGTAGCCCTCCAGGATGGTCACGTTGTACTTCTGATTGAAGGCGTGCAGCACCTCCACCGGCATCGCCGACCCGCCCGACACGCAGCGCCGCAGCGACGACATATCGAACTGCGCCGCCTCGGGGTGGTGCAGCAGGTAGAAGTACATCGTCGGCACACCGGCGAAGACCGTCACCCTGTCGCGCTGGATGATCTCGGCGGCCTTGACCGGCTCGAAGCGCGGCAGCATGGTCATCGTCGCCCCGAGGAACAGGCTCACGTTCATCACACAGGTCTGCCCGAAGGAGTGGAAGAGCGGCAGCGTTGCCAGAAACACATCTTCTTTGACCACGCCGAGCAGCTTCTCGGCGCAGATCATGGCGTTGAAGAACATGTTGAAGTGCGACAGTTCAGCGCCCTTGGGCCGGCCGGTGGTGCCTGAGGTGTAGAGGATCACCGCGGTGTCGTCAGAGCGGGTTTGCACCGTGTCGAAGACCGGCGCGTGCTCGGCCATGATCTGGTTGAAGCTGATCGCCCCTTCGGGCAGGGCCTCGCTGCTGCCGGGGGCCTGCACAACGATCAGGTGGTGGCAGGTGTCGGTTTTGCGGAAGCCCGGGCCGGCCTCGGGCAAAAAGCCCTCCCAGGTGATCAGCGCCACCGCGTCGCTGTCCTCGAGGTGGTACTGCACTTCATTCTGTTTGAAGAGCACGTTCAGCGGCACCACTGTCGCGCCGGCCTTGAGGATGCCGTAGTAACAGATCGGGAAATGGGGCGTGTTCGGCATCATCAGGGCAACCTTGTCGCCCGGTTGGACGCCCAGTTTGACCAGGGCACTGGCCACCTTGTTGGCGGCCCCGTTCACCTCCGCGTAGCGCAGCTTGTAGTCGTCCAGGATCACCGCGAGCTTGCCGGGGTCCTGGCGCGCGCTTTGCTCCAGCAGCAGAGCGAGGTTCAGCATCGAACGCTCCTTTCTTACGCACTGGTCTCGGGTTACGGAGATACGGCGCGGGAAGCTAATGGTTCGGAGGAGCCGTGCGCCCCTCCGAACCTCCCGGCGCGTACATAGTATCATACCAGAAAGCCTGGCGGCTACACCCCACGCCACCGGTATAAGTCAGGGCCGATGCAAATACGTCTCTGGCGGGAGGTGAGGGGGGCCAGTACCAATACTTTTCAAATAAGACAAGGCTTACGGCAAGGCTCCCCTCCACCCCCCCGCCGGGGGGAGGAGCGGGGCGAAGCGCGGCGGGTCACGTGCCGGCGAGCCGTCGGTATGCCTCTAAACCGCGCCAACCGAGAGGGGCGCCGGAAGCCCTCCCCCGTTGGGGGAGGGTTGGAAGGGGTAACGCGCTTATTGGAAAAGTATCGGGGCCAGTACCCGATACGGTCATGTTTCGTTGGTGTTGGGGACTAAGCCGCCCACACCAACGAAACGCCTGGAGTCCAGAGCCTGCCCCAGGATGTTGTAGTAGCCCCGGGTGTGAACAGGGGCATGCCGTGGGAGAGCACGGGCCTGCCAGATCGTCCCATCCGGCGCGTTGGCGGAACCATGCCACTACACCAGGGCGCGCAGAGCCTCCAGCAGGATGGCGCTCTGCTCCGGCGTGCCGATGCTGACGCGAATGTAGTCGCGCAGCAAAGGCGTGTGGTAGTAGCGCACCAGGATGCCCTGCTGTTCCAGGGCCAGTTTCACCTCCCGGGCCGAGCGGCCCTCCACCCGGCAGAGGATGAAGTTCGCCGCGCTGGGCAGGGGCCGCAGGTAGGGAACGGCGGTCAGCAGCGGCAGCAGCCGCTCGCGCTCGGCCACAATGCGGGCCACATTGTTCATCAGGTGCGCGCGATCCTCCAGCGAGGCGATCGCAGCGACTTGCCCCGCTACGCTGACGTTATAGGGCTGCTTGATTTTCCAGAGTTGCTCGGCCAGCCACTCGGGCAGCAGGCCGTACCCCACGCGCAGGCCCGCCAGCCCGGCCCATTTGCTGAAGGTGCGTAGCACCGCCAGGTTCTCGTAGCGCCCCACCCAGCCGCCGAAGCCCTGATCCACTCCCGCGAACTCGATGTAGGCTTCGTCCACCACCACCAGCAGCGGCAGGCGCAGCAGGCGCTCCAGATGCTCGGGCGGGAGCAGATTGCCGGTGGGGTTGTTGGGCGAGGTCAGAAACAGGACCCGGGCGTGGCTGGCGCGGGCCGCCCGTTCGACGCCCTCCAGGTCCAGGCTGAAATCGGTGCGGCGGGGCACATCCACCACGCGCCCGCCGCAGACGCCCGTATCGAAGCTGTACATGCCGAAGGTCGGCTGGCAGTCGATCACGACGGCGCCGGGGGTGAGACAGAGGCGGAGGATCAGGTCAATCAACTCGTCGGCGCCGGCCCCGCAGAGGATGCGCTCGACCGGCTGGCCGGCATACTCGCTGAGGGCCGCGCGCAGCCGGGTGTGGCCGGGGTCGGGGTAGATGTGCAGGAACGGCTCGCGCGCCAGGGCCTCCAGCGCCCGCGGCGAGGGGCCGTAGGGGTTCTCGTTGGCGTCGAGCTTCACCAGGCGCTCGATGGGCAGGTTCAGACGTGCCGCCAGCACCTCCAGCGGCAGAATGGGGGTGTACGGCTCAAGATCGGCGATCTCGGGGCGGATCAGATTGGTGGGGAACATGGATTCAGGTTAGCTCTGGTACGGTTCGCGGCATTCCGCGCGCGTTCGAGACGCTCCCAGATCTTCTCCCGAGGGAGCATCGGGACAACCCCGGCGCCTACACCCGCCCGCGCAACTCGGCGTCCCGGCAGTCGCCGGTGATGCTGACCAGGCCCAGCACGAGCAGGCCGCTCAATACACAGGCCAGGGGCAGCCAGGGAGCGGCCAGGGGCGGCAGCGCCGTCTGAAAAGCGGCGTTCTGCCCGTAGTGGAAGAGCAACGCGCCCAGGGCTTGCAGAGCGAGGCCGCTTACCTGAAGTGGTCGCAGTCGCGGGCCGAGGGTGCAGGAAAGCTCCTGGCCGCGAACGCGCCGCAGCAACGCCACTGCGGCGCTGCCCAGGGCCATGGTCAGCGCCAGCCAGACCCGGCCCGCACCCGGCGCCAGGCCCTGCTCCAGCCAGACAATGATCGCGGTGGACCCCACCAGCCCCGGCCCGCTCACGACGAGCCATGAGATAGTCGAGCCGCCTGTGACCCGCTCAATGCGCATCGAACCCCTCCTCTGCGGAGTATAGCACAGGGCAGGTGACATGTGTGGGATACCGCTCCGCTCTCTTCCCTGCCGCCGCAGCGCCCGCTGCCGGCCAACGCCCTCGCTCAGCATCTGGAAGCCCCTGCGGGGCCGGGAGGCACTCGGCCAGGGCTTCAGGCCACAGCGTTCGGCGACACCTTGAAAGCGGCCTCTGGTCGCGAGGGTTGGCAGTCCCCAACGTTCCGTCCATCTAGACAGACAGGGACAACCGGCAGACTTCCCCCGCCCATCCCCGGACGGTGAAACCAGATAGCCATCCCCATCCCCAGACCCAATCTACAATCACATCAGGGCCTCTGGTACAATGGCCAAAAACATTCCCGCCATCGTACCAGGAGAGGAAGAAGGAGCACGGCAATGTCCGAACCAGTAGATCTCTTGCTTACCGGCGGAACCGTGGTGACGATGAACCCGGCCTGGACGGTCGTCCCCGAGGGGGCCGTGGCAGTACGTGGGCGGGAAATTGTCGCCGTGGGGCCGGCGAGTGAACTGGCGCGGCGCTACGCCGCCCGCGAGACGATAGATTGCACCGGCTGCGCGGTGATCCCCGGTCTGATCAACGGCCACGCCCATGTGCCCATGAGCCTGCTGCGCGGCATGACCGCCGACCAGCAACTCGATGTCTGGCTCTTCGGCTATATGTTCCCGGTGGAGAGCAAGTTCGTGGACGAGGAGTTCTCCTACGTCGGCACGCTGCTCTCCTGCGCCGAGATGCTGCGCGGCGGCACGACGACCTTCGTGGATATGTACTACTTCGAGGAGCAGGTGGCGCGGGCCGCCGACGAAGCCGGCATGCGCGCCATCTGTGGCCAGACAGTGATGCGCCTGCCCACGCCCGACGCCGCCTCGTTCGACGAGGGCCTGGAGCGCGCGCGGCGCTTCATCGAGGAGTGGACCGGACACGAGCGGATCGTGCCTACGGTCGCGCCCCACGCCCCCTACACCTGCACCGACCGCATCTACCAGGAAGCGGCGGCGCTGTGCCGCAAGTACGGCGTGCCGCTGATCACTCATCTCTCGGAGACCGCCCGCGAGGTGGAGGAGAGCATTCGCGAGCGCGAGGTGACGCCCATCCGCTACGCCCGGCGCGTCGGGGCCTTCGATGTGCCCTGCATCGCCGCCCACTGCACCCACGCCACCGAGGACGACATTCGCCTGCTGCGCGAGGCCCGCGCCGGGGCCGTGCCCTGCCCCACCAGCAACCTCAAGCTCGCCAGCGGCATCGCCCCCTACAAGCGCCTGATCGACGCTGGCGTGCGCACCGGTCTGGGCACCGATGGGCCGGCCTCCAACGACGATCAGGACATGTTCACCGAGATCCAGTTGGCGGCCCTGCTCCCCAAAGGTGTCAGCGGCGACCCGACCGCGGTGCCCGCTCGTGAGGCCCTGGCGCTGGCCACCTGCTGGGGGGCCCGCGCCGTGCATCTGGAGCACCTGGTGGGGTCGCTGGAGCCTCACAAGCGGGCCGACATCGCCGTGGTGGAACTGGGCAAGCTCCACAGTGCGCCACGCTACTTCTACAGCCCCGAGGCGATCTACTCGCACCTGGTCTACGGCGCCCGCGCCGCCGATGTGCGCCATGTGCTGGTTGATGGACGGGTGCTGGTGCGCGACCGTGTCCTGCTGACCCTCGACGAGGAGGCCATCCTGGCCCGCGCCCAGGCCATCTCGGCGCGCATTGACGAATTTCTGGCCTCGCGCGAACGCAACCTGATGGCCAAGATCCTGGCCCTCGGCGGGGTGCAGCAGGCCGAAATCTTCGAGATCCAGGTCAAGGCGCGCCTCGGCCCTGATGGCGAGAACAAGGTGCGCCGCATTCTCGAAGATCCCCGGGTGACGATCACCAAGACCAGTGTTCGCACCCAATATGACACGTATTTTTTATTCAAGAATCGGGAACGTATTCGCATCCGTGAAGACCACCGCACCGACCCCGGCGCGCGCCCCGAACCGAAGTACACCATTACCCTGATGGCCGAGGCCATCCGCGGGGAGTACCCCCACGCCATCGTGCTCTCCCGCGCCCGCTACACCGCCCCCGCCGACCATACCGTGCGCTTCTACCGCGAGTATTTTCAGCCCGACAAAGTGGTTGAACTGGAGAAGCGCCGCCGGCGCTGGCGGATCATGTACCGGGAGCACGATTTCTCCATCAATCTCGATACCCTCCTGGGCGGCAGCGACTCCGGCCCCTATCTGGAGATCAAGAGCCGCACCTGGAGCAGCCGCGACGCCGCCGAACGCGCCGCGCTGATCGGCGAACTCCTCGCCATCGCCGGCGTGAACGAGCGCGATCTGGTGAAGCAGGAGTATGTGGAGATGGTGTGAGAGGTGTGGACGTGTGACGTGTGGAGGTGTGAAATTGTAAAACCATCCCGGTAGAACTCTACACCTCCACAGTTGTGCACTTGCACATAGTAATGTAGATTACATATGAAACACCCTGACGTCTACCTCATCGGCCTGACCGGCGGCATCGCCTGCGGCAAGAGCACCGTGCTAACGATGCTCGCCGATCTCGGTGCACGCACCATTGACGCCGACCGCGTGACCCACGAGTTGCAGGCCCCGGGCATGCCGGTCTACGAGCAGATCGCCGCCGCCTTTCCCGAAGCTGTACCGGAACCCGGCGCCCCGCTCGACCGGCGCCGGCTGGCAGCGCTTGTCTTCAGCGACCCGCAGCGGCTGCGCCAGTTGGAGCAGATTGTGCATCCGGCGGTGCGGGTCGAACTGCGCAAATTCATTGAAGCGGTGGGCCGCGCCGCCGGAGCCGCCGAGCGCCCGGTGGTGGTGATTGACGTTGTCAAACTGATCGAGTCGGGCTGGGTGCAGGTGTGTGACGAGGTGTGGGTCGTGACGGCCCCCGAGGAGCAGCAGGTGGCGCGACTCATGGCCACGCGGGGTATGAGCGAGGCCGAGGCGCGGCAACGCATCGCCGCTCAGGCGCCTCAGGCGGACCGTCTGGCGCACGCCACGGTGGTGATTGACAATGGCGGCTCGCCTGACGCAACCCGAGCGCAGGTCGAGACAGCCTGGCGGGCCATGCTCCAGCGGAAAGAGACGCGGGGGTGAGTGCCTTGTGGAGCTGTGGAGGTGTGGAGACGGGTTTTTTAATAAGATTTCTAGGGTTTTAAAGATCAGAAAACATCTCCAATCACCCCTACCCCGTCCAGGCGGGTCGGCGCTTCTCCAGGAACGCCCGCAGTCCCTCCTGGCCCTCGGGGCCGGTGCGGGCGGCGGCAATGGCGCCGATCACATACTCGCGGGCCTCGGCGGAGGCCAGGGTAGTCACAGCGCTCACCAGGGCCTTGGAGGCGGCCACGGCCTCCGGCCCGCAGGCCAGCACGGCCTCGATCACCCGCTCGACCGCCACGTCCAGCTCTTCGGCGAGGGTCACTTCGTGGACCAGGCCGATGGCCAGGGCGCGCCGGGCGCTGAAGCGGCGCGCGGTGACGAAGAGCGCCCGCGCGTGTCCGGGGCCGATTTTCGGTGTCACATAGCGGGCGATCACCGCCGGCAACAGCCCCAGGCGCGCCTCGGTGAAGCCAAAACTGGCCTCCTCGGCGGCCACCACCACGTCGCAGCAGGCTGCCAGACCCACGCCACCGCCGAGGGCGGCGCCGTGCACCCGCCCGATCACCGCCACGGGCAGCGTGTTCAGCGCCTCGAACATCGCGTCGAGGCGCGCCGCGTCGGCCAGGTTCTCGGCGTGGGTGTAGTTGAGGCTCTCGCGCATCCAGTGCAGGTCGGCCCCGGCGCAGAACGACGGCCCGGCGCCCCGCAGCACCACTGCGCGCAGCCCGGTCTCGCTCCGCAACGCGACGCAGGCGGCGTGAAGCTCGGCGATCAACTGCGCGTTGAAGGCGTTGTGCACCTCCGGGCGGTTCAGGGTCACCGTGGCCAGCGGGCCGTTCCGCTCGATGCGTACCAGTTCGCTCATGGCTCAGTTTCCTGAGGTAAAAATAGGAGAAGCAAACGTAGTCTGTGAACTACGGTTCCTTGCCTTTCCACCCCCCTCCCACCCCCCCCGCCGAGGGGAGAAGCCGGACTCCCCCCCCGGCGGGGGAGGGTTGGGGAGGTGGCGGGGGTTTAGCGAAAAAACTCTGTTTACAGACTAATAAATCCCCAGGGCAATCTTGAGGCTTGCCCTACAGCAGGATTGCCCTGCCATCAAAACTGCCCGGCGAAGTGGCAGGACACCCAGTGGCCTTTCCTCTTCTCCTCGAAGGCCGGTTCCTGCTCCTTGCAGATGTCGCGGGCGATCCAGCAGCGCGGGTGGAAGCGGCAGCCCGCGGGAGGGTTGATCGGGCTGGGCACGTCGCCCTGTAGCACGATCCGCTCGCGGCGCCGCGTCGGGTCAGGATGCGGAATGGCCGAGATCAGCGCCTTCGTGTAAGGGTGCAGCGGCCCGCGGAACAGATCGTCGCGGCTGGCCAGTTCCACCAGTTTACCCAGGTACATCACCCCCA
The DNA here is from genome assembly GCA_937918935.1 of uncultured Chloroflexales bacterium. Taxonomy (GTDB): domain Bacteria; phylum Chloroflexota; class Chloroflexia; order Chloroflexales; family Chloroflexaceae; genus JACAEO01. Next base: position 4,129 of record CAKZSI010000057.1, on the reverse strand, counting down.
CCCGGTCGCTGATGTGTTCCACCACGGCCAGGTTGTGGGCGATGAACAGGTAGGTCAACCCGAATTCCCGTTGCAGGTTCTTGAGCAGGTTGAGCACCTGCGACTGGATCGAGACGTCCAGCGCGCTGACCGGCTCGTCGCAGACAATCAGTTTTGGTTCCATGATCAGGGCGCGGGCGATGCCGATACGCTGCCGCTGCCCCCCGGAGAACTCGTGGGGGAAGCGGCTCATGTGGCTGGCGTGCAGGCCCACGCGGGCCAGCACCTCACGCACACGCTCGCGCCGCTCGGCGGGCGTGCCGATGCCATGGATCACCAGCCCCTCGGCAACGCTCTCGCCGATCGTCAGGCGCGGGTCGAGCGAGGCATAGGGGTCCTGGAAGACAATCTGCATATCGCGCCGCAGGGCCTTCAACTGCTTCCGGTTCGCCTTGAGCACGTCGTTGCCCTCGAAGAGCACCTCGCCAGCGGTGGCCCGCTCCAGACGCAGCACCGTGCGCCCGGTGGTAGTTTTGCCGCAGCCACTCTCGCCGACCAGGCCCAGGGTCTCGCCGCGGCGGATGAAGAAGCTCACCCCGTCCACGGCTTTGACGTGCCCGACGGTGCGGCGCAATACCCCGCCCTTGATCGGAAAGTGCTTGACCAGGTTGTTGACTTCCAGCAGGACGCCGGGATCGCCCGCGGGTGCCGAGACGCTCATGCTTCCCCTCGCTCGTACAGCCAGCAGCGCACCTTGCGCCCGCCTTCAAGGTCAAACATTGGCACCGGTTCGTCGCAACGCTCGAAGCGCCGGGAGCAACGCTCGGCGAAGCGGCAGCCGGTGGGCGGGTTGATCAGGTTCGGCACCGTGCCAGGGATGGTGGCCAGTTGATCCACCACTTCGCCCAGCACGGGGATCGACTCCAGCAGGCCCTGGGTGTAGGGATGTTTGGGGTCACCGAAGAGACTGCGCACGTCGGCGTACTCGACGATCTGCCCGGCGTACATCACCGCCACGGTATCGGCCATCTCGGCCACCACGCCCATGTCGTGGGTGATGAGGATAATCGAGGTTTCGATCTTCTCGCGCAGGGCGCGCATCAGGTCAAGGATCTGGGCCTGGATGGTGACGTCGAGGGCGGTGGTCGGCTCATCGGCGATCAGCAGTTCGGGGTTGCAGGCCAGGGCCATGGCGATCATTACGCGCTGGGCCTGCCCGCCCGACAGTTCGTGGGGGTACTGCCTGATGCGGCGCCGGGGGTCGGGCAGACCGACCATGCTCAGCAGCTCGATGCAACGGCGCTCGGCCTCCTCGCCTTTCAGCCCCTGGTGGATCTGCAACGCCTCGACGATCTGGTCGCCCACCCGGAAGACCGGGTTGAGGCAGGTGGTGGGTTGCTGGAAGATCATCGAGATACGGTTACCGCGGATGCGGCGCATGTCCTCCTCGCTCAGCGCGAGCACGTCCACGCCGTCGAAAATGATCTCGCCCTCGACGATCTTGCCCGGAGGGTACTGGATCAGGCGCATAATCGAGAGCGAGGTGACGCTCTTGCCCGAACCGCTCTCGCCGACGATGCTCAGCGTCTCGCCACGCCGCAGGACGAGGTCAATGCCGTCCACGGCGCGCACCACGCCGGCCTCGGTAAAGAAGTGGGTTTTCAAGCCGCGCACCCGGAGCAGCACATCGCCGTGGTGCGGCGTGGCGCGTGGCGTGGTGGCGGGGGCGGAAACCGGTGTTGTGCTCAATGGTTTTTTGCTCTTTCCTTATCAGGCTGCATAGGGCTTCGCTGTGCAACGATGAGGTGAGAGGAGATTTTCTGGGAGGGCGCAGCCCTCCCAGTCCCTCCGCCCACCGGCCGCAGGGTGTTCCTGGGAGGGCTGCCCCCTCCCGGACCCTCCCCACACCGGCCTCAGATCTTCAAGCGCGGGTCGAGCGCATCACGCAAACCATCACCCACAAAATTAAAGGCCAGCGAACAGAGAAAGATCGGCAGGCCGGGGATGAGCGGCATCCAGGGATGGTTAAACATGTAGCTGGTGGCGAAGCCCATCATATTACCCCAGGTGGGCGTGGGGTCCTGCACGCCGAAGCCGAGGAAGCTGATTGCCACCTCGCTGACGAGGGCGCCGTTGAGTCCCAGGGTGAAGGCCACAATCAGCGGCGGGAAGGCATTAGGAAAGACGTGCTTGCCCAGGATCCAGGTATCGGCGCCGCCCAGCGCCCGCGCCGACTCGATGTACTGCATTTCGCGCACCTGGAGCACCATGCCGCGCATGAGGCGCGCCACACCGACCCAGCCCAGCGACGCCAGCACCAGGATCAGCAAGGTCACCTGGGTGGCCTCGCGTAGCGGCACGGCCATGATCCAGGCCACCGGCCCGATAATCCATGCCGGCAGGACAATCAGACTGGCGTTCTGGATCATGATCGCGCTGAGGATCAGCAGGATCGGCAGATCGGGGATGGTAGCGACGAACTCCATCACCCGGCTGATCAGATTATCGGTCCAGCCGCCGAAGTAGCCGGCCAGCAGGCCCAGGATGGTGCCGATGATCGCCACCAGCACGGTCACCGAGATGGCGACCATGAGCGAGACGCGCGCGGCGTAGATCACGCGGGTGAAGAAATCGCGCCCCAGGTGGTCGGTGCCGAGGATGTGCAGCTTGCCGTTGGCCGGGTCAACGCTCATCGGCGGCAGGGCCACGCGGTTCAGCCCGATGTCGTCGCGGGGGAAGGGAGCGATCCAGGGCGCCAGGAGCGACGCGCCGAAGATCACCGCCAGGACGGCCAGGCTGATCATCGCCAGGCGGTGGCGCCGAAAGCGCCTGAAGACCACCACCCACTGACCTTCGGAACGCGGCTGCGCGCGTTCGGCAGCTTCGGGAACTGCCGAGGTTGTTGTGGCCATCGAACGTCGCTCCTCACGAGAGCCGGATACGGGGATCAACAATTGTATATAGAATATCCGAGATTAAATAGCCGATCAATACCAGTACGGTGCTGATGAACAGAATGGCCATGGCCACGGTATAATCGCTGCGCCCCAGGGAGTCGACCAGCAGGCGGCCCATGCCCGGCCAGTTGAAGACCGACTCGGTGATCGCCGCCCCGGCCACCAGTGTCGGCAGCACGCCGGCCAGGAGCGTGATGAAGGGGATCAGCGCGTTGCGCAGAGCGTGCCTGGTGATCACCATTTGCTCGCGCACCCCCTTGGCCCGTGCGGTGCGCACGTAGTCCTGCCGCAGCACTTCGAGCATGCTGGCGCGCACGAAGCGGCTCCAGCCGGCGATGTTGAAGAACGTCAGCACGCTGACCGGCATGATGAAACGCAGGAAGCGATCCAGTAACGAGCCGGCCTCCACCCTGCCGATCCAGGGAACGGTATAGTCTCGCACCGCCTCCGCGCCGCCGGAGGGCAGGTAGGGCAACCCGGCGTCCTTGGCAAGCACGGAGAAGATCAGAATGGCCATCACCCCCATGAACAGGGTCGGCAGCGACGAACCGATGAAGGTGATAGTGGTCATCGCATAATCAAAGCGCGAATACTGGCGCACCGCCGAATAGATCCCCACCGGCACGCCGATCAGGATCGCCAGCAAGGTGGACACGCCCATCAGCCACAGGGTGTAGGGCAGGCGGCTCATCAACAGGTCGCTCACCGGGCGGTCGCGGGCGATCTGCTGGGAGAGACCAAAATCGCCAAAGAGGATGCCGCGGCTGGTGCGGCGGTTCTCCAGGTCGGCCAGGGTGACCGCCCGTGCGCAGCCCTCTTCGCGAATCTCCACCGTGCCGTCGGGGTAGCGCAGGCGCACCTGCCCGGGGATGGCGCAGCCCACCACCGTGTCGGGCGGGAGCAGGTACCACCCGCCGATGCGTACCGGCCCGCCGGGGAAGCCGATCAGCCAGCGGGTGAAGCGCACCGGAAGATAGAGATCAAGCTCGTAGCGCGCCTTGAGGCGCGCGATGTCCTCTTCGCTCACGCGGTTCTGACCGGTATTCTGCATCTGCTGCAAAAACAACAACGGCCCCCCCGGCGCCAGGTACAACAGGGTGTAGCCCAGCATCGCCGAGAGGACGGTCACGATCAGCATCTGAAACAACCGGCGGATAAGGTAAGCGGTCATGGTTTTTTCTGGAGGTGATAGC
>CAKZSI010000056.1 GCA_937918935.1 uncultured Chloroflexales bacterium | reverse complement strand
GACTACCCCGGGCAACAGGTAGCGCATACCGGGATCTGCTTTGTCCCCGGCAGCAAGCTGAAACAAAAGGTGTCTTTTGTGATCAAGCGTTTTGGGATCTGGGAACAGCCCAGCAGCGGATAAGTGGGTCATCAGGAATCTCTTCTGGTAGAAATAGTCTTTGCTATGCCCACCCGCAAACTCATCGAAGTTGCTTTTCCGTCAGAAGTGATCAATGCAGCCTCAGCACGCGAGAGGTCGATCCGCCACGGTCATCCGAGCACGCTGCATCGCTGGTGGGCGCACCGCCCGCTCGCTGCTTGCCGCGCGGTGCTCTCTGCCTCAGGCGTCCCATCCTCGTAGCGCGCTGCGAGAGCAAGCCGATCGGCAATCCCGAGCGGTATCAACGCCTGCTCCAGGGGTAACTGTTCACACCTGGGGGGACTCGTCACCTGGGAGTGAGGGCGCCCCGCCCTCTTTGTGCGCTATGAGGGCAAGATGCCCTCGCTCCCAGTGAGAAGTGTGAACAGTTATGCACGAGTACGTTGCGGAACGCAGCTATCTGCAACGCGGGAATCTGGGGCTGCTTGCCTTCGCAACCTCGGACAGGCGCTGAGTCGCCTCGCACAGCGTCTGCAAGTTCCGCAGCGTTGCGTCTTGCAGCAAATCTGACGCGAAAAAGGCCTCCCACCCATCCGCTACGTGGCGCTCAATGCGGCTGATGCACTCCAGGATATGCCGCAGATAGACCGTGTCGTCTTTCATAGCGGACGAGCTTCCTGGAGCACCCGATCGAGGATGGCCGGGTTCAGCCCTGGCTCGGTTACGATTTCGACTCGTCGCCCGAGCAGGTGTTCAAGATTGAGGATGAGCCCTGCCGGGAACCAGGCGCTCGTTACAGGACCCGTCTCAACCAGCAAGTCGCTATCGCTCTCTGGCGTGGCCTCGCCACGCACGCCGGAGCCGAAAACCCGTATACGGGTTACGTCGTGGCGCCGGGCAATCTGGGTAATCGCGTCGCGATGCGTCTGAAGGATGTTGTGCTCACCTATACAAATCAAATCTTGTTCAATCTAGCGCCGCCAGCAACACAAGGCACCGAAGCGCCCAGAGGAGATCGCAATGACCGCCACCCCGACCCTGATCGCTGGCGACATCGGCAATATCACACCAGGTTCCGCTGTCAGGGTCGCGCCTGGGAGATCGAGCTGTGGCTGGTGCGTATGCTCAGTGGCCGCGCCAGCTACAGCTTCACCAACGACATCCCGGTGCACCGGCTGGTCTACCTGAGCGGCCCGGCCGGCATCGAGCCGCACGCGCCCTACCTGGTCGGCCGCGACGCCCAGCGCGCCGGGGTCACTGACGTGGCGGTGATCGGCAGCGCCGAGCTGCGCGTCCACTCGTCCGCCTACCTGCTGCTGCACCTCTACGCGATCGTCGCCAGCCTGCCGGCCGGCGTCACCAGTGCCCAGGTCGCCTTCGCCGGCGGCCTGCCCGTCGAGGACGACAGCGACCCGCAGGTTCGCGAGACGCTGCGGCATCTGCTGACCAGCAAGGCCGAGATGAGCCGCCCGCCCATCCCACATGTGCTCCGCTGGGGCAAGACCACCTACACCATCACCATCTCGCGCAGCTCGTTCATCCCGCAGCCGATCGGCACAGAGGGCGGGATGCGGTTAGGGGTGCAGAATGCGGCTGAGATGGCGCTGATTCAGCATCGCTTTTCAGGCCTTTGCCATCTTGATGCCGCGAAAGTGCCGGTGCTGCGTGAGGGCTGAGCTTAGGACGGCAACCACCGACACCGCCCAGGCGATCCTGGCGAAAGTACTGCCGCGCTGGGAGCGCACGCTGGCCCGGGACGAGGTGCTGCTCTTCGGCGGCGGGGGCCGGGTGATGGCGCCGGCCATCAGCGCGATGCTCACCCCGCTCACGCTGGTAACTCTGCTGGAGCACCCGGTCATCCGGGTCGCCGATGGCATCGAGCGGCTGGTGAAATATCGCCTGCAAGGGTATAATGACCCGCGTGTGCGCCATTCGGCTGGACAGGCCGAAACAGCGCTTTACCGCATTGGGACGATGAATAGCACGGGCGCGGGCTGGCTGAGATAACCATGCAGACTGGCCCGCGCCTGCAGAATGGCGCAGGAACGCGCCATTGGAGTTGACGATGATCAAGGCGGATTTCCCCGATCGCTACTACGCCAGCGTGCCCGCCGACGACCCGCGCTTCGGCGAGCTGCGCGAGGTGCTGGCCGTGGTGAAACAGACTGGCCGGAACAGCCCGGCAGCGTGCATGCTCGGCGAGTGGGCACTGCTCGGCTTTCTCTTGACCACCGGACGAATCAGTATCAGTGGGAGCAATGGAGCATCGACGCCACTCCCAGGCGAGCTCCCCGACCCGCGCGAGCTCCTGGCTGTGAAACGCTAGCTGGAAGCGGCGGCCGCCGAGCTGGGCGCTGGGCGACTTTGACACTTAGAAGGAAACGACTATGCCCCTGACTCTGCGCCGCCGCCCCCGGTTCCCCGCAGCGGTATTCCGCTGAGCATCGAGCATATCATCCCGCGGGTCGCTGACGGCCCGACGGCACGTGAGAACCCGTGGCGCTCGTGCCAGCCCTGCAACGAGCAGAAGGGCGGGCAGATCGCTACGACAGCCCCTGAGACTGGCGAGCTCATGTCGCTCTACAACCAGCGCACACAGCCTGACACGAGCTGATCCAGGGGTGCCCGACCAGTGGGCGTGCGACGATTGCTGCGTTGCAGCTGAAGCGACCCATATTTGTCGCCGCCCGAAGGCGCTGGGTGCGTGCCTGCTGGCACCCGCCGGAGGGAGATCTGGAGCGCAGCTGAGCTACGATCGACCTTGCATGGCTGCAAGCTGACAGTATGTGAGGTTCTCGGCATCTCAAAGCAATAAAGTGCGATTTCTCAAGTCGCGAAAAAGCCCCCGAATAGAAGAGCAAAGGGGGGATCTGCAAGGTGCATATCTATTCAGAAGGCTTGCGAGGCCAAGGGCTAATGAGTTGACAACAGCCTGGTCAAGTTCAGAAGATAAAGCAAGACGAGAAGACGAACCGAAAAAAAGAGAAGCCTCTGAACCGCGCCATTGAACCCAACAATGCAGGAGCCGAAACATGACGACATCCCACCAGTTTGGCGGCCAGTGGACTGATGACAAGCTCGATAGGCTGCGCAAATACCTCGACGCCTATCGTACGATCTTTACAAAAAACCCGCGAGCCGCTAAGTTGCGCACCACGTTTGTCGATGCCTTTGCGGGAACCGGCTACCGGCAAAGCATAAAGGCAGCGCCGACACGAACACTCCCACTTCTGCTCGATGATCTCCCTGTTTACGAGGATGAGGCCACGTTATTTCAGCAAGGCAGCGCACGCGTAGCTCTGGAAACCAACCCGCCCTTTGATCACTACTTGTTCATCGAGCGAAATCCTACCTACATTGCTGAATTGGAACAACTCCGGCAACAGTTCCCAACAATTGCACGGCGAATCAGGATCGTGCAAGGCGAGGCCAACGCGACCCTGCAGGATTGGTGCAGGCGCACGGACTGGCGAACCAATCGGGCGGTTGTTTTTCTTGATCCGTACGGCATGGAGGTCGAATGGGCAACCATTGAGGCGATTGCAAACACGCAAGCCATCGACCTCTGGGTGCTGTTTCCGCTTGGACAGGCCGTCAATCGTGTTCTGACGCGCAGTGGTCCGCCTGAGGGTGGATGGGCGGACCGCCTGACAAAGTTCTTTGGCACAACCGATTGGAAAGATGCTTTCTATCGCCCGAGTTCACAGATGAATCTCTTTGGCGAGGAGACGCAACTCGAGAAAGGTGCGACATTCGAGCAGATCGGAGCGTTTTTCTTGCAGCGGTTAGCGACCATTTTCCCAAAAGTAGCAGACAATCCCCTCTACCTGCGAAATCGCAAAAACGTACCGATTTACCTGCTATGTTTTGCCGCAGCGAATAAGAAAGGATCTCCGACCGCAGTCAGAATCGCCAGGGATATCCTGGGAACCTGAGGTGGCATGATGAGTGTGTCAGTCTTTTCTTTGCTTAGTCGCAATGCTTTGGCTTGTTAGAACGAGCATGGCTATCAGATAATTGGTTGACAAATGTGCTGCAGCATGATACCATTATAGAAAAATTGTTCTCACCTGACTTGAGTGGTGTGTTATGAGCCTGCGATCTGCAATCGAGTGGACCGATGCAACCTGGAACCCGGTGACCGGATGCACCGAGGTTTCCCCGGGCTGTGATCACTGCTACGCACGAACCTTTGCCGAGCGTTTTCGCGGCGTGTCTGGTCATCCCTACGAACAAGGGTTTGACCTGAAGCTCTGGCCTGAGCGTCTCGAGTATCCATTGCAGTGGAAAAAGCCGCGGCGCATTTTCACGAACTCAATGTCTGACCTGTTCCATAAAGATGTTCCCGACGACTTCATTGTTCAGGTATTCGACATGATGGCGCAAGCGAACTGGCATACCTTCCAGGTCCTGACGAAGCGCCCCGCGCGGCTTGTCCGACTTGTACCGCGTATCAGCGAGCGCCTCCGGCGGTACACTGGGCATCTTGCGCCCTGGCCAGACCAGATATGGCTTGGCGTCTCCATTGAGACGATGCAGTATAGCTGGCGTGCCGAACAACTCCGGCGGGTGCCAGCGGCCGTTCGCTTCATCAGTGCGGAGCCTCTCCTGGGTTCGCTTCAACAGCTCGACTTGACGGATATCCACTGGCTTATCGCTGGCGGCGAGAGCGGACCGGGGCATCGTCCGTGCGATCCGGCCTGGATTCACGAATTGCGCGATCGCTGCATTGAATCAGGCACGGCGTTCTTTTTCAAACAATGGGGCGGGCGCACACCAAAAACAGGTGGACGTCTGCTCGATGGTCGTACGTGGGATGACTATCCCCAGCTCACTCCTGTGAGGTTGTGACGCTGGAACGTAACCGGATTGCTTCTCCCCGGGGCTGACCACCGCGGCCCATATCGCCCCTGGTATTGTTCTCCCCGCACCCTTCGCACCTCCTCCCTTGCCCAGAAGCAGGCCTGTTTGCGGGTCAGGCCGCGCGGGGCGCCGATGTTGCGCCAGCGGGAGTTGACGGTTGTCTCGGTGATGCCCGGCGCCTGCCCGATCGCTTTGTTGTCGAGGCCCTGGGCGCTGAGCCAGATCACGTCGATCTCGCAGGGTAAGATTTCGAGCGCGGTAAAGTGGTCGACGATGGCTGGCGGAATGTCCGCCCGGTTAGCTGTCTCGGTGATGATCAGCGGCGAGAAGCGTGGCGCCGGCTCGCCCGGGGCGATGGCGCTGAGGGTCGCAGCCAGGCCCTCGCTGACAGCCGGATCGTAGACGAGCAGCACCGCGGCGACATCTGGTCGGGACAACATACCTGCTCCCGCGCCCCATCACGCAGGCCGGATCCGGTACCCCTCACGCTGACAGTCAATCAGCCCGGGTGATGCCGGTCATCCTGGCGCTCGACTACGACCTGGCCGCCCGCACTGGTCGCGTCGAGCGCGTTGGTGACCAGGTTGTCGAGCACGCGCTGGAGCACGACCGCGTCACCAGGTACGGCTGTGCCTGCGCTGCTCATCGCCCAGCAGAGATCCGCTCTGGTGATCTGCGCCCGCTCGGCGGCAGCGTCGATCACAGCGCAAACAACTGGTAGAACCTCGACGACAACTGGCGGACGCTTCGCCAGTGGCCGGTTGCTCAACGCAGGTACGGCGGCGGGGGCATCGCGATCAATGGCATCAAGAACGAAGTGACCGGCAACCGGATCGTCGGGCTGCACATCCCGCAAACGGCCAGCTCAACGCCACTGCTGGCGATCGAGATCTGCGGTGCCGGCCATACGATCAGCGGCAACCGGATCGGCATCCACAGCGCCGGAACAACGGTCGGCGTGTGCGGCCAGGGCATCAAAGGTTCCGGCAGCCACACACAGATCGTGGATACTACGATCACGCGCAGCCGCACCAGGTTTGAAGACGCCAGGGCAGCCGCCATGCTCGCCAGCGACATCTCGTCGACGTTCGGGCAGATCACCGTGCGGTGCAACCTGGTCGAAGCCAGGCCGGGCGCAATCTACACCTTCGGCGCGGCCATCCCGGCGGTGCTCTGCCAGTTCCGCCCTGTCAAAATTACGTCGATTAGCAGACTGGAGGTGCGTGGCGGCAACGGCCCGGGCAGCCCGTGCCCCGGATGTCTGATCGACTTCTATCTCGACGATAACGACCCCGTGGCCAGGGCGTTCAGCTACCAGGGAAGCACCGTCACCGCTGCCAACGGCAGCTTCACCTTCACACTGCCTGCTGCGCTCGCCCCAGGCACCGGGATCAGCACGAGCAGCACGACCCAATCGGCCACCATGATCGGCACCTACCTGGCCGGCGCCACAACCGAGTTTTCGCCGCTCTACGAGCGGATCAACCGGCTCTCCCTCCCGCTGTTACGGCGCTAGCAAGCATCCCGTTTCTGCTTCAGCACGGCACGGCTGCGCCGGAGCAGAAAGAAAGGATAATCGTCACGCTGGCGTTGAGGTTGCCGTTGCTGCCGGGGAAGACGATCACCGCAGGCGCCTGGAGGCGCACGGGCTTGGTAAGCCGTACGACGTTGCGCGGCGTCATCATCGTATCGCAATTGATCGGCATGTTCAACCGATTTCGTCGGGGTCTTCGACCCGACCGGGCGGGTGCGCTACCTCAATCGTGCCGCGCGCCAGCTCGTTGGCCTGGCCGAGGACGCCGAGCTCGCCGACCTGAACATTGGCGACTTCGTGCCACACCCGGCAGCCACGAGCTTGCTCGATACCGCAGTGGCCCATACCTTGCGCACCGGCTCGTGGGCCGGCGAGCTGACCCTGCGCAGCCGTGCCGGCGAGACCATCCCCGTCTCGCAGGTGCTGATCGCCCACTACGGCGATGATGACCGGCCTGCCTACCTCGCGACGATCATCCGCGATATGCGTGAGCGGCGGCGCGCCGAGGAAGAGCAGCGCCAGTCGCAGAAAATGGAGGCCCTGGGCCGGCTTGCTGGCGGAATCGCCCGCGATGTTAACAACCTGCTCACCGTCATCCTCGGCGAGGCGGATATGCTGCTGGATGACCTGCAATCCAATAACTCGTTGCGCGCTTCGGTGGCGCAGATCCGCCAGTCGGGCGCACGTGCTGCCGCGCTTATGCGCCAACTTCTGGCCTTCAGCCGCCGCCAGGCGCTCCAGCCCGAGTTAATCGATCTCAATGCAGTGATCAAGCGCATGGAGCAACTGCTGCGCCGGCTGCTCGGCGAGGATATCGTCCTATCGATCGCACTGGCTGATACCTGCCTGTGATCTGCGCCGATCCGGGCCAGATCGAGCAGGTGGTGCTGAGCCGTGCGCTCAACGTCCGGGACGCTATGCCTGAGGGTGGCCAGTTGCTGATCGCGACCTCGGCCGGTCTGCTCGATCCAGACGATGCCCGGCTGCCTGCCGGGGAGCAGCCGCGACCCTGCGCCACGCTTCCGGTGCGTGACCAAGGGGTGGGCATTGCCCCCGAGACCCAGGCCCACATCTTCGAGCCCTTCTTCACCACCAAGCCCCGTGGCCATGGAACGGGGCTGGGACTCGCGACGGTGCAAGGCATCGTGCGCCAGAGCGATGGCCACGTCCGGTTCGCCAGTGAGCCTGGCCGTGGCACAAACTTCACAGTTTACCTGCTGACGGTGGAGGGTGCGGCGCTGCCCACGCCGGTGGACCAGCCAGCCGTGCTCGACCGTCCAGCCGGCGGCGCCGTCCTGCTGGTCGAGGACGACGACAGGGTCCGCCTGCTGGCCCGTCAGATCCTGCAGCGCGCCGGCTTCACCGTGTTGGAGGCTGCTGATGGCAAGGCTGCGCTGGCGCTTGCCGCCGAGCATAGCGGACCGATCGATCTCCTGCTCACCGATGTGGTGATGCCTGGCGGGCTCAATGGCGTGCAGTTGGCAGGGGCGATGCGTGCCACCCGGCCCGCGATCGCGGTGGTCTATATGTCCGGTTACATCGAGAACGCCCGGGTCGACCGCAGCGTGCGCGCGGGCGACGGGCGCTTCATCCAGAAGCCGTTCACCGCCGAAACGCTGCTCAATGTGCTGAGCGAGGCGCTTGCTAGCCATCGGCCGGCGGCGCTGGCCGCCAGCGACGGTCAGTGGGCGAGCGCCTGAGGGGGATAGCTGATAGCGGATAACTTGCCTGGGGTAAACCCTGAAGATGCTGTGTGGCGCTCCTGGCGCGGACGCAGCACGCTGCGGGTACGGACGTAGCACGCTGCGGGTACGGACGTACGTTCCTCAGGATTGGCGTGTCATGCCACTAGCCGCTAGAGGCAGGGCTTGAGCAAAGTCCGTAGTGGTGGGTACAAGAGAACACCTGACCTGTTAGGGTGGAGATACCACTCAGCCATTCTGACAAGCGAGGTGTTCGTCATGCATGATATCACCCTGCCCTTCACGTTCGACCTACCCGAAACGGTGCCCTTTGCCTTCGGCTTGATCGCCCCGGCCGAGCATCTTGCGCCGCTCGTCGACCAGCGCAAACGCCGCGGCAAAAGCTATCCGCTCGTACCCTTGCTGCTGACCGCCGTGCTGGCCAGGCTGGCCGGCTACGCGCGGCTGGAAGACCTCAGCGACTGGGCGCGCCTGCGTGCAACCGACCTGACCCCGCTCTTTGGCCTGGCGCGGCCCACCATGCCCCATCAGGCGACCTGGAGCCGTGTCTTTGCCCACGCGATCGACCTGAACGACTTCGAAGCCCGGCTGACCGACTTCTTCCTCGCCCAACGTCAGTGCGCCGAGGTGCCAGCACGGGGTAGTACCGTGCTGGTCCTCAACGGCAAGACCTTGCGTGGCACCATCCCGGCGGGAAGACCCGCGGGGTGCATCTGCTAGCGGCCTATCTGCCCAAAGCGGGCGTGGTGCTGGCCCAGGCCGAGGTTGAGCGGAAAGAACATGAGATTGTGGTCGCCCCGACCGTGCTGGCACGCCTGCCCTTGCGCGGAGTCGTGGTCGTGGGCTATGCCCTCCATCCCCAGCGGGCCATCAGCAGCACGATCGTGGAAGCCAACGGCGACGTTCTGTGGTTTGTCGACCAGAACCAGCCCACGGTGCTCGACGATATCCGCCAGTTGTTTGTCGAGCCCGGGGTGATGACGGGTTGGAGTCTCCCGCCGACGGATGTCGAGACCGCGCGCAGCTGCGAGGGTGGTCACGGACGGGTCGAGGAGCGGATCATCACAGTGAGCAGCATGCTGCAAGACTACACGCCCTGGCCGTATCTGGCGCACGTCTTCAAGCTTGAGCGGCGCTGGTGGGACGCCAAGGGTGAGCATGACGAGGTGCGCTACGGGCTGACCAGCTTGCCCAGCGAGGTGGCAGCACCGGCAGACCTGCTGCGGATTGCGCGCGGAGTGGGGAATCGAGAACGGGTTGCATTACCGGCGCGATGTGACCTTGGAGGAAGACGCCTGTCAGCTGCGGCGCGGGCGTGCGCCGCACACGAATGCGGCGCTCAACAATCTGATCGTCAGCCTCGTAGTGTCGGGTGGTGCGACGAACCTCGCGGCCACACAGCGCGAGTTTGCCTTTGCAATTGACCGGGCCTTCGCCCGGTCGGCCTTCGCCGCCGGGCGGCTCTCACTTTGCTCAAGCCCTGCTCCTGAAGTACACCAGCTTTGACGCTGCGGTTGGCCGGGGCTATAATGGCCGTGCGCTGGTGGCTCAGCGGTAAAGCACCTGACTATTAATCAGAGAGTCGTAGGTTCGATCTCTCCCGGCTCACCACAATGTCTGGCATCGGGACGCCTTCGCAACGGGATACATCGGGTATACTTGAGCGCAGGGGTTTGGCAAGTAACGGTGCTCGCCAATTCGATCCGCTTTACGATTCCACCCTATGAGCGGCACCTCCTTTGCCTGTGTGCAGGAGGTTCTGGTGGTTAATCCGCTAACCCGGTGACCGGCACCGGCTCGATGACAGTGCCGATCGCAACCTCCCCCGGTCGCTCAGGCTCTGGTCCCCAGCTTTCACTCTCCTACGACTCCGCCTCCGGCAATGGCCCCTTCGGCTTCGGTTGGAGCCTCTCCCTTCCCGCCATCACTCGGAAGACAGACAAGGGGCTGCCACACTATCGGGACGCCGAGGAGTCCGATGTCTATATCCTTTCCGGCGCCGAAGACCTGGTACCGGTTCTCCAGCCCGACGGCATGCGATTCAAGGATGATACGAGCGCCCCGGGCTACATCATCCATCGCTATCGTCCGCGTATCGAAGGCCTGTTCGCCCGCATTGAGCGCTGGACAAAGGTGGCCACTGGCGAGATCCACTGGCGCTCGATCACCCGCGACAACGTGACCACGCTGTACGGGAAGGACGCTAACTCCCGCATCTTCGATCCTGCCGATCCAGCACGCATATTCAGTTGGCTCATCTGCGCAAGCTACGACGACAAGGGCAACGCCATCGTCTATGAGTACGCGAAAGAGAACGCCAACAACGTCGATCTGGGTCAGGCGAACGAACGCAACCGCACCGCTCAGAGCCGCTCTGCCCAGCGTTACCTCAAACGCATCCGCTACGGGAACCGCACACCCAATCGCCATCTTTCGACCTGGCAGGTCATTGAGCCTACCGAGCTTCCGGACGAAGACTGGATGTTTGAGGTGGTCCTCGACTACGACGAGGGCCACTACGCGGAGGTCGCTCTCGACCCGGCCCGGCCTGCGGCCAATCAGCATCGGTTTGTTCGCGCCTCAGCGTCCGCCGGACAGCCATGGGCGGTTCGCCCGGATCCCTTCTCCTCGTACCGGGCGGGCTTCGCGGTGCACACCTATCGTCGTTGCCGCCGTGTCCTCATGTTCCATCACATCCCGGACCTGCCAACGGGCGAGAAGGGCTACGACGGCCTCGTGCGCTCCACCGAGTTCGACTACGCCGACCTCGACTATGAACAGCCCGTCACCGTTGACGCGGAACTTACCCACCAGGGCAGCACCCGCTTCGCCTCGTTCGTCCGCCGAATCACGCAGTCCGGCTATATCCGCCAGCCGGACGCTACGTATCTCAAGCAGTCGCTGCCGCCGCTCGAGTTCGAGTATAGCAAGGCCACGATCCAGGACCAGGTACGCGAGCTTGATACTGAAAGCCTCGAAAACCTGCCCATCGGCCTCGATGGTACGAGCTATCAGTGGATCGACCTGCACGGCGAAGGCATCCCCGGGATTCTCACCGAGCAGGGCGGTGGCTGGTTCTACAAGCGTAACCTGAGCCCGCTGCCAGTGCGGGAAAACGGCTGTGAGACCATCCGGGCGCGCTTTGCGCCGCTGGAAAGCGTGCCGCTCAGGCCTGATCTGACGCTGGCGACAGGCGCGCAATTCATGGACCTGGCTGGCGACGGCCAGCCCGATCTGGTGGTGCTGGACGGACCCGTGTCGGGTCTCTACGAACATGATGAAGCCGAGGGGTGGGAACCGTTCCGCCCCTTCGCCGCGCCGCTCAACCGCGACATCCGTGACCCGAACCTCAGGTTCGTAGACCTCGATGGCGACGGGCGCGCCGATGTGCTGATCACCGAAGACGACACTTTCGTCTGGCACCCGTCGCTCGCCGAAGCAGGTTTCGGCCCGGCACGGCGTGTCGCGCAAGCGATGGACGAGGAGAAAGGCCCACGCCTCGTCTTTGCCGACGGCACGCAGTCGATCTACCTCGCCGACATGTCCGGCGATGGGCTCACCGACCTGGTACGCATCCGCAACGGCGAGGTCTGCTACTGGCCGAATCTGGGCCATGGCCGCTTCGGGGCCAGGGTCACCATGGACAATGCGCCGTGGTTCGATGCGCCCGATCAGTTCGATCAGCGCCGCGTCCGTCTGGCCGATATCGATGGCTCGGGTACCACAGACGTCATCTACCTGCACCGGGACGGCGTGCGGATCTACTTCAATCAGTCGGGCAACCGGCTGAGCGAGGCGCGGCCTCTGAACCAGTTTCCGCCCGTTGACAATGTCGCCTCCGTGATGGCGGCTGACCTGCTCGGTAACGGCACCGCCTGCCTGGTGTGGTCATCGTCCCTGCCCGGCGACCGCCACAAGCCCCTCCGCTACATCGATCTGATGGGTGGCGCCAAGCCGCACCTGCTGGTCAAGTCGGTCAACAACCTCGGCGCGGAGACGGTGGTCCACTATGCGCCCTCCACCAGGTTCTACCTCCAGGACAAACAGGCCGGCAAACCCTGGATCACCCGCCTGCCGTTCCCGGTGCATGTGGTCGAGCGCGTCGAGACCTATGACCGCCTCAGCCGCAACCGCTTTGTCACCCGCTACGCCTATCACCACGGCTACTTCGACGGCGAGGAGCGCGAGTTCCGTGGCTTTGGCATGGTCGAGCAGTGGGACACTGAGGAATTTTCCTCCCTCGCCTCCAGCGGGGGAGAGGGTGAGGGGGCAACCAACTGGGACGCTGCCTCCCATGTGCCGCCCGTGCTCACAAAGACGTGGTTCCATACAGGCATGTACGTGGGCCGTAATCACGTCTCCGACTTCTTCGCGGGCCTGCTCGATGCCAATGATAAGGGCGAGTATTACCGCGAGCCCGGCCTGAGCGACGCCCAGGCGCGCGCACTGCTGCTCGACGACACCGTGTTGCCTGAAGGGTTGAGTGTTGAGGAAGAACGGGAAGCCTGCCGCGCCCTCAAGGGCGCCATGCTGCGCCAGGAGGTCTATGCGCTGGATGACACGGACGAAGCGGCGCATCCCTATACGGTCACTGAGCAGAACTTCACGATTCGGAAACTACAACCGCGAGACGGCAACCGCCACGGCGTGTTCTTCACCCATGCCCGCGAATCGATCAGCTACCACTACGAACGCAAGCCGGACGATCCGCGCATCGGCCACGCGCTGACACTGGAGGTGGACGAGTACGGCAATGTGCTCAAGTCCGCTGCGGTCGGCTACGGGCGGCGGCAACCGGATTTAACGTTGTCCCCCGCGGACCAGGCCAGGCAGGCGCAGATCCTCATCACCTACACCGAGAACCGCGTCACCAATGCGGTCGAGACGCACGATGATCACCGCACGCCGCTGCCCTGTGAATCACGCACGTACGAACTCACTGGTTACACGCCGACCGGTGCGGCCGGGCGGTTCCAGTTCTCCGACCTGGCGCGGCCCGATCTCACGGACCCCGGTGGACTGAAACGGCTCCTCGTCTTCGACAGCGAGATCGACTACGAAGACAGGCCCACTAGCGGCAAACAACTTCGCCTGATCGAGCACGTGCGCACCTACTACCGCCGCGACAACCTCGCCGGGCCGTTGCCGCTGGGTGAGTTGCAGTCGCTGGCGCTGCCCTTCGAGAGCGACAAGCTCGCCTTCACGCCGGGCCTGATTGCCGAGGTCTACGGCGGCCGGGTCACCGATGCCATGCTCGAGAACGAAGGCCGCTATGTTCACACCAAGGGCGACGCCAACTGGTGGATCCCCTCCGGGCGGATCTTCTACTCCCCGGACGCGGCGCATACGCCGCCCCAGGAACTGGCCTATGCCCGCCGACACTTCTTCCTGCCGCACCGCTACCGCGACCCGTTCCACACCAACGCGGTCAGCACCGAGAGCTTCGTCAGCTACGACACTTACGACCTGCTGGTCGAGGAAACCCGCGACGCGCTGGGCAACCGCGTCACCGTCGGCGAACGCGACACAAGCGGCGCTATCACCCGGCGCGCTCAGGACTACCGCGTGCTGCAGCCGGCGCTGGTCATGGACCCCAACCGCAACCGGTCGGCGGTGGCCTTCGACGCCCTCGGCATGGTCGTCGGCACCGCGGTCGTGGGCAAGCCCGAAGAAAGCCTGGGCGATTCGTTGAACGGACTCCGCGCCGACCTGACCCAGGCCGAGATCGACCAGTTCCTCGCCAATCCCAAGGGGACCGTGGCGGCCACGCTGCTCGCTGGCGCCACCACCCGCATCGTCTATGACCTGACTGCCTATTGGCGCGAGCCAGACATCACAAAGAAGCCGCCGGCCGTCGCCGCCACGCTTGCCCGCGAGACCCATGTGAGTGACCTCCAGGCGGGCCAGCAGAGCAAGATCCAGGTCAGCCTCTCCTACTCCGACGGCTTCGGGCGCGAGATCCAGAAGAAGATCCAGGCCGAGCCAGGCCCCGTGCCCCAGCGCGACGCCAACGGCAAAATCATCCTGGGCGCGGACGGCCAGCCACAGATGACGCCGAATGACGTGAGCCCGCGCTGGGTGGGCAGCGGCTGGACCGTGTTCAACAACAAAGGCAAGCCCGTCCGCCAGTACGAGCCGTTCTTCACCGACACCCACCGCTTCGAGTTCGAGGTCAAGATCGGCGTGAGCCCCGTGCTCTGCTATGACCCGGTCGAACGGGTGGTTGCGACGCTGCACCCCAACCACACCTGGGAGAAGGTGGTGTTCGACCCCTGGCGGCAGGAGACCTGGGACGTCAACGACACGCTTCTGCTCGATCCCAGGAGCGACCCCGACGTGGGCGATTTTTTCCGCCGTCTGGCGGATGCCGACTACCTGCCCACCTGGCACGCGCTGCGCACCGATGCGGCCCACGCCGCCGCCTTCGCGGCGCGCTATCCGGACGCGACGGATCGCAACAACGAGACACAGGCCGCCAGAAAGACGGAGGTCCATGCGGCGACCCCGACGGTCGCCCACGCCGACTCGCTCGGCCGCACTTTCCTCACCGTCGCCCACAACAAAGCCAGGTACAGCGACACACCCGCAGCCGCTCCGCCCGTCGAGGAGTTCCACGCGACGCGGATCGTCCTCGACATCGAAGGCAACCAGCGCGAGGTCATCGACGCCAACGACCGCGTGGTCATGCGCTACGACTACGACATGCTCGGCAACCGCATCCATCAGGCCAGCATGGAGGCGGGCGAGCGCTGGATGCTGAATGACGTGGCGGGCAAACCGCTCTATGCCTGGGACAGCCGCGACCACCAGTTCCGCACCGCTTACGATCAATTGCGGCGCCCCACGGATTCGTTCCTGCAAGAAGGCGCTGGCGCGGAGCTGCTCGTCGGGCGCAGCCTCTACGGCGAGGGCCGCCCGAACCCCGAGGCGAACAACCTGCGCGGCAAAGTCGTCGAACTGCGTGACCAGGCCGGCATTGTCACCAGCGACCAGTACGACTTCAAAGGCAACCTGCTCGAAAGCCGAAGGCAATTGGCGCGAGAGTACAAGACCACGCTGGACTGGTCGGGTGTCGTGCCGCTGGAGCCCGAGGCCTACACCAGCCGCACCACCTACGACGCGCTGAACCGGCTGGTCCAGTTGATTGCGCCGCACAGCGACCAGCCGGGTGCGAAGGTCAACGTCATTCAGCCGGTCTACAACGAGGCCAACCTGCTGGAGCGGGTGGACGCCTGGCTCAACCAGGGTGCCGAACCCGGCAATCTCCTCGATCCTGCCACCGCGACCCTGCACGCGGTGACCGACCTCGACTACGACGCCAAGGGCCAGCGCCTGCTGGTCGATTACGGCAACGGCGTCCGCACTTTCTACTCCTACGACCCGCTGACCTTCCGCCTGGCGCATCTGCGCACCATCCGCAACGGCGGCGACCGGCTACAGGACCTGCATTACACCTACGATCCGGCGGGCAACATCACCCACATCCGCGACGAGGCGCAGCAGACCATCTACTTCAGGAATCAGCGCGTCGAGGCGAGCGCCGAGTACACCTACGACGCCATCTACCGGCTGATCGAGGCCACCGGCCGCGAGCACCTGGGGCAGATCGGCGGGGCGCCGATTCCCCACTCGTACAACGACGCGCCGCGGGTACGTCTGGATCATCCCGGTGACGGCAACGCCATGGGGCGGTATCTCGAACGCTACCTCTACGACGCCGTCGGCAACTTCCTTTCGATGCAGCACCGCGGCACCGACCCGGCCCACCCAGGCTGGACGCGCACCTACACCTACAACGAAACCAGCCTGCTCGAACCGGGCAAGGTCAGCAACCGGCTGAGCCGCACGCAGATTGGCAACGGAACGACGGCGGCGCCGGAGCTCTATGCCTACGACGCCCACGGCAACATGCTGCGCATGCCGCACTTGCCGCTGATGCGCTGGGATTTTAAGGATCAACTCCAGGCAACTTCTCAGCAGGTGGTGAACAACGGCACGCCCGAGACTACCCACTACGTCTACGACGCCACCGGCCAGCGCGTGCGCAAGGTCACCGAGCGGCAAGCCGCTTCCGGCCAGACGCCCACGCGCATGAAAGAGCGCATCTACCTCGGCGGCTTCGAAGTCTATCGCGAATATGCTGGCGACGGAGAGACGCTGACGTTCGAACGTGAAACGCTGCACCTGATGGACGACAAACAGCGCATCGCGCTCGTCGAGACCCGCACCCTGGGCAACGACCCCGCGCCAGCGCAGCTCATCCGCTACCAATTCGGCAACCACCTCGGCTCGGCCAGCCTCGAGCTGGACGAGCAGGCGCAGATCATTTCTTACGAGGAATATGCACCCTACGGCAGCACGTCGTATCAGGCGGTGCGCAGCCAGACCGAGACGCCGAAGCGGTATCGGTATACGGGGAAGGAGCGGGATGGGGAGAGTGGGCTGTACTATCACGGGGCGAGGTATTACGCGGCGTGGGTGGGGAGGTGGGCAAGCGCCGATCCCGCGGACATAGCTGATGGGCCAAACCTATATCACTACGCCTCCGGGAGCCCGATTGGTCTTGTAGATCCGAATGGTGAACAGTCACGCCCGCCTGTACCAGTTCCTGGGCAGACTCCCTTCAACTTTGTCTCGGAGAGCCCAGCTCTGTCTAACTGGCAGAGAGCGGCGAACGAAGTCCTCGAACCAAGATTCCGCGGGGGCTCCCTCGAGGAAAACCTGCGTCGCTTCGAGCAACGTGTCCAGCGCTTGCCGCAAGGTAGCGGACGGACACCTGGAACCCAGAGCTACTACGCCAGGAGCGTTTTCAACCAGGTTCGATCGCGGTTCTATCGGCTGGAGGCATCAAGCCCATCGTTTAGCTATAGCCAAACTGAACTTAGGCAACTGCGACTAGGTCGTGCACCAAGGCCAGGGTTCCAGATCCATCACATGGAACGCATAGCGCAGCATCCGACTCAAGCTGTGAGAGCTGGGAACCTCGTATTCACCCAAGCCGGGCAGAGCGGCGGGCTGACACCAGGAAGCGGGCATCATCACCTGCACTATAGTCCTGGCGCTCGTCGCCTAACTCAACTACAACAAGGGCAAGCGGGTGGAACGTCAGCGGCGCGTCCGGTCACGCCATCTACTCCATCGCCTGGCCCACGTGCCTCGACCCCTCCAGCTCGTCCTATAGTTCGCCCTCCTAGTGGACGATCGCCCATTCCAAGAGGCGGTGGTGGTGGTGGTGGACATCCGGCTTTCATAATTCTTCAGCAATTTGAGCCCACCATTCGCGACTTCATCTACGGTGGACTCAGGCTCGACCCTGAGGCTCGTCTCCGCCAGGGAGATGTATTCCACATCACCCGTGAGGATGTTGAGGCCGCTCGGCGTCAGCAGACAGAGCGGGAAATGGAGTTGGTTGTCCGCTGGTTCGCTCATCAACGCGGGATTTCTGAAGCCCAGGCCCGTGAGGATCTGGATCGTGCTGCTCGGTCGGCGCCCGCTCATTCGACGATCGGTCCCGATCCCGGCACAGGTGTTCCGTTGGAGAAGATACTGCGCGAAGGTGAACACGTCTCGGGAACATCACTATGGGATCGCGTTCGGGGCTGGTTTCGATGAAGCAAGCACGCGTAGGTTGGGGTGAATGCAATGAACCCCAACACACACGATGCCGCCGCGGATCAAGACGCGCGATCTCGCGGCGAGGATGGCGGTGGTCGGATGGGGATGGCGGGATTGGGCTGTTGGGGTTCGCTACGCTCACCCCAACCTACCCCCAACCGACGAAGGAAGGTAAAAGCCCGCGGAGGTTGGGGTGAACAACGTGAAACCCAACAAAAATGTCACGGTAGAAATCATGGCGGATGCATATGATTGCGGCGAGCAAGCGTAGCAAGCGTAGCCCCCGGAGGTTGGGGTGAGCGTAGCGAACC